>NZ_QLKQ01000070.1 GCF_003349955.1 Azospirillum brasilense
CACCGGTGGCGGCACCGGCATCACCTCCGGCTCGCTCTCCGGTTCGGGCTCCGGTTCGGGCTCCGCGGCCGGCGGCGGGCCGCTGTCCGCCTCGGACGCCACCAGCATCACCTCGATCACCGGAGTGACGGTGTCGTTGAGGCTGACGGCGCCGGTCTCCTCCGCGACCGTGCCAGGGGCCGCTCCGGCGGCGGCCAGGAGGACGGCCAGGACGCCGGCGTGCAGCGTCCCGGACAGGGCGAGCGCCCCCAGCGGCCGGCGGGCCGGCGGGGGACGCCCGTGCAGGCGGATCGCGCGCAAGGCGCGGGCCTCGTCAGCCGGCCTCCATCAGAAGGCCATGGTCAGGCCGAGGTTGAAGGACCGCCCCATGCCGGCCAGGGCGCCGATCGGCTGGCGGTTGCCGCTGGCGCGGAAGTCGCCGTAATCGACGCCGCCCAGCGGCAGGTAATAGTGGGCGTCGAGCAGGTTCTCGATCCCGACGTCGGCGCGCAGGTTGCCCCAGACGTAGCTGGTGCGCAGGTTGACCAGGGCGTAGCTGGGGGTTTCCGGCTCGTTCCGCCCGGAATCGACCAGGAATTTCCGACCGACCATCTGGAATTCCAGAACGCTGCTCCAGCCGCCCAGCCGGTGGCCGAGGTCGATCGTCCCGTTCAGCGGCATGATGTGGTAGAGGTCGCGCCCGGTGTCGAGGTTGCGGCCGCGGACGTAGCGGACCACGGCGCCCACCGTGAACTCGCCCAGCCGCTCGTCCTGGTGGACGATGCTGCGGCCCTCGGCGTTGATGCCGTACAGCTCCGCGGTGTGGTTGGCGAAGCGCAGCTGGACGAAGCCGTTCGACAGGGTGCCGACGCGGTCGGCGTCGATGAAGTTCTCGACGTGCGAGTAATAGGGCGTGACCTTGACCGACCAGCGCTTGGCCCCGGCGTCCTGCCACGCGGCGGTGGCGCCGACCGTGTAGGCGGTTTCCGGCTTCAGGTCCGGGTTCCCGACATAGCCGTTGGCGTCGCCGTACCAGCCGATCATCGTGGAGGACATGCCCCCGGAGCCCCAGGCGAACCGCTCGTACAGGTTGGGCGAGCGGGTCTTGCGGGCGAAGCCCAGCTCGTAGCGTTCCGACGCGGAGGGCGCGAAGCGGAGCAGCGCCGTGGCGTCCATGTTCACGTCGGTCTTGGAGCGGTCGCCCCGGTTGAAGGCCCGCGCCGCCGCGGCGTCCGGGTTCGCCATGCCCATCATGCCCATGCCGATCGTGTTGGCCCAGGAGTAGGGCTGGACCGGCCCGTTCTCCATCCACACCACGTCGTTGCGCACGCCGAGCAGCGAGGTCCAGGCCGGAGTCCAGCGCTTCTCCCATTCGGCGAAGGTGCCCAGCCGGTCGCGCCGGGCGTCGTTGAGGTTCACGAAGGTCAGCGGCGACATCATCGCCGCCCCGGCGACCGGCGGCCACCAGTCGTCGATGCGGTAGCGGACCAGCTCGTTGCCGACGCGCAGCGTGTCCTGCGCCGACAGCGGCACCTCCGCCGAGACGGCGTAGCCCATCTCGTGCGAATCCGTGTTCATCGGCATGCCGCCGCGGTCGGCGCCGCCCTTGTCGTGCAGGAAGTTCATGGCGTGGACGGTGCGCTGCCAGAAGGCCCGGCCGTCCAGCGTGCCCCAGTCGAACTCGCCCTTGTAACGGCCGTTCAGGGTGGTGCCGCGGTTCAGCGTCATGTCCATGCGCTGGTTCGCGAAGCCGGAATAGGGCGAATACTGGTAACCGCCGGACAGGGTGATCTCGTGTCCGTCCTTGCGCGCGCTGGCCGACAGCGCGTGGTTCTGCACATTGTAGAGGGTGGAGCGGACCTTGTCCCCGGTGCCGTCCTTGTAGTCGTCCGCCCGGCTCCAGGCGCCGCTGTAGCGCAGGCTGAACCGCTCGGTCGCCGCGGTGGCGGTGCCGGACAGGGTGGTGCCGTTGCCGTTCGAGCGGTAGACGGTGGACAGGCTGCCCTCGCCGTGGATCGGCTCGCCGGGCTGGGCGTAGACGGCGGGCTTGCTGGTCACCGAGACGGTGCCGGCGATGCTGTCGCCGCCCTTGCTGACCGGGGTAACCCCGGCAATGGCCTCGATCGCGCCGATGATGGAGGGGTCGGCGTAGGACAGCGGCGCGTTCATGTGGTTGGCGCAGGCGGCGGTCATTGGCATGCCGTCGACTTGGACGCGCACGCGGTCGTCGGCCAGACCGTTCAGCGCCGGCAGGCTGGAGAAGCCGCCCGCGCTGTAGAGCGACACGCCGGGCAGGCTGCGCAGGAGCGCCGCGGCGTCCGGGCTGGCGAGGCGGCGGCTGGCGATTTCGGCGGCGTCGAGCGTGCCGGTGCCGAGCGGCCGGGACAGCCCCTTGTCCGGCGCCGCGACGGCGGGCGCGGTGTCCGTCTCGACCGGGACGGCGGGCAGTGCCTGCGGGGTCTGGGCTGCGGCCGGCGCGCCGAGAGCGGCGAGGATGGCCGTCAGAAGGGCGGTGGAGGCGAGGAGGCGGTTGGACAAGCGGAGGGCATTCGCCGCGGAGGCGGCGGTGGACAGGCGAATCATCGGGCGCTCGTTCTCGAATCGGACGAGGGAAGATCGGCGCAGCCGTGCCGTCCCGCCCGGTCGTCGATCCGCGCGACAATCGGCGCAAGGGATCGCGACCGGCGGGTTGCGGTGCGGAGGCTGGCGTGGGGGATGAGGTTGGGCACGGGCGGGGGCCGCGCCGCCGGGCTCAACAGCCGGGCGCGGCGATCACGGGGCGCGTGCCGAGAATGGTCAGACGAGGGCCGGGGGCGCTCGGGCCTTCAACCGCGACAGGAACCAGCCGGCGGCGATGTGCTGGCCGGGCAGCCCGATGGAGCTGTGGGCGACGACGGAGACCGGCAGCACCACCGTCAGAAGCGGCGGCGGCGCGGTGAGGCCGGCGACCAGCCCGCAGACCGGGCAGTCCTCGCCCATGGACAGCGTGGGCTTGCTGTCCGGGGGCGGGGCCGGAAGCAGGGACTCAGGAGGTGGGCCGTCGGGGAGGGTGATGGAGGCCATGCCCTGCGGCGTGCAGATCATGACCGTTTCGCCGGTCGCGGCGTTGGCCACCGGAATCAGGAAGGCCCAGCCGAGAAGCTGCAGAAGCAAAGCGATCCCGCCCGCCATCACGGCGGCGCGGCCCAGCCTGCGTCCGATGCTTCCAAACAAAGCCGGCATGTTCCGGGCGAACCCCTTTATCCGAGCAAGGGGTTAGGCTAATCGGGCTAAGCCGAAGGAGCAAGGGACCATTGGTCGCACCCTCGCGCCGGCACGCAACCCCAGGATGGCAAGATCAGGAGGGCAACACCTCGCCCAGCGCCCCGGCCAGATCGGCGGGCAGCACCGGCTTGTGCAGCAGGCGGCAGCCGAGCGACATCGCCTCGCGCAACCGCTCCGGTGCGGTGTCCCCAGTGATGATGATTCCCGGCACCGGCCAGCGCTGGCGCACCAGCTCGACCACCGAGCGTCCGGAGTCGCCGCCCGGCAGACGGTAGTCGGTCAGCACCACATGGGGGCGCCGCAGGCTGGGCAGCGTCGCGGCCAGTTCCCCCGCCGAGGACACGGCGACCACGCGCAGACCCCAGCGTTTCAGCATCATGGTCATGCTGCGGCGGACCTGCTCGTCGTCCTCGACCAGCAGCACCGTTCGTCCCTTCAGCCGCGGCTCCCGGCGGACGGCCGGCACCGCCGCGGCGCCGGTGTCCGGCTTGCGGGCGTAGGGCACCGTCACCGAGAAGACCGAACCCGACCCGACCCACGAGCGCAGCTTCACCTCCGCCCCCAGCAGGTGGGCGATGCGCGACACGATGGACAGCCCCAACCCGAAGCCCTGGGTGGCGTTGCGCTCCGGGTTGTTGAGCTGGCGGAACTCCTCGAAGATGGCCTCGCGGGCGTCCTCGGGAATGCCCGGCCCGTTGTCCCACACCTGGAACTCGACCCCGTCCGCCCGGTGGCGGCAGCCGACCAGCACGCGCCCCTTGGCGTCCGTTCCCTTCGGCCGACCATGGGCGATGGCGTTGGACAGCAGGTTGCGCAGCAGCCGTTCCAGAAGATGCGGATCGGTGCACACCGCCAGACGGCTGGGCCGGCAGCGCAGCTCGATGGACGAGGCCTCGGCCACGCCGCGGAACTCCTCGGCCAGACGGGTCATCAGGGCCGCGGGCGAGAAGTCTGTGACCGACACCTCGATGACGCCGGCCTCCAGCCGGGACAGGTCGAGAAGCCCGCTCAGCATGCCGTTCAGGCTGTCGATGGACGCCTTCAGCCGGTTGAGCGATTCCTGGGCGATCGGGTCGGCGCCGACCGAACCGAGCAGGACGTGGGCGTAGAGGGCCGCCGCCTGGATCGGCTGGCGCAGATCGTGGCTGGCCGCGGCGAGGAACTTGGTCTTGGCCCGGTTCGCCGTCTCGGCGGCTTCCTTGGCGCGCTTCAGCTGCTCCTGCGTCCGCTTGCGCTCGGTCACGTCGCGGAAGATCACGGCGATGCGGCGCTGCTCGGGGGCGCCGACCTTGAAGACGTAGAAGCTGAGCCATTTCTCCAGCGGACCGGCGTACAGCTCCGTCCGCGTCGATTCGCCGTCGCGGGCGGCCCGGCCGAACACCTCGTACCAGTGATCCTCGAAGGCCGGACTGATCTCGCGCAGCCGCCGCCCGACGTAATCCTCCCCCGCCATGCGCTGCGCCGCGGGATTCATCTCCAGATGGAGGATATCCGCCGGCCGGTCGCCGTCGAACAGGACGTCGGCGAGAAGGAACCCCTCGTCCATCGCCTCGAACAGGGTGCGGAATCGCCGCTCGCTCTCGGCGAGCTGGGCCGTGCGCTCCTCGACCCGCAGTTCCAGGTCGGCGTTGGCCTGCTCCAACTCCTCGGTGAGGACCTGAAGCTCCTCGTAGGAGGTCTGGAGTTCCTCCGACAAATGGCTTTCGTCCCGGCGGAGCGTGTTCAAGCGCTGGTCGGAGTCCGCCAGGGCGTCGAGCAGCTCCGCGCGGCGGGTTTCCGATAGGGTGAGGCGTTCGCGCAACGCGGCGATCTCCTGCCGCTGCGCGGTCATCTCCTCTTCCATCTGAATCCGGTCGGCGGCGAGAAGGCGGGCTTCCTCCTGCGCGTCCTCCGCCGTCACCAGGGCCTGTTCCAGGCTCCGGTCCAGCTCTGCGATGCGCCGGAGCAACGCTTCGCGCTCGGGATCGCGCGTATCGCCTTCTGTGCGGATGGATGCCGACTTCCCCACGCTTCCCCCCTCCCGTCGGGAACGAATGATTGCACAGGCCACTCAACAGTGCGCGCGTGGAAAAGTAATAAGACGAAAGCCGGAATTTCCCGGCCACCGGGATGTTGTCGTCATGCATGCAAAAACTGTTGTTTCCAAATCATGGATAAGAGGAACGTTCTGGCCATCGGAGCTTCCGCCGGTGGGATCACCGCCCTGCGGAGGCTGTTCGCGGCCATGCCGCGCGACGTGACGGCCACGGTCTTCGTCGTGCAGCACATCGGTGCCACCCACAGCGTGCTGCCGGTTCTGCTGTCGCGCGCCGGCTGGCTTCCCGCCTTCCATCCCGAGGATGGGGAGCCGGTGCGGGAGGGCTGGATCCACGTCGCCCCGCCGGATCATCATCTCCTCGTCAAGGACGGCTGCGCCCTGGTGCGCCGCGGCGCGCGGGAGAACCGCTGCCGGCCTTCCATCGACCCGCTGTTCCGGTCGGTGGCGGTCGCCTATGGGGTTCGGGCGGTGGGGCTGATCCTGACCGGCACGCTGGACGATGGAACCGCCGGGCTGCGCGCCGTGAAGCGCTGCGGCGGGCTGACGCTGGTCCAGGATCCGGACGACGCCGAATGGCCGGACATGCCGCGCAACGCCATGCGGTACGTCTCCGTGGACGCCTGCGCCCCGCTGTCCGACCTGCCGGCGCTGCTGGGCCGCCTGCTGAATGAGCCGTCCGGCCCCCCGGTGCCGGTGCCCGACGACATCGCGATGGAGGCGCGCGTCCCGGAGAACGAGTTCGACGCGGTGCCGGAACTCACCGCCGCCGTCGGCAAGCCGAGCACGCTGAGCTGCCCCGATTGCGGCGGCAATCTGGTGGAGATCGAGGATGGGACGCTGCTGCGCTTCCGCTGCAAGGTCGGCCACGCCTACGGTCCGGCGACGCTGGCGGAGTCGCATCGGGAGTCGATCGAGCAGGCCATCTGGGTGGCCCTGCGCACCCACCAGGACCGCGCCATCATGTTCCGGCGCCTGGCCGAGCGGGCCCGCGAACATGGACACCCCACCGTCGAGGCCAACTGGACCCGGTCGGCGCAGGAGGCCGAGCGGACCGTGGCGATGCTGAAGGAGGTGCTGTCGAAGCAGGGGCAGGAATTGGCGGGCAGCCTGGCCGGGGAAGGAGAGGATTGATGGGACGAACTCCAGCCGATGCGAAACGGGCAAAGGCTGGGGCATCATGACGGACAATGCCCTGATCGTGGTCGGCGCGTCGGCGGGTGGGCTGGAGGCGCTGGAGGCCCTGGTCGGCGGCTTGCCGGGCGGGCTGCGCGCGGCGGTGTGTGTCGTCCTGCACATCGGGGACCGGCCCAGCGCCGCGCCGTCCGTCCTCGACCGGGCCGGGCCGCTTCCGGCCAGCCATGTCACAGACCGGGAGGCGCTCCGATGCGGCCGCATTTATGTGGCGCCGCCGGGGTATCATCTTGTGGTGGAGCCGTCCGGACGCCTGTGCCTGTCGCGCGGGCCGCGCGAGAACGGCACCCGCCCCGCCGTCGACCCGCTGTTCCGGTCCGCCGCGCGGGCTTGCGGACCGGCGGTCATCGGCGTGGTCCTGTCGGGGTCGTTGAACGACGGCACGGCGGGCCTTGCGGAGATCAAGCGGCGGGGCGGCGTCGCCGTGGTGCAGGACCCCGTGGACGCGCGGTATCCCGGCATGCCGCGCAGCGCGCTCGACCACGTTGCGGTCGATCACTGCGTGGCGGCGGCGGCCATGGGGGCGCTGCTCGTCCGGCTGGTTGCGGAACGCGATGCGGACGCCACACCGCCCGCGGCATCCAAGGAGACGCCCATGGAAGGCATATACGACTTGAACAGGCCGGCCGCCCTGACCTGCCCGGATTGCGGAGGGGCGCTCCGGGAGACCAGGGTGGACACGCTGCCCTACTTCACCTGTCACATCGGCCACCGCTACGGCGCCGACAGCATGGAGGAGGCGCAGCTCCACAGGATGGAACAGGCGTTCGAGGTGGCGCTGCGGGCCTTGAACGAACGAGCCGCCTTGTGCCGGCGCCTCGCCGAGACGGCGCAGGGCATGGGACAGGCGCTGTCCGCCAAGCGGTGGGACGAGGCCGGGCGCGAGGCGCACGAGCGCGCGGAGGTACTGATCCGCTTCCTCGGCGAGGAGTGGATTCGCCCTTCCTTTCACCCCGGAATCGGCGGCGCGCCCGACCGGCCCTGACTCGCCCCCTTATACTCGGCTCCTTACTCCGCCTCCGCCGTCTCGCCACCGTCCGCGCCGAGACGTTGGCGTTCGGTGGTGTCGTGCACGATGGCGACGAGGATCGGCGGCTGCTCTCCGCCGAAATGCTGAAGACAAACCTCGACCGGATGGGGGCCGCGCTGGCTGCCCTGCATCACCGTCTCGAAAACCACCTCCTCCTTGTCTCCCGAGAGAAGGGGCGCCACCAGCGCCCGGAAGCGCTCCGCCGGCACCTCGGGCATCAGGTCGTGGACGGCCAGCTGCTTCAGATGCTCCAGCTTGTAGCCCAGCTTGGTCTCGGCGCCGCGGTTCACCAGCAGGAAGCGGAAGCTGGACGGGTCCAGGAAATAGACCTCGTTCAGGGATTCGCCGATGACCCGGCCAAGATAGCCGGCGAAAGCCTCGCTGCGCGTCTGCTCGGTCACGTCCTCGATGATCAGGACGACGCCGCGGGCCTCCCGCGCCTCGTACAGCAACGGGGAGAGCCGGACCCGGCAGGTCACCGCGCGGCCGCGCCGGTCCACGGCGTTCAGCATGACGGGCGTCTGCGGCGCTTCGCTGTGCAGGACCCTCTCCAGGTCGAGGCGGAGCCGGTGCACCGGCAGGCCGATGTCGAGGTCGAGGAACTCCTCGTCCTGCACCTCCTCGGCGCGCAGGCCCCACATGTTCTCGCCCCAGCGGTTCCAGGAGCGCACGCGCAAATCCTGGTCCAGGACGATGATGCCCACGTCCATGCTGCGCAGGATCGATTCCGAGTAGCGGCGGAACTCCCCGGACTCCTCGCCCTGGCGGCGCAACTCCTCGTTGGCGACCTCCAGCTCCTCGTTCGCGGAGCGCAGCTCCTCGTTCATGGTCTCCAGTTCCTCGTTGGTGGACTGGAGTTCCTCGTTGGTGGTTTCCAACTCCTCGTTGGTGGACTGGAGCTCCTCGTTGGTCGTCTCCAGCTCCTCGTTGGAGCTTTGCAGTTCCTCGATCGTCGTCTCCAGACTTTCCTGGGCGGCCTCCAACTCCTGCTGCACCTGGAAATGCCGGCTGGTGTCGGTGAAGCCGAGCAGGGTGGCGAAGGGCTTGCCGTCGCGCCCGTAGAGCAGGGAGATTTCGATGGTCAGGCGCATCGGCTCGCCCGGCGGGCGGGCGAACTCCTGGTGTTCGATGCGCACCACGCGCCCGGTCTTCTGCACCTCCTCGATGCGCGAGCGCAGCTCCGCCGGGCGGTAGGAGATCGACAGGTCCTGGAACGGGCGCCCGATGTCGATCTCGCCCACGTCGAGCAACCGCCGGGCCATGGCGTTGGCGAAGACGAGGATGCCGTCACCGTTGACCGACAGATAGGCGGTGGCGCTGCTGTCCACGATGCCTTCCATCAGCCGGCTCTGGAAGCTCTGCCGGTGGCTGTTCTGTTCCGGCGCGATGGTCAGGCTGCCGCCCAGGCTGCGCCGCCATTCCTGCGGCACCTTGCGGAAGATGCGGCTCTTCAGGTTCACCGGCTCGAACATCTTGGAGCGGGCGAGCTGGGTTTCCGCCTTGCCGAGGAACAGGACGCCGTCGTTGGTCAGCGCGTAGTGGAGGCGCGGCAGGACGATGTTCTGGGTGTCGCTTTCCAGATAGATCAGCAGGTTGCGGCAGACCAGCAGGTCAATGCGCGAGATCGGGGCGTCGGTCACCAGATTGTGCCGCCCGAAGATCACGCATTTGCGCAGCTCGCGCTGGAAGACATAGTGGTTGTTGGTGCGCTCGAAATACCGCTCCAGCAACGGGGGCGGCACGCTTTCCACGTCGCGCGGCGAGTAGATGGCGTGCCGTGCGGTGTTCAGCGCCGCGTCGTCCAGATCGGTGGCGTAGATCTTCACCCGGTTGATGAAGGCGTCCTTGCCCAGCGCTTCGGCGAGCAGCATGGCGAGGGAATAGGGCTCCTCTCCCGACGCGCAGCCGGCGCTCCAGATGCGGATGGGATCGCGGTCGGACCGCTGCGCCAGGATCTGTGGGACCACGTCCTTCCGCAGCACGTCCCACGACTCGGTGTCGCGGAAGAAGGAGGTCACGTTGATCAGCACGGTGTTCAGAAGATGGATGAATTCCTGCGGGTCGGCTTCCAGCAGGGCGTGATAGGCGGCGAAATCCTCGCAGCCGGCTTCCTCCATCCGGCGGCGGATGCGCCGTTGCAGGCTGGTGCGCTTGTAGCCGCGGAAATCGAGGCCGCGGCTTTCCTGGATGTAGCGGATCAGCGCCTCGAATTCGGGATCGGCGGGGTCCTTGGCGCTGGTTTCCTTGCCGGACATCTCAGTGCGCCTCGTCCCAATTGCCGCCGATGCCGGCCTCGGCCACCAGCGGCACGCCGAGCGTCGCGGCCCCCTCCATAACCTGCCGCACCAGGGCGGCGGCGCGTTCGGCCTGATCCTCCGGCGCCTCGAACAGCAGTTCGTCGTGCACCTGGAGCAGCATGCGGACCTCGTCGAAGCCGGCTTCTTTCAAGGCATCGGGCACGCGGGCCATGGCGCGCTTCATGATGTCGGCGGCGGTGCCCTGGATCGGCGCGTTGATCGCCTGCCGTTCCGCGAAGGCGCGGCGGGCGGCGTTCTTGTCGTGGATGCCGGGGATGTAACAGCGCCGCCCGAACAGGGTCACCACATGGCCGTTCTGGCGGGCGAAGGCCTTGGTCGCCTCCATCCACACCTTCAGCTCGTGGAAGCGCTCGAAATAGGCCTTGATGAAGGCGTTGGCCTCGCCCGGCGCGATGCCGAGCTGGCGGCCCAGCCCGAAGCCGGAAATGCCGTAGATGATGCCGAAGTTGATCGCCTTGGCCTTGCGCCGGATTTCCGAAGTCATCTGGTCCAGCGGCACGCCGAAGACCTGGCTGGCGGTGGCCGCGTGAATGTCGATGCCGTCCTGGAAGGCCTGTTTCAGCGCGGCGATGTCGGCCATCTCGGCGACCAGCCGCAGCTCGATCTGCGAATAGTCGATGGAGATCAGCTTGTGGCCGGGAGCGGCGACGAAGGCGCGGCGAATCTTGCGCCCTTCCTCGGTGCGGACCGGGATGTTCTGCAGGTTCGGGTCGGTCGAGGACAGGCGGCCGGTGTTGGTCGCCGCCATGGCGAAGGCGGTGTGCACCCGTTCCGACCCTTCGACGATCTGGGCCTGGAGCGCGTCGGTGTAGGTGTTCTTCAGCTTGGCGAGCTGCCGCCAGTCGAGCACGCGCTGGGCGATGACGTGGCCCTGCTCCGCCAGCTCCTCCAGCACGCTGGAATCGGTGGAGTAGGCGCCGGTCTTGCCCTTCTTGCCGGTGCCCAGCTTCATCTCGTCGAACAGGATCTCGCCGAGCTGCTTGGGCGAGCCGATGTTGAAGCTGCGCCCGGCGTGCCCATGCACCTCCTTCTCGATCTCCGCCATGCGGACGGCGAGGTCCTGCGAGAGCCGGGCCAGCGCCGCGCGGTCCACGCGGATGCCGCAGGACTCCATGTCGGCGATCACCGGGACCAGCGGGCGTTCCAGCGTCTCGTAGACGGTGACCATCCGCTCGTCGACCAGCCGCGGCTTCAGCACCCGCCACAGGCGCAGCGTGATGTCGGCGTCCTCCGCGGCGTAGGCCAGCGCCTTGTCCAGCGGCACGCGGTCGAAGGTGATCTGGTTCTTCCCGGTGCCGCAGACCTCCTTGTAGGGGATGGTCGTGTGGCCGAGATGCAGCTCCGCCAGCTCGTCCATGCCGTGGCCGTGGGCGCCGCCCTCCAGCACGTAGGAGATCAGCATGCTGTCGTCGACCGGCGACACGCGCACGCCGTGGCGGGCGAAGAGCTGGTGGTCGAACTTGAAATTGTGCCCGATCTTGAGGATCGCCGGGTCCTCCAGCACCTCCTTCAGGGCCTTTAGCGCGTCCTCCGCCGGGATTTGCTTCGGCGCTTCCGGCGTCTCGAAGGACAGCTCCCCGCTGGCCGCGGCGTTGGGGGCCTGATGCGCCAGGGGGATGTAGCAGGCCAGCCCCGGCTCGGTCGCCAGCGAGATGCCGACCAGCGTCGCCGTGGCGGGGGTCAGCGAGTTGGTCTCGGTGTCCACGGCCAGGACGCCGGTGGTGCGGGCGCGCTCCAGCCAGACGGCCAGGGCGTCGAGGTCCTGCACCAGCTCGTAGCGCTGCTCGACGTCGGTCGGCGGGGCCGGGCGGCTGCGCGGCGCGCCGGTTTCCGCCGCCGGGGCGGTGCCGGTGGAAGCGGCGGCCTTGGCCGGGCCGGCGGACGGCGTGGCGGCGGAGGGGACCGCGCCGTCGGCGATGGTGCCGTCCTTGCGCATCTCCGCCTCGACGCGGCTGACGATGGTGCGGAAGCCCTGGGCGCGCAGGAAGTCGATCAGCTTCTGGTGGTCGGGCTCGCGGACGCGCAGCTCCTCCAGCGGCTTCGGCGGCGGGGCGTGGTCGTCCAGCAGGACGAGGCGGCGGGAGATCCGCGCCTGCTCCGCGAAGTCGATCAGCTTCTGGCGGCGCGCCGGCTGCTTGATCTCGCCGGCGCGGGCCAGCAGCGATTCCAGGTCGCCGTATTCGGTGATGAGCTGGGCGGCGGTCTTCACCCCGATGCCCGGCACGCCCGGCACGTTGTCCACGCTGTCGCCGGCCAGCGCCTGCACGTCGACCACCTTGTCCGGGGCGACGCCGAACTTCTCGAACACCTCGTCGGGGCCGATGGGCTTGTTCTTCAGCGGGTCGAGCATCCGCACGCCTGGGCGGACGAGCTGCATCATGTCCTTGTCCGACGACACGATGGTGACCTCGCGCCCGGCCTCGTTGGCCAGCCGCGCGTAGGTGGCGATCAGGTCGTCGGCCTCGTAGCCCTCCAGCTCCAGGCAGGGCAGGCAGAAGGCCTCCGTCGCCTCGCGGATCAGGGCGAACTGGGGCTTCAGCTCCTCCGGCGGCTCGGGGCGTTGGGCCTTGTATTCGGGATAGAACTCGTTGCGGAAGTTCAGCCGCTTCGAATCGAAGACCACCGCCACCGCGGAGGCCTTGAGATCGGCCAGCAGCTTCAGCAGCATGTTGGAGAAGCCCAGCACCGCGTTCACCGGCGTGCCGTCCGGGCGGTTCAGCATCGGCAGGGCGTGGAAGGCCCGGAAGATGAAGCCCGACCCGTCCACCAGATACAGGCCGCTGCCGTCCCCGGCGGGTGCGGGGGCTTCGGTGGCGGTCTGGAGCGTGTCGGTGGTCTTTTCGTCGGACATGATGCGGCCTCTTCCCTTCGGGGCGTTACCATGGCCGAAGGCGGCCCGAGAGTCGAGCGCGCCCGACGCCGCCGAAAAGGCCGGTGCTGAAGGGCCGGGCGCTCAGTCGCCGGTTTCGCTGTTCGGGGCGGCGACCGGCTTGGATTCGGGGGAGCCACGCTCGCGCAGATAGATGCCGAGCACGACCAGAACCCCCATGGACAGGAACTCGCTCTGCCAGTTCTGGAAGCTCTCGTACCAGAATTCCGGATCGGCGAGGGTTTCGCCCATGGTTTTGGTGGGCTGGTGGTGCCACGCCGCCTCTTCGTTCGAGCGTCGCGTGCTGCCCGCCAGATGCAGGACGAAGGACATCACGAACAGCGTCACCAGCGCGATGCTGAGCGAGTGGGAGTAGAGCCGCAGCAGCAGGCCGCCCCGGTGCACCGGCCAGGGCGCGTCGGGATCGCCGCGCCGCCGCTCGGGCGCCTCGTCCTCCGGGTTGGCCTCTCCCGGCTTCTTGGATTCCGAGGAGCCCTTCTGGACCAGGATGGCGGTCAGCAGCACATAGACCGACATCTGGAGGAACTCGCTCTCCCAGTTCTCGAAGGTCGCCGACACGAAATGGCCGGTGGTCAGATAGTCGAGGAGGCCGACGGGTGGCTGGGCGTGGAGGCGAAGCTCCTCCGCCAGGGCGCGCCAGCCGGCCAGCACCTGCCCAACGATGGAGACGAGGAACAGCCCGAACAAGGCGACCGACAACCCGTTGTCCCGCAGGAAGCGACGCATGTGCTGCACCTTGCTTTTGATGCCACGGATTCCGATGCCACGCCCTGGTCCGTTCAACGCTTGGCCGGGCGAGAGGTTTCGCCGGCGCCCGCGAAGCCTCGCCAGGAACCTTGAAAGGTGGGGTCCTGTTGATTGGAGGCTCCCCACAACAACCTTTGGTCCATGTCCCATGAACCACTCTGTCGCCGGAGCCATCGCCGGGCTGGCCGGCACCGTCGTCATGACGGCGGCCATGCGCGCGATGTTCCGCGCCTTGCCGGAGAAGGACCGTTACCCCTTGCCGCCGCGCCTGATAACGGACCGGGTTGTCGGCCCGACCGGGCTGATGGACGCGCTGGACGAACCGGAGCGCCGCGACCTGACGCTCGCCCTGCATTACGGCTACGGCGCCGCCGCCGGGGCGCTGTATCCGGCGATCGCGCGCCGGATCGGCGGGCCGGCGGCGGTGACGGGGGTTGGCTACGGCCTTGCGGTCTGGGGCGCCAGCTATCTGGGATGGATTCCGGCGATGCGCATTCTGACCCCCGCGACCCGCCATCCGCCCGCCCGCAACAGCCTGATGCTGGCCGCCCATGTGGTGTGGGGAGGGGTGACGGGGGTCACGGCCGCGTATCTGATGGGAGTGGGAAAGGAGCGCCGATCCGCTGCGGAGCCGATGGAGGGCGCTCGCGACTGTGCCCCCACCGTCCGGGAGCCGGCTTGAGACCGGTCGCCGAAGGAACCCGCCCTCGCGGGTCCTGTAACGGCCGATTGACAACATTGCCGCTCGACAACCTGATGGTGCGGCTCAAATTGCCAAGCATGCGATGACTTGCTATAGGGGCGATACCTCATCCCCGCAGGGGTCGGTCGTCTGCGATGCACACCTTCAGCACCACCGTCACCCGGCGCGCCCTTCTGATGCTGATCGCCGCCGCGTTGGCGCTGCTGGGGATCGTCGCGACGTCGGGATGGCTGGCGGACAGCACGCGGCAGTTTTCGGGGTCCGTCAGCCGGATGACCTCGTTGCGGGTCGCCGCCGGGACGCTCCTCAGCCAGTTGCAGGACGCCGAGATCGGCCAGCGGGGCTATCTTCTCACCGAGGACCGTCAGTATCTCAAGCCCTACGAGACCGCGACCACCGCGGTCGACGCCACGATTGCCCGGCTGCATGACCTTGCCGGCGGAAACACCGACGCGTTGCGCATCGTGGACCGCCTCGCCGTCCTGGCCGCCGCCAAACGGGAGGAGTTGGCGCAGACCATCGCGCTGATGGAGGCCGGCCGCCGGGACGAGGCTCTGGCCGTCGTGCGCACCGGTCGCGGCATGATGCTGATGGACGATGCCCGGCGCTCCCTCGCCGATCTCATCACCCCCGCCGACGCCCAACTCGACACCCAGCTGTCCACCTTGATCGGGCAGGCCAGAGCGTCGGGTTGGGTCGCCAACCTCGGCGGCCTGTTCATCGTGCTGGTTGTTGGCGGCGCCGTTTGGATCGCGTTCCGCTACGCGCAGGACCTCATGCGGGCGCAGAGCGCGATCCAGGCGCTCAACGACACCCTGGAGCAGCGCGTGTCGGAGCGGACGAAGGAACTGCAACGGGCCAACGACGAAATCCAGCGCTTCGCCTACATCGTCAGCCACGACCTGCGTGCCCCGCTGGTGAACGTGATGGGCTTCACCGGCGAATTCGAGGCAGGACTGGCAAGCGTGCGTGCCCATCTCGACCGCCAGCCGGCGGACGGCGACGCCGCCGCGGCGTCGGAGGCGCGACGGGCGGTGGCCGAGGACATGCCCGAGGCCATCGGCTTCATCCGCGCATCGACGTCGAAGATGGACCGGCTGATCAACGCCATCCTCGCCCTGTCGCGCCAGGGGGGGCGGACGCTGAACCCGGAACCCGTCGCCATGCGGGCTCTGCTGGAAAGCGTGGTCGCCAGCTTCCGCCACCAAGCCAGCGAACAGCACTGCACCATCGACATCGAGGGGCACTTGCCGGTCCTGGTGTCGGATCGGCTCGCGCTGGAGCAGGTGTTCGGAAACCTGCTCGACAACGCGATCAAGTATCTCGATCCGGCGAGGACGGGACGGATCGCCATCCGCGGGCGGGTCGAGGAAGACGGCCTCGTCGTCTTTGACGTCGCGGACAATGGGCGCGGAATTCCGCCGCAGGATCACGAACGGATCTTCGAGCTGTTCCGCCGCTCCGGTGTGCAGGACCGCCCCGGAGAGGGGATCGGGCTGGCCTATGTCCGGACGCTCATCCGGCGCCTGCAAGGCGAGGTTGCCGTCGAATCGGTGCCTGGACAGGGCAGCGTCTTTCGCATAAGCCTTCCCGGAAGCCTGGCCCAGCTTTCGGAGACGCACCTCCATGACGCATGACACCCAGTCGGCGTGCATCGTCCTGATCGAGGACGACGAGGGGCATGCCCGACTGATCGAGAAGAACATCCGTCGCTCCGGCGCGACCAACGACATCATCCCCTTTACCGACGGCACCAGCGCGCTCGCCTATCTGTTCGGTCCGGATGGAAGCGGGCGGGCAAGCATGGGGCGGGCGCTTCTCATCCTCCTGGATTTGAACCTTCCGGACATGACGGGCATCGATATCCTGGCGAGGCTCAAGGCCAACCCCTGCACCAAGCGCTTCCCCGTCGTGGTGTTGACCACGACCGACGACCGGCAGGAAATCCAGCGCTGCTACGATCTCGGGGCCAACGTCTACATCACCAAGCCGGTGAACTACGAAAGCTTCGCCGCCGCGATCCGGAAACTGGAACTGCTTTTTTCGGTCATGCAAATTCCCGAGGCGGTGGCATGACCGACCCGGCCATCCGCTTCCTCTACATCGACGACGACGCCGCCATGGCGCGGCTGGTGCAACGGAAGCTCGAGCGGCGCGGTTACATCGTGGAATGCGCAAAGGACGGCCAGGAGGGGTTGAGCCGGCTGGACTTGGGCGGCATCGCGGTGGTTGGGCTGGATCACGAGATGCCCGGGGTGACCGGGCTGGACATCCTGCCCATCCTGCTGTCGCGCGACGATGCGCCGCCGGTCGTCTACGTCACGGGTGCGGGGGACACGCGGGTGGCCGTCGCGGCGCTGAAGGCGGGCGCGGACGATTACGTCCCCAAGGAAGCCGGGGAGGAATTCTTCGATCTGCTGGTGGCGGCCATCGAGCAGTCCCTGGAGAAGGCGCATCTGCGCCGGGAAAGAGAGCTTGCGGAGCGGGAGGTGCGTGCCGCGCGGGACCGCGCGGAATTGCTCCTGCGGGAAGTCAACCACCGTGTCGCCAACAGCCTGGCTCTGGTCGGAGCCTTCATACAAATGCAGAAATCCAGCCTGTCCGACCCCGAGGCCCGCGCCGCGCTGGGCGAGACGCAGGCGCGCATCATCGCGATCGCCGGCATCCACCGAAGCCTTTACACCTCCGACGACGTGCGTTCGGTTCGGATCGACCTGTATCTGGAAACGCTGCTCGCCGGAATGCACAGCGCGATGACGACCCGGCACCCCGATCGCTTCAGCGTCGTTGCCGATGCGGTGTCGGTGCCGACCGACAAGGCCGTGTCCCTGGCGGTGATCGTGACCGAGCTGGTCACGAACGCCTGCAAATACGCTTACCCGGATGGCCGGATCGGCAGCATCCGCGTCCGGGCGACCGCCGCCGACGGGCATCTGTCGGTGAGCGTGGAGGATGACGGTGTCGGCTTCTCCCATGACGACGCTCCGCAGGGAACCGGCCTGGGCACGCGGATTGTCCAGGCGATGGCGACCAGCCTGGGAGCGCGGCTGAACTACGACAGGCGGCATGCCGGCACCTGGGTGACGCTGACGATGCCGTTTCAGCCGATGTGAGGATGCCCGCCGAGGCTAATTCCGCGCCTGACATGCTGTAGAAACAACGAAAAAAGGCCTAGCACGCATTGCGGCTAAGCCTTTGAAATCGCTGGCGGACCCGAATGGATTCGAACCATCGGCCTCTGCCTTCGGAGGGCAGCGCTCTATCCAGCTGAGCTACGGGTCCATCATCAGCGGAGGCGCACCATAGCGAAAAGCCTGACCGAGTGCAAACACTCCTTTCGACATTTTTTCACCCCCCGCCGGGGCCGCCCGTCCGCGCCGACTTCGCGGCCAGGAGGCTGCGGTTGCGGTCGGCGCCGCTCGCCAAGGGCTGCTTGGGGTTCTCGATCCAGGCGGCGATGTCGTTGACCACCACCGGACCCTTCAGGTCGCGCAGCAGCATGTGCCAGCCGTCGGGATAGACCGCCACCACATGCCGCCCGCCGGACTCGAATTCCTCGACCGCGCGGTCGACCGGTGTCTTCGGCAGCACCTCCTCGTGGGCGCCGTAGAGCACCAGGGACGGCACCTTCAGATGGCCGCAGGCGGCCAGGGCGGTGCCCATCAGGTCGGTCAGCCCCTCCAGCGCGTCGACGCGGGAGCCTTTGATGACCAGCGGGTCGCGGCCCAGGGCGCGCAGCATCTCGATGTTGTCGGACGCCTGGATCTTCAGATCCTTCGGCGGGTGCACCACCATTCCGGGAACCGTGTTGTAGCTGAGCCAGAGCAGAGCGCGCGGGAAGAAGCCCATCGCGTCGCGGCCCCAGACGGCGGGGGCGACCAGGATCGTGCCGTTCACGTCGGGTGGATTCGGGGCGGTCATCGCCGCCAGCACCACGGCCCCACCCATGCTCTCGCCCATCAGATAGACCGGCAGGCCGGGGTGGCGGGCGTGGATCTGGGACACCGCCGTCTTCAGGTCGGCCACCAGCGTGTCGGTGCCCGGCCAGATGCCGGTGTTCCGCGTGGCGCCGAAGCCGCGCTGGTCGTAGGCGTAGACGGCGATCCCCCGCGCGGCGAGGCTGCGACCGGCCCCGTCGAAGGCGTTGGAATAGTCGTTGTAGCCGTGCAGGGCCAGCACCGCCGCGCGCGGCGCCTCGTCCTCGGGCAGCCAGCGGCGCAGCGGCAGTTCGAAGCCGTCGGCGGCGATCAGGGCGCTGTCGGTCAGGGCCGGCTGGGTCACCGGCAGCCCCATCGGCTGATAGGCCGCGGTGCAGCCGGACAGCAGAAGGCCGATCCCGACGATCAGTTTCGCCATGCGGCCGCCCGCCCTGCGCCGCCCCGCCCTACACCGCATCGTGGGCGATCTCCTTGCGGGCGTGGGCGCCGCCGGTCAATTGCAGGAAGATGTCCTCCAGGTCCGACTCCTCGGTGCTGAGATCGACGATTCCCAGCCCGGCCCCGGCCAGGGCCGCCAGGATGCCGTCCACCCGCTGGTGGCTCGGCTGGTAGCGGACGATCAGCCGCCGCGGCTCGGCCAGTTCGGCGGTGAAGGCGGACAGTTCCGCCGGCACGGCGTCCAGGTCGCGGTCGACCAGGACGGTCAGCGCCTTGGCGTCCACCCGGCGGAGCAGCGTGGCCGTCGGCTCGCAGGCCACCACCGTGCCGTGGTTGATGATGGCGATGGAGTCGCACAGCTCCTGCGCCTCCTCCAGATAGTGGGTGGTCAGCAGCACCGTCGAGCCCTCGCGGTTCAGCTTGCGCACATGCTCCCAGAGCTGGATGCGCAGTTCCACGTCCACCCCGGCGGTCGGCTCGTCCAGCACCAGGACGGGCGGGGTGTGGACCATCGCCTTCGCCACCATCAGCCGCCGCTTCATGCCACCCGACAGCGACCGGGCGTAGGCGTCGGCCTTGTCGCGCAAGCCCACGGCCTCCAGCAGCTCCTCGGTCCGGCGCTCGGCCTTGGGCACGCCGTAGAGGCCGGCCTGAAGCTCCAGCATTTCCCGCGGGGTGAAAAAGGGGTCCATGTTCAGTTCCTGGGGGACCACGCCGATCGACGCCCGCGCCTGACGCGGATGGGCGTCGATGTCGGTTCCCCAGATCGACACCGTGCCGCCGGTCTTGTTGACCAGCCCCGCCATGATGTTGATCAGCGTGGACTTGCCCGCTCCGTTCGGCCCCAGCAGCCCGAACACCGCCCCGCGGGGAATCGCCAGGTCGATGCCCTTAAGAGCTTGTTTCGGGCCGGCCTTTCCAGAGGCCTGATAGGTCTTGGTGAGGCCGCGCACCTCCACGGCGTAGGCGGGGACGGCGTAAGCGAGCAGGGCGGCGGCGTTTTGCGGGGCGTGCGCAACCATGGAGTCGAAAGGGCCTTTCCGGTCGTGCCCCCTGGTCCGAACCCCCGGGGGCGATCACTGTCCAATCACTTGATCCGTCCGGCGCGTCGGGTATGATCCGACCCCGCGCGCGTGCCTCATTCGGTGGGCATCTTAACGATGGCGTTAACGCGCGCGTGTGTCAAAGTGGAGGATGTCTGCCATGCAGCCAATTGAAACGATTGAAGTCGAGACCCTGACCGTCGGGTGCGACGGTGGCGGCGGCGCGCTCGGCCACCCGCTGGTCTATCTGACGCTGAGCGCCGAGGGCAAGGTCGAGTGCCCCTACTGCTCGCGTCACTTCGTCCTGAAGGAAGGCGCCAAGACGGGCACGCACGGGCACTGAGCCCGGCGGCGCTTCTTACAGGGCGGAAATCCCGCGCGCAGCGAGGGCCGGAGCAATCCGGCCCTTTTTGTTTGCCGGCGGTCCGAACCGGTGGTTCAGGGCGATTCTGTGGCCTTTCCGCCACCCGACGCTGTTACGATGCAACGTGTGGGCTGCGGCGGTCATATGCCTCTTTTGTTGCAATTGTGAAAAATATAGAACGAACCGCCTTGACGCGCGTCGCGATCCGCCTTCTACTTTTTTGCGGCGCAAAAGAGGCGCCCATCGCAATTGCCCGCTCAGGTCCTCCGCATGCTTTTTCCTGAGGCCAACGCTCTCGCGCCAGATGAGGCCCGATCCATGAGCCAAGAGACGGAAGAGCAATACAGAAGCATTTTCGAGAACGCGGTCGAGGGCATCTACCAGACCACGGTGGACGGGCGTTATCTGCGGGTCAATCCGGCGCTGGCGCGGATTTACGGCTACCGCTCGCCGGCCGACCTGATCGACAACCTGACGGACATCGCCGGCCAGCTCTACGTCGATCCCGGCAAGCGCGAGGCCTTCGCCCGCCTGATGGCGGAGCGCGACGTGGTGCAGAGCTTCGAGGCGCGGGTCTTCCGCAGCGATGGCTCGATCATCTGGATTTCGGAGAACGCGCGCTGCGTGCGCGATCCGCAGGGCCGCATCCGCTACTACGAAGGCACCGTCCAGGACATCACCGAGCGCAAGCAGCACGAGGAGAAGATCCGGCTGCTCGCCACCGTCTTCGACAGCGTGGCCGACGGCATCCTCATCGTCGACCCCGACCTGTCGGTGCAGGCGGTCAACCCGGCCTACGAGGTGATGACCGACTTCCAGCGCGAGGCGCTTCTCCACCGCCCGCTGGTGATCTTCGCCCCCGGCTCGCACGAGCGCGCCTTCATCGACGACATCTGGCGCACCGCCCGCACGGAAGGCCGCTGGCAGGGCGAGGTGACCAGCTTCCGCCATTCCGGCGACGCCTTCGCGGCCTCGCTGTCGGTCACGGCGGTGCGCGCGCCGGGCGGGGTGCTGGAGCATTACGTGCTGACGCTCGCCGACATCAGCCAGCGCAAGTACCAGGAACACCAGATCCGCTACCAGGCCAGCTTCGACCGGCTGACCGACCTGCCCAACCGCTGGCTGGTCTGCGAGCGGCTGGAGGAGGCCATCGCGCGTGCCCAGCGCATGCGCACCAAGGTCGCCGTGGCCTTCCTCGACCTCAACCGCTTCAAGCAGGTGAACGACACGCTGGGCCACCATGCCGGCGACGACCTGCTGAAGCTGGTGGCCAAGCGGCTGCGCAACTGCACCCGCGTGTCCGACACGGTGGGCCGGCTGGGCGGCGACGAGTTCCTGATCGTGGCGCCCGACGCCGTGGACCGCGCCTCCGGCGCCCGGCTGGTCGAGAAGGTGCTTTATTCGATGGGCGAGCCCTTCGCCGTCCACAACCAGGAGCTTTTCTGCGGCGCCTCGATCGGCGTCGCCTTCTTCCCCGACGACGGCGAGACGGCGGACCAGCTCCTGCGCAACGCCGACCTCGCCATGTACCACGCCAAGCGCAACCCGGAATGCAAGTTCGTCTTCTACGAGGCGGGCATGCGGGAGCGCACCGGCTTCACGCTGGGGCTGGAAAGCGACCTGCGCCGCGCCGCCGCGACCGGCGAGGAGTTCGCGCTGCATTTCCAGCCCAAGGTGGACATGCCGCAGCGCGGCTATCACCGGGTGATCGGGGCGGAGGCGCTGATCCGCTGGCACCACCCGGTGCGCGGCCTCGTCAGCCCGGCGGAGTTCATCCCGCTGGCCGAGGAAACCGGCCTGATCTGGGAAATCGGTGCCTGGACCCTGAGGGAGGCCTGCGGCCGGCTGGCCGGCTGGCTGGCCGCCGGGCTGGACATCGCCTCGGTGTCGGTCAATCTGTCGCCGCGCCAATTCCAGGATGCGCGTCTGGTGAACTTCGTCCGCGACGTGGTGGAGCGCAGCGGCGTGCCGCCGGAGCGGCTGGAGCTGGAGCTGACCGAGGGCGCCATGATCGGCGACATCGAGAAGGCGGTGACCATCCTGCACGGGCTGAAGGGGATCGGCATCCGCCTGTCCATCGACGATTTCGGGACCGGCTATTCCTCGCTGGCCTATCTGAAGCGCTTCCCGATCAACACGCTGAAGATCGACCGCAGCTTCGTCCGCGACATCGTGCAGTCGGCCACCGACCCGGCCATCGTCAACACCATCGTGAACCTCGCCGACAGCCTGGGCTTCGACACCATCGCCGAGGGGGTGGAGACGGAGGAGCAGGCGGACATGCTGCGCCGTCAGCGCTGCACGCGCATCCAGGGCTTTCTCATCAGCCGCCCGCTGGACGTGGACGCCTTCCAGCGCTTCCTGGTGGAGAACGCCCGGTAGAGCGGCTCCCCGACCGGCCGCCCTGCGATGGGAACGGGCCGGCGGGAAGCCGCGGCCCGTCAGTTGCCGAGCTTGTTGGTGTCGAGCACGATCATCGCCACGCCGATCTTCTCCTTGCTGGCCGGGTCGAGTACGGGAACGCTGACCTCGGTCAGCATGGCGTTCGTCTCGGCGTCCTTCTCCGGGTCGGTCATGTAGAGGTCGGAACCGCCGCTGTAGACCTTCTGCCACTTCGGCTCGTCACCCTGCCAATAGTCGGAGGTGCCGCCGGTCTGGGCGACGTTCAGGCCGCGGTTGTCCATCAGCAGGATTTCCACGATCCGGCCGTTGCTCTTGTCCGTCACCTCCTTCAGCCGCTTGGTCACGGCGTTGGCGGCGATTTTGTCATAAGTCGGGTTGGCGGACTTGGCCTTGGCCGCCGCCTTCCAATCGTTGTCCATGGCGTCGATCTTGGCTTGGTCGAGGCCCTTGTGCGCGGTGTTCTGGGCCTTGACGGCGTCGACCACCGCCGGGTCGGCGAGCCAGCTCTGGGTCTGTGGGCTCACCGTCTTGCGGACGTTGGCTTCCAGGGCGGGGTCGGCGGCGTAGGCCGGCAGGGTGCCGAGCATGGTCAGGACCGCCGCGGTGGACAGCAGCAGGGAAACGCGTTTGGACATCGATTCCTCCCAAGGTTGATCCGCCCGCGGGCCGCCTTTGCGGCCTGTGCTCCGTGGGCGCAGAACCATAGGTCCCGTTTCATCCCGGCCGTCAGAGGAATGCGCGATTTATTCCGTTCAGCAGAAAATCAGTCGCACTAACCATTGTTGCCCTTGAAGCTCCCCACGGGAGTTTCCCCGGGTCGCGCCATCGTGGGGCGTCACGGCCAGAGAACGTCACGGCCAAAGAAAAAGGCCCTTCCCCCGGTTGGAGGAAGGGCCTTTCCGGTCCGGCGGCGGGTTACCAGGCCGGGACCACGGCGCCCTTGAAGCGGTCGAGGATGAACTGCTTCACCTCGTCGCTCTGGTACACCTTCACCAGCGTGGCGACCCACGGCTTGTCCTGGTCGGCCTTGCGGACGGCGATGACGTTGGCGTAGGGGCTCTCGCTGGCCTCGCGGGCGATGGCGTCCTTGTTCGGGTCCAGGCCGGATTCCATGGCGAAGTTGGTGTTGATGACCGCCACGGTCACGTCGTCCAGCGAACGCGGGAGCTGCGCGGCGTCGAGTTCCAGAATCTGGAGCTTCTTCGGGTTCTCGGCGATGTCGAGCGGCGACGCCTTCAGGCCGGCGCTCTCCTTCACCTTCAGCAGCCCCTTGGCCTGGAGCAGCAGCAGGGCGCGGCCGCCGTTGGTCGGGTCGTTGGGGATGGAGACCTTGGCGCCGTCGGGCAGCTCGTCGAGGCTCTTCACCTTCTTCGAGTAGACGCCCATCGGGAAGATCACCGTCTTGGCGACGCTGACCAGCTCGTAGCCACGGTCCTTCACCTGGTTGTCCAGATAGGGCTGGTGCTGGAAGGAGTTGGCGTTCAGGTCGCCCTGGGCCAGCGCCTGATTCGGGATGACGTAGTCGGAGAACTCCAGAACCGTCAGGTCGAGGCCTTCCTTGGCGGCCAGCGGCTTCACCTTCTCCAGGATCTGGCCGTGCGGGCCGGGGGTGACGCCGATCTTCAGGGCTTCGGCCGACGCGCCGACGGCGGTCGCCAGGGTCGCGATGCCGGCCACCAGACCGAAGGCGGCGCCGAGCACACGGGTACGGAACATCTCCAACTCCTCAGGACTTCAGGTTGCGTTTGTTGACGCGGCGGGCGATCCAGTCGCCCGTCGATTGAACGATCTGCACCAGCACGATCAGCACGATCACCACCGCCAGCATGACCTCCGGCAGGAAGCGCTGGTAGCCGTAGCGGATGCCGAGGTCGCCCAGGCCGCCGCCGCCGACAGCACCCACCATGGCCGAATAGCCGATCAGGCTGACCACCGACAGCGTCAGGCCCAGCGCGATGGCGGGCATCGCCTCCGGCAGCAGGACCTTGCGGATGATCTGGAAGGGCGTGGCGCCCATGGACTGCGCCGCCTCGATCAGGCCGCGGTCGACCTCGCGCACGGCGCCCTCGACGATGCGGGCGATGAAGGGCACGGCGGCGACCGTCAGCGGCACGATGGCCGCGGCGGTGCCGATGGAGGTGCCGGCGATCAGGCGGGTGAAGGGGATGATCGCCACCACCAGGATGATGAAGGGGGTGGAGCGCGTCATGTTCACCAGCACGCCGGCGACCCGGTTGAAGGCGAGATTCTGCAGAAGCTCCCCCCGGCCGGTGACGGCCAGGAGCACGCCCAGCGGAAGGCCCAGCGCCGTGCCCAGGAGGCCCGACACCGCCACCATGTAGAGCGTGTCGAGAAGCGCCTTAAACAGCAGCGCGTAGATTTCCGGGGACAGCATGACCGAGCACCTCGACACCGAGCTTGTTGACGTTCAGGAGGCTGATGGCCGCCTCGATGGACTGCGGGTTGCCGATGGCCTCCACCACCAGCGTTCCGAAGGGCGCGCCCTGGATCTCGTCGATCTGGCCGTGCCAGATGTTCAGATCCAGGTTCAGCTTGCGGCTGATCGCGCTGATCACCGGGGAGGTCGCGCGCTCCCCCGTGAAGGTGATGCGCAGCACCATGTTCGACCCCGGAACCGGCGTCGCCGACAGGCGGGCGCGCAGACTGTCCGGGATGCCGCGGTTGATGACCGGATCGACGAAGGTCTTGGTCGTCTCGTGCCTGGGGTGCGCGAAGATGTCGAAGACCGGCCCCTGCTCGATGATCCGTCCGTTCTCCATCACCGCCACCTTGTGGCAGATCTCCTTGATGACGGCGATCTCGTGGGTGATCAGGACGATGGTCAGCCCCAACCGCTTGTTGATGTCGGCCAGCAGGTGGAGGATCTGGGTCGTCGTCTCCGGGTCCAGCGCGGAGGTCGCCTCGTCCGACAGCAGCACCTTGGGCTTGCTGGCCAGCGCGCGGGCGATGCCGACGCGCTGCTTCTGCCCGCCCGACAGCTCCGCCGGGTAGCGGTCGCGCTTGTCGGTGAGGCCGACGAGGTCGAGCAGCGGCTCCACCGTGGCGCGGATCTGCGCCTTCGCCACCCCGGCCAGCTCCAGCGGCAGGGCGACGTTGTCGAACACCGTGCGCGAGGACAGCAGGTTGAAGTGCTGGAAGATCATGCCGATGCTGTGCCGCGCTTCGCGCAGATCGCGCGGCGACAGGGCGGTGACGTCCACCCCGTCGACCAGCACGCGGCCCGAGGTCGGCTTCTCCAGCAGGTTCACGGTGCGCAGCAGCGTGGATTTGCCGGCGCCCGAACGCCCGATGATTCCGTAGATCTCGCCGCGCCCGATGGTCAGGTCGATGTCGGCGAGCGCCTGGACCGGCTGGCCGGTGCCGCGGGACGGGTAGGTTTTCTGAAGCTGTTCGAAGGTTATCATACGCTCTTGGCCTCCCGACGCGCGCCCAGATCGCGGGCCGCGTCGCGCAGGACGGTCTTCTGGATTTTACCGGTCGATGTCTTCGGCAGATCGCTGAACACAACGGTGCGCGGCACCTTGTAGTGCGCAATGCGGTCGCGGCACCATTGAATTATGTCGGACTCAGAGGGGCGCGCCGCGCCGGGCTTCACCGTCACGAAGGCGCAGGGGCTCTCCCCCCAACGGTCGTCGGGGCGGGCGACCACGGCGGCCTCCAGAACGGCGGGGTGCCGGTACAACGCTTCCTCCACCTCCAGGGACGAGATGTTCTCGCCGCCGGATATGATGATGTCCTTGCTGCGGTCCTTCACCTCGATATAGCCGTCGGGGTGCAGCACGCCCAGGTCTCCGGTGCGGAACCAGCCGTCCTTCAGCGCCTCCCTGGTTGCCGGGGGGTTCTTCAGATAGCCCTTCATCACCGTGTTGCCGCGCAGCGCGATCTCGCCGATGGTCTGCGCGTCGGCGGGAACCGGCCGGCCGGTCTCACGGTCGAGCACGGTCGCGTCCTCCACCGCGACGTGGTTCACCCCCTGCCGCGCGAACTGCAGGGCCAGCCCGTCGGCGTCGAGGTTCTCCCAGCCGTCTTGAGGGGCGCAGACGGTGGCCGGGCCGTAGCATTCGGTCAGCCCGTACATGTGCACCACCTCGAAGCCCAGCGCCGCCATGCCGGCCAGCACGGCCGACGGCGGAGCGGCGCCGCCGGTGCCCACGATCACCCGGCGGGGGGCGGGCCGCCGCACCGTCTCCGGAGCGTGGATCAGCATGTTCAGCACGATCGGCGCGCCGCACAGATGGGTGACGCCCAGCTCCGCGATGGCGTCGAAGATCGCCGCCGGCTCCACCCGGCGCAGGCAGACATGGGTGCCGCCCGCGGCGGTGACCGCCCAGCTGTAGGTCCAGCCGTTGCAATGGAACATCGGCAGCGTCCACAGGAAGACGCTGTCGGGCCGGACGTTCAGGGTGAAGGCGTTGCCCAGCGCGTTCAGATAGGCGCCGCGGTGGTGGTAGACGACGCCCTTGGGGTTGCCGGTGGTGCCGCTGGTGTAGTTGAGCGCGATGGCCTGCCATTCGTCGTCCGGCCCGCGCCAGGGGGCGGGGTCGGCGGCGGCGAGGAAATCCTCATACTCCACCGCACCCAGCGACGGCGCGTCGGGCGCCTGCTCGTCGGCGATCTCCACCAGCGTGACGGGGCGCTCCGTCCGGGCGAGCGCCGCCTTGGCGACCGGCGACAGCTCGCGGTCCACAATGAGGAGCTTCGTCTCGCTGTGGTCCAGGATGAAGGCGATGGCCGCGGCGTCCAGCCGCGTGTTCAGCGCGTTCAGGACCGCGCCGGCCAGCGGCACCGCGTAATGGGCCTCCAGCAGCGCCGGGACGTTGGGCGCCAGCACCGACACCGTGTCGCCGGTCCTCACCCCGGCCCGCAGCAGCGCCCCGGCGAAGCGCCGCACCCGGTTGTGGAACTGCGCGTAGGTGATGGTCCGGCGGCCGTGGCGGATGGCCGGCTTGTCCGGATAGACCTTCGCCGCGCGCTTCAGGAAGCTGAGCGGGCTGAGCGGGACGTGGTTCGCGGGGTCGGGGGCGAGGCCGCGGTCGAAGATCGAGGCGGTGCGGCTGAACGGGCCGGTCATGACGGAGCTTCCTGGAAAGAATCACTTTCGCAATTCCCTCTCCCCTCTGGGGAGAGGGTCAGGGTGAGGGGGTTGCGCGTGGCGCCATGTCCGGCAAAAGCACAACCCCCTCACCGGCCCTCCGGGCCACCCTCTCCCCGCTTTCGGCGGACCGGAGGTCCGCCTGTCGCGTCAGCGCAAACGAAGTTTGCGCGTGAGCGGAGGGGAGAGGGCTATGACAACCGGCGGCGATCACCAAGTCGGGATGATGGTGCCGTTGAAGCGCGTGTTGATGAAATCCCGCACCTCGGCGGAGCGGTACAGCTCGATGAAGCGCTTGATCGCCGGGTCCTCGGCGCGGTCCTTGCGGACGGCCCAGACGAGGTGCCATTTCGACTGGTCGTCCTCCAGAACCAGCGCGGTCTTCGGGCTCAGCCCGGCGAGGACCGCGTAGTTCAGCGTGATGACCGAGGCGTCCACGTCGTCCAGCGAGCGCGGAAGCTGGGCCGCGTCCAGCTCGACCAGCTTGATCTTCTTCGGGTTGGACGCGATGTCGGCGATGGAGGTGTTCAGGCCCGCCCCGTCCTTCAGCCCGATCACCCCGGCCTTGGCCAGCAGGAACAGGGCGCGAGCGCCGTTGGTCGGGTCGTTGGGGATGGAGACGCTGGCCCCCTCCTTCAGGTCGGCCAGTGACGACACCTTCTTCGCGTAGATGCCCATGGGCACGACGATGCTCTTGGCGACCGGCACGATGTCGTAGCCGCGCTGCTTGATCTGGTTGTCCAGGAAGGGCTGGTGCTGGAAGTTGTTGGCGTCGATGTCGCCGGACTGCAGCGCGGCGTTGGGCATGTTCCAGTCGGTGAACTCGATCACCTCCGCCTTCAGGCCCTCCTTGGCGGCGATCTTCGCCGTGTATTCCAGGATCTCGCCATAGGGGCCGGCGGACACGCCGAGCTTGAGGGCCGCGGCGCCGGCGCCGGTGGAAACGGTGAGAAGGGCGGCGGTGACAATGGACGTCAGAAAGGCTTTCACGGAACGGGTCCTTTATGCGCGGTGTGGAATATTCGGCTCGGGCACAGGGTCGGTGTGAAATGCGGGCGCGCGATCAGCGCCGCCGCACGCCGGAGCGCCGGGCCGCCAATTGTTTGGCGGCGCGCTCGGCCTGTCCGACGTTGCGGAAGGTCTGGCGATCGAGGTCCTTGAAGGACCAGTCGGACACGAAGAAGGTGAAGCCGCCCTGGCCGGCGACGACGATGCCGGCGGACCGGCCCTGGACCTCGATGGCGTAGGCGTTGGAGGTGCTCATGACGGTGTTCTCCCTCGGCCCGCGGCGGTGTGGCGCGCGGGTTTCATGCGGATCGGATGCTGGACGGAACGGGTTGGCGCGCTGGGGTCAGCGGCGACACGAGGCGTTGCGCATTCGGCAACACAGGTCCGTCGCGGTGCCGGTCCGATCGGCTGGGGAGGGGAGGGTCATCATGGTCATTCCGGTCACTCCTTCCAGAGTTCCACGACCGGTATCGTGGCGCTTTAGCGTTTGGTGACGCGGCGCAAGCTGGCGATCAAATTGCCGCGGGGCGCCCCCCTTGGGCGTCCGGCTTTTTATCTACAATGTAAGTGGGCATTCGGTCAAGGTGGAAAGTGAATTTGTTTTGTGAAAATGCATATATAGCCATCAATTTTTGTTAATTATCCGCCGTCTCCCGCGGCCGGCTCTGCGCGTAGTGCAGCGACAGGGCGCGGATCTGCTCCTCCGTCAGGTTGCGCACCGCGGCGCCCATGATCCTGGACAGCGGTGTGTCGCCGTGCGCGTCCCTCTGCCAGAGGCGGAGCTGGTCGGCGATGTAGCTCGCGTGCTGCCCGTCGAGGCGGGGGTAGCGCGGGTCGCGGTCCTCGCCGTGGCAGCCGGAACAGGCCGGGACCCCGGTGTCGCGGTCGCCGGACTCGGCCAGCCGGGCACCCAGTTCCAGCAGGGCCGGATCGGCGTCGGCGGGCGGGGGCGGGTAGGGCGCCGTCTGACCCGCATAATGGTCGGCGAGGGTTCGCAAGATCGACTCGTCCAGTCCGGCGGCCACCGGCTGCATGATGCCGCTGTGCCGCCCGCCCTCGGCGTAGGCCCTCAGCGCGTGGAAGAGATACGCGGCGTTCTGGCCCGACAGGCGCGGGAAGGCGGCGGTTCCGCCCCCGGCGCCGTCATAGCCGTGGCAGCGCGCGCAGTTGTCCAGCACCTCACGGGCGGAGCCGTCGAGCATCGCCAGATCGCTCAGCGCCGAGCGGTCGCCGTCCGGCGCCGTCTCCCCGAAGGCGAGGCGCCGGTATTCCTCGGCGCTCATGCCGTCCAGCCGGCGCAGGAAGGCGGCCACCGCCCAGGGCTCGTCGTCGCGCGCCTGCGCCGGCCAGGCGGGCATACCGGCGTATTTGATGCCGTTGTAGGTGATCCAGTAGAGCTGCTTGTCCGTCCAGTCCCCAGCATGGCCCGGCAGGAAGGGCGGGGCGGGCAGCATGTGGCGCGAGATCGGGTTGCGGCCGACGTCCGGTGCGCCGTGGCAGGGCGCGCAGCCGTCCTCGTAATGGCCGGCGCCGCGCCGGATCAGCGCCGGGTCGTCGAGGTCGGGCGGATCGCCGACGAAGGCGGCGTGCGTCTCGATGGAGCTGCGCATCGCCATGCCGAAGAACCAAGTGACCGGCGGCAAGTGCTCCTTGCTGGCGGCGATGCTGTAGAGCCCCGACCAGGCGAACAGGAAGCCCCCCACCGCTTGGGCGCCCAGAACCAGCCCGATGATCGTCAGAACTCTGCGCATGGATGGGACGCTCCGCCGGTTGTGAGTGTTCGTTCCCGAGTGAATGCTCCCCCGCTGACCGAAGTTCCGGCGGAACCTGCGGCCTTGCCGTGAGTTTAGCCGTGCAACGACGACGCCCGCCGCCGCGGGCCAACGCCGCGAGGGGGGTGCATGGACCGCAGGTCTGGCCGCAGCGAGGCACGCAGACGGAACTGGCGGGGAGCGGCCCTGGCCGGCGGAATGGGGCTTCTGGCGGCTTGCGAACGGGGTCCGCAGTCCGCGCTGCATCCCGCCGGACGCAACGCCGAGGCGATCCTCGACCTGACCTTGATTCTGGTCGCCGGGGGCGGGGTCATCTTCCTTTTCGTCATGGCGCTGGCGGGGTACGCCGTCATCGCCCGGCCGGAACGCTTTCCCGGAAGCCGCGCCTGGATCATTGGCGGCGGCCTCGTCTTTCCCATCGTCACGCTGACGGCACTTCAGGTCTACGAGTTCGCTGTTGCCCGGCAACTGTCGGACACCGGCGGGGTGGAGCCGCTGCGCATCGAGGTCACCGGCTACATGTGGTGGTGGGAGGTCCGCTACCCCGACGTGAGTTTAGAAGGGGCCGGGGAGGGCGGTGAGGTCCTGCGCACCGCCAACCGCCTCGTCATCCCGGCCGGGCGCCCGGTGGAGGTCGTGGTGACCGCGGCGGACGTCATCCACAGCTTCTGGGTGCCCAGCCTGGGCGGCAAGATGGACATGATCCCCGGCCACGAGAACCGGCTGATCCTGGTCGGGGAGCGGCCCGGCACCTACCGCGGCCAGTGCGCCGAGTATTGCGGCGCCCAGCACGCGCTGATGGCCTTCGACGTGGTGGTGGAGCCGCCCGACCGCTTCGAGGACTGGCTGGCCGCCGAGCGCCGTCCCGCCGCCGAACCCGACGGCCCGCAGCAGGCCGTCGGGCGCGACGCCTTCCTGCGCGCCGGCTGCGGGTCCTGCCACACCGTGCGCGGCACGCCGGCCAACGGGGCGGCGGGGCCGGACCTGACCCATGTCGGCGGCCGCGGCGCGCTGGCCGCCGGGACGCTGCCCAACACGCCGGAGGCCCTGGCCGGCTGGATCGCCGGGGCGCAGCACATCAAGCCGGAGAACCGCATGCCGTCCTTCCCGATCCTGGGCGGCGACGATCTGCACGCCATCGCCGTCTGGCTGGAGAGCCTGAAATGACCCCGCCGCTCGACGATGCCGCCCTGCCCAACCGCCTGCCGCGCCCGAAGGAGGAGCTGGAGGCGCTGAAGCGCGCCTGGAAGCCGACCTCCGGCCTCGGCCTGCTGAAGGAGGTGAACAACAACATCATCGGGGTGATGTACATCGCCACGGCGCTGCTGTTCTTCGTCATCTCGGGCACGCTGGCGCTGGTCATGCGGACGCAGCTCGCCGTGCCGGAGAACGACGTGCTGGGGCACAGCCTCTACAACCAGTTCTTCACCGTGCACGGCACGGGCATGATGTTCCTGTTCGCCGTGCCCATCGTCGAGGCCATCGGCGTCTTCCTGCTGCCTTCCATGCTGGCGGCGCGCGACCTGCCCTTTCCGCGGCTGTCGGCCTTCGCCTTCTGGGCCTATCTGTTCGGCGGGCTGGCCTTCTTCTGCTCGCTGATCTTCGAGGTGGCGCCGGACGGCGGCTGGTTCATGTACCCGCCGCTGACCAGCATGAAATTCTCGCCGGGCATCAACGCCGATTTCTGGCTGCTCGGGATCGGCTTCATCGAAATCTCGGCCATCGCTGGCGCCATCGAGATCATCGTCGGCATCCTGCGCACCCGCCCGCCCGGCATGACGCTGGACAAGATCCCGGTCTATTGCTGGTCGATGCTGGTCATGGCCGGGATGATCGTCTTCGCTTTCCCGGCGGTGATCATCGCGACCGCTCTGCTGGAGATCGAGCGCGCCTTCGACTGGCCCTTCTTCATCGCGGAGCGGGGCGGCGACCCGCTGCTCTGGCAGCACCTGTTCTGGTTCTTCGGCCATCCGGAGGTCTACATCATCTTCCTGCCGGCGGCGGGGCTGGTGTCGATGATGGTGCCGGCGCTGGCGCAGCGGCCGCTGGTCGGCCACGACTGGGTGGTGGTGGCGCTGGTGGGCACGGGCTTCTTCAGCTTCGGCCTGTGGGTGCACCACATGTTCGCCACCGGCATCCCGCCGCTGAGCCTGAGTTTCTTCTCCGCCGCCAGCATGGCCGTGTCGGTACCCGCCGGCATCCAGGTCTTCGCCTGGATCGCCACGCTGGGCAAGGGGCGGCTGCAATGGACGGTGGCGACGTGGTTCCTGCTGGGCTTCCTGTTCATTTTCGTGGCCGGCGGCCTGACCGGCGTGATGGTGGCGGTGATCCCCTTCGACTGGCAGGCCCATGACAGCTACTTCATTGTGGCGCACCTGCATTACGTGCTGATCGGCGGCATGGTCTTCCCGGTCTTCGCCGGGCTGTATCACTGGTGGCCGACGATGAAGGGCACCATGCTGTCGGAGCGGCTGGGGCGCTGGGCCTTCTGGATGATGTTCATCGGCTTCAACGTCGCCTTCTTCCCCATGCATGTCAGCGGCCTGATGGGCATGCCGCGCCGCGTCTACACCTACCCGGGGGATCTCGGCTGGAACGTCCTGAACATGATCTCGACCGTCGGGGCCTTCGTGATGGCCTTCGGCGTCCTGCTGGTGCTGATCGACATGGCGCGCGACGCCTTCGGCCGGGGCCGCCCGGCGCCGGAGAATCCGTGGAAGGCGGGAACGCTGGAATGGATTCCGAACGACGATTACGCGACGCGCAGCATCCCGCACGTCCGCTCCCTCTACCCGCTGTGGGACAACCCCAACCTGTCGCGCGAGGTGCAGGAGGGCGCCCATTACCTGCCCGGCGCCCCGACTCGCCGCCGCGAGACCATCGTGACCAGCCCGATCGAGGCCCGGCCGCAGTATCTGATGCCGATGCCCGGCCCGCACTGGAGCCATTTCCTGGCCGGTCTGTTCACCGCCGCCCATTTCATCTGTCTGGCCGTGCAGCTCTACTGGGTGTCGCTGGTGCCGGGGGTGCTGGCCATCGCCTCGGTCTTCTGGTGGGTGTGGAGCCTGGACAAGGGGGCCGACCACCCGCCGCAGGACGTCGGCGGCGGCTGGCGGGTGCCGGTCTATCTCCAGGGGTCGGAGAACCATTCCTGGTGGGGGACGGCGGTCCTGCTGCTGGTGGACGGGACGGCGTTCGCCTGCCTGTGCTTCACTTACGTCTTCCTGTGGACGGTCAGCCCCGACGTCTGGCCGGTGGGCACCGACGCCCTGCCGGGGCTGGGGTGGCTGTTCGGCGAGGTGGGGCTCTGGGTCGTGGCGGCGGGGGCGATGCTGCTGGCCAGCCGCGCCGTGGCCCACAACCGCAACTGGGCGATGCGTGGCGCGCTGCTCGCTGGCCTCCTGCTGATGCTGGCCGCCGCGGTGGCCGAGCCCTACAACCGCATCGCCAGCGGCCTCGTGGCGTCGGAGACTGCCTATGGCGCCATCGTCTACATGCTGGCCTCCTGGCAGGTCTTCCACGTCGTGATCCTGGTCCTGATGACCGGCCTCGCGCTGGCGCGCTCCTTCGCCGGGCGGCTGCACGCGCGGCGCCGCGTCACCTTCGACAATGTGATGCTGGTGTGGCTCTACACCTGCGGGCAGGGCGTGGTGTCGCTCCTGCTGGTGCATCTGTTCCCGCGTCTGGCCGTGTGAGGCGTGCCATGGAAAAAACGGCGTTCACCGCGACCTTCACCGGGATGATGTCAGCCTTCCTGATCTGGGCGGTCCATTTCGCGGCGGTCTACGGCATCAACGGGCTGATCTGCGCCCGCGAGTGGGACGGGGTGGAACTGTACGGCCACTCCGTCGCGGTGGTGCTGGTCCTCGGCGCCACGGCGGTCGCCCTGCTGCTGGCCGCGGGCGTGCTGGCGGCGGCGCTGTGGGGCGCCGCGCCGGGCCGACGGACCAGCGAGGACCCGCGCCGCTTCATCCGCCTGTTCACCGCGCTCGCCGCCGCGGGATCGCTGGTCGCCATCCTGTGGAACGGGTTGCCCGCCCTGCAGGTGCCGGCCTGCGGCTAGCCCGACCGCTTCATTCCGGAATCAGGCGCCGGTAAAGGTGCCATGTGGCGTGGCCGAGCACCGGCATGACGATCACCAGCCCGACGAAGGCGGGCAGCGAACCGAGCAGCAGCCCGCCCGCCACGATCAGGCCCCACAGTGCCATGGGCTCGGGATTCCGCAGCGTCGCGCGGACGGAGGTGCGGATGGCCGTCGCCACCCCGACCCGGCGGTCCATGAGGAGCGGGAAGCTGACCACGCTGATCGCCAGCGCCAGAACGGCGAACAGGAAGCCGACGCCGACCCCCAGCACGATCATGCTCCAGCCGGCGCGGGTGGTGAACAGGGCCTGGGCGAAGGCGCTCCAACCCTCCGGCGCCAGCGGGGCGAGAGTCGCCATGTAGACGAGCTGCGCCGCCACCAGCCACAGCAGGAACACCGCCGTCAGGATCGCCCCCATCGCCAGGATCGCGCCGAAGGCCGGGGAGCGCGCCACCGCGAAGGCGTCGGCCCAGGACACGCGGTCGCCCCGCTCGCGCCGGCGGCTCATCTCGTAGAGGCCGACCGCGGCGAAGGGGCCGATCAGCACGAAACCGGAGGCCAGCGGGAACAGCAGGTGCAGCGCGTCGCCGTCGAGCAGGACTTCGGCCAGCAGCAGCCCGACCAGCGGGTAGATCAGGGCGATGAACAGGACGTCGGTCCGGCAGGCCATGAAATCATGAAGCCCCTTTCGCAGCGCCTCGCGCAGGTCGTCACCGCGGATGCGCCGCACCGTGGGCTCCAGCGTCGCCCGTTCCCGCGCCGGTGGGGCGATGGCGTGGCCCGCTTCGGCCAAGCCATGGGACCAGGATTTGAAATGGGCCGCTCCCCATTCCGCAGGGTTTCGGATGGTCATGTCCGTTCCTCCCGAACCGTTCGTTCAGGGGGTGCGAGCCCGCCCGTGCCCGGTCGCGGCCTTCGCTGTCGCGGCCCGGCGGTCACAGGAGATCCCGCGCCCCGCCATGCACGGATGATACGCCGACGAATGGTTGGCGGCACTGTTCATTGGAGGAGGGGAGGGCGCAGGGGCAGCGCCGGGTTTTTCGGAACCGGCCCCTGTCCTATTGTCCCGACCGTAGGAAAACGACACCGGGGATGGGAATGGCGGACGAGGAAACCCGCAAGGCCGTGCTGGCCCGCGTTCATGGCAAGGTGCAGGGCGTCTGGTACCGCGGCTGGACCATGGACACGGCCAATCGGCTGGGGCTGGCCGGCTGGGTGCGCAACCGTGGCGACGGTACGGTGGAGGCGCTGTTCGCCGGCCCGGCGGACGCCGTCGACCGGATGCTGGAAGCCTGCCGCCGCGGCCCTTCCGCCGCCATCGTCAGCGACATCGCCGTCGAGCCGGCCCGCGATCCCGGTCCGGGGGGCTTCGAGCAGCGCCCGACGCTGTGACGGCTGGGGATGGTTAAAGCGGATTGCAATCCGCTTTGGACCGCGGCGGCGGTCCCGGTCGCACATGCGACCGGAGCCCGCTGGCGAATGAGGCGATATGAGTCTAAAGCGAACGGAAGTTCGCTTTAGCGTTCTGTTAGCCATGCGGGGCTAGGCTGTCGGGTGTGGATGAGGGGATGCATCGCCTTGCCCCCACCCCGGCCCTCCCCCGCTGCGCAGGGGAGGGGGATATGTGGAGCGGCGGCAGTCCCCTCCCCTGCGACAGCGGGGGAGGGTTAGGGAGGGGGCAAGCGGGTCGGGATGAGCGGCAAAAGGCCAGAATCAGCGCTCCGGCTCCTGTGCGGCGTCCTGCTGTCGCTCAGCCTGCTGGCAACCGGAGCCGCCTGGGCCAAGGGGCCGCTCGACCGGACGGAGCCGGGGCACATGCCGCCGGTGCCGCCCGGTGGCTACGACCTGCCGCTGTCGCCGCCGGTGGTCCAGTTCCCGCTGCCGCCGCAATGGGTGACGATCCGCTCCACCCAGGACTGGCGGCACGCCGGGACCTTCGAGAAGGAGCTGAGCAAAGCCTGCGCCTCCCGCCAGTTCCGGGAACAAATGCCCATGCGCTACCGCGCCATCTTCAAGGGCGAGGTCCTGGGCGTCGCCTTCGGCCACGGCCTGAACCTGCACGACCCGAAGAAGCAGGCGAACCGCAAGCTGATCTACCTGTTCCGCAACGGCGACAGCACCGGCTGCACCGTCGTGTCGATCACCAACGAGGATCTGCGCGTCCTGAACAACGCGCAGCCCGCCGGGGCGGCGAAACGGTAGGGGTCAGTCCTCCTCCGGCCCGCCGCCCCCGACTGCACCGCCGAAGACCTCCGCAAAGCTGGCCATCAGGGCGGCGTCCACATCCTCCATGGCGACGAGATGGCCCAGCGCCACGATGGAGGTCACGCCATGCTCGCTGATGCCGCAGGGGACGATGCCGGCGAAGTGGGACAGGTCCGGCTCGACGTTCAGGGCGACGCCGTGGAAGCTGACCCAGCGGCGCACCCGCACGCCGATCGCGGCGATCTTGTCCTCCTGGCCGGGGGCGCCGCCGTAGGGCCGCTTGTCCACCCAGATGCCGACGCGGCCTTCCCGCCGCTCGCCGCGGATGTTGAAGGCGGCCAGCGTGCGGATCAGCCACTCCTCCAGATCCTGGACGAAGGCGCGGATGTCGGCGCCGCGCGTCTTCAGGTCCAGCATCACATAGGCCACACGCTGCCCCGGCCCGTGATAGGTGAACTGGCCGCCGCGCCCGGCCTGATAGACGGGGAAGCGGCCCGGCTCCAGCAGGTCCTCCTCCCGCGCGCTGGTTCCGGCGGTGTAGAGGGGCGGGTGCTCCAGCAGCCAGACCAGCTCCGGCGCGGTGCCGGCGCGGATGGCCTCGACGCGCGCCTCCATCTCGGCCAGCGCGTCGGGGTAGGGGACGGGCGTGTCGCTGATGCGCCACTCCACCGCCCGCGCCGGGGTGGTATCGGCGGCGGGAACGGCATCGTCACGGGCATCGGCGAACGGCGGAACGGGGGCGGTGAGGTCGGTCATGCCGACGTTATGAACTTTCTTTGGCAAAAACGCGAGACGCCGCTTGATCGGTCATCGGGGATCTGCTATTCCCCCGCTCCACCCGATGACGGGAGTGATCCCGACGTCGGTTCTACCAGCCTTGTGCGGTCGTGGCGGAATTGGTAGACGCGCAGCGTTGAGGTCGCTGTGGCAGAGATGCCGTGGAAGTTCGAGTCTTCTCGACCGCACCATCCCCCCGAAATGGGGGATTTGGCAAACAAACGAAAAGCCCGCCGGTCCGTCGGACCACAGCGGGCTTTTTCGTTTTCGGGCCACCCGATCGGGACCGCCCTTTCCAGGCAGTTCCCCCTCAGCGGAACTCCACATACTGGTCGAGTGCCACGCGGCGCATGGTCTGCACGATGTAGGGCTGCGCGTTGTGCACCGTCACCAGCCCCTTGGCGTCGCGGCAGCGGTTGGCGAGGACGAACAGCATGCCGATCGCCGCGGAGTCCAGAAAGGTCATGTAGCGCAGGTCCAGCCGCACCTCGGGCCGCGCGCCGATGTCCCAGTCCGCCAGCAGGTCGTGGAACTTGCGGCTGTCGTCGTAGGTGAAACGCCCCGACAGCATGATCCCCTCCTGACCGTCGATGTCGGTGTAGGCGTACTCCATCGTCACATCCGCTGGCCGGTGGTGTCGGTTCTTCTCGGGCTGCGCGAGGTCAAAAGCCCCGCGCCCATTATGGGTGCACGAATTGTGAAGCCCGCGCAAGCAATTGCGCGCAGGGCCGCAGGCCCCGAACCGGCCCGCCGGACTGGACAAAAGGGCGGCACACCTATATTCGGTGGTCGCCCCGGCGGGAACCCGCGAGGGCTCCCCACCAACCCGCAAACGCCGGTGCGCCATGGTCGGCCGATCGCAGGACCATGCCGTCACGCCGCATTGCCATCGTGAAGGGAGGGTGCCGCCATGCACACCGACCGCCAGGAACCGGATCGTATCCAGGACGATGTGCCGCACCCGGTCGAACGCCCCGACCCGCCCCGCGAGGACGGCGAGGAGGAGCGCGCCTATGGTGTGGAGCCGGAGTTCGTCGAAGGGGTCGTCGAACGGCTGCACGCCGGACGGCGCGACGAGCTGCGGGCCGAACTGGACCGGCTGCACCCCGCCGACGTCGCGGACCTGATCGAGCAGCTGGGCCACGACGACCGCGAGGCGCTGATCGGCGTCCTGCGTCCCGACTTCGACGGCGAGGTGCTGAGCTACCTCAATCACGATCTGCGCGAAGAAATCGTCGAGCTGTTCGAGCCGAAGGAACTGGCCGCCGCCGTCGCGGAGCTGGACACCGACGACGCCGTCGACGTCATCGAGGACCTGGACGAGGACACCCGGCGCGAGGTGCTGGAGAATCTGCCGGCCGCCGACCGCGCGCTGGTCCAGGAGAACCTGACCTACGACGAATACACCGCCGGCCGCCTGATGCAGCGCGATCTGGTGGCGGTGCCGCAGTTCTGGACGGTCGGCAAGACCATCGATTACGTCCGCGCCGCCACCGAGGAGCTGCCGGAGGATTTCTACGACATCTTTGTCGTCGACCCGATGCACCGGGTGGTCGGGGCGGTGCCGCTGTCGCGCCTGCTGCGCCAGAAGCGGTCGGTCCGCATCGCCGATCTGGTGACGGGGGAGGTGGACACCATCCCCGCCACCATGGACCAGGAGGAGGTGGCGAACCTGTTCCGCCAGTACGCCCTGGTCTCCGCCCCGGTGGTGGACGCCGGCGGGCGGCTGATCGGCGTCATCACCGTCGACGACGTGGTCCACATCATCGACGAGGAGGCCGAGGACGACATCGGCAAGCTGGGCGGCGTCGGCGACACCTCGATCTACCGCTCGGTTCTGGAAACCTCGCGCTCGCGCATTTCGTGGCTGGGGCTGAATCTGTTCACCGCCTTCGCGGCGGCGGGCGTCATCTCGCTGTTCGAGGCGACCATCGAGCAGATCGTGGCGCTGGCCGTGCTGATGCCGATCACCGCCTCGATGGGCGGCAACGCCGGGACCCAGACGCTGACCGTGGCGGTGCGCGCCCTGGCGACGCGCGAGCTGTCGTCCTCCAACGCCCCCCGCGTGGTGGGGAAGGAGGTTCTGGTCGGCCTGCTCAACGGCGCCGTCTTCGCCACGCTGGTCGGGGCCATCGCCGCGACCTGGTTCGAGCCGATGATCGGCCTCGTGATCGGCTGCGCCATGGTCATCAACCTGTTCGTCGCCGGCCTGTGCGGGGTGCTGATTCCCATCGGGCTGGACCGGCTGGGAGTCGATCCGGCGGTGGCGAGTTCGGTCTTCCTGACCACCATGACCGACGTCATCGGGTTCCTGTCCTTCCTGGGGCTGGCGTCGCTTTTGTTGCTGTGACCAACGAAAAGGGGCTTGCCAAAGGCGGCTCTCTTCCGGATGATCCGGGCATTGGCTGGGGTGCCGTGCGGGATGCGCTCGCGCGGCTGAGATCACACCCATCGAACCTGTCTGGATAATGCCAGCGAAGGGAGCCGCCGCATGGTATCCGCGCCCTCATTTCATTCTGATTCTGCTCTTTCTGTTTCTGGAGGGCCCTCCATCGCCGTGATCGGTGCCGGGGTGATCGGCCTGTCCATCGCCTGGAGGCTGGCCGCCGCCGGCTGCCGGGTCGAGGTCTTCGACCGTGGCGCTTCCGGCCGGGGCGCCAGCCACGCCGCGGGCGGGATGCTCGCCGCCTGCGTGGAGACGGAACCCGGCGAAGAGAGCCTTCTGCCGCTGACCCGCGCCTCGCAGGACCTATGGCCCGCCTTCGCGGCGGAGCTGGAGGCCGCCTCCGGCCTGGCGGTGGACCTGCGCGGCGAAGGCACGATGGTCATCGCGCTGAACGCCGACGACGCCGCCAAGGTGCGCTTCCTGCACGACTTCCAGACCAAGCTCGGCCTGCCGGTGGAATGGCTGAGCGGGGCGGAGGTGCGGCGGCGCGAGCCCTATCTCCAGCCCGGCGTGGCCGGCGCGCTGTTCTGCGCCGGCGACCATCAGGTCGACAACCGCAAGGTCGCCACCGCCCTGCACGCCGCTGCTTTGCGGGCCGGCGCCGTGGTGCACGAGTACGCCGAGGTGTCCCGCATCGAGGTCCGCGGCGGCCGGGCCGTTGGCGTCCAAGTCGGGGACCGGCTGTTCGAGGCCGACCGGGTGGTCTTGGCCGCCGGGGCGTGGTCGGGCTGGATCGACGGGCTGTCCCCGGCGGTTCGTCCACCGGTGCGTCCGGTGAAGGGGCAGATGCTCTGCCTGCGCATGGACGCCCGCCTGCCGCTGCTGCGCCATGTGGTGTGGACTCCCGGTACCTACCTGATCCCGCGGCTGGACGGGCGGCTGCTGGTCGGCGCCACCACGGAGGAGCGCGGCTTCGACGACCGGCTGACCGCCGGGGGCCAGTTCGCCCTGCTGGAGGGGGCGTGGCGCGCCCTGCCGGGCATCGCCGAGTTGCCCATCGAGGAGGCGTGGGCCGGCTTCCGCCCCGGCACCCGCGACGACGCCCCGATCCTCGGCCTCTCGGAGGTGGAGGGGCTGGTCTATGCCACCGGGCACCACCGCAACGGCATCCTGCTGACCCCGGTCACCGCGGAGTCGATCGCGCGGCTGATCCTGACCGGGGACGCCGATCCGGTGATCCGCCCCTTCGCGCTCGACCGCTTCGCCCAGCCGAAGGGAGCCGCGGCATGAGCGCCCGCATCCGCGTCAACGGGCGGGAGGAGGAGCTGAACGTTCCGACCGTCGCCGCCCTGCTGGCCGAACGCGGCATCGCCGCAGGCACGCGCGGAGTCGCTGTCGCCCTGAACGGTGCCGTTCTGCCGTTCCGCCGCTGGGACGAGACGCCCCTGTCCGCGGGCGACGCCCTGGAAATCATCCGTCCCGTGCAGGGCGGCTGAACGACTCGCCCGCCACAGCGCGGGTCCGACATCCAAGGAAACACCCATGAACGACACGCTCACCATAGCGGGCCGTGAGTTCCGCTCGCGCCTGTTTCTCGGCACCGCCGGCTATCCGAACCAGCAGGTCATGCTCGACGCGCTGGAGGCCAGCGGCAGCGAACTGGTCACGTTGGCTATCCGACGCATCAGCCTGGACGGCTACTCGGAAAGCCTCGTCGATGTCATCGGCGACCGCGCCGGGCTGCTGCCCAACACCGCCGGCTGCCTGACCGCCAAGGAGGCGGTGCTGACCGCGCAGCTCGCCCGCGAGGCGCTGGGCGTGGACTGGATCAAGCTGGAGGTCATCGGCGACCGCGAGCTTCTCTATCCCGACGTCGAGGAGCTGCTGCGCGCGACCGAGGAGCTGGTGGCCGACGGCTTCACCGTTCTGCCCTACTGCAACGACGATCCGGTGACCTGCCGCAAGCTGGCCGACCTGGGGGCGGCGGCGGTGATGCCGCTGGGCGCCTTCATCGGCTCCGGCCTGGGCATCCGCAACCCGCACGCCATCGAGACGATCTGCGCGCGCAGCCCGGTGCCTGTGGTCCTGGACGCCGGGATCGGCACGGCGTCGGACGCCGCCCTCGCGATGGAGCTGGGCTGCGCCGCCGTCCTGCTGAACACCGCCGTGTCGAAGGCGCGCGATCCGGTGCGCATGGCGGCGGCGATGCGCGACGCGGTGGCGGCGGGGCGGGCGGCCCGTCTGGCCGGGCGCATGCCGAAACGCGCCTTCGCGGAGGCGTCGAGCCCGCAGCTCGGCTTGATCGGAACGTAAGGCTGGCGCAGGGTAAGGGCCGCCCGAACACAATCAGAGAGACCCGAGACGTGCCCAAGACCTTCGAACCGCGCGATCCGGACTGGGAGGCGCGCTGCCGCGCCGGCTTCGAACGCCAGCCGATCTGCAAGACGCTGGGGATCGAGTTGACGCGGCTGGAGCCTGGCTTCTGCGAGATGCGCCTGCCGTTCCGCGCCGACCTGACGCAGCAGCACGGCTTTTTCCACGCGGGCATGGTCAGCACGCTGGCCGACAACGCCGGGGGTTACGCCGGCTACACGCTGATGCCGGCGGGCAGCGAGGTCCTGGCGGTGGAGTTCAAGGTCAATCTGATGGCGCCGGCCAAGGGCGAGGTGATGATCGCCCGCGCCCGCGTGTTGAAGCCGGGCCGCACCCTGACCGTCACCAGCGTCGAGATATCGATGCTCGACGGCGGGGTGGAGAAGGACTGCGCCATCATGCAGCAGACCTTGTTCTGCCAAGCCCCCGCCTGACCCGCCCACACCCCGTC
>NZ_QLKQ01000071.1 GCF_003349955.1 Azospirillum brasilense
AACTCTCGACCTCTCCCTTACCAAGGGAGTGCTCTACCACTGAGCTACGGCAGCGCCGGTACGGTTGTGCTGGCCGGGAAGAACTTGCGGCCAACCGTCGAAGTGGCGCGGGTTATGCCATAGGCTTTGCGCCGATGCAAGCGGTGAAGTGCCTTCTCGGCAAAGAAAAATGGGCGGGAAAAATCCCGCCCATGATCACCCCCGCCGTCCCATTCGTCAGTCGGAGCCGCCCTGGTTCAGCGCTCCGGTTTCGCCGCCCGCCGCGGGGGCGCCGAAGGCGCTGGGCGGCGGCAGGACGGCCTCGGCGCGGAAGTCGGGGACGATGTTGGACAGGATCGTCATCACCCGCTCCGCGTCCCCGGCCCGCGCCGCCGTCTCCAGCTCGCCCAGGGCGCGGTTGATGAGGGCGTAGTCGATGACGCGGGGAGAGGCGAGGAACACGCCGTCGGCCTCCGTGCGCGACGGCGCCTCCGCCGAGGTCAGGATTTCCTCGAACAGCTTCTCGCCGGGGCGCAGGCCGGTGAACTCGATCTTGATGTCGTGGCCGGGCCGGTAGCCGGCCAGCCGGATCATCTGCCGCGCGAGATCGACGATCTTCACCGGCTCGCCCATGTCGAGCACCAGCACCTTGCCGCGCTCCTCCGCGCGGGCGACGCCGTGGGCCGAGGCCTGGAGCACCAGTTCCACCGCCTCGCGCACCGTCATGAAGTAGCGGCGCATGTCGGGGTGGGTGACGGTCAGCGGGCCGCCCTTGGCGAGCTGGCGGGTGAACAGCGGCACCACCGACCCGCTGGAGCCCAGCACGTTGCCGAAGCGGACCGTCATGTAGCGGGTCGCCGTCTCGCCGCCGTCGCGCGGCGGCAGCATGTCGAGCGCCTGGCAGTAGCATTCGGCGAAGCGCTTGGTGGCGCCCATCACGCTGGTCGGACGGATCGCCTTGTCGGTGGACACCAGGACCATCGCCCGGCAGCCGTTGGCCCGCGCCGCGTCGGCGACGTTGCGGGTGCCGATGACGTTGGTCAGCGCGCCTTCGGCCGGGTTGGCCTCGACCAGCGGCACATGCTTCAGCGCGGCGGCGTGGAAGACCATATGGGGGCGCTGCGCCTGGAACAGACGGAAGATGCGGTCACGGTCGCGCACGTCGGCGATCACCGCCTGGAGCGCCAGGGCGGGGAAGCGCTCCCGCACCTCCATCTCGATGGTGTAGAGGTTGAACTCCCCGGCATCGACCAGCGTCAGCGTTTCCGGTTCCAGGGCGGCGATCTGGCGGACCAGCTCGCTGCCGATGGTGCCGCCCGCGCCGGTCACGACGACGCGGCGGCCGGTGATCAGGCTGGCGATGGCGCCGCGGTCGAGAACCGCCTGGGGCCGGCCCAGAAGATCCTCCAGCGCGATCGGGCGCACCTCGATCTTGCCTTCGCCCAGCGCCGACTTGAACTCGGTCAGGCTGGGCAGCCGGGCCATGGACAGGCCGAGGGATTCCGCCTGCTCCAGCAGGTCGCGCAGGACGGTGCCGGTCACGTCGGCCTGCCCCTTGGCGACGATCAGGCGCTGCGGCCGGTCGCCGCGCTGCGCCAGCTCCTCGACCACGCGGGGCAGGTCGTCGGGACCGCCCAGAACGGGCACGCCGCGGATGGCGTGGCCGATGCGCCGGTTCTTGTCGTCGAGCAGGCCGACCGCGCGGTAGGCGGCGCCGGCGTTCTGGTCCAGCGAGCGGATGAACAGCTCCGCCGCGTCGCTGACGCCCAGCACGAGCACCGGGATGCGCGGCACTCCGGGCATGTCCCGGTCGTGCAGTCCCAGCCGGCGGTCCTTCAACAGACGGTAGGCGAAGCGCGGGCCACCCAGCAGGACGAGTTGCACGAACCACAGGATCACCGGCAGGGAACGCGGCAGGGATTCCAGCCGCGTCAGCAGGAACATGACCGCGACGAAGCACAGCACGACCATCGTGACCGCGCGCAGGAGCTGCGCCAGATCGGGCACCGAGGCGTAGCGCCAGATGCCGCGGTACAGCCCCGAGAAGCGGAACGCCACCGCGCCGATGAGCACCAGAATGGGCAGCCCCGTCAGCAGCGGGTCTCTGTATTCGTCGAACGCCTGCTGGCCCACGCGCAGATACAGCGCCACAACCAGGGAAACGGCCGTCATCGTCAGGTCGTGCAGGTAGACGAGGGACGCCCGCGGGGACAGGATGCGCATGCGCTTTACCTTGGAATATCGCTTTGCCGGGGGGTGTTCCCTTTCGGGCAACCCTCGGACCATGATGGCCGTTCAGCCGCGCACAGCTTTGAACCATTCGGCGGTCAGGCGCAAGCCGTACGCGGGGTAGCAGGGCGGGCGCCAGTTCAGCGCCCGGCGGATGGCTCCGTCGTCGATCACCAGCGAACCGGCGACGCGGTCCAGCATGGCCTCGCGCCGCGCCAGCCGCGCGGCGAGGGCCAGCAGGGACGGCGGCACGGGCAGAAGGCGCGCGGGCTTGTCCAGCGCCTCCGCGATGGCGCGCACCAGCTCCGCCGTGGACATGGGGCGCCCGTCATGGACCAGGAACCGTCCGCCCGCCGCCTGCGGGTGGGTCAGGCACTCCTGGATGGCGTCGGCGAGATTGCCGACGAAGATCAGGCTGCGCCGGTTCTCCAGCGCCCCCAGCGGCAGGGGGATGCCGCGGTCCACCGCCTGCATCAGCCGCAGGAAATTGCCGCCGACGCCGGGGCCGTAGACCAGCGGCGGGCGGATCACCGCGACCTCCAGCCCGGTGCGGGTGGAAATCTCGGCCAGGGCGCGCTCGGCCTCCAGCTTGGAGATTCCGTAGGGGGAATGCGGATCGGGCTCCGTCTCCTCGCTCAGCTCGTCCGGGCGGCTCTCGTCGGCCAGCGCCTTGACGCTGCTGAGATAGACCATGCGCTTGACGCCGGCCGCCGCGGCGGCCTCGGCCAGCACGCGGGTGCCGGCGGTGTTGACGCGGCGGAAGGCGGCCAGCGGGTCGGACTCGCGGTCGCGCATGACGTGGACGCGGGCCGCCAGATGGACCACCCCGTCCATGCCCTGGAGCGCGTTGCCCCAGGCGGTGGCGGGGCCGATGTCGTCGATGGCGACGGTCTCCGCCGCCTGCGGAACCGCGACGTCGGGGCGGCGAACCACGGCGCGCACGCTGTGCCCGCGCGTCACCAGCAGGGGGATGACCGTCCGCGCGACGAAACCAGTGGCCCCGGTGACCAGGACGCGCATCACGCCGCCGCCCGCGCAGGCCGCGCCAGCAGGGTCAGCAGCAGAACGACCGCCGCGGCACCCGCCGGGAGCGCCATCCAGCCCAGCGCCACGGACGCCGCGGCCAGCAGCAGCAGCGCGGCGTTCAGCGCCAGGACCAGCCGCACGACCTGGGCGTGGCTGCGCCCGCGCTGGGTGGCCTTCTGATAGAAATGCTCGCGGTGGGCCTGCCAGACCTTCTTGCCCTCGACCAGACGGCGCAGCAGGGTGAAGGTGGCGTCGGCCAGGAAATAGGCGGGGATCAGCAGGGCGGCCACCCACAGCCCCGACGCCGCCAGGGCCAGCAGCAGCCAGCCCAGCGTGAAGCCCAGCGGCACGCTGCCGACATCGCCCATGAAGAGCTTGGCGGGGTGCCAGTTCCACATCAGGAAGCCCAGCGCCGCCCCCGCGGCGGCCAGCCCGTAAAGGGCCAGCGCCGGGTCGAGCCCGGCGAGCGCGGCGACCAGCGCCAGCCCGCCGCCGATGGACGCGGCCTCGCCGCCGGCCAGCCCGTCGATGCCGTCCATGAAGTTGAACAGGTTGACGAACCACAGCCAGCCGACCGCGGCCACCAGCCGGTCCGCCCAGAAGGGCAGCAGCCCCTGGAAGACCAGCCCGTCGCCGGGAAGCGCGCTCAGCCCGGCGACCACCGCGGCGATCTGGGCGAGGAAGCGCGGCGCCGGACCCAGCCCGCGCCGGTCGTCCATCCACGAGACGGCCATCAGCACCACCGCGCCGACCAGGATGGGCAGGGCCCGCAGGGGATCGTCCGCCGTCGCGGCGATGATCGCCCAGGCGGGCAGCAGGGTCAGCATCACGCCCCAGCCGCCGCCGCGCGGCGTCGGGATGGAATGGCTGGACCGGTCGTTCGGATGGTCGAGGATCGCCTTGCGCCGCAGGTAGGCGAGCACCCGTCCGGTGAGCAGCCAGGACAGCGCGAAGCTTCCGCCCAGGGCGAGAGTGAGGGCCGCAACGCCGGTCATGACGCCTCCGCGACCGGGGCCGCGCCGGGCTGGGCGGAGGCCAGCAGGCGACGGTACAGCTCGACCGTCTTCGCGCCCACCCGGTCGGCCGCCATGTCGGATTCGACCAGCCGCCGACTGGCCGCGCCGAATTGCCGGCGCAGGGCGGCGTCGCGCACCAGAACCTCCAGCGCCTCGGTCAGGGCCGCCACGTCGCCGGGCGGGACCAGCAGGGCGTTCTCGCCGGCGCGCGCCACCTCGCGGCAGCCCGGCACGTCGGTGGCGACGATGGCCCGCCCGCAGGCCGCGGCCTCCAGCAGACTCTTCGGCAGCCCTTCGCCGCCCAGCGTCGGCAGGACGGCGACGTGGCAGCGCCGCCACAGCTCGCGGACGTCGTCGAGATGGCCCGCCAGCTCGACGTTCGGGCGGGCGGCCCAGCCGTCGAGAACCGGCTGCGGGAAGGAGGTGGGGTTCGCCGGGTCGGGCTGGCCGGCCAGGATCAGCCGCACGTCCAGCCCCTTGTCCAGCAGGCGGCCGTGCGCCTCGACCAGCCGGTCCATGCCCTTGTTGGCGAGCAGGCGGGCGGCGCAGCCGATGGTCACCGGCGGCTCCGGCGGCTCGGGCAGGACGGCGTGGTGCGCCGTGTCGATGCCCGAGCCACGGATGATGCAGGTCTTGTCAGGCGTGATCAGACGCTGCTCCAGCAGGGTCCGGCGGTCGTCCTCGTTCTGCAGGATGGTGACGCTGTTGGGACAGCGCAGCATGCAGCCCAGGACCGGCTTGGCCAACCGACCGGCCAGCCGGGCCTTGGCGCCCCCGGTGCCGAGGAACATGGTGCCGAGCCCGGCCAGGGCGTTCACCACGGCGGGAACTCCGGCCTGCCACGCCGCCAGCCCGCCCAGGACGACCGGCTTCACGGCCACATGATGGACGATGTCCGGCGCCTCGCGGCGGTAGAGGGCGGCGATCTCGGCGACGTTGGACAGGGCGCCCAGCGGGTTGACGCTGCGCCGCTGCCAGGACAGCGGCAGCACGCGGAAGCCCTCGGCGGCGATGCGGTCGCCATGCCGGTCGATCCGGGCGGCCACCGCGACGTCGAAGCCGGCGTCGCGCGCGGCGCGGGCCATCGGCAGCCGATGCGACCAGAAATACCAGTCCTCGGTGACGAGATAGATCAGCTTTGGTTTCACGGACACTTTACGGATCTCAGGGGGCGGATCTCGGAGGGCGGATCGGAACGGCGGAGCTCAGGCGAGGCCGTGGTAGCCCTTGTACCACGCGACGAAGCGGGGCAGGCCGGTCTCGATGGACGTGGTCGGTTCATAGCCGAGGTCGCGGCGGCTGGCCTCGATGTCGGCGGAGGTTTCCGGCACGTCCCCGGCCTGGATCGGCTCCATGTTCATGTTGGCCTTGCGCCCCAGCGACTCTTCGATGATGCCGATGAAGCGCATCAGGTCCTCGGTCCGGTTGTTGCCGAGGTTGTAGACGGCGTGCGGCGCGCCATTGGCGTCGGGGGCCGCCGGACGGTCGAGCGCCGCCAGCACGCCCGCCGCGATGTCGTCCACATAGGTGAAGTCGCGCTTCATCCGCCCCTCGTTGAACACGCGGATCGGGCGGCCCGCCATGATCGCGTCGGCGAACAGATAGGCAGCCATGTCCGGGCGGCCCCACGGGCCGTAGACGGTGAAGAAGCGCAGGCCGGTCGCCGGGAATTTGTAGAGGTGACAGTAGGCGTAGGTCATCATCTCCGCCGCCTTCTTCGTCGCGGCGTAGATCGACATGGGGGAGTCGACGCGGTCCTCCACCGAGAAGGGCATCTTCTTGTTGGCGCCATAGACGGAGGAGGTGGAGGCGTAGACGAAATGCTTCAGATCCGGCATCCGCCGCGCCGCTTCCAGCATCGCCACCTGCCCGGTGACGTTGGCGTCCACATAGGCGTAGGGATTCTCCAGCGAGTAGCGCACCCCGGCTTGGGCGGCCAGATGCACGACGCCGGTCGCCGCCGCGAAGTCGGGGGTCAGCGCCTCGACCGCCGCGCGGTCGGACACGTCGGCCTTGATGAAGCGGAAGCCGGGACGGGCGGCGAGCCGGGCCAGCCGCGCTTCCTTCAACGCCACGGAATAGTAGTCGTTGAGGTTGTCGATCCCCAACACCGTCTCGCCGCGGTCCAGCAGCGCCGCCGCGACGTGCGAGCCGATGAAGCCGGCCGCGCCGGTGACCACGATCGTCATATCCACCATCCTTGACGGGCCTGCGCCGGCCAGACGCTTGCCTTTAAAAAAGTCACGCGCGCGCGCGTCAACAGCCCGTCTTATGCCCGACCCAGGGACCGGACGCCAGTCCGCAAAAATCCTCCACCGCTTGACAGCCGGCGGGCGCACCCGATCTACTGCCGCAACCTTAATCACGTTGCCGAGCCGGACATCCATGCCGCCGAAGAAGAATCCCGCGAACCTCAACCCGCTGCAGCTCAAGACGCTGACCCTCCTTCAGGAACTCGCCCGTCTGGAGCAGAAGCCGGTCGAGGGCGAGGAGGGGGCCTTCCAGGTCACCAACCTGCCGCACGCCCATGGCAACCACTTCCATCTGGGCAGTGCGGTCGTCGCCTCCCGCGACGCCACCGGCCTGACCAACGAGGCCGTCTGGACCATCCTTGAGCGCAAGGGCATGCTGCGCCGTGACGCCGGCTACGGCGTCGTGACCGCCGAGGGGATGGCCTACGAGACGGGCCTGCGCGACAGCATCCTGCACCGCTCCGACCACTAAAAGCGAGGGCGCGCGCCGTGTGTGGAATCTGCGGCTTCCTGGCCGGCTCCGGGCCTGCGTCCGGGCTTGAGGCCACAGCACGGCGCATGGCCGACACCATCGCCCACCGCGGCCCCGACGGGGACGGCGTGTGGGCCGATGGGGAGGCCGGGATCGCGCTCGGCCACCGGCGGCTCGCCATCGTCGAGCTGTCGCCGCTGGGCCGCCAGCCGATGGAGTCGGCGGACGGGCGCTGGATCATCGCCTACAACGGCGAGATCTACAATTTCCAGGACCTGCGGGCGGAACTCGAATCCGCCGGGCATCAATTCCGCGGCCACTCGGACACCGAAGTCCTGTTGGAGGGCTGCGCCGCCTGGGGTGTCGAGCGCACCGTGCGCCGTCTGGTCGGCATCTTCGCCTTCGCCCTGTGGGACCGCCACGAGCGCACGCTCTTTCTGGTGCGCGACCATCTGGGGGTGAAGCCGCTCTACTGGGCGCGGATGGGCGGGGCGCTGCTGTTCGGCTCCCAGCCCAAGGCGCTGCGCGCCCATCCGAGCTTCGCGGCGGACATCGACCGCGACGCGCTGTCCACCTATCTGCGTTTCAGCTACGTCCCGGCGCCGCACAGCATTTATCAGGGCGTCCACAAGCTGGAGCCGGGCAGCATCCTGACCGTCCGTCCGGGGCGCGAACCCGAGCGCAGCGTCTATTGGGACGCCGGCGAGGCGGCGCGGGCCGGCATCGCCGACCGGCTGTCGCTGTCCGACGCCGACGCGACGGACGCGCTGGAAGCGCTGCTCAAGGACGCGGTCGGGCGGCAGATGATGGCCGACGTGCCGCTGGGTGCCTTCCTCTCCGGCGGAATCGACAGCTCAACCGTCGTCGCGCTGATGCAGGCGCAGAGCGCGCGGCCGGTGCGCACCTTCACCATCGGGTTTGGCGAGGACGGCTACGACGAGGCGGTGCACGCCCGCGCGGTCGCCGCCCATCTCGGCACCGAGCACACCGAGCTTCGGGTGGAGGCCAGCCACGCGCTGGAGGTTATCCCCAAGCTGGCCGACTGGTACGACGAACCCTTCGCCGACAGCTCGCAGATCCCGACGCTGCTGGTGTCGGAGATGACCCGGCGCTCGGTCACCGTGGCCCTGTCCGGCGACGGCGGGGACGAGCTGTTCGCCGGCTACAACCGCTATCTCACGGCGCCCGCCCTGTGGCGGCGGATGGCGCCGCTGCCCGCCGGGTTGCGGCGGGGCGCCGCCGGGCTGATCCGCGCCGTCCGGCCCGCCGGCTGGGACGCGCTGGCCGGGCTGATCCCCGAGGGGCGCCGTCCGCGCCAGACCGGCGACAAGCTGCACAAGCTGGCCGGTGTGCTGGACGCCGCCGGGCCGGACGCCATCTACCGCCGGCTGGTCAGCCAGTGGCCGGACCCCGACGCGCTGGTCCGCGGTGGGCGGGAGCCGCATGGCCCGGCCTGGGACGACGGGCTGGCGGCCGGCATCCCGGATTTCGTCGAGCGCATGCAGCATCTCGACAGCGTTACCTATCTGCCGGACGACATCCTGGCCAAGGTGGACCGCGCCAGCATGGGCGTGTCGCTGGAGGCGCGCGTGCCGCTGCTCGACCACCGGGTGGTGGAGTTCGCCTGGCGCGTGCCGCAAGCGCAGAAGCTGCGCGATGGCAAGGGCAAGTGGCTGCTGCGCCAAGTCTTGTACCGCCATGTCCCGCCGGCTCTGGTGGAGCGGCCCAAGGCCGGCTTCGCCATTCCGCTGGACGGCTGGCTGCGCGGTCCGCTGCGCGACTGGGCGGAGGATCTGCTGGACGAGGGGCGGCTGCGCCGGGACGGCTTTTTCGACCCCGCGCCGATCCGCGCCTGCTGGGCGGAGCATCTGGCCGGGACCCGCAACAACCAGCACCGGCTCTGGAACGTGCTGATGTTCCAGGACTGGAACCGCCGCTGGGGCAGCGCCGCCGCCCCGGCCCCGCTTGCCGCGAGCGCCGCATGACCACGGAAGAAACCACCAAGGCTCCCGCCGCCCCGCCGAAAAAGGACGACAAGCAGGACCGGCTCGCCGCCCGTCTGCGCGAGAACCTGCGCAAGCGCAAGGAGCAGGCGCGCGGGCGGGAGAAGGACGGCCAGCCGGGTTGACCCTTCGGCGTTCGTGACGCATTTGCCGCATCGGTCCGGCTTCACGCGCACGCTATCGTTGCCGCCGATCCGGAACGGGGCAGGGCGGGGCCATGGCGGTTGAATCGGCGCGGGGGCGCCTGTGGGGCTATGGCTGCATCGTCGCCTCGGCGCTGCTGTTCGGCGTGGCCGGGACGGCGGCCAAGATGATGTTCGTCGCCGCCATGCCGCCGCTGGTCATGATCGCGGTGCGCGCCATGGTGTCCGCCGCCGTTCTGGCCGTGATCATGCTGGCGCTCGGCCGCCCGATCCGGGCGCGGCGGGTGGACCTGCCGTTCCTGGGGGAACTGGCGGTCTGGCTGACGCTGGTCAACTGACCTTCTTCTACGCCATCGCCCTGACCAACGTGGCGCTGGCGCTGATGCTGGAATACACCGCGCCCATGCTGATCGTGGCCGCCGGGCTGCTGCTCGGCACCCACCGGATGAACCGGGCGGTGGCGCTGATCCTGGCCGGCAACGCCGCCGGCTGTTTCCTGCTGGTCGGCGCCTACGACCCGGCCCTGTGGTCGGGCAACGCGCTGGGGGCGGCGGTGGGGATGCTCTGCGCCGTGAGCTTCGCCGCCTACAACGTCCGCTGCGCCCACGGCCACCGGCGGGGGCTGGACAGCTGGTCGATGACCTTCTGGCCCTTCTTCCTGTCGGCGCTGTTCTGGCTGCTTGCCACCCCTGTCATTGATTACGCGGCGGTCGAGGTGACCTGGGAGACGGTGGGCTTCGTGCTGTTCATCGGCGTGTTCGGCACGGTGGCGCCCTACTGGCTCTATCTGGAAGGGCTGAAGACCATCGAGCCGTTCCCGGCGACGGTGATCGGCATGCTCGATCCCGTCTTCGCCGGGGTGACGGCCTTCCTGCTGCTGGGCGAAACCTTCGAATTGCCCCAGCTCGCCGGGATGGTGGTGGTCTGCGCGGTCATCGTCTTCCTGAAGCGCAACGAATCCGCCGTGCAGGCTATTCCCCGTCCCGCCGCAGAGCCTTCCTGAGCCAGATCTGCGTGTGCCCCGGCGGGTAGCCCTCCATCTCCGCCCAAACCTCATAGCCTTGCTTGCGGTAGAAGCCCGGCGCCTGGAAATCGTAGGTGTAGAGGCGCGACCAGCGGCAGCCGCGCGTCACCGCCTCCGCCTCCGCGGCGGCCAGCAGCCGGGCGCCGAGCCCGCCGCCGCGCCGGCCGTCATGGACCCACAGATAGTCCACATACAGCCACTCCCAGTTCGTATAGCCGGTCAGCCCGGCCACCAGCGCCCCGTCCGCGCCGCGGACGGTCACCTGGAGGTCCCGCAGGTCGTAGGGGGCGGTGAAGCGCTCGTTGAAGGCGCGCAGTTCGCCGTGGATCTGCTTCACCTCGTCCGGGTCGAGCCGTCCGGAGAGGGAGAGGGTCAGCCCGGCCATCATGCTGTCCCGGGTGTTGTCCCGGGCGCTGTCCTGTGTCACGCGGTCCGTCCTTTCAATTGCGGCGGGAGAAGGGCTTCCATGAGAAAAAGCCTCAATTCCTTCCCTTGAGCGCGCCCGCATGCTCCGCTACAACGCCTGACAGATTCAATCCCCGTACGACTCCCGAGACGTCCGCCGACGATGGGCGTGCCGTCGGACCCTCGGACCCGCAAGATGGCCTAATCCGCCGGGCTTCGGCCTTTTCGACAGCATCTGACCGGACAAGACAGCTTCATGGACAAGATCCGCATCCGCGGCGGCAAGCCCCTTCATGGGTCGATCACGGTCGGCGGCGCCAAGAACGCGGCGCTGCCCCTGATGACCGCGGCGCTCCTCACCGACGGGACGCTGACGCTCACCAACCTGCCGATCCTTGCCGACATCAACACGCTGTGCAACCTGCTGCTCCAGCACGGCGTCGCGATCCACATGGCCGGGGCGGGCGGGGATTGCGCCGGCCGCGTGGTGGAGTTCACCGCCCGCGACATCACCAACACCACGGCCCCCTACGACCTCGTCCGCAAGATGCGGGCGAGCGTCCTGGTGCTCGGCCCGCTGCTCGCCCGCTGCGGCGAGGCCAAGGTGTCGCTGCCCGGCGGCTGCGCCATCGGCGCCCGCCCGGTGGACCTGCACATCAAGGGCCTTGAGGCCATGGGGGCGGACATCCGCATCGAGGGCGGCTACATCGTCGCCAAGGCGCCGCAGGGCGGCCTGCGCGGTGCCGAGTATGTCTTCCCCAAGGTGTCGGTGGGCGCCACCGAGAACCTGCTGATGGCCGCCACTCTGGCCCGCGGCACCACGGTTCTGGTCAACGCCGCCCGCGAGCCGGAGGTCAGCGACCTCGCCGAATGCCTCATCAAGATGGGCGCCAAGATCACCGGCATCGGCACCGACCGGCTGACCATCATCGGCGTCGACCGGCTGAACGGCGCCCGCCACATGGTGGTGCCGGACCGTATCGAGACCGGCACCTACGCCATGGCGGCGGCGATGACCGGCGGCACGCTGGACATCCTGAACACCCGCCTGGACCTGATCAAGGCGGCGGTGACCGCCCTGGTCCCGGCGGGCGTGGAGTTCACCGAGATCGAAACCAATGGCCAGACGGGGATTCGTGTCTCCCGCGCCAACGGCGAGCTGATCGGCGTGGACGTGATGACCGAGCCCTATCCCGGCTTCCCCACCGACCTTCAGGCCCAGATGATGGCCCTGATGTGCACGGCCAGGGGTGCCGGCATGATCACCGAGACCATATTTGAGAATCGGTTCATGCACGCGCCCGAGCTGACCCGCATGGGAGCCCGCATCACGGTGCACGGTTCCTCCGCCCTCGTCCGGGGGGTGGAGCGTTTGACCGGCGCGCCCGTTATGGCGACGGATCTCCGCGCGTCGGTGTCGCTGGTCCTGGCTGGTCTTGCAGCGGAAGGGGAGACGACGGTCAACCGCGTCTATCACCTCGACCGCGGCTACGAGCGGCTGGAGGACAAGTTGGCGGCCTGCGGCGCGGACATCGAACGCATCCGGGCGGAGGACGACTGACGGCGTCCCACGCCCGTCCAGCCGTCCACAGCGAAGGGAAGCTCATGACCGCCACGCCGATCCGCCTGCGCGCCCAGGATGCCGAGGATCTGAAAGTCGTCTCCGCCTGTCTGCAGGACGCCATCCTGCCGATCGGCGACATGTGCTTCCTGCCCGAAGAGGCGCGCTTCGTGCTGGTGGCCAACCGCTTCAAGTGGGAGACCGCGGGCAAGCGGCGCCCCGGCCCCACCGCTGACGACGACCATCTGAACCCCTTCGAGCGCGTCAATTGCGGCGTGCGGATCGAGGGGGTGAGGGCTGTGAAGCTGCGCGGCCTCGACGTGAAGGACCGCGCGCAGATCCTGGAGCTGCTCTCCGTCGAGGCGGCCGACGGCGCCCTGGTCCTGAATTTTGCCGGCGGCGCCTGCGTCCGGCTGGAAAGCCCGTCCTGGACCTGCTTCGTGGAGGATCTGGGCGAGCCCTGGCCGACCGGCTGCAAGCCCTGCCATCCATTGGAAGACGAACAATAATCGGGAGACCGCCATGAAGGCGCGGGTGAAGTGGGTTGATGGGCGGATGTTCGTCGGCGAGTCCGGCAGTGGCCACGCCGTGGTCATGGACGGCGCGCCGGAGGCGGGCGGGCGCAACCTGGGCATCCGTCCCATGGAGATGCTGCTGATCGGCATGGGCGGCTGCACCGGCTTCGACGTGGTGATGATCCTGGAGAAGGGCCGTCAGGCCATCACTGACTGCGTCGCCGAGATCGAGGCCGAGCGCGCCGAGACCGATCCCAAGGTCTTCACGAAGATCCACGTCCATTTCGTGGTCACCGGGCGCGGCCTGGACCCGGCGAAGGTGGAGCGCGCCATCGCCCTGTCGGCGGAGAAATACTGCTCCGCCTCGATCATGCTGGGCGCCACCGCCGCAATCACCCACGATTTCGAGATCGTCGAGGCGCCGTAAGCGTACCGCGGCGCAACGGCGCGGAACCGGCGGGCTCCGGGCGGGTTGGGACAGCGTCGATGCCCGTCCCAGCCCATGGAGCCCCGCCGCCATGTCCAGCAACCCCATCGCCGACCGCAATCGGCCCGTCGTCGTCGTCACCGGAGCGTCCGCCGGGGTCGGGCGGGCGACGGCGCTTGCCTTCGCGCGGGAGTGGGGGGCGGCGGTCGGGTTGATCGCCCGCTCCCGCGACGCGCTGGAGGACGTGGCGGCGGAGATCGAGCGGCTCGGCGGCACGGCGCTGGTGCTGCCCGCCGACGTGGCTGACGCCGAGGCGGTGGAGGCCGCCGCCGAGCAGGCCGAGCGGGCGCTCGGTCCCATCGACGTCTGGGTCAACAACGCCATGGTGACGGTGTTCGGGCGCATCCGCGACCTGACGCCCGAGGAAGTCCGGCGGGTGACCGAGGTGACCTATCTCGGCTCCGTCCACGGCACGCTGGCGGCGCTGCGCCGCATGCTGCCGCGCGACCGCGGCCTCATTCTTCAGGTCGGGTCGGCGCTGGCCTACCGCTCCATCCCGCTCCAGGCGGCCTATTGCGGCGCCAAGAGCGCCATCCGCGGCTTCATCGACAGCCTGCGCTCGGAACTGATCCATGACGGCAGCCGCCTGCGGGTGACCATGGTTCATCTGCCGGCGGTCAACACGCCGCAGTTCGACTGGGCGCGCAGCCACATGCCGCGCCGGGCGCGGCCGGTCGGCGCCATCTTCGACCCGGACGACATCGGCCGCGCCATCGTCCGGGCGGCGGCGGACCCCAAGCGGGAGCATTGGCTGGGCTTCACCACGGCGGAAGCGATCATCGGCACCCAGGCGCTGCCCGCCTACGCCGATTACCGGGCGGCCTTCACCGCCTTCGAAGGGCAGGAAACGGAGGAAGTGGAAGCGCCGGACCGGCCCGACAACCTGTTCGAGCCGGTTCCGGGCCTGCACCGCACGCACGGGCGCTTCACCAACCAGGAGGAGCGCCTGTCGCTGAGCACCACGGGAACCGCGGCGCGCGGCCTCGCCTTACTCGCCGGCCTCGCGGTGGTCGGGGGGATCGGCTACGCCGCGCGCGCGGTGCGGCGCAGGGAGCGCACCTGACCGGTCAGGGCGTGATCAGCTTCAACCCCAGGATGCCCGCCACGATCAGCGCGATGCAGCCGAGCCGCAGGATGTCGGCGGATTCCCCGTAGATAAAGATGCCGAGGATGACGGTGCCCACCGTCCCGATGCCGGTCCACACGGCGTAGGCGGTGCCGAGCGGCAGCGACTTCAGCGCCATGCCCAGCAGGGCGAGGCTGGCGACCATCGAGGCGATGGTGAGCGCGGTGGCAAGCGGGCGGGTGAAACCCTCCGTCTGCTTCAGGCCGACGGCCCAGCCGATTTCGAAGAGGCCGGCGAAGAACAGGATGACCCAGGGCATGGAACACCTCCGATGGATTGGAGGCAGGGTCGTCCCCGCCGAACTCCCCACGCCCCAAATGGGCGTGCCGTGGTGAGGTCGTCCTCACGGGAAGGGCGACCGGGATATAGGGATGCGGGCAATCCGGTCAAGCCCCGTGGTCAAGCCCCGTGGTCAAGCGCCGTCGTCAAGCGCCGTCGTCAAGCGCCATCCCAGCGATGGCCGCTGTCGGTTTCGCACAGCATGGCGACCTCGCGGCGGGGGCAGCGGCGGTCGTCCAGCGGCAGGACCGTGAAGCCGGACGCGGGGCGCTCGCGGGTGGCCGGCTGCGGCGGGGAGGGGGACTGGGGGTGCGTCGCGGTGCGGCGGGTCATGGCGGTCACCAGAGTGGGAGGTCGTTCATCCCACCCTAGCGGCGGCGGCGCTCCCGCGCTGTGGCGGGCCTCACAAGGCGTGTCAGGCCCGCTTGCGCTCCGTCGCGTCCTTGGGCAGGAACAGGCGGCAGGTCAGGACCGGCCCGATCTCGTAGCCGTTCACGCGGGGGAAGCGCTGGGCGACGCGGTCCAGCGCCTCCTTCTGGTTGGCGGCGACGACCAGATAGGCCCGCCCGTCGCGCCAGGAGGCGGCCATGGCGCCGCTGGTGTACAGCGCGTCGGGGGCGCGGCGCACCGTCACCTCCCAGATGGTGCCGGGCCGGGCCTCCAGCCGGTCGAAGACGTGGAAGAGTTCCATCGGCGCCTGCTGGGCCGCGTCGAGCTGCCGTTCCAGAACCTCGGCCTGCCGCTTGGCCTCGGCCAGAGACTCCTCCAGGCCACCCAGCGTGCCGCGCGTCGTCTCCAGCGTCTTCCGGGCCTCCTGGAGGCGCTGTTCCATGGTCCGGATGTCCTTTTCGGCGGTGGCGATCTCGCCGCGCGCCGCGCGGACGCGGCGCTCCCCCATCCGGTTCACCAGGACGCTGACCGCCAGCAGCAGCAGCGACGCGTAGAGGATGATCGCCGTCATGGGGAAACCGGCCGCGCGCCGTCGTTGGCCCCGCTTGCGGCCGGGATCAACGGGATCGTCTCGGGCCGCGAGGACAGAACCCCGTTGCGTGTGCTGAAGGCGCGCTGGAGCATCGCCGCCGCGGCGTCCGGCGTGTCGGCCCAGACGCGGGCGATGTTCCGGCGATCCCAGATCGCCCGCGCGAACAGCATGCGCCGGGGATCGAGCCGGGCGAAATCCGGGACGGTGCGAAGCTCGCTCTCATAGCGCTGGGCGCCGCTCTGGGCGTCGCCGATCTCATGCACCAGGGCAATCTTGGACGCCTTGACCGACGCGATCAGGCTGGTGAGACGCCCGCGCTCGGCGGTCAGCCGGTCGAGAGCCTCCTGCCTCGCGGCGCTTTCGGCCTGGGCGTCCTCGATGCGGCGGCCGAGGTCGGCGAGGTCGGCGGCCTGCGCGTCCAGCTTCCGCCGCACCAGCGCCTTGCGGCTGCCGGTGGCGGTCAGGCGCGAGGCTTCATAGACCACGGACAGGCCGAGCGCGCCGACGCACAGAACCAGCACGGCGAGGGCAAAGGTGTCCAAATTCATCGCAGCACCACCCGGACCATCAGCGCACGCCCGGTGCGCCGGTGACGTTCACCACCCCGGCCAGGGGGTGCCCCAGCCGTTCGGCGCCCAGCCGTTCGACGGGCGCCGGGGGCGGGGAATCGCCGGAGCGCCGCGCGGCTTCGTACAGGTCGCGCAGGCCGCGGTCGAGACCGCGCGCCGGATTGCCGCCATGCGTGGGGAGGTCGGTGACGGCGCCGTCGGTCTCCTCGCTGTGCGCCGTCAGCCACGCCGCGGCGGCGTCGACCAGCGGCAGGGGCAGCAGCGCGCGAAGCGCGGCGCCGAGCAGAGGGTCGCGGCGGGTGTAGAGACCGGCCACCGCGAACAAGGCCATCGCTTCGGGCGGGACGCTGTCGTTGGCCATCGCGCCGCGCACACAGGCCAGCAACTCGTCGATTTCCATGTCCGGCGCCCGCCCGCCCAGCACCCGCCATCCGTCGGACAGGCGCAGCGCGGTGGCGAGCGTGTCGACGTCGGTTCCGTCCAAGGGACGGAGCGCCGCGACGCCCCCGGGAATCGCCAGGGTGCTGGCGGCGCGCATGCGGTGGGTGTTGGCCTCCTCCAGGAACAGGGCGAGCGCGGCGGGGTCGGTGCGCAGCGCGTCCAGAACGGCCAGCGAGCGCTCGCGCAGGACTTCCGCCCAATCCACCATCTCCGCGGACGCGAGCACCCGGTCCAGGGCGCCGTCGACCAGCCGGTTCTCCAGGCGGGTTTGCACGGTGGCCGGCAGGTCGTCCATGCGCCGCGACAGGGCCGGCCACCAGCCGGCGGTGTCGAGGACGCGGATGCAGCCGGGCAGCGGCTCCGCGACCGACAGCAGGACCGGATCGCGCAGCATCACCGGCTCCAGCCAGCGCGCCCACAGGCGGCGTGTGTGCGCCTGCCGCCGGCTGGACAGCAGGCCGAGGAGCATGGCGCGCACCGGCAGCCCGGCCGGCCGGTCCGCGGTCCTGGACGCATCGGGACGCCGGTCGAAGCGCGACAGGAACCGGCGGAACGCCGCATACCGTCCGGCGGGTGCGCCGTCCAGGCTCGTGCCGTCCAGGGTTGTGGCGTTCGGGGTCATGCCGTCCAGGTCCCTATCATTGGAATCCCCATTTTTGAGGTCTCCGCCCTTGATGTCCATGTCCATGCGCGGGCAAACTCCCTCGTTTTCGGAGATTATAAAAGATTACAGTAATACTTGGGTATTCATCAAAGGGCAGAATCGGCCCAATTTCGTGCTAGGTGCCTCTAATGCATGACGTTTTGTGACAATTTGCTACAGCCCTGGACGGGTGGGCTTAGGTCTCGTACCGCTTTGGTGCCTTCCTTGTCCGTCGATGCGGAACCATTTGGGTAGGTCATGCGTGGAGGAGAGCATGGGCCAGGATATGGACGAAGGTCTGGACGACGAACCATTGTTCGGACCCGACGACGGCTTCGCCGACGACTCCACGGCCGACGCCCGGCACGCGGAGCCGTGGCCCGTGCTGGTGGTCGACGACGATCCCCAGGTCCATACCATGACCGAGGTGCTGCTGCGCGATTTCGAGTTCGAAGACCGCCCGTTCGAAGTGGTCAGCGCCCTGTCCGCTGCCGCGGCGCGGTCGCTGCTGCTGACCCGCCCGGACATTCCGGTGGCGCTGCTCGACGTGGTGATGGAGACGGACGACGCCGGCCTGCGTCTGGTCCGCTTCATCCGTGAGGACCTGAACAACCACCGCATGCGCATCGTCCTGCGCACCGGCCAGCCCGGACAGGCGCCGGAGCGGGACGTGGTCGTCGCCTACGACATCAACGACTACAAGGCCAAGAGCGAGCTCACCGCCCAGCGCCTGTTCACCACGCTGGTCAGCGGTCTGCGGGCGTGGCGCGACATCGTGACCATCGAGCGGCACCGCCAGGGGCTGGAGCGCATCCTCGCCGCCTCCGCTCCGCTGTTCGAAACCCGCTCCATGCGCACGCTGGTGGAAGAGCTGGTGGACCAGCTCAGCAAGGTCGTGGACCACAGCGGCGGCGCCGTTCTGGCCTGTCGCCTGGTGGACCGCGGCGACGGCAAGGCGCGGGCCACCGTGGTCGCCGGCTCCGGCCGTTTCGCGCGGTTCGTCGGGCGGCCCGCGTCCGACACGCTGGAACCCGACCTGACCGCCCAGGTGATCGGCGCCTTCGAGACGCAGCAGAGCGATTTCGGGTCGGCCCGCTGCATCCTCGCCTTCCGCACTCGGGAGCATGGGACGACGGTCTTCGCCCTGGAACGGAGCGAGCCCTACCGAGAAGACGATCACCGGCTGCTGGAGCTGTTCTGCGCCCGCGTCATCATCGGCTTCGACAATGTGTGCCTCTACGAGGATCTGGTGGCGCTGAACCAGTCGCTGGAGCGGCGCGTCGGCGAGCGGACGGCCGAACTGGCCGCCAACCAGGCCGCCCTGGTCGCCGCCAAGGAGCGGGTGGAGCGGGCGCTGGAGGCGGAACTGGTCGCCCGCGAGCAGCAGCGCCAGTTCGTCACCATGGTCAGCCACGAATTCCGCACGCCGCTGGCCATCATCGACAGCGCCGCCCAGATGCTGACGCTGCGGGCGGAGCGGGAGGCACCGGACTCGCTGGAACGGCTGCGCGTCATCCGCAGCAGCGTCCAGCGCCTGACCGGGTTGATCGACACCCATCTGACCGACGAGCGGCTTCAGGCCGGGACGCTGAGGGTGCAGCGGGCCGAGGTCGATCTGAAGGCCCTGCTGTGCTCGGTGACGGAACCCTTCCGCACCGCCTACACGGGCTGCGACTTCCAGCTGGACCTGGACCCGCTGCCGGCGGCGGTGATGGCCGACGGGCATCTGCTGGGCATGCTGTTCAGCAACCTGCTGAACAACGCCTTCAAATATTCGGACGGCGACTGCCGCATCGCCGTGCGCGGCCGGACGGACGGCTGCATGGTGGTGGTCGAGGTGGCCGACCAGGGGCGCGGCATCCCGCAGCACGAGCTGCCCCTGCTGTTCGAGCGGCATTACCGGGGGACCGGTTCGGCCGGCGTGCCGGGCACGGGCATCGGGCTGCACACGGTGCGCCAGATCATCCTGCTGCACGGCGGCTCGATCAGCGTCGAGAGCGCGGTCGGGCAGGGCAGCGTGTTCCGCGTCCGTCTTCCATTGAAAAGCTGACCACGTCCGCTCCGCCGCCACCCTCCCTTGATAATCCTTCCAGCGCGGCGGACGGAAATGTAACGTGTTCATAACAAGGCCGACGCGATTGCCGGAAACCGCTCCGGCCCCCTCTGACGCGGCGGGCGGCCTTTTCGCACTCCAACGGAAGAACCGTGGATTCCATTATGCTCGCTCAGCAATATGCCGGGATTAAACGGGACCTCGACGAGAAAGGCATCATTTTCTCGTTCAGCGGCTATCTGTCCGAGGGGATACTCTATTCCCTGGGAGAGGCATTGCGGGAAAAGATGACCCTGGAGGAAACCGACGGCCCGACGGTCCGCCGGGTCTTCGCGGTCTTCGTCGAGCAGATGCAGAACATCATCCGGTATTCGGCCGAGAAGATGACCGGCGCTCGCGAGAAGCCGGTCGAGCTGAGCGCCGGAATGGTCACCATCGGCATGGAAGGCGGCAAGGTCTTCATCGTCTGCGGCAACACCGTGTACAACGCCGATGTGCCGCGCCTGCGCGACCGGCTCGAATATCTGAAGGGCTTGGACAAGGACGCCATCAAGACCTATTACCGGGAGCAGCTGCGCGAAACCCCGGAAGAGGGCGCGCGGGGTGCCAACATCGGGTTGATCGAGATCGCGCGCCGCGCCAGCGAACCCATCGAATATGATTTCCTCGAAATGGACGAAGGCAAAAGCTTCTTCTGTCTCAAGGCTCGGATCTGAGAGCGGCTGTGGACATCCGGACGACCATGGAATCCCTGAAATTACCCGCGACGGGCCGGACGCCCGAAGTCGATTTCGACTTCGCCCAGGGCGTGCTCCGCCTCAGCGGCGAATCCTATCCCGACGACGTCGCGACCTTCTTCGGCCCGATCTTCGCCGCGCTCCGCGCCTTCCTCGCCGAGGCGGGCGGCCACCCGATCCGTTTCGACATGGAGCTGCTGTATTTCAACAGCTCCAGCGCCAAGGCTCTGATGAACATCTTTCAGATGCTGGAGACGGCGGCCGGCAACGGGCGCAGCATCTCCGTCACCTGGTGCTACGAGGAGAACGACGATTCGATGCAGGAGCTGGGCGAGGATTTCGCCGAGGACCTGCGGCACGTCTCCTTCACCCTGAAACAGATTCCGGCGGACGGGGCGCCATGACCTTCAACCTCTTCGCCGCTGAGGAGCAGGCCATCGAGCAGGCCCGCCTTCTGGGGGAGAGGCTGGGCGCCGCCGCGCCCGAACTGCGCGCCGACTTCGAGGCGCTGGTGGAGGCGTTCCAGCGCAGCACGCGCGAGCAACGCCGGCTGGTCCGGGTGAGCGACCGGTTGCAGGCGCAGATCGGATCGGCCAACCAGGAGCTGGAGCGCCGCCGCCAGGAGGCCGAATCCGCGCTGGCCGACCTGCGCGAGGCCCAGGAGGCGATGGTCCGGGCCGAGAAGCTGGCCTCCCTGGGCGCCCTGGTGGCCGGGGTGGCGCACGAGATCAACACCCCGGTGGGCATCGCCGTGTCCTGCGCGTCGCATCTGTCCGACGCCACCGCCGGGCTGCGCCGACGCGCCCAGTCCGGCGAGCTGAGCAAGGCCGATTTCTCCCGCTATCTGGCCACGGCCACGGACACCTCCGCGCTGATCCTGACCAATTGCGAGCGGGCGGCCAAGCTGATCGCCAGCTTCAAGCAGGTGGCGGTGGACCGCGCCAGCGCCGAACGGCGGGCCGTCAATCTCAACCGCTACATCCAGGAGACGCTGGTCAGCCTGGAGCCGAAGCTCCGCCAGGGCCGGCACACCATCTCCGTGTCCTGCCCGGACGGGCTGGTGGTCGACAGCTATCCGGGGGCGCTGTCGCAGATCCTGACCAACCTCGTGATGAATTCCGTCACCCACGCCTTCGTCGACGCGCAGGGGACGGAGGGGCAGGGCGGCGCTCTCTCGGTCACGGTGGACGAGCCGGAGCCGGGCACCGTTCGGCTGGTCTACACCGACGATGGCCGGGGCATTCCGGCAGACCATCTGCCGCGCATCTTCGACCCCTTCTTCACGACGCGGCGAGGCGAGGGGGGCAGCGGGCTCGGCCTGCACATCGTGCACAATCTGGCGGTCGGAGCGCTGAAGGGGACGATCGCGGTGAACAGCACTCCGGGGCAGGGGACACGCTTCGTCCTGACCTTCCCGAAAATCACCCCTCCGGACGAGACGTCCGCCTGAGCGGACTCAGGTCACGCGGACGGGGGCGGAGAACACATAGCCCACGCCATGGACCGATTTGACCGGGGCGGTTTCGCCGATGGCGTTTTCCACCTTGTGACGCAGGCGTCCGACCACCGTGTCGATCGAACGGTCGTCGGGGTTCCAGCGGCGGTTGTAGAGCGCCACGGAAATCTGGTCGCGGGTCGCCGGCTGGCGGGCTTGCCCGGCCAGCAGCGAGACCAGTTTCATCTCCATGCTCGTCAGGCTGACGCGAACGCCCGCCGGGCTGGTCAGCGCCCAGGCCGTCGCGTCCAGAGTCCAGCTGGCTTCGTCCGCCGCGGGCTGGCCCGAGGATTGCGGGGCCGGCGGGACGGGAGTGCCGTTGCTCGTCTCCAGGCGGCGGAGCAGGGCCTTGGCCTGGGCCTCCAACTCGCGCATTTCGACGGGCTTCACCAGATAGGCGTCGGCCCCCAGCTCCAGCCCGACCACCCGGTCGACGGTGGAGCCGCGGGCGGTCACCATGATGATTCCGATGGCGGGATTTTCGCGCAGCCGGGTGGCGATCTTGAACCCGTCTTCACCCGGAAGATTGACGTCCAGAACTACCAAGGACACCGGGCGCGCGGCGATCTGTTCGTCCAGTTCGCGCCCACTCTTCGCTCCAACCGCATCGAAGCCGCAACTGCGCAGGTACTCGATCATGTCACGTCGCAGAGACGCCTCGTCCTCGACGACAACGATCGTAACGGCCGCCATACCCTCTGCTCCCCCGTTACCGGTGCTTATTGTTCATAGGGCCGGCGCGGAAACTATATGAATTCGAATCGTAGGTCGAGTGACTTCGGCCCGCGACGGCTCCCTGCTGCACTATCACGCAATCCTCACACGGGTAGTTACGCGATTTCCCACAGGGTGTTCCGCGTCGGGGCCGCCGGGTCGCCGGCCAGCCGGACGCGGAAGCCGATCATGGTGATGTCGTCGCGTTGCGGGCGGTCGCCCTGGAAGCCGGACAGGCTGGCCTCGATGCGCTCCTTCTGCCGGTCGAGCGGCAGGGCGCTGCACTCCTCGATCACGCCCTGCAGCCGGCGCTTGCCGAAGCTCCGCCCCCGCTCCCCGCCGCATTGGTCGGTCAGCCCGTCGGTGCAGATGTAGAAGGTCTGCTCCGGTTGCAGGTCCAGGTTGTGATTGGTGAAGGCCGGGGTCGGAGCGGACGCGCGATAGCCCAGGCTGCGGCGGTCGGCGCGGATCTCCGTCAACCCGTCCGGGCCGGCGATGGCCAGGGACAGGCGGGCACCGGCGTAGACGAGCCTCCGCCGGGCCGGCTGGACGTAGCACAGCGCGAGGTCGAGCCCGTTGTCGAAGCCGCCTTCCCAGCTTGCCGCGTCGCCGTCCTGGTGCAGGGCCGCCCGCACCTTGTCGTCCACCGTGGCGAGCAGAGCGGCGGGGTCGGCGGCGCCCATGCCGTCCACCACGTTGTTCAGCACCGCGCTGGCCGTCATGGTCATGAAGGCGCCGGGGACGCCGTGGCCCGTGCAGTCGGCCACGCCGATCAGGAAGCCGTCCTCGACTTCGCGGTAATAGTAGAAATCGCCGCTGACCACGTCGCGCGGGCGCCACAGGACGAAATGCTGGGCCAGCCCTCCCTCCAGCACCTCCGGCTTCGGCAGGATCGAGGACTGGATCAACTGGGCGTAGTTGATGCTGTCCATGATGCGGCGGTTGATGTCGGCCAGCGCCTCCGTCCGTTCCTGGACACGGGATTCCAGGGTCTGGGTGTAGTCCTGGACCGTCTCGGCCATGCGGTTGAAGGTCTTGGTCAGGACGCCGATCTCGTCCTGCCGCTCGGTGGCGAGGCGGGCGCCGTAGTCGCCGCGGGAGACCGCCTGGGTCGCCTGGGTCAGCCGGCGCAGCGGGCGGAGCACGACGCGGTTCAGCATGACGCTGATGATGGCGATGGCGGTGACCAGGGACAGCAGGAGCAGCCCGACCACCGGCAGCAGCGCCTCCAGCGTGTTGCGGTGGACCTCCTCCGTCGAATAGAGCAGGCGCAGCGTCCCCACCTGCCGGGTCACTCCGTCGCGCCCCCGCAGGTCGATGACCTTTTCGATGGTGGTGGAGTCGGCGGACGTTCTGGGGTTGCCGGACACCGCCATCGGCTCGCTGTGCCCCGGCTCGAAGACGGAGACGGCGAGGATGGCCGGGTCGCGCTCGCGCAGCGAATCGATGATGTTGCGGACGGCGCGGTCGTCGATTTCCCAGATCGGGTTGGCCAGCGCGTCCGTCTGCATGGCGGCGACCAGCTGCGCGCGTTTGGTCAGCGCCGAGAACTGCTGGTGTTCCACGATGTTGGCCGACACGGCCACGGCGACCACCCCCACGGCGGCGGCGGTGACCAGGATGATGCTGCCGACGCGGGTCAGCAGCGAACGGTCGCGCCGACCATCGGCGATGGCGCGCAGCTCGGTCACGGGGCGATTCCCTGCCGGGTCCACAGCGCCGGAAGGGCGCCGCTGCGCTCCAGCCGGTCGAGCGTCCCGTTGACCCAGTCGATGCCGACCGGGCCGCCGCGGCGGACCAGGATGGTGTGCTCGTAGATCTGGTCGGTGCGGTCGGACACCAGGAGCAGGGGCGCCATGTCGGGATTGGCCTTCAGGAACTGCGCCAGGAACGAGCGCGTGACGATGGCCAGCGCGGCGCGCCCGGCCGCGACGCTGCGCACGTTGCCCTCATGGGTGACGGTCAGCCGGGTGTTGAAGCGCTTCTCCAGCACCTCCGGGTCCGCGGTCATGCCGGCGAAGGCGTAATGGTAGCCGAGCCGGCCGAGGATCGTCTTGTCGTCCAGCCGGTCGAAATAGCTCTGGTCCATGCCCGGACCGGTCTTGGCGACGAACACCTCCGCGTCGCGGAGATACACCCGCGAGGCCTCGACGGGGCGCCCCTTCCAGCCCCAGGCGAGGCTTTCGAAGGCGATCATGTCGAAGCGGCCCCGCTCCATGTCCTCGTAGCGCCGCTGGGGAGAGGTGCGGACCATCTCGAATCGGAAGTCGCTCTGCTCCGCGTTCAGCAGGTCGAGCAGGGCCTGGGTGACGCCGCCGCCGGACTCGGTGACGTAGGGGGGGAACTCGTAGCCGCCGACCTTGACGGTTACCGGAGCGCTCGCGGAGTCGGCGGCCGCCGCAAGGCCGGACGACGGCAGGCCGCCCGCCGCCAGTCCGGCAAGCGCCAAGGCCAGTATCGTCCGGCGGGCAACCGCTTCTGCCATCCTCAGCCCCGATGCTGATCGCACAGCCGTGCGAAAAATCCACGGCATTTTACCAATGTATGCGCGTATGCAGCAATCTTTGTCATTGAATGTGAAAGAAAAATTTTACCATCAGGCCGCTTCCGTTTCCCGTTCCTCCTCGGCCAAAGCGCCGATCTCCTCGCCGCTCAGCGTCTCACGTTCCAGCAGGGCGGCGGTGATCCGCTCCAGCGCGGCGCGGTCGGCGACCAGGATGCGGCGGGCGCGCTCCATCCCCTCGTCGGTGATGCGGCGCACCTCCTCGTCGATGCGCCAGGCGGTGCGCTCCGAGCGCACCACGGCGGGGTCGTTGCCGGCGTGGGCGACATAGCCGATGGCGTCGCTCATGCCCCAGGCGGTGACCATGCGGCGGGCGAGGTCGGTGGCGGCGCGGAAATCGGCCTCCGCCCCGGTGGTGACGGCGTCCGGTCCGAAGACCAGATCCTCCGCCGCCCGCCCGGCCATGGCGACGGCGATGTCGGCCAGCAGCTTGGCGCGCGACACCGACACGCGGTCGCCCTCCGGCAGCCGCACCACCATGCCCAGCGCGCGGCCGCGCGGGATGATCGTCGCCTTGTGGATGGGGTCGGCCTCCGGGCAGCGGATGGAGACCAGCGCGTGACCGGCCTCGTGACAGGCGGTCAGGCTCCGCTCGTGGCTGGAGAGGGCGAGGCTGCGCCGCTCGTTGCCCATCAGGACGCGGTCCTTCGCCGCCTCGAAATCGGCCATGCCGACGATCACGCGCCCGTTGCGCGCGGCGGACAGGGCGGCCTCGTTGGTCAGGTTGGCCAGTTCGGCGCCGGAGAAGCCGGGGGTGCCCCGCGCCACCGTGCGGACGCAGACGTCGGGAGCCAGGTGCAGCCGGCCGGTGTGGACGCCCAGGATGGCCTCGCGCCCGGCCACGTCGGGCAGCGCGACGTGGATGTGACGGTCGAAGCGGCCCGGCCGGGTCACGGCGGGGTCCAGCATCTCGGCGCGGTTGGTGGCGGCGATCACCACCACCTCGCCGCCGCCCAGGCCGCCGTTCACGATGCCGTCCATCTCGACCAGGAGCTGGTTCAGGGTCTGCTCCCGCTCCGAATGGGAGTTGGATTCGCCGCGCTTGCCGGCCAGGGCGTCGACCTCGTCGATGAACAGCAGGCAGGGGGCGGCGGCCCGCGCCGTCTTGAAGACGCTGCGCACCCGTGCGGCGCCCAGACCGACGAACATCTCCACGAAGTCGGAGCCGGAGACGGTGAAGAAGGGCACCCCGGCCTCGCCGGCGGCGGCCTTGGCCAGCATCGTCTTGCCGGTGCCCGGCGGGCCGACCAGCAGGATGCCCTTGGGCACGCGGGCGCCGGCCATGGCGAAGCGGCGCGGGTCGCGCAGGAATTCCACGGTCTCGCGAAGCTCGTCCTTCGCCTCGTCCACGCCGGCCACGTCGGCGAAGACGGTGCCGGTGTCGCGCGGGCGGACGCGGGTGGCGCGGCTGCCGCCGAGGAACTGCCCGCCGCTGAGCAGCAGCGCGCCGATCAGCAGGCCGATCACCAGGAAGGGGGCCAGCTTCTCCAGGACGGAAACGGTGCCGGAGACCAGCCCGCGGCCCTCCTCCTCGAAGGCGATGGCGATCTTGCGACCGCGCAGTTCCTTCAGCAGATCGTCGGTGACCGGAACGACGGCGCGCAGCCGCTGGCCGTCCGGCGTGACGGCGTGCGCCCCGTCGCCGCGGAAGGTGACCGAGGCGATGTCCCCCCGTTCGGCCGCCGCCACCAAGTCGCTGTAGGTCGCGACCTCCTCGGCGCCGTCGCGCGCGTAGTCGGTCCAGGCCGCGAAGGCGAACCAGCCAAGCAGAAGCGCAGCAACAACGGCGGCGGCGGTCAGGTACTTTTTCGGGATCGGCGGCATGGCGTCCTACGAAGGCGGTGAAAACCGTTTCCGGCACATCATCGTCATTGATGAAGGCGCCACCGCCCCGCATCAACCGCATTCGGTCCAGGACTTTTCTTTGACCCAAAAGTAAGGAGAGGGTTAACGGCCCGGAGTCACTCCAGGCCGGCCTTCTTGCGCACGTCGTAGCTGCGCGTCCGCGACCATTCCTCCATGAACTTGACCAGCTCCGCGTCGGGCGGATCGGGGAGGACGACCTTCAGCTTCACATACTGGTCGCCGGCCTGCTTGGTCGCCTGATTCATCACGCCCTTGCCGCGCAGCCGCAGGGTGGAGCCGGTGTTGGCCCCCGGCTGGATCTTCAGCGCGACCGGGCCGCTGACGGTGGGCACGCGGATGGTGGCGCCGAGAACAGCCTCGTTCAGGGTGATCGGCACCTCGACATGGATGTCGGAGCCCTGGCGGGTGAAGAAGGGGTGCGCCTCGACATGGACCTCGACGATGGCGTCGCCGGCTCCGAAGCCGCCGGCGCCGGGAAGCCCCTGGCCCTTCAGCCGCAGCTTCGCCTGATCCTCCGTCCCCGGCGGAACGGCGACGTCGATGCTCTTGCCGTTGGACAGGCTGATGCGCCGCTTGGTGCCCTGCGCCGCCTCGACGAAGGGCACGGAGACCGAATAGTTGATGTCGCTGCCGCGCGACCGCGAACCGCCGCCGGCCGCCCCGCCCGCGGCGCCGCCACCGGGCCCGCCGCGCTTGCGTCCGCCGCCGAACAGGTCGGAGAACCAGTCCTCGCCGCCGAAGAAGGAATCGTCGCCGGCGCCGCCGGCCCCGCTGTAGGCGCGGCTGCGCCCGGCGTTGGCGCGGCCGCCGAAGCCGTGGTGCCGCTCCTGGCCCGAGGAGTCGATCTCGCCGCGGTCGAAGCGGGCGCGCTTGTCGGAATCGGACAGCAGCGTGTAGGCCGCCGAGATTTCCTTGAAGCGCTCCTCGTTCGCGGCGTTGCCGGGCTTCAGGTCGGGATGGAACTCCTTGGCGAGCTTGCGGTACGCCTTCTTGATGTCGTCGGCGCTCGCGGAGCGGGTGAGGCCGAGGATTTGATAAGGGTCACGCATGCTTTCCACGGACAGAGTTATTCCACCCCGAAGCCCGGGGATGAGGCATCACGAATTGGCGACAATCTTCCACGTACCGTCGGCCTGTTTGCAAGCGGTTCCGTAGGCCAATTCGGTCTGGCTCTTTGTGGTTACCGTTTGGTGGAACTCCCGGCAATACTGACCGGCGTTGTTGTAGCCCTCACGCGTCGTGGTCAGCGAGCCGTAATGGCCCGTCGCCGGGTTGGTCCAGCCGATCTTGTCGCCGACCGGGGCGGCGTAGGCGCGCTTGGCCGCGGTCTCGGCGGCCGCCGCGTCCGACGGCTGGATCGCCGCGCCGCCGATGAAGGCGCCCAGCAGCGGGCCGGTGCCCGAGGACGCGACCTTGCCCGAGGCGTTGCCATAGGTCGACGAGATCCGGCCGCCAACGGTCTCCGCGTTCTTGGTGGCCTCCTGGGAGGTGCTGACGCAACCCGCAAGCAGGGCGATCGCCATCGCCGCCGGGACGAGCTTCTTCACGAACATCGATGCTGCCTCGAAAGGTTGGGAGCCGGCATGCCTTGCTTCTGGCGCACCGGTGGACACTCATATATGCGAGGCTGTCCTATCTGTGAATTGGGCATATTTGTGAACTGGGAAGACGCCGGGAACGGCGCCGAAACCTGACGTTGAAACTTTGGGCCTACGGCCGCGTGACGAGGGGACAATGAGCGAATCCAACGACCGGGACCCGTACGCCCTGTTCCAGGACTGGATGGACGAGGCCACCCGCAGCGAGATCAACGATCCCAACGCCATGGCGCTCGCCACGGCCGACGCGCAGGGCGCGCCGTCGCTGCGCATGGTGCTTCTGAAGGGCATCGATCCGCGCGGATTCGTCTTCTACACCAACACGGAGAGCCGCAAGGGCGAGCAGCTTCTGGCCAACGCCAACGCCGCCCTGTGCTTCCACTGGAAGACGCTGAAGCGCCAGATCCGCGTCGAGGGCGCGGTGGAGCAGGTGTCCGACGCAGAGGCCGACGCCTATTTCGAAAGCCGCCCGCGGGAAAGCCGCATCGGCGCCTGGGCCTCGCAGCAGTCGCGCCCGCTGGAGGGCCGCTGGGAGTTGGAGAAGCGGGTCGCCCAGTTCGCCGCCAAGTTCGGCCTGGGCGCGGTTCCCCGGCCGCCGCACTGGACCGGCTTCCGCATCCTGCCGCGGCGAATCGAGTTCTGGCAGGACCGCCCCTTCCGCCTGCACGAGCGGATTCTGTACCTGCGCGAGGGCGACCCGGCGGCGCAGGAGCCGGCGCGCTGGACGACGGAGCGTCTTTTCCCGTAAAGCAGCGGGAATCATCACATAAGAAGGCGCTCATGAGCGAATCGCGTTCGCACCGGCTGCGCCGTTACGCCACCTACGCCAGCGTGTCGGTGTCCCTCACGCTGATCCTGGCGAAGCTGGCGGCCTATCTGGCGACCGACTCGGTCAGCATCCTGTCGTCGCTGATCGATTCCAGCACCGACATGATGGCCTCGGTGGTGACGCTGCTGGGGGTGAGGACGGCGCTGCGCCCGCCGGACGAGGCGCACCGCTTCGGCCACGGCAAGGCGGAGGCGCTGGCCGCGCTGGCCCAGGCCGCCTTCATCGGTGGGTCCGCGCTGTTCCTGACCATCGAGGCGGTGCGCCGTCTCATCACCCCGCAGCCGGTGGGCGAGGGGGCGGTGGGCATCGCCGTGATGCTGCTGTCGATCCTGCTGACCGCCGGCCTGATCACCTTCCAGCGCCATGTGGTGACGGCCACCGGCTCGGTCGCGGTGGGGGCGGATCGGCTGCACTACTCCGGCGACCTGCTGATGAACGCGGCGGTCATCCTGGCGATCCTGCTGACCGGCTGGACGGGCATCAGCGCCTTCGACCCGCTGTTCGGTCTGGGCATCGCCGCCTTCCTGCTTTACGGCGCCCGCAAGGTCGCCCGGGAGGCGCTGAACGTCTTGATGGACCGCGAACTGCCGGCGGAGGAGCGGGAGCGCATCGTGGCGCTGGTGGAGGCGCAACCGGACGTCGCGGGGATGCACGATCTGCGCACCCGCAGTTCCGGCGTCGGCGCCTTCATCGAACTTCACCTGGAACTCGACCCCGCGCTGTCGGTCGCCAGGGCGCACGACATCACCGACCGTGTGGAGAACCGCCTGAAGGATGCCTTCCCCGGCGCCGAGGTCATGATCCACCAGGAGCCTGCCGGCCTTCAGGACGACCGTCTGGACCACCGCATCGCGGATGGCCAGAGCCTCCCTGGCCAGGGAAGCGATGGCGCCGCCGGCTGACGTTTTTCCGCCGTCGGTTGCGATCGGGTTACTGGCGCGCAATAATTGAGCACATTGCCCTTTGGAATGACCCTTCCTTCGTTGCGCAATTGTAAGGGTTCGGTAATAATTGCATTGGATTTTAGCGCTCTGCGCATTCTTGTGAAACGGATGGCGGAAAAATGGACAGTGCGTTCGGCGGCCGCTCTCATCTGATCGCGGACATTGCCACCGAAGCGGGCAATCTCGGCATCGAGATCGCGGACATCGCGGGCCATGTGGAGGAGGTCAACGGCCGCCTCGGCCATCAGGCCAACGTCTTCGCGCAGTTGCGCGGCACCGGGAACAAGATGTCGGAGAGCACGCAGCGCATCTCCGCCGCCGCGACCGTGGCGCGTTCCGTGACCGAGCAGGCCCGGCAGGAGGTCGAATCCTCGCACGACCGGGTGCAGCGGTCGATGAACGACATCCACGCCCTCGTCGCCGCGGTGGGGGGCATCGAAGGCCAGATCGCCGGTCTTCAGGAGGCGCTGGACCGTGTGGGCCGGGTCGCCAAGGAAATCTTCGTCATCGCCAAGCAGACCAACCTGCTGGCGCTCAACGCCACCATCGAGGCGGCCCGCGCCGGCGAGGCCGGGCGCGGCTTCGCCGTGGTGGCGAACGAGGTCAAGGCCCTGTCCAAGAAAACCAGCGAGGCGACGACGGAGATCGACGCCACGCTGAAATACCTCAACGACCAGGCGCAACGCCTGATGGCCGAAAGCGCGTCCAGCGCCGGCAAGGCCCGCGCGGTGAGCGAGGGCACCACGGCCATCGGCGCCGTCATCGAGACCGTCGGCCGGGCCATGTCGGAACTGAACGGCGAAACCGACAAGATCGACGCGGCCTCTTCGGAAATCGGCGCCAACTGCGAGGAGCTTCAGCACGAGATCGACGACCTCGCGGTCGGCGTGCAGTTGTCCAGCGACAATCTGGCCCAGGCGCGCGACCGCGTGAACACGCTGGTCGGGATGAGCGAACGGCTGATCGGCATCACCGCCGAGCTGGACGTGGAGACGGTGGATACCCCCTTCATCCGCATGGTCTCCGACGCGGCATCGCGCATCTCCGCCGATTTCGAGGATGCGCTGGCGCGCGGCGAGGTGCGCGAGGGCGACCTGTTCGACAACAACTACCAGCCCATCCCCGGTTCCAACCCGCAGCAGCACATGACCCGCTTCACGGAGTTCTGCGATCGCGTGCTGCCGAAGGTTCTCGATTCGCTGCTGGGACAGAACGAGCGCATCGTGTTCTGCGTGGCGGTCGACTCGAACGGCTATCTGCCGACCCACAACCGGAAGTTCAGCCAGCCCCAAGGGAGCGACCCGACCTGGAACGCGGCCAATTGCCGCAACCGGCGCATCTTCAACGACCGGGTCGGCCTCGCCGCGGGGCGCAGCACGAAGCCGTTCCTGCTCCAGACCTACCGGCGCGACATGGGCGGCGGCAAATACGCCCTGATGAAGGACGTGTCCGCTCCCATCACCGTGCGCGGGCGCCATTGGGGCGGTCTGCGACTGGCCTACAAGGTCTGAACCGCCGCCGTCCCGCGACAGGCCGCGGCGTCCGCCCCCCCCTGGTTTGCCTGCCATTGAATGTTGCAGTTTTGTGATTGCATCCATTGAATGCCGCCGGGGTGGGTTGCGGGTGATCGGCTGAGCCGGAAAAAATCGGTCGTTCGGTCATCCACGGGCGTCATCGCTGATGATCCTGGGAGGTGATGTTTATGCCCGAGCGAATCGTGGCTTTGTCGCGCGCCGTGTCCGATCTCGCCACGCGCAAGATGGATGAGATCCAAGCCGTCACGAACACGACCAAGATCCTGGCGCTCAACGCCCTGATCGAGGCGATGCGCGCGGGGGAGGCCGGCCGCGGCTTCGCCGTGGTGGCCCAGGAGGTCAAGGCCATTTCGGAGCGGATCACCGGCATCGGTGATGAACTGCGTGTCCAGATGGTGGTTCAGACGGATGAGTTGAACACGCTGGGCAACCGCCTGGTCTCGCAATTGCGCGGCGGTCGGCTGGCCGATCTGGCGCTGAACATGATCGACATCATCGACCGCAATCTGTACGAGCGGTCGTGCGACGTGCGCTGGTGGGCCACCGACCGTGCCGTGGTGGACTGCGCCGCCGATCCGTCCGAAACCAACCGCCGCGACGCCGCGCAGCGGCTGGGCGTCATCCTGGGCGCCTACACGGTCTATCTCGACCTTTGGGTCGTCGACGCCAGGGGCGTGGTTCTGGCGAACGGGCGGCCCGACCGCTACCGCCGTCCGGTGGGGGCGTCGGTCGCGTCGGAGCCCTGGTTCCGGGAGGCGATGGCGACCCGCAGCGGCACCGATTTCGCGGTGGCCGACATCGGCATCAACGACCTTCTGGACCGTGCGGCCGTCGCCACCTACGCCACGGCCATCCGGGCCGACGGTGCGGAAAACGGTTCGATCATCGGCGTGCTGGGCGTCTTCTTCGACTGGCAGCCCCAATCCCAGGGTGTGGTCGATTCCGTCCGCCTGACCGACGAGGAGCGCGTCCGGACCCGCTGCCTTCTGGTGGACAGCCGTCACCGCGTGATCGCGGCGTCCGACCGCAAGGGAGTCCTGACGGAAAGTTTTCCGTTGCGCACCGGCGGCCAGGGGCAGGGCAGCTATTCCGACGACCATGGGCGCGTGGTCGGCTTCGCCGTGACGCCGGGCTATGAAACCTACAAGGGGCTCGGCTGGTTCGGAGTGATCGTTCAGAACTCCGTCAGTCATTGCGAGTAGACGTTTCGGATTGCAGCAATTCGAATCTTTTGAGAGGCGCGCTTGAAATGTTAGCGAAACACCGCCGTGGTGCAGTTGAACCATGGAAAGGTGTTTCGCATGCAGGCTCTCAGGCAGATCGTGACCGTACCGGAACAGGACGAGGACCTCGTCGCGGAGGCGATCCGCGACGTGCTGGTGGCGGACGTCATCGATCAGGCCACGAAAGATCGGCTGGTGGACGGGCTGACCGTTCTGAAGGCCGGGCTTCCCTGCTCGGACGCCGGCTGCGCCGGGTGCTTCCACCGCCGATCCTGCGAGCGATTCATCGAAAGCATCCTGTGGACCAGTTGATTCCGGGGCGGCGGGTTGGTCCAATCCGGAAGGGTGCCGGCTCCCTCTTTGGAACCGGCGGGGCTGTGACGGTCGTCACCGCGTAAACCGAAAACCATGCTAAAATGCCGTTTTAACGGTCCCCGCCAGTGGTCTCCACGGCGCTGCGGTGGCCCGGAGATTGGCGGCTTGAGGTCGGTATGGGCTTTTCGGTGACCTTCTGGGGGGTGCGGGGCACGGTTTCCTGCCCCCTGCCGTCCCATATGGGCTTCGGCGGCAACACGAGTTGCGTGGAGGTCCAGGCGGGCGACCAGCGCATCGTCATCGACGCCGGCACCGGCATCCGCATGCTCGGCAAGCGCCTGCTGAAGGAGGGTGCCACCGAGGCGACCCTGCTGATGAGCCACACCCACCTGGACCACATCTGCGGATTTCCCTTCTTCGCCCCGGCCTACACCAAGGGCTTCCACCTGCGCATCGTCTCCGGCCATCTGAACGGAACCCCCGGCATCGAAGCGGCCATGGCCCGGCAGATGGAGCGCCCCCTGTTCCCGGTGCCGATGCGGACCATGGGAAGCAACATCGTGTTCGACGAGATCACGGCCGGCGACCGGTTCGCGCTGGGCGAGGGGGTGCAGGTCCGCACGGCGCGGCTGAACCATCCGGACGGCGCCACCGGCTACCGCGTCGAGCATCTGGGCAAGTCCTTCGCCTATGTGACCGACACCGAGCATGTGCCGGGCCAGCCCGACCGCAACATCCTGGACCTGATCGACGGCGCCGACCTCGTGCTCTACGACAGCACCTACACCGACGAGGAATGGCAGAACCGCATCGGCTGGGGCCATTCGACCTGGACCGAGGGCGTCCGGCTGGCGCAGGCGGCTGGGGTCAAGCGGCTGGTGCTGTTCCACCACGACCCAGACCACGACGACGCCGCCATGACCGCCATCGAGGCGGCCGCCCAGGCGGTGTTCCCGGACTGCTTCGCCGCGCGGGAAGGGATGACGGTCACGCTGGCCTGACCTCGGCTTGGCGCCTATGGCCTGACCCGGTGCCGGGCCGTTATAGAGGGGCTTCCCCCACCCCGCAGTGAACCCCCCATCCATGCCCATTCCTTTCCTGGCCGTCCCGCCCATGACGCTGACGGTCGTCGCGCTGTTCGTCCTCACCTATGTCGGCATGGCGCTGGGGCGCTTCCCCGGCTTGCGCATCGACCGCACCGGCATCGCCCTGGTCGCGGCCATCCTGCTGCTCGCCATCGGGGCGCTGGAGTCGGGGCAGGTGACGGAGGCCATCGACTTCCCGACCCTGTTCATCCTGTTCGGGCTGATGGTGCTGTCCGCCCAGTACGCGGCCAGCGGCTTCTACGACTGGTGCGCCCTGCGGGTGGCGCAGGCGGCGCGCTCCCCGGCGCGGCTGCTGGCGGTGACGGTGGCGGTGGGCGGCGGCCTGTCGGCGATCCTGGCCAACGACGTGGTGGTCTTCGCCATGACGCCGATGCTTTGCGTCGGCCTTCTGGCCCGCCGGCTCGACCCGCGGCCCTACCTGATCGGCCTGGCCGGAGCGGCGAACGCCGGGTCGGCGGCGACGGTGATCGGCAACCCGCAGAACATCCTGATCGGCCAGATGGGCCATCTGGATTTCTGGCGGTTCCTGGCGGTCTGCGGGGTGCCGGCGCTGGTCGGTCTCGTGGTGGTCTACGCCGTGGTGTGGCTCGCCTGGCGGGGCCGCTTCGGCGAGCCGGACGACCGTATGACCGGGGAGGGCGGGGCGGAGCCGGTGACGCTGGACCGGGCGCAGCTCGGCAAGGCGGTGGTGGCCACCCTCGTGCTTCTCGGCCTGTTCACCACCGACCTGCCGCACGAGATCGGCGTGCTGCTGGTCGCCGGGGCGATGCTGATCAGCCGGCGGCTGGCCTCGCGCGGCATGCTGGGCATGGTGGACTGGCATCTGCTGGTATTGTTCGCCGCGCTGTTCGCCATCAACCACGCGCTGAAGCTGACCGGACTGCCCGCCGAGTTCGTGTCGGGGCTGGAGGCCGCCGGCTGGCTGCCCGACCGGCTGGCGGTGATGACCCCGCTCGCCCTGGCGGCCAGCAACAGCATCGGCAACGTGCCGGCGGTGATCCTGCTGCTCGCCGCCTGGCCGTCGCCGCCGGAGGGGGCTCTCTACGGTCTGGCGATCCTGTCCACGCTGGCCGGCAACCTGCTGATCCCCGGCAGCCTCGCCAACATCATCGTGGTGGAGCGGGCGGCGGCCTCCGGCGTCCGGCTCGGCTTTGTGGAGCACGCCCGTTGCGGCATCCCGATGACCCTTTTGTCGATGGGATTCGCCGTTTTGTGGTTGTGGGGCACCGGCTGGATGCGTCTGAGCTGATTTTTCTCCGTATGGGCTATGCGAATGGTGCCGCCCCTCTCCGTCCGGGGCATTGCCCTCTCTTCGCAAAGCAAAAAACTTGGGGTGGCCTCTTCGAGGCAGCCCCAAGGCACCGATGCCCGAAGCACAGACGAAGGACGGAGACCGCATGTCAGAAGCCCAGACGCCCCGGACGCTGGACACCGGAGCCCAGGAACGGCCTCGGGAAACGCCCTGGGAGACGCCGGTCGTCGCGGTGGTGGTCACCCACAACCGTCTGGCCCTGCTGAAGACCTGTCTGGCGGCCATCCACGGGCAGGAGCCTCGGCCCGACCGCATCGTCGTGGTGGACAACGGCTCCAGCGACGGCACTGCCGAGTGGCTGGCCGAGCAGCGGGCGGTGATGCCGGAGCTTCTTGTGGTCCGGCAGGCCAACATCGGCTCCGCCGGCGCCTATCACACCGCCTTCGCCACGGCGCTGGAACTGGGCGCCCGCTGGATCTGGAGCACCGACGACGACGGCATCCCGGCGCCCGGCGCGCTCGCCGAGCTGCTGCGCCAGGGCGAGCGGCACGACCTCGACCTCGTCGGGCCGACCGTGGTCGCGGCGGAGGACCGCGGTGATCTCGCCTTCACCATGCAGGGCTTCACCAAGGCCGACGCCTTCGCCGCCGCGGCGCAGGACGGCATCGTGCCGGGCGCCATCGCGCTGTTCAACGGGACCCTGCTGCGCCGCCGCGTGTTCGAGCGGATCGGCAACATCAAGCGCGAGATGTTCATCTGGGGCGACGAGTGGGAGTTCACGCTGCGCGCCCGCCGGGCCGGGCTGCGCGACGGGACGGCGGTGCGCGCCCTGCACGTCCACCCGCGCAACCGCCGCACTCAGCGCCCGCTGGCCGGCGGCTTTCTCGGCACGATCGAGGAGATGCCGGAGAACCGCGCCCCCTATTTCTTCCGCAACATGGGCTACATCCACGCCACGTACGAGCGCAAGTCCATCGCCCGCATGATGGTCAAATACACGCTCTACTACCTGCTGCACCGGCGCGCCGACGTGAAGGGGCTGCGCGGCTTCTGGACCCATTACCGGGCCGGCCTTCAGAACCGCTATCCGCAGGACCTGCAGGCGTCCCCCACGGCTGCCGCCCCCGCTGCCCCGCCCCAGTCCTTCCCGAAAAGCGTCTGAGGGGGGCCGCATGTTCAGGGACTTCACCGTCGACGGGCGGGCGGCGTCGCGCGCCGAATCCGCGTATGTCTGGCCCGCCGCCCTGCTGATCCTGGTGGCGGCCTCGGTCCCCGTCTGGATGTTCGAGATTCCGGCGCTGGGCGACTACGTCAACCACGTCACCCGCATGTACGCCCTGGCCCATCTTGACCAGGACCCGGCGCTGGCGCAGTTCTACATGGTGCGCTGGGCGATCATCCCCAATCTGGTGATGGACATCGTGGTGCCGCCCCTGGCCAAGCTGATCGGGGTGCACACGGCGAGCCGGCTGTTCGTCACCGCCAGCTATCTGGTGCTGGTCACCGGCTCCATCGCGCTCTACCGCGCCGTCTGGGGCCGGGTGGAGCTGGGGCCGCTGGCCGCCGGGCTGTTCCTCTACACGCTGTCCACCTACATGGGCCTGTTCAACTACTTGTTCGGGCTGGGGCTGGCGCTGTGGGGCATCGCCGGCTGGATCGTCATGCGGGAGCGCGCCCCCTGGCAGCGCGGGCTGGCCTCGCTCGGCGTCGTGCTGCTGCTGTTCATCTCGCACCTGTTCGCGCTCGGGCTCTACGGGCTGACGCTGCTGGCCTTCGAGGGCTGGCGGCTGTGGCGGAGCGGCGGCTGGCGCGAGCTGCGGCGGGCGTTGCCGGACGCGCTGGCCTTCGGTCTGCCCTTCCTGATCGTGCCGCCGCTTCTGCTGATGAGCCCGTCGTCGGGCTTCGCCGATGCGGTGCTGTGGGTCGGCACGGCGAAGCTGATGGGCTTCGACTTCCTGTTCGGCGGCTACGCCGACACGGTCGGCTATGTGACGGGCATCGCCGTCGGGCTGGGCATCGCCTGGGGGCTGTGGAGCGGGGCGCTGCGCGTCCATCCCGTTGGCGCCATCACCATCGCGCTGGGGCTGGTGGTCTACGCGGCGATGCCTCTGGTGCTGTTCGGCTCCTGGTTCGCCGACAGCCGCCTGCCCATCGGCATCGCCTTCGTCGCGCTGGGCTTCGTGCGCTGGGAGCTGGCGACCTCGACTCTGCGGTTGGGTTTCCTGTCGGTGGTCGTCGCCCTGTCGCTGCTGCGCAGCGCCGACGCCGGGGTGGGGCTGGCCAGGGTCGACCCGCTGCTGGAGGAGGTCCGCCAGTCCCTGCAGCGGATCGAGCCGGGAAGCACGGTGCTCGCCACCTACGCCGACGAGACGCTGCACAAGTCGGTCTTCCGCGCCACCCAGTTCACCGACGACCGCGCCCTGTCCTTCGGCCTGCACCACGCGCCGGTGCTGGCGCTTATGGAGCGCTCCAGCCTCGTGCCCATCGCCTTCACCCATCCGGGCAAGCAGGTGCTGTTGCTGAAGCCGGACTACGCCGACCTGGACGGTGATTTCACCTACATGCCGCGCATCGGCTACGTCGCCGACGCGGTGCGCCAGCCGGGCTTGCGCGACAACCACTACTGGGCCGACTGGCCGCGGCGCTTCGGCTACGTCTACGTGCTGTTCAGCGAGCCCGGCCGCGCCAACCCGGTGCCGGAGCACCTGACGCTGGTGCAGGAGGGGCGGTACTTCCAGCTTTACAAGGTGAAGTGAGGCGGGCGGTTGCCCCCTCCCTAACCCTCCCCCGCTGACGCAGGGGAGGGGACTTTTTCTCCCTCCCCTGCGAAAGCGGGGGAGGGCCGGGGTGGGGGCAAGGAGTGCCCTCAGGCCGCCCCTTCCGCTCCCCAGACGAACTGGTCGAACATCGGCTGGATCACCGCCTCGCCGATGTCGCGGGTGATGAAGACGATTTTGGAGCGGTGGTCCTCACCGGGCCATTCCTGAAGCTGGACTGGCGGGTGGAACATGTGCTGCACGCCGTGGACGACGACCGGCAGCGGGCTTTCCTTCACGTTCAGCAGCCCTTTGATGCGCAGCAGGTTCTCCCCGCCGGTGGCGATCAGGGCCTCCATGAAGTCCACAAAGTTATTCCACGGGATCGGCTCGTCCACCACCATGCAGAAGGCGCGGATGTGGTCGTCGTGCCGGTTGGTGTCGTGGTGATGGTGATCGTGCCCGCAGTCGGGACCGCAGGCATCGCCATGCCCGTGGTCGTGATGATCATGGTCATGACCGTGATCATGATGATGGGCCTGCTCGTCGCGGTACGCCTCCTCGCGGAGCCAGCGCGCCACGTCGGGGCTCTTGGTGTCGGGGTTGTAGAGGCCGGCGTCGAACAGCTGCTTCGGGTCCACCTCGCCGAAGGCGGCGGGGATCTGCGGGGCCGCCGGGTTGATGGCCGACAGGCGCTGGCACAGGGCGAGCGTCGTGTGCGGCGTGGCGAGGTCGGTCTTGGTCAGCACGATGCGGTCGGCGACGGCGGCCTGCTTCACGCTTTCCGGCTGGCGGTCGAGCTGGTTGGCGCCGTGCACCGCGTCCACCGTGCTGATGACCCCGTCCAGGCGGAAGCGGGCGGCCAGCAGCGGGTCGCTCATCAGCGTGTGGATGATCGGGGCCGGGTCGGCGAGGCCGGTGGTCTCCACGACCACGCGGTCGAATTCCGGGATGTCGCCGCGCACGCGCTTCAGGAACAGGTCGCGCAGCGTGTCGACGAGATCGCCGCGGATGGTGCAGCACAGACACCCGCTGTCCATCAGCACCATGTTCTCCGACGCCTTGGCGACCAGCAGATGGTCCAGCCCAACCTCGCCGAACTCGTTGATGACCACGGCGGTGCGGGCCATTCCGGGATGGTGCAGGAGCCGTTGCAGCAGTGTGGTCTTGCCACTGCCGAGGAAGCCGGTCAGCACCGAGACGGGCAGGCGGGGCG
>NZ_QLKQ01000072.1 GCF_003349955.1 Azospirillum brasilense
GGTGCCGAGCGCGGAATAGGCGGCGGTGGTCAGGCCGCGCGCCTGCTCGATCATGTCGTCGATCGAGGTCAGGCCCTTGTCGGCGGCCTTGATGGTGCTGATGGCCTGACCCATCGTGTCCTTCAGCGCGGTCAGGTCGCCGGCGCGCTGGGTCAGGTTCTTGGCGGCGAAGAACGACGTCGGGCCATCGAGCGCCGAATTGATCTTGTTGCCGGTGGCGAGGATGTTCTGCTTCTTCGCGATCGAGTCCTGCACGCCCTGCAGCTGCAGCAGGTTTGTGCGCATCGACGACGAGAGGGAGATGTCGCTGGTAGCCATGGAGTCACTCCTTTTGGAGGATGTCGGTCCGCACGACGTTGCGCGCACGGAGAGGGACTAATTCCCTCGGGCTACCGGTAGGCAATAAATGGGCCAGATCGAATTTGCCGCCCGGATGGGGAAAATGCTGCCTCTGGGTAAATCAGGGGTCGGCAATTTTTGCCGATTGCTCGGCAAGAATTGCCTCCCGCCCGGCACCCTTTGCCGGTTGCGCATCCGACCCGGCAGATTCTGCCGGGCTTGCAGGAAGAGCCGTCACCTCGCAAACGGCGAGCGGGCCGGCAGTCAGCGCAACACTCCCCCACGACCAGCCGACACCGAAGCCCGAGAGAAGAAGGCGCAACGGCCCGCCGCGCAGCGCCTCTTCCAGTTCGGAGGCCAGCGCCAGGGGAATGGACGCGGAACTGGTGTTGCCGAATCCGGCGAGCCCGACCACCGTCTGGGCGGGTGTGGCGCCGAGCTTCTGCGCGAGATGGCGGATCATCTGGGCGTTGGCCTGATGCAGGACCAGACGCTCCACCGTCTCCATCGTCCAGCCGGCCCGTTCCAGAACGGCGCGGATGTTGCCCGGCACCTCGCGCAGGGTGAAGGCGAAGACCTGGGTGCCGTCCATGAACAGGTGCGCGGGCTCGCCGGGCCGCCGCAGACCGCCGCCGGGGACGGCGAGGTAGGGGGCGCCGGCGCCGTCGCTGCCCAGTTCAAAGACCATGGGCGCAGCCCCCTCCTCCGCCACCAGCGCCGTCGCCGTCGCGGCGTCGCCGAACAGAGGCGCCACGGCGCGGTCGTCGGGGTCGATCACGCGCGACGTGGTGTCCCCGGCGATCAGAAGCGCCCGCCGTCCGCCCGCCGCCTTCAGCATCGCCGACGCGGTCCACAGGCCGTGCACATAGCCCGAGCAGCCGAGCGTCAGGTCGAGCACCGCCGCGTTCTTGCCCAGCCCCAGCCGATGGTGGAGCCGATAGCCCGAGGCCGGCAGGATATGGTCATGGGTCTGGGTGACCATGACCAGCAGATCGACGCTGCTCGCCGCCCAGCCCAGCCGCTCCAGCAGGCGCCGCCCCGCCGCCTCTCCCAGGTCGGACGTGCATTGATGAGGCGGCACGAGGTGGCGGGCCTCGATGCCCGTCGCCTTGGCGATCCGGCGGGCGGCATCCTCGCCGAAGCGGGCGGCCAGATCCTCCACCGTTTCGCGCCGCTCCGGAACGCAGGCGACGATTCCCGTCAGGACGACGCCTTCGATCACGCTGGCCACCATGGGGCGTCTCCTTCCGTCAGCCGGTGATGCCGCCGTCCACGACGATGGTCTGGCCGGTCACGAACCCCGCCCCGTCACCCAGCAGGAAGCGCACCACCGGCACCACGTCGGCCACATCGCCCAGCCGGCCCAGCGGCGTGCGCCGCACGATCTGGTCGCGCTGCCCCTCGGCCAGCGCTCCGGACATCTCGGTGGCGAGATAGCCGGGCGCGACCGAGTTGACGGTGACCTGGAGCCTCCCGACCTCGCGCGCCAGGGCGCGGGTCAGCCCGTCCAGCCCGGCCTTCGAGGCGGAATAGGCGGACAGGCCGGTGTAGCCCCGCTGCCCGATGATCGAGGAGATGTTGACGATCCGCCCCGCCCCCCGCTTCACCAGCTTGGCGCGCAGGAAGGCGCGGGCGACCTGGATGGCGCCAGTCAGGTTGACCTGGATGACCTCCTCCACGTCGATCTCGGGGAACGTCGCCAGCACGCCTTCGCGGGCGATTCCCGCGTTGTTGACCAGTCCCCACAAGGGCGATGCGCCGCCCCACTCAAGCGCGGCGTCCATGAAGACACGCACCGCCTCCGCGTCGCCGATGCGGCAGGGTTGCCAGAACAGGTCGGGGCCGGCCAGCCGCTCCAGCGCCTCGCCCGGCGCCCGGCTGCATGTGGAGACGCGATAACCCTCCGCCAGCAGCGCCTCGACGATGCCCAGCCCCAGCCCGCGGCTGCCGCCGGTGACGATGACATGCCGTTTGCCACTCATGCCGTTCCCTTCCGCGTCTTCTTGCCCGCCGCCCCAAGGGCGATGCTCCCGGTCAGGGTCACCAGACGGGGGCGCGCGGCCGGCGGCAGAACAGCCACCGCGGCGCGGATCGCGGCGCGGAGCGCGGCCTCCTCCACCCCAGGGGCCGGAACCACCAGAGCGGTCAGGATGTGGCCGGTCACCGGATTGGCCGCGGCCTGGACCAGGGCATCCCGAACGCCCGGAACGTCCAACAGCACCTGCTCCACCACCTCCGGGGAGACCTTCACCCCGCCGACATTGACGCGCCCGTCGAGCCGCCCGGCGAACAGCGCGCGGTCGCCGCGCACCTCCACGACGTCGCCGGTGGACAGCCAGACGCCGTCAAGACCCAGCATCGCGCGCGGGCTGTTCACCTCCAGCACCCCGTCGCTCAGGCGCAGGCCGACCCCGTCGATTCCGGTCTCCAGCCAGTCGGCGGGAAAACCCGCCTTTCCGTCGCCCACCGCGAAGAGGGCCCCGGCCTCCGTCGAGGCGTAGATGTGCCGCAGCTTCGCGGTCGGGAACCGCTCCGCCAGCCGATCGAGCAGCGGCTGGTCGGCCACCTCGCCCCCCAGCGTGACGGCGACCAGCGGCGGCGCGGCGCCGTCGAGCGCCAGCAGGAAAGCCCGCCAGAAGCTCGGCGTCGCGCTGATGTGGGTGACCGCATGGCTTACGGCGAGGCGCGCCAGCTCCGCCGCCCCGGCGCCGGGCGCCGACACCAGCGTCGCCCCCGCGGCCAGGGCGGTCAGGATCACCTGAAACCCGGCGAAGGCCGCCGGTTCGTAGGCCAGCAACCAACGCGCGTCCGGATCGCCGGCACCGCGCAGGCGCCCGCGCAGGCGTTGGAAATCATGCCGGATGAGCTTCGGCGTTCCCGTGGTGCCGGAGGTCTCCAGCAACACCGCGAATCCCGGCCCGTGAGGTTCGCTCTCCGTCTCCGCGGGGGCGGCACGGCGCGGCAGGTGCAGTTCCACCCCGGCCCGCTCGGCGGCGACCAGGGCGGCGACAAGCGCCGGCACGCCCTGCGGCGGCAGGACCACCCGCCCACCCGCGGCCTGGAACGCCGCTTCGAAAGCGTCGGCCTGGGCGGCGATCTCCGTCCAGCCGACGCTTCGCTCCGCCTCGATCAGGCGAACGCCGGGATGAAGCCAGGGCGGCGGCGGGGTCATGCGGACCCGGCGGCGGCGCCTGAACGAGAAAGGTCCGGACGGTAGAGGGCCGCCAATTCCCCGACCGTGTTGAACTGGACGAAGCCGGCGCGGAAGGGGTCCTGGCCGGTCCGCTGCTCCAGCACCACCAGAAGCGTGGCGAGGTCGAGGGAATCGATCGGCAGATCCCCGCCGAGGAAGCGCGTGTCCGGGCCGAGCGCCGGCAGGGTCTCCCCCTTGTCGGCGGCGATGCGGGCAAGCTCTTCGGCGATCAGCGCGAACATGGTTTCGGTCATTGGGTGTCGCATGCGGAAAGGAAGTCGCGGAGGGTGGCCGTGACGGGGGTTGCCGCCTCACTATGCGGCAAGTGCCCGGCCTTGTCGAAGAGATGAAGCGGCGCGCCCGGGGGCAGGCGGTCGGCGCCCGGCACCGGAATGATACGGTCCTCCCGCCCCCACAGCAGTTGGATCGGCATCGGAAAGGCCGTCCAATCCACCGGGCCGGGCGACCGGTGCGCCTCCGCGAAGGAGCCGGCGATGATCCGCTCCAGGGCGGCGCGGCGCCGGGGATCGGCGGCCTGGGCGTGCATCACCTCGCCGACGCGCCCCGCCAGCAGCCAGGGCCGGGCGAACAGGCGCGCGGCGCAGTCCCGCCCCTCCTCCACCGTCTCCAGCGCGGCGACCCGCCGCAGGAACTCCAGGTCGAAGTCGGGGCCGAGGCCGGCGCTGGCGACCAGCGACAGGCTCGCCACCCGCTCCGGCGCCAGCCGCGCCAGCTCCAGCGCGACGAAGCCGCCCATCGAGTGGCCTACGGCGTGGACGCGCGGGATCTCCAGGATGTTCAGCAGGCGCAGCAGCCAGGGCGCGAAGGCGCCGACCCGCCCGTCCCCGACCTCCAGGGTCGAGGCGCCGTGCCCCGGCAGATCCACCGCCAGAACCCGGCGGTCGGCGGCCAGCGCCGCGGCGTTGAACTGCCAGGTCAGCGAATCCCCGGCAAAGCCGTGCAGGAGCAACGCCGGAACGCCGCCCCGCCCCATGGACAGATAGGCGGCCGGACCGCCCTCGATGTCGACCCGTCCGCGCCGCGGGGAGCGCTCGATCCTTTCGGTCACCTGGGAGTCAGGCGGCCACGGCGATGCCGGCCAGGCCAAGCAGGTCGTCCACCGTCTTCGCCTTCACCAGCTTCTCGCCCTCCACGACGTGGCCGAGCTTCTCGTCGACCAGGGCGATGAAGCTGATGACGGCCAGCGAGTCCCAGCTGTCGATCGAGTCGAGCTCTTCCGCGCCCGTCAGGGTGCCGGCGTCCAGCTCCAGCATCTCGTCGAGCGCGAGCAGGAATTCCTTGCGGTCCATGGTGGTGTCTCCGTTTCAGTGGAGCGTGTTCTGACGCACGCTGCCGTTCAGGTCGGCCCATTCAGGGTTCTGGCGCAGCAGATTGCAACAATCCTGCCAGCCGAAGCCGGGATTTTCGGGAAGAAGCGCCCCCAGCAGGCGGCGGACCAACTCCAGGTCGGCGGCCTCGTCGACGCACCAGCGCTGCTCCAGGACGCTGCCGTCCTCCGGCGCCAGGGGCGTGCCGATGCGGAACCGCTCCGGGCGAAGGTAAAGGTGGGCGGTGACATGCTCCCGCTCCGCCGGATCGGTGGCATTGGCGGCGGCCTCATCCAAAGCGGCACGAGTGAATGCCTCCGCGTCCAGCCCACGCGGAAAGCGGCCGACGTCCAGACCGAGATAATCCAGCGGCGGAGCCGCCTCAAGGAACTCCATCACCAGGCGGTCCACCAGCGCCGGGTCGATCAGCGGACAATCCGCGGTGACCCGCACCACCACGTCCGCCCCGGCCATGGCGGCCGCCCCGGCGAAGCGCCCGAGCACGTCCTGCTCGTCGCCGCGGAACACCGGCACGCCGAGCGATCCCGCCAGATCCGCCACCGGATCGTCGGTGCCGTTGACCGTGGTCGCCAGCACCAGCGCGTCGAGCGTCCGGCAGCGCGCCAAGCGGTCCAGATGGTGGGCCAGCAGCGGCTGCCCCGCCGCGTCCATCAGCACCTTGCCGGGCAGGCGGGTCGAGGTCATGCGGGCTTGCGAGATGCAGACGACGCGCGGCTTGGCCGTGGCGGCGCTCATTCAACCCTCCGGGGTCAGCATGTCCCAGCGCAGCGGCTCGCCGCGCTTCAGCGCGCGGGCGGCGCGGCGGCCGAGCACGGCGGGGAGATGCTTCGGCTCCAGGCCGAAGCCGGGGCGGATGGAGCGGACGCTGGCGGCGCTCAGCGCCTCGCCCGCCGCCACGTCGGCGGTGACGTAGAGGGAGCGGCGGTAGTCGCGCCCGCCCGCCTCGCTCGGCTTCACCCCGTAATGGACGCGCCCCAGAGCCGCCCAGGCGGTGCGGACGGACTCGGCCATCGCCTTGAACTCCGCGGGTTCCAGGGAGAAGGCGCTGTCCACCCCGCCGTCGGCGCGGGACAGGGTGAAGTGCTTCTCGATCACCACCGCCCCCAGCGCCGCCGCGGCGACCGGCACCGCCACGCCGTGGGTGTGGTCGGACAGGCCGACAGCGACGCCGAAGGCCTGCGCCAGATGCGGGATGGTGCGCAGGTTGCAGTCCTCGGGCGGGGTCGGGTAGCCGCTGACGCAATGGAGCAGCACGAGCGGCGCATCGCCGACAGCCTCCACCGCCTCCGCGATCTCGCCCAGCGTGGCGAGGCCGGTGGACAGGATCAGCGGCTTGCCGGAGCGGGCGGCCCGGCGGATCAGCGGCAGGTCGTTCAGCTCGAAGGAGGCGATCTTGAAGGCCGGGGCGCCCAACCGCTCCAGCAGGTCCACCGCCGTGTCGTCGAAGGGGGAGCTGAAGATGGTCAGGCCGATGGCGCGGGCGCGCTCGAACAGCGGGCCGTGCCACTCCCAGGGGGTGTGCGCCTCGCGGTAGAGGTCGTGCAGGGTGCGGCCCTTCCACAACCCGCCCTCCAGCAGGAATCCCGGCCCGTCATGGTCGATGGTCAGCGTGTCGGCGGTGTAGGTCTGCAGCTTCACCGCGTCGGCGCCGGCCTCCCTGGCGGCGTCGATCAGGGCCAGCGCCCGGTTCAGGTCGCCCTGGTGGTTGCCCGACATCTCGGCGATCAGATAGGGCGGATGGTCGGGGCCGATGGGGCGCCCGTTGATGATGACGTCGCGCGGCACGGAGGGCGGTCTCGCTGTGATGGTCGGGTGTCACTCTGCCACGGAAGCGGACGGTGGGTCTTCCCTTTGTGCGTCCGCCTTGGCCGCAGCCCGCAGGAGGTCCCGCGCTTCCTCGCCGTAGGCCAGAAGCCGCTCGGTGCAGCGGTGGCGGTCGCCGACGGTCCGGAAACGGACGCGCGACAGCTCCGCCTGCCGCTCGCGCAGCGCCGGGTCGGCGACCAGGGCGGCGGCGCGCTCCACATAGGCGGCGGCGTCCGGCACGGGGATGCCCGCCCCCGCGACGCTCGCCACGTCGCCCCAGGCCAGCGTGACCACCGGCAGCCCCTCGGCGATGGCGTAGGCCGCGCTGCCGCCGCCGCCCTGGCGCGACGGGTTGAGGTAGGCGTGGCAGCGCCGGTAGAAGGCGCGGATGTCCTTGAGATGGCCCAGGCTGCGCATCCGCGCGCCGTTGCGCGCCGCCCTCAGCCGGGCCGGCAACCGCTCCACCTCCCCGGCGAAGACGATCGCCGCGCCGGGGCAGCGGTCGAGGATGGAATCGGCCAGGGCGAGGAACTCCGCGGTCACCTCCAGATCCAGACGGGTGCCGACCACGGCGAAGACGAAGGCCGCATCGCCGAGGTCGAGCGTGCCCCCAGCCCCCGCCGTGGGGGGCGCGGAGAAGCCCAGCGTGAAGGGCCGGAAGCGCCGCGCGAAGGGGCCGCGGTAGAGCGCCGGCATGACGTCCGTGTGGTTCCCCTCCTCGTAGCCCAACACGAGATGGGCCAGCGAGATCGTCATGCCGGAGGTGGTGGGAAGGCAGACCACCGGACGCGCGTCGGTCACCGCGAACAGGTCGCCCACCACGTTGGCCCCGCCGAAGGTGACCAGCAGGTCGGGATCGTAGCCGTCGATGGCGCCGACGATGGTGGACAGCTTGTCCTTGGAGAAGGCGCGGTCGGTGAAGGAGGCCATCTTCACCTGCCGCCCGAACATCTTCAGCGCGAAAACGCCCTCGTAATCGGCGACCAGCTCCGCGACCATGGGCGGCACGAACAGGCTCTCCGCCCGAAGCGGCATGGTGTTGCAGTTGATGATGGCGACGTCGAGCCCGAAATCGCCCTGGAGCCGGCTGGCGTAGTCGAAGCAGTCGCGCGAGGGCTGGTGCTGGTCGTTGGTGAACTGGTTGGTCAGCACGGCCACCCGGCGGATCGGCCCGTCGCGCGGCACATGGAGCGGCGGAACGACGCCCCAGCGCCGCGCCACCGCCCGCACCAGCTCCTCGTAGAAGCGGAACAGATCGCAGGGGCCGAAGGCGGCCAGCTTCTCCGGCGCCGACGCCGCCAGGAAGAGCTGCCGCGCCATGCACCAGTAGGTGTAATGCATCAACTGCGGCCCGACCCGCTCCCCGCCCAGCAGCAGGTAATGGAGAATCCGCTCGTAGTGGTAGAGGTCACCGGTCAACTGGAACAGCACGGAGTGGAGCAGCACCGTCTCCCCGGTCGGCGGGGCGCGGCGCAGGTCCTCGGCGATGGACAGGCGGGCGTCCGAATCCAGCTCGCGGCGCATGCGCTCGCAATGGGCCGTCAGGGCGTTGAGGCGGTCGGCGTTGAACTGGCGCTCGGCCAGCAGCGCCTTCAACGTGGCGGCCTGTTCCCCGGCGATGTCGGACATGCGGATCCCCCAACCGGCGCCTGTGGTGCGCCCCGCCTCCTGATAGCCCCGGCGTGGTTAAGGTTTCAAGAATGCGCCGCGCGCTCGGCCAGCGCCGCCGCGACCTCCGCCGCCACCGCGGCCCAATCGCCGGGGCGGGGCTGGCGGAACAGGCGGGCGGTCGGATACCAGGGGCTGTCGGCGCGATCGAGCAGCCAGCGCCAGTCCGGCGCGTGGGACAGAAGCACCCACAGCGGAACACCCAGCGCTCCGGCCAGATGGGCGGGCGCGGTGCAGGAGGACACCACCAGATCCACCGACGCCATGATCGCCGCGGTGTCGGCGAAGTCGCGGATCTCCGGCGCCAGATCGGTGAAGGAGGGCGGCATCGCCCGCCCCGCCAGCGCGTCGTGTCCGGGGCCGAGCTGCAGGCCGAAGAAGCGGCAGCCCGGCACCGCCAGCAGCGGGGCCAGCGCCGCCAAGCCCGGCGACCGCTCACGGTCCCCGGCGAACTGTGGGTTGCCGGCCCAGACCAGCCCGACCGTGAGGCCGCCGGGCTGGTCTGGGCCGGCCAGCCGCTCCCGCCACGCCGCGGCACGCGCCGGGTCGGCGGTCAGGTAGGGGGCGGCGGGAATGGTCTCCAGCCGGGTGGCGAAGGCCCGCGGCAGGCTGAGCAGCGGGCACTGCCAGTCGAAGGCGGGCAAGGGCTCGCCGCGCGCGACGACGCGCTCCACCCCCGGCAGGCCGCGGAACAGAGGGACCAGATCGGCCCCGACCTCCAGCAGCACGCGGGCGCCGCGGGCGGCCACCAGGGGGGCGTAGCGGACGAACTGGATGGCGTCGCCCCGGCCCTGCTCCTCGTGCAGCAGGATGGTTTGCCCGGCGATGCCCTCGCCGCTCCACAGCGGTTGCGGCAGACCACGCGGCCGGGTCGGGAAATCGGCCACGCCCCAGCGCGCCTCGTAATCCTCCCACCCGCCGGTCAGGTCGCCGGCGAGCAGCCGGGCCAGGGAGCGGTTCCAGCGCGCCTCGGCGCTGGCCGGCTCAAGGCGGACGGCCCGGTCGTGCAGGCGCAGCGAGGCGGCGACCGCCCCCCGATCGCGCAACCGGTTCGCCAGACCGCTCAAAGCGTTGCGGTGATCCGGCTGAAGGGCCAGCGCGCGGCGGAGCGACCCCAGGGCGCCGGGTTCGGCAAGCGACAGCGCGTGCCAGCCGTTCGCCGCGTCCGGACGCAGCCGCAGCAGACGGCGCAACGCCGTCACGGCCTCCCCCTCCCCGCCCGCCTTGCGACGGGCGGCGGCGAGAAGCTCCCAAACGTCATCCCTCGCCGGGTCGAGCGCCAGCGCGTGGCAAAGAGCCGCGGCGGCGGCTCCCCAGTGCCCCGCGTCATACCGGGCGCGGCCGAGATTGAGCCGGGCCGTCGCGTCTTCCGGCAGCAGGGTCGCGGCCTGTGCCAGCGTCGTCGCCGCCTCCGGGTCCCTGGTTCGCTGGAGCGCCACGCCGAGATGGTGCCACGCCTCCCCATGGTCGGGACGCAGCCGGACGGCGCGGCGCAGGGCCGTCACCGCCTCATCCGTCCGTCCCGCGTAGCGCAGAAGGATGCCGGCCTGGACCATCGGCTCGGCAAGGTCGGGCTGGATGAGGGCGGTCCGGCGATAGGCCGCCAGGGCGAGTCCGCTGTCCCCCGCCTGCCGCGCCACCCCCGCCAGCGGAAAGGCGAGCGCCGCCGAATCGGGGCAGAGACGCAGGGCGGTCCGGTATTCCGCGACCGCCGCGGCGGGGTTGCCGCGGGCCTGATGCAGCGTCGCGAGGTTGGCGCGGTATTCGGGCTGGCCGGGGCGCAGCGCAACCGCCCGGCCCAGCAGGTCGGCCGCCTGCTCCAGCCGCCCACCCTGGGCGCAGAGAAGACCATAGAGGTGAAGGGCGTTCGGCTCGTCCGGAACGGCGTCGAGGATGCGCCCGTAAAGGGTTTCCGCCTCCTCCGTCCGCCCGGCGGTGTGGAGATCGAGCGCGATGCCCAGCGCCTCGTCCAGCGTCGCCACGGCGCCCGCTCCGCTCAGGTCTCGCGGCCGCCGATCACGCTGGCGGCGACCGCCAGACTCTCCGGCGTGCCCATATCGATGAAGCGGGCCTTGGCGACGTGGCCGTGCAGCGTGCCCGGCGGCATCCTGTGCAGAACGTCGCGGGTCAGCGAACTGGCCCCGGAGGCGGCGATGCGGTCGAGGAAGGCCGCGGAGAAGAGGTAGACCCCGGCGTTGATGACCCCGCGCCCCGGCGCCTTGTCGAGGAACTGGCGGACGCGGCTGTCCGGCCCGACCTCGACCCGGCCGAAGCGGGCGGCGTCCTCCACCTCCACGCACAGCACCGACGCCTCGGCCCCCGACAGGCGGTGCGAGGCGACAAAGGCGCGCAGGTCGGCGTCGAGGAAGGTGTCGCCGCTCATCACCAGGACGGTGCCGGCCTTCAGGTCCTTGCGGATGTAGGCGAGCGCCGCGGCGGAGCCCATCTGGCTCGGCTCGATCTGGCAGACGACGTCCAGCGACCGGTTGGTGTCGCCCTGGGCCAGCCACGCCGTCACCCGGTCGGCCAGATGGCCCAGGCACAGCACCACCCGGCGCGCGCCGTAGGCGGCCAGATGGTCCAGCAGATGTCCGAGAAAGGCGCGGCCCGCGATGGGCGCCAGCACCTTGGGCGTGTCGCCCGAGACGCCCCGCATGCGCGAGCCGAGACCACCGGCGAGCAGCGTGACGTCGATGTCCGTCAAGGCTTCCTCAGGCCGCACCGTGCTTCCCCTCATGCTCCCGGCGCCGCGGCGCCGCCCCCACACCCGCCGCATACCGCGTCGGCGGTGGATTGGTCAAACATTCGGTGGGGGTGACGGCGAACTTTCCCGGCCGACCGCCCAACGTAAGCCCCCAGCCGCATGGCCTATTCCGCGAAGGCGGCCAGCGTGGTTTCGCGCGAGAAGATATGGGGGTGTCCCTCCCAATCGCCGCGCAGCGTCTCGAACACATGGACGTCGTGGAAACGGCCATATTTCCGGACATGTTGACGCAGCACCCCGACCTCGCGCGCCTTCACAACCCTTTGGATGCGGATGACCGTATCGTTGCCCTCCATGAAATAATTGAAGAGCTTGTTCATCCCCAAACCGTAGAAGCAATAATCCATGATGAAGCAGTGCAGGAAGCCGGCGAGCTTCCGCCGGTCCCGCTCCTCGACGATGTACGAGCCGGAGGAGCAGCGCAGATGCACCCGGTCGATGTCATAGTAGGAAAGATAGCCGACCGGGCGACCCTCATGCTCGATGATGAAATGGCGGAAGTCCGCGCGGGCGTCCATCGCGGCCAGCCAGGCGCGCTGCCGCTCGACGTCCGGGTTCTCCAGATCGGTGAACATGAAGCGGGTGATCGACGGCTCGGTGCGCCAGCGCAGCAGCATCGCGGCGTCGTCGGCCGTCGGTCGGCGGAAGCGGAACATTAAACCCTCACCCCTCGAACGTCTGCGGCGTCATGTCGCCAGATAGCCGCCATCCACCGGCAGCATCACACCGTTGATCCAGCCGGCGGCCGGCGACAGCAGGAAGGCGATGGCCGAGGCCACGTCCTCCGGCTTGCCGAAGCCCATGGGATGGGCGGCGCGGATCGCCTCGAACTGCTCCGCCGTGGTGGTGCGGCGGAAGCGCTCCATCATCTCCGTCTCGACCATCGCCGGGGCGACGCAGTTGACGCGGATGCCGTCGCGCAGGAACTCCATGGCGAGCCCACGGGTGGCCGAGACCAGCCCGCCCTTGGCCGCCGAATAGACCACGTTGCCCGGCTGCCCGATCTCCGCGGCGACGGAGGACACCAGCACCAGCGCCGCCGGCTCGGCGTGGCAGCCCTTCTGCCGCAACCCGCGGGCCAGCGCCAGGGCGCTCAGCAGGTTGGCGTGCAGGATGCCGTCGAAGAAGGCGCGGTCGACGCCGCGCACCGGCTTGCCGATCTGCACCCCGGCGCAATGGGCCAGCCCGCCGATCGGGCCGCCGGCCTCGGCCTGCGCCTTGACCCAGCCGGGAATGGCGTCGCTGTCCGACAGGTCGAAGGCCGCCGTCCGGTGCCCCTCCCCCGGCAGAAGCGCCAGCGTCTCGGCCAACCGCCCGGCGTCGCGCCCGTTGAGGGTGACATGCGCGCCGAGCCTCGCGGCCAGCAGAGCGGTCGCCCGCCCGATGCCGGCCGACGCGCCGGTGACCAGGACGTGCCGTCCGGTGAGATCGACCAGTGGGCTCATGGCTTCACTCACTCTACGGCCATGCGGGCGAGCCACGCCCGGTGGAAGGCGGCGATCCGTTCCTCGCAGGAGCCGAGGACGGCCGGGGCCTGGACCTGCTTCAGCCCCTTGTGGGCGGCTTCGGCGACGCGCTGGTCCTCGCCCAGGATGGTGCGGTTGAAGCCGGCGACGTTGGCCTCCACCGCCTTGCGGGCGGCCCCGCCCTTGGTCTGCGGCTTGGACGTCTCGCCCAGGAACAGGCGGTAATGCAGCTCGCAGCGGTCCGGCCCGACCGGGTCGTAGGTCTGGACGCTCATCAGCGCGCCGTGGGAGACGCCGATGGCGAGGTTGGGGAAGATCAGATAGTGGTCGTAGCTTTCCAGCCGGTCGCTGCGCGGCAGCCCCATCTTCTGGGCCACCCCGTCCCACCAGCGCGCCGAGCCGTCGGACAGTTGGCTGACGCCCCGCGAATGCTCGCCCTCGTAGGAGCAGATCCACACCTTCTTGACGTAGCCCTTGAAGGTCTCCGGGTGGGTGGCGTCGACGTGGTAGACCTCCAGCGCGCTTTCCAGCGCCGCCTTCCAGTTGGCGTTCCAGGGCAGCACGCCCTCGTCGATGCGGTCGGTGAACAGGTCCGACAGATGGTCGAGCACGGCGCCATAGGCCCCCAACTGCTCGTCCAGCCCCGGCCCGGCCGGCTCCAGTCGGACGAAGACGAAGCGGTCGCGCACCGCCACCTCGAAGCGCCGCAGGGCGAGGCGCTTCTTCGCCGCGTCGTCCAGGCCGAAATGCTCGCGGTTGCCGGGGATGCCGACCGGAACGCCGTCGCGGTTGAAGACCCAGCCGTGATAGGGGCAGACCGGCTTGCCGTTGCCGCAGGGCCGAAGGTGGATCAGCGAATAGCGGTGCGTGCAGACGTTGTGATAGGCCCGCAGCTCCCCGTCGAAGTTCTGCACCAGAACCGAGGTGCCGGCGATGTCCGCGGTGATGAAGTCGTTGTCGTTGCGCAGGTCGTCCGTAAATCCAACGAACATCCAGCAACGGCGGAAGACTCGCGCCGCCTCTTCGGCGTGATTGGCCTCGCCGGAGTAACGCTGCGGCGGGATCACCATGTCGGGCGGGAACGAAAGCCGGCTTTGCGGACCCCGGTCATCCATGGCTGATTCCATTTATCGGTTCGTTAATCATTCGACCCTAGCGTTCTTTCGGTTAATAGTCTCCGAATTCGCCCAAGTCCAGGAGGGACGAACGGGCGGCGGAGGGAGGGAGCATCCGGTGAAGGCCATCATCGAGGGCGTGCGCATCGCGGGATTCCGGGCCGCCGTGCCGCCGCACCGCCATTCCTTCCTGGAGGACCATTCCCTCTTCACGGCGGAGGAGGCGGAAAAGCTGTTCGCCACCACCGGCGTGTACGAGCGGCGCATCGCCCCGCCGCACATCTGCGCGTCGGACATGTGCGTCGCGGCGGCGGAAGGGCTGCTCGCCCAGCTCGGCTGGGACCCGGCCAGCGTCGACGTGCTGGTCTTCGTGTCGCAGGACCCGGACTACAACGTGCCGGCGACCTCCTGCGTCATGCAGAAGCGGCTGGGACTGGCGACGGGGGCGGCCTGCTTCGACGTCAATCTGGGCTGCTCCGGCTTCATCTACGGGCTGTGGATGGCCGGGCGGCTGCTCGGCGGGTCGACGGGCCGGCGGGCCATCGTGCTGTGCGGCGACACCAGCTCGCGCCACCTCGTGCCGGGCGACCGCTCCACCCTGCCGCTGTTCGGCGACGCGGGCGGGGCCGTGGCCCTGGAGGTCAGCCAGGGGGCCGCGCCGATCCACGTCGTCGTCGGCACCGACGGCGGCGGGGCCAAGAACATCTGGGTCAAGGCCGGCGGGCGCCGCAATTCGCTGGTGCCGGGCCGCGAGCCCTGGCCGGCGGGCAAGCAGGAACAGATGTTCACCGACTCCCGCCTGTCGCTGAACGGGGCGGAGGTCTTCGCCTTCACGCTGCGCGCCGTGCCGCCGCTGATCCGCGAGACGCTGGAGTTCGCCGGCGTGGGGGTCGAGGACATCGACCTCTGCGTGATGCATCAGGCCAACGCCTTCATGCTGGAGCATCTGCGCAAGAAGACCAAGTTCCCGCCGGAAAAATTCCTCGTGGACATGCACGATTTCGGCAACACCAGCTCCGCCTCCATCCCCTTGGCGGTCAGCCACCGGCTGGGCGAGGCGCTGTCCACCGGCACGCGCAAGATGCTGCTGGCCGGCTTCGGAGTCGGCTGGTCCTGGGGCGCCGTGGTGGCCGACGTCGGGCCGATCCCCGCCCCGGCGGTGCAGGAGATCCCCGACGACTTCCCCCTGCTGACCCCCTGAGCCGCCGTACCATGCGCAACCCGCTCGACCTCACGGGACGGCGCCTGCTGGTGACCGGGGCCTCCGCCGACAGCGACATCGGGCGGGAGATTTGCCGGACGCTGGCCGGGCTGGGCGCCGCGCTGACGCTGGTCGGCCGACGCGCCGACGCGCTGGAGGCCACCCGCGCCCTGCTGGACGGGCCGGAGCGGCACGGCGTCGCCCCCTTCGACCTGACCAACCTCGACGCCATCCCCGGCTGGATGAAGGGGCTGGCGGAGGCCGGCGGTCCCTTCGCCGGTCTGGTCCATTCCGCGTCGGAGCAGGGCTATTCCGTGCTGCGGCAGGTCAACCGGGCGCAGTTCGACCGCTATTTCACGCTGAACGTCGGGGCGTCGCTGATGCTGGCGCGCGGCTTCCACCAGAAGGGCGTCTTCGCAACGGGCGGCGGGTCGATCGTCTATGTCGGCTCGGTCGCCGGGCTGAAGGGCCAGAAGGGCCGCTCGCTCTACGCCGCGAGCAAGGCGGCGCTGGTCTCGGTGGCGCAATCGCTGGCGCTGGAACTGGCCGACAAGCGCATCCGCGTCAATGTGGTGGCCCCGGCGGTGGTGCTGGGCACCAAGGCGGAGAAACAGTTCGCCATGCTGCCGATGGAGCAGAACGCCGCGCTCGCCGCCGCCCACCCGCTGGGCTACGGCGCGCCGCAGGACGTGGCCGACGCGGTGGCCTATCTGCTGGCCGACAGCGGGCGCTGGGTGACCGGAACGGTGCTGCCCGTGGACGGCGGCTTCACCGCGGGGTGACCGCGCCCGGCAGTTGTCGCCCTCTCCCCTCCGGGGAGAGGGAGGGGACCCGCGCCGCAGGCGTGGGGAGGATGAGGGGGATGCGCGCGGCGGCACGTCCGGCAAAAGCACATCCCCCTCACCCTCCCCTCTCCCCAGAGGGGAGAGGGTTAATTTGAGCGCTGGACTGCCACGGCCTCCGCCAGTGCTTGCGCGATGCGCAAGGCGCCCTGGCCATCGACGATTCCCCCCAGCTTGCCCGCCATGGTCCGCCGCCGCGCCAGATCGGCCCACAGCTCCAGCGCGACGTCGGCGATCCGCTCCGGAGCGCCGTCGGTCTGTCCGGCCACCAGGGCGCACCAGCCCAGAGCCTCCGACTGGCGGGCGGCCTCCAACTGGTTGTCGGCGATGGTGACGAGCACGGCGGGCGTGCCGATGACCGCCAGTTCCCCGGTTGTGGTGCCCGCCGCCGAGACGGCCAGCCCGGCCTGCGCCATCAACTGCCCCATGCGCGGCGTGTCGCGGTGCAGCCGCACGCTGTCTTTGAAACGCTCCGCCAAGGCCTCCACGGCCGTCGCGTCGCGCACCGCCCCGCCGACCGCCACGTCCAGCGAAACACCCGGCGGCAGGCGGGGGGCGAGGCGCTCGATCACCGGAGCCGTCAGCCCCAGCGGGTCGGAGCCGCCGAAGGTGACCAGCAGGCCGCAGCGTTCCTCAAGCGGTGGCTTGGTCGCCGCCGCGGCCTCCCGCACCTCCCGCCGCAACGGAGCGTAGGCCGGGCCGAGCAGCAGCCGGGCGCCGGGGTTGCCCTTGCGGTAGGGCAGCGACGCGGCGTCCGGCGCGGCGTTGACGATCAGCCCGGCGTGGATCGGCTCCCCCGTCCCGGCGTCGTCGAAGGCCAGGATGGGCAGCCCCCTCCCGGCCAGCCCGGCCCGCCAGCCTTCGGAGAATCCGTAACCGTCCAGCACAATGGCGCCGGCGCCGGTTTCCGCCGCGATGGCGCGCGTCGCGGCGAGGTCCGCGGCGCTGCCGGCCTCCGCGTCGATCCGGTGAACGGCCATGCCGGCCGCGCGCAGACGCTCGCCCAAAGCCGACGGCAGGCTCGCCGCTGCGAACAGCGCATCGCCGCCCAGCTCCTGCACGGCCTCCGCCACGGCGAGGCAGCGCATGACATGCCCGGCCCCGATGGACGCCCCGGCGTCGGCGCGGAACAGCACCCTCATGGACGGGGTCCCGGCGCTCAATGCAGGGTCGGGGCGCCCGGCCCGGTGGGGCGCAGCCGCGTGCGGGCGGAGGACAGACAGAAGGCGTGCCAGTAGAGCGCGACCAGGGCGCCCGGCAGGCTGTCCAGCTCATGCCCCGGCAGCGCGGTGATCCCCGCCGCATGGGCCATGGCGGCGTTGGCCGCGTTGACGCTGTGCTGCGCCGCCGGGCCGATCAGCGCCAGCGTCTCCGCGAGCGCGCGGGCGTCGAGGCGCAGAGTCGCCGGGGCGACGGTCACCTGGGCGGCGCCGTCGCGCAGGCGCCCGATGGCGATGTAGGCCTCCAGAAGGTCCGGCCGGTCCTCCGGACGAATCACCGCGGCGACCACGCGGTTGCCGGTCAGCGGGCCGGTGCCGTCGAACTCGAACACCACGGCGCGCTCGGCCTGCCGGGCCTCGGCCAGGGCCGCGGCGCGCTCCCCGGCGGAGACGCCGGACAGCCGCATCGCCTCCTCGAACATCTCCGGCCGCCCGCCGCCCTCGGTGTGGACGACCAGCGGCGCGTCCATCGTCGCGGCGATGGCGAGGCGGCGGGCCATGATGTTCACCGCCTCCTCCGCCGCGTCCTCCGACGGCGTGTCTTGCAGCAGTTCCGCACCCTTGCGCAGCATCACCTCGGCGAAGCTGATGTCCGGGGCGATGTCTGGGGTCATGGTGCGGTCTCCGTCAAAAGTGGTCGGCTGTTGTACGCCAGGGGCAGGCACGCCCTCAATGATAGCCGATGGCGCCCGTCACCTTGCCGCGGAAAACCCAATAGCTGTAGGCGGTGTAGATCAGGATCGTCGGAATAAGGAAGGCCATGCCGATCAGCAGGAAGACTTGGGTCTCCGGCGGGGCCGCCGCCTGCCAGATGGTGATCCCCGGCGGGATCAGCACCGGCCAGAGGCTGATCGCCAGCCCCAGGTAGGACAGGGCGAACAGCCCCATGGCGAAGGCGAAGGGCAGCGCCTCCCGCCCCTCCTCCAGCGCCCGCCACAGGCCGAAGGCGAGAAAGCCGACCATCAGCGGCACCGGCGACAGCAGCAGGATGTTGGGAACCGAGAACCAACGCGCGGCGATGGAAGCGTCCAGGAAGGGCGTCCACAGGCTGACCGCCGCGACCAGAACCAGCACCACGACCAGCAGCCGCCGCGCCACGCGGAAGCACCAGTCCTGCAAAATCCCGATGGTCCGCCAGATCAGCCACGTGCTCCCCAGCAGCGCGTAGCCGGCGATCAGCGCCACGCCGCAGAACAGGCTGAAGGGGGTCAGCCAGTCCAGCATGGTCCCGGCGAAGTTGCGCCCTTCCACCTCGATCCCCTGGATGAAGGAACCGAGAACCACCCCCTGCGCGAAGGTGGCGAGCAGCGACCCCAGGAAAAAGGCCTTGTTCCACAGATGGCGGCTGCTCCGCGCCTTGAAGCGGAACTCGAAGGCGACGCCGCGGAAGACCAGGGCGATCAGCATCACCAGCAGCGGCAGATACATGGCCGGCAGGACGATGGCGTAGGCGATGGGAAAGGCTGCGAACAGCCCCGCCCCGCCGAGGATCAGCCACGTCTCGTTGAAGTCCCAGACCGGCGCCACCGAGTTCATCATGACGTCTCGCGCCTCCTCGCTGGGGGCGAAGGGGTAGAGGATGCCGATGCCGAGGTCGAAGCCGTCCATCAGCACATACATGAAGACGGCGAAACCGACGATGGCGACCCAGGCGAGGGTCAGCAGGCTGCCTTCCATGGGGGTCACTCCGCGGGTTCGATGGATTCGCCGGGCACCGACAGGGGCCGCTTCGGCTGATGGCCCTGCACCACCGCCGGGACCTCCAGATCCTCGTCGTTCAGCCGCGCCGGGCCGATGGTCAGCAGCCGGAACAGGTAGTAGGTCCCGGCCCCGTAGATGATCGTGTAGACCACCATGAACACGATCAGCGACGTCAGCACGGCCCCGCCGGTCAGCGCCGGAGTCACCGCGTCCGCCGTGCGGATCATCCCATAGACCACCCAGGGCTGGCGCCCGATCTCGGTGGTGAACCAGCCGGCCAGGATGGCGATGAAGCCCAATGGCATGCATCCGACCAGAACCTTGTGAAACCAATGCGGGCTGTAGAGCTTTCCGCGCACCCGCTGCACCAGATGGATCAGCGCCACCGCCAGCATGACCATGCCGATCCCCACCATGATGCGGAAGGTCCAGAACAGGATTTCCGGGTTGGGCCGGTCCGCCACCGGGAAGTTCTTCAGGCCGGGAACCACCCCGTCCCACTCGTGGGTCAGGATCAGGCTGGACAGGGCGGGAATGGCGATTTCCGCTTGGTTGGTCTCCGCCTCGTTGTCGGGGATGGCGAACAGGATCAGCGGCACCCGCGCCCCGCCCTCCCAATGGCCCTCCATCGCGGCGATCTTGGCCGGCTGATGCTCCAGCGTGTTCAGCCCGTGCAGGTCGCCGAGGAAGATTTGCAGGGGCGCCAGGACGGTGATGAGCGCCAGCGACATGCTGAGGCCGACCCGCGCGTGCTCCAGGAAGCGGTTGCGCAACAGGTAGAAGGCGCTGATGCCCGCCACCACGAACCCGGTGGTCAGGAACATCGCGGTCAGCATGTGGGCCAGCCGGTAGGGGAAGGACGGGTTGAACACCACCGCCCACCAGTCGGTGACGAAGAACCGACCGTCGCGCAGCTCCGCCCCCGCCGGGGTGTGCATCCAGCTGTTCGCCGAGAGAATCCAGAAGGAGGACAGCACCGTCCCCGTCGCCACCAGAACCGCCGCCAGGAAATGGACGCCCCGCGGCACACGGTCCCGCCCGAACAGGAGGATGCCGAGGAAGGCGGCCTCAAGGAAGAAGGCGGTCACCACCTCGTACTGGATCAGCGGCCCCAGCACGTTGCCGACGATGTCGGACCAGCGGCTCCAGTTGGTGCCGAACTGGTAGGTCATGACGATTCCCGAGACGACCCCCATGCCGAAGGAGATGGCGAAAATCCGCGTCCAGAATTCCGACAGGCTGCGGTACAGCGCCTTGCCGGTGATCAGCCACCGCGCCTCCAGAACCGCGATCCAGCAGGCCAGCCCCACCGTAAAAGAGGGGAAAAGAATGTGAAAAGAAATCACGAAAGCGAACTGGATTCGTGACAGAAGCAGCGGATCGAGGTCCATGGGCGTGGCCCTCCGTTGGCGGTCACAGGGCCGATTCCAGGCGGCCCAACCGACCCCCAACGCGGCCGGTCCCGGGGAGTTCCCATTTTCCGGCTGCGGATACTTTCTTTCCCCCCACCCCTTGAACCGCCGCCGCGATCCCTTATTTCTAAGCTCTTGCCGACATCCACACATTTACGGCCGGCCCTGGGCCACAGCCGATTTCACCCCGCTCCGATGGCCCCGCCGGCCAGCCGGGCCGGGGGTCATCGGTCCATTGCAGGGTGTTTCCCGAGGATGCCGGAATCAGGAGAAGCTCTTTGACGGAACTGGCAGTTTCTGGCGAACCCCTCACCCTCTTTCTAAAAGAAACCCGCAAGTACGACTACCTCACCCCCGAGCAGGAACGCGACCTCGCCATCCGCTGGCGGGAGCGGCAGGACCGCCGCGCCCTCGACAAGCTGATCGGCAGCCACCTCCGGCTCGTCTTCAAAATGGCCCGCGGCTATCAGGGCTACGGCCTGCCGCTGTCCGACCTGATCGCCGAGGGCAACGTCGGCGTCATGCAGGCGGCGCAGAAATTCGACCCCGACAAGGGGTTCCGCTTCGCCACCTACGCCTCCTGGTGGATCAGGGCGGCGATCCAGGAGTATGTGCTGCACAACTGGTCGCTGGTGAAGATCGGCACCACGGCGGCCCAGAAGAAGCTGTTCTTCAGCCTGCGCCGGCTGAAGGCGCAGTTGCAGGACGCCGAGAACGGCACCTTCGGCGGCGACCTGTCTCCGGAGGCGGTGGAGAGCATCGCGACGACGCTGGACGTCTCCCAGGCCGACGTGATCGAGATGAACCGCCGGCTGGGCACCGACCGCTCGCTGAACGCCACCCTGGCCGAGGATGGCGACAGCGAATGGCTGGACCTTCTGGCCGACGAGGGTCCCGACCAGGAGGCGATCCTGGCCGGCGCGCAGGAGCGCAAGCGCCGCCAGCAGTTCCTCAAGCTGGGGCTGGGCGTTCTCGACGACCGCGAGCGGCAGATCCTGGTGGCGCGCCGCCTGCGCGACGAGCCGCTGACCCTGGAGGAGCTGAGCCAGCACTTCCACGTCTCGCGCGAGCGCGTGCGCCAGTTGGAGGTGCGCGCCTTCGAGAAGGTCCAGAAGGCGGTGATGGCCCAGGCCCGGCAGGTTCCGGGCACCACGGGCAAGGCGCTGCTGCCGGTGTGACCGGCGGCAGCCTCCCCACGGTGCGTTACGGCGTGACGAAGCGCGGCGGTTCCGGCAGCACGGAGGACCGCCGCCGTACGCCGCGCAGAGCGTGATCCACCGCGGCGACCTGCTCCTCCACCGAGATCAGGATCTGCGACGTAACCTCCAGCGTCCGGTCCTCATAGACCCAACCGTCGGGATGCCGGTCGCTCCAGGCGGCGACCGTCCGGTCACGCTCCTGCAGCAGGCTGAGAATCTGCGGCCGGAACAGCCGGACCATCGCGGTGATCCAGCGGTTCGCCGGCCAGGAGGGGCGGGCATGATCGACGGTGAAGCTGTCGAGCATGCGGATCACGTCGTCGGCCGCGTACCACGTCTCCCCCGTCACCCAACGGTTCGTCGTGAACAGGCGCACCGGCTGGCCCGCCACGTCCATGGCGATCCCCACCAGATGGGACAACGCGTCGTTTGGGTTGTCCGGCTCCTCGTAATCCTTCAGCGGCACCGGCTCCATGCCCGGCGGCATCCCGAGCGGGCGCAGGAAGGTGTGGAAGTGGCCGTGCTCGCCGTCGGGCCGCTCGTCCTCGGGATGGCAGTGGTAATAGTACTGGGCGTGATATTCGGCGTCGTAGACGTCGCCCGGCGGGTAGTGGCGCCATTCGTAGAGCGTCCCGTGCCCGCGCAGCAGTTCCCCCACCACCGTGTCGCCGGTCTTGGCGAGCACGCGCTGGCAGAGCCGGACTTCCCGCGCGGCCTCCGACATCGCCTGCAATGCGTCGCGCGAAAGCTCCGAAAGCTCGATCATCGGATGCTCTGCCCCGTCAGCCCCTGCCTGTCCTTGATCCCTATTACGTATGAGGCTTTGTACGCATAGCAAGCGCTTTCCTCAGCGGATGCCCGCGGCATTGGAACGACCGGCCTCCGCACGGAACACCGCCTCGCCCCGCCGCAACGTCCAATCCACCAGAGCGCCTTCCACCTGACCCAGCGCCGTGTTGAAGGCGGCGATCACGTCGGTGAAGTCCGATCCGCGCACCGGGACCACGGCGTCGAAGGTCTCGCCCGCCTCGATGGTCCGGTTGGGCATGGCGACCAGCTTGGCCGACAGGCGCACCCGCACCCGGTCCGGCGCCGCGGCGCCGGCATCGCTGAATTCCGCCTGGAAGTCGCGCAGTTCGGTCTTCAGCAGGAAGTCGGAGCGCAGGCCCGCGGAATCCCGCCCGACCGAGACGATCCGCCGGCTGTCCTCGAAGGACTGGACGATCAACCCCTGCACCATGCTCGGCGCCCGGTCGGCCCAGGACACCCCGGCGAAATAGTCGAGCGCGGTGGCGGAGCGGGTGACCGCGATGCGCGGCGTGTCGATCCCGGCGCTGGCCGCCGGCGGCTCCACCAGCAACTGCCAGCGCACCGGCGGCAGCCCGGACTCCGTCACGGCTCCCGGAGTCAGTGTGTAGAGGCTGGGCGCGGTGGGGTTCAGCGCCGCGCAACCGGTCATCAGGCCGACCGCCAGCAGCGCCGCCGCCGCCCCCTTCATCAAACGGCTCGTCACCAAGCGGCTCATCATCGTCCACGCACCTCCACGCCCTGGCGGGTTCCGCCGAACAGGAAGTTCGACGGGTCGTTCTCGATCCGCGTCACGACGCGGGACAATTGCCCCGACAGGTCGCGCAACTGCGAAATCAGCAAGGTCAGTTCATACAGCCCGCCGCCGGTGAAGTCGCGCAGCGCCCCGCGGTTCTCCCCGATCATGGCGTTGAGCTGGGTGGCGGTCTTGTTGAGCGATCCGGCCAAGATGTGCAGGTCGCCGGTCACCGTCTTCATGCCGCCTTCCACCGCGGACAGCGTGCGCTGGGCCTGGTCCATGGTTTCGCCGATCTGCGGTCCGACCGTCTCGAAGCCCTGGAGCGTCCGGTTGGCCTGGGCGAGGGTCGTGTCCAGCCCCTGGCTGGCGCGGGCCAGCTCGCCGGTCAGGTCGCGGGTGTTCGCCAGGATCTCGGCGATGGCCGCCTGGTTCTGCGGGGTCAGTAGGTCCGCCACCCGGTTCGTGAGGTCGAGCGCTCGGTTCAGAAGCTGCGGCGCGGCGTCGACGAAGACCGTCAGCGATGACGGGCGCGACGGAATCACCGGGATGCCGCCGTCATGCGCGGTGCGCAGAAGCTCGCTCATCTCCGTGCCGCCGGAAATCTGAACATAGGCGCCGCCGGTGATGCCCTGGACCTCCAGCGAGGCGATGGAGTCGGTCTTGATCGGCGTGCCTTCCTGCACCTCGATCCGCACGCGCACGCGGCTGACGTCGTTGGGGTCCAGGCGGATGTCGGTCGCCGTGCCCACGGGGATGCCGCGGTAGCGCACCGGGCTGCCCTCCTGCAGGCCGGTCACCGAACCGGTGAAATAGATGTAATAGGGCTGGCGCGTCTCCTCCAGCTGGATCTTGGCGACCCAGACCGTGAAGACGAAGAGGCCGGCGAGCAAGGCCAACACGAAGCTGCCCACGAGGATGTAGCTGGTGCGGGTTTCCATGGCGTCCGGTCAGCTTTCTGCATGGCGCGCGGCGCGACCGCGCGGTCCGTGGAAATAGTCGTGAATCCAGGGGTGCGGGTCGCGGAGATGCTCCTCCAGCGTGCCCACGCGAATCTTCTTGTCCACCAGCACGGCGATGCGGTCGCAGATCGAGGTCAGGCTGTCCAGATCGTGGGTGACCATGAAGACGGTCAGCCCCAGGCTGCGCTGGAGATTGCGGATCAGCTGGTCGAAGGCGGCGGCGCCGATGGGGTCCAGACCGGCGGTCGGCTCGTCGAGGAACAGGATGTCGGGGTCGAGGGCCAGCGCGCGGGCCAGACCGGCGCGCTTGATCATGCCGCCCGACAGCTCCGACGGGAACTTCGCCCCGGCGTTGGCCGGCAGGCCGGACATGGCGATCTTGACCCGCGCGATCTCCGCCGCCAGCGCCGCCGAGAGGTCGGTGTGCTCGCGCAGCGGCACCATGACGTTCTGCGCCACGGTCATCGAACTGAACAGCGCGCCGTTCTGGAACAGCACGCCGGTGCGTGCCTGGAGCGCCACCCGCTCCGATTCCGGCAGGCCGGCGGTGTCGCGGCCCAGCAGCTCGATCCGGCCGTCCGCCGGGCGGATCAGGCCGAGGATCTCCTTGAGCAGGACCGACTTGCCCGTGCCGGAACCGCCGACCACGCCCAGCACCTCGCCCCGCCGCACGTCGAGGTCGAGCCCGTCATGGACCACCTGCGGGCCGAAGCGCGTGACCAGCCCGCGCACGCGGATCACCGCGTCCTGCGAATCCGGTTGTCTGTCGTCAAACGGCGCCACGGCCCCTCACAGCCTGAGGAAGGAGAACAGGACGGAGAAGACCGCGTCCAGGACGATCACCAGGAAGATCGATTCCACCACCGACTTGGTGGTCAGCGTGCCCACGCTCTCGGCGCTGCCGGAGACCTTCAGCCCCTCGTAACAGCCGACCATGGCGATCACCAGCGCGAACACCGGCGCCTTCACCAGTCCAACCAGGAAATGCGGCAACGTGACGGCGCCGTGAAGCTGGCGGATGAACTGCCCGAAGGTGATGTCCAGCGTCGCGTAGCTCATCACCGCGCCGCCGAACAGCCCCATGATGTCGGCGTAGAAGGCCAGCAGCGGCAGGGTGATCATCAGGGCCAGCGCGCGCGGCACCACCAGAAGCTCCACCACGTCCAGCCCCAGCGTGCTGATGGCGTCCACCTCCTGGTTCACCTTCATGGTGCCGATCTGCGCGGTGAAGGCGGAGCCGGAGCGCCCCGCCACGATGATGGCGGTCATCAGGATGCCGATCTCGCGCAGGATCGACACGCCCAGCAGGTTGACCACGAACAGCTCCGCCCCGAAGCGGCGGAGCTGGTCCGCGCCCTGGAAGGCCAGCACCACGCCGATCAGGAAGGACAGCAGCCCGAGGATCGGCAGGGCGTTCAGACCGGTCTGCTCGATGTGAAACATCACCGAGCGGAAGCGCAGCCGCCGCGGATTCACCATCAGCCGCCCGAAGGTGATGGCGATCAAACCAAGGAAGGACAGCAGGTCCCGCCCCTCGCGCAGCCCGTCCACGGCGGTGCGCCCGGTGCGCTCCAGCATGTCGAGGATGGGGCGGTGCGTCTGCGCCCGCTCGACCGGCGGGGGGCCGACCTCGCGCACGGCGTTGAACAGGGCGGCGTGCTCCGGGCGGATGGCGGTGAGATCGACGCCGTGGCCCGCCGCCGCCAGCCGGTCGGACAGGGCGGACAGCAGATAGGCCCCCACCGTGTCCATGGCGTCCAGCCGCGACAGGTCGAGGCTGACCGCCCCGCCGCCGTCCAGCGCGAAGCCGTCGAGCGTGCCCGAGAGCCCCCCCGCGGCCTTCAGGTCCCAATGGCCGAGAGCCGTCAGCCGCCATTCACCGTCGCCGGCGCGCGACGATTCCAACCACGCCCTTTCGCGCGCCATGCCCCGTCCTGCCCTTCCCTTCCGGTGCCGCGATGCGGCGATGCTCGTGCTTGTGGAGAGGAACTTGGCCGCAAGCCCCCCCGATGGTCAACCTCAAGCCGGGGAAAAACAGCCGTGCAGCGGTGGTTTGCACGCGGGCGGCCGCCCCGATAGTATGGCGCCGCCGTTGCATAGGAACCTTTTCACCATGCCGAACCCCATCGATCTGAAGACCCACATCCGCGGCATCGCCGACTTCCCCAAGCCCGGCATCCTCTTCTACGACATCTCCCCGCTGCTGGCTCACGCCGAGGCGTGGAAGGAGGCGGTGAACCAGCTCGCCGAGGCGCTGCGCCCGCACAAGCCGGAGCTGCTGGTTGGCATCGAATCCCGCGGCTTCCTGATCGCCGCCCCGCTGGCCCTGGCGCTCGGCACCGGCTTCATCATGGTGCGCAAGCACGGCAAGCTGCCCGGCGACAAGGTCGCCCATTCCTATGACCTGGAATACGGCACCGACACCATCGAGGTCCAGGCCGACGCCGTGAAGCCCGGCCAGCGCGTGGTCGTCCTGGACGATCTGCTGGCGACCGGCGGCACCATGGCCGCGGCGGTCAGCCTGCTGCGCCGCGTCGGCGCCGATGTCCGCGCCGCCGCCTTCCTGGTCGAGCTGACCTTCCTCAACGGCCGCGACAAGCTGGACGTGCCCAGCGTCTCGCTGATGAGCTACGATTCATAAAAGCGCCTTCCGGAAAGGCGTCTGCCCATCGTTTGGGCGAACTCAGCGCAACACGGTTCCTTCTCCCCTCCGGGGAGAAGGTTAGGATGAGGGGGCGCCGGAGGCGGCTTACCCTTCAAGATGGGAGCTTTTCTCCGCCCTGCCGGGCGTAAATCCCCCTCACCCAGCCCTCTTCCCAGGGGGGAGAGGGTTTTGAGCAGGTCATGGCACAGCGCTTGCGAGAGTTGAGGGTCACAGTTGCTCGGCAGGGCGCCCCATGACCCATATGGCCCCGGTGATTCTCGAACAGCCGCCCCTTCTGGCCGTCCGGCCACCTGAAACCGTCTCCATGCGGACCCGCGACGGCTTGCGGCTGGACGCCGACCTCTACCGGCCCGACGGTGTCGGCCCCTGGCCCGTCCTGCTGCTGCGTCTGGCCTGCGGGCGGCGCACGGCGATGACCAGCCATTACGCGCACCCGCGCTGGTACGCCGCGCGGGGCTATGTGGTCGTGGTGCAGGACGTTCGCGGGCGCGGCACGTCGGAAGGCCGTTTCCGCCCCTTCGAGGCGGAGCGTGAGGACGGCGCCGACGCGGTGGCCTGGGCGGCCTCGCTGCCCGGCTCCAACGGCACCGTCGGCATGTATGGCAGCGGCTACGCCGGGATGGCCCAGCTTCTCGCCCTGGCCGAGCGGCCCGCTGCTCTGCGCGCGGTGGTTCCGGCACTGGCCGGCTGGGACGTCTACACCGACTGGGCGACGGAGGGCGGCGCCTTCCGGCTGGCCGACGCGATGGGCTGGGCGCTGCACTGCGCGGCGGAGTCCGCCCGCCGGTTGGAGGATGGCGCGGCCTACCGCGCGCTCCTGGAGGCAACCCGCAGCCTGCCTCTGGACGACGAGATCCCATCCCGCCCGCGGGTGCTGCGGGAGTATGCGCGCCACTGCCATTACGACGACTGGCTGACCACGCCCGGCCCAGGCGGAAGCTGGGACGATCTGTCGCCACGGCACGCCCTGTCGGGCGGCGGCGGCGAGGTCTCCGTCCTTCAGATCGGCGGCTGGTACGACCCGCGCCTGACCGGCACCGTGGCGGCGCACGAGGCCCTGTCCGCCGGCAGCGGCACCGTCCGCCTGCTGGTCGGCCCATGGGATCGCCGGGGCGTTGCGGTCCACCCCCAAACCGACGGGCCCCGTGGCGACGGTCGGGCACCGTCCGACCTGCCGTCCTTCGACGCCCTGCAGCTCGGTTGGTTCGAGCGCTTCCTGAAGGGGGAGATGAACGGAGCGGACCGTGGCGGCCCGATCCGCCTGTTCGACGTTCTGGAGCGCCGTTGGCGCGACCTGCCGGCCCTGCCGCCCGCCACCCTGCCGCTGCACCTGTCCAGCGACGGCCTCGCCACGCGGCGCGGCGGCGTCCTGCGTGAGGGTGCGCCGGACGAAGCCTTCCTCGACGTGCTGGTCCACGACCCGCGCGACCCGGTGCCCACCGTGGGCGGTCACGCCGTGCCCGACGCCGGTCCGCGCGACCGCGCCGCCATCGACGCCCGTCCCGACGTGGCGGTCTACGACACCCCGCCGCTCGCGGCGCCGCTGACGCTGTCCGGTCAGGCATCCCTGGAGATCTGGGTGGAGGCCGACGCACCGTCCTTCGACGTCAGCGCCGTCCTGTCCGCCGTGCTGCCGGACGGGCGCGTGCTGCCGCTCAGCCAGGGCCACGCGCGGGTGGAGCCGGGCGGCGAGCAGCGCCCCATGCCGGTGGCCCTGCGCGCCCTCTGCGCGACCCTGCCCGCTGGAAGCGCGCTGCGCCTCAGCCTCGCCGGGTCCTGCTTTCCGGCCTACCCCGTCAATCCGGGAACCGGGGCGGAGCCGGGCGAAACCCGGCTGGTGGACGCGCAGCCGATCACCCTGCTGATCCACGGCGGCGGCGCCCGCCCGTCGCGCCTGCTGCTGCCGGCGCGGGGCTGACCGTCACGTCCCGTCAGGGACGCCGGCCATAGCCCTCCTCGTGGGCGGCGTCGAGGCCGTCCTCGTCCTCCTCGAAGTCGCGGAGGGCGCGGGCGGCGCTGCGCAGGCACAGATTCAGGCTGCGGTCGAGCAGGCGCATCATCAGATCGCGGAACGGCGTCTTGTCGCCGAGCGACCAGGCGCGCTCGACCATCGCGCCGTACATTTCGCGATCCTCGTCCGTCACCACCACCGGCGGGAAACCGGCGCGGTTCAGGATCAGGTTGCACAGCAGAAGCGCGGTCGCGGCGTTGCCCTGGAAGAAGGGTCGGACGCTCATCAGCCGGTGATGCGCCTCGAAGGCGGCCTCCGGCCCCGGCTCCGTCCGGCGCAGCCAGCCCGACAGCGCCGACATCGACACCCGCACCTTGGCCGGATCGGGGGAAGCGCCGGCATCGTCCTTCAACGGGCCATCCCGGTAGCGGCCGGCGTTGGTGTCGATTCCCTGGTACAGAACGCCGTGGAAGGCCGCGATGGTGCGCTCCGTCACCACGCCGCCGCCCTGGAAGGACAGGCGGGCCATCAGTTCCAGCGCGGCGCGGTGGTTGAGCGCGAGGCGCTGCGGCTCGGCCGGGCGGCTACGCAGAACAGCGCCGCGGTCGAGCACCATGCGGATGTCCTCGGCGGACAGCTCCACCCCTTCCACGAGAAGGCAGGCGGTGGTCAGGCCGCGCTCGAAGCGGTCGGCCAGATCGCGGACCACCGTCAACGGCATGGGCCGGGCGTCGTCCAGAACCCGCTTCTTTTCCAGAATATCGTCCAGCAGCGCCATCGTCCCGAACTCCGCAGATCCCGTGCATTTTCATAATGCCTGGACGGCGCGCGGGGAAGCACATCCTTTGCCGCCCCACAAGGTCAACAGGGTGCGGTGCAACCTCCGGCCTGCGGTTTTTTGCCGCTTGTGCCGCCGCGGTTGCCGGTTTTAACATCGCATTGCAAGATTTCCGCGCCCCCTATACTCGCCTGACCCGGCCCTCTGAAAGGATTGATCCGATGCAACATGTTGCCTGGGATAAATCGATGAGCGTCGGCGTCGAAATTCTCGACGACGACCACAGAAAATTGCTCGACATGTTCAACCATCTTCTGAAGGCCGGCATCGCGGAGAAGGACCGCGCCAGCCTGTCCGGGCTGCTGGGGGGCTTGCAGGAATACACCACCGTGCATTTCAAGCGGGAGGAGGCGCTGATGGAAGAGCAGGGCTATCCCGGCCTTGACGCCCACCGGGCCGCGCACCGCTATTTCATCGACGAGGTGCACAAGCTGACCCTGGACGATGACGACAGCAACGAGATGATGCTGCGCATCGACCTGATCCTGCTCCTCAAGGAGTGGTTCATCGAGCACATCCAGTCGGTGGACAGGCAGTACAGCCCCTTCATGGCCGGCGGCGCCGGCGGCACCGCCCACTGAGCACGCGCGCGAAAGCCCCCGCACCGGATGGAGCGGGGGCGTCTCGTCAGGGTCTCGGAGGCCGACACGCGATCAGAAGAGGGCCGGATCAGAAGGCCATGGTGCCGCCCGGTTCGCGAAGGCGCAGGTTGTTCTGAACGTGACGGACGCCGGAGATGGCGTCGGCCAGGTCCTCGGCCCGCCGCTTCGCCATGCGGTCGTCCACCGTGCCGTCCAGAGTGACCTCGCCGCCCGACACGGACACCGCGATGTCGGTGGCGTCGAGATAGGGGTCTTCGGTCAGCCGGTCGTTCAGGTCATCGCGGATCCGCTCATCCGACCGGGTGTAGCCGCGGGGGCCGCGCCCCCGGAACTGGGCACGCCGCTCGTCTTCCTGGCGGCGGCGTTCGGCGTCGTCGCTGCCGAACCAGGAGGCGACCTCGTCACCCGCCTGCTCCCAGAAGTTGCGCTCCCGCGCCATGCCGATGGGTTCGTCACGGTAACGCTCATCCCGCATGCGGTCGTCGCGATGCCAGCCGCGTTCGGCGTGACCCCAATCGCTGCCCCAGCGGCGACCGGGATCGCGCCCGCCGGAACCGCCGCTTTCGTAGTCACTCCGGGGGTAACCGCCTGCGCCGTAGGCGCCGCGCCCAAATTCATCGCGATCGCGGACGTCGCGACGGTCGTCCTCGTCCGCGTTGCGGGCCTCGTCCTTCCACCGGTTCTCGTACTGGGTCATCGCGCCAAACTCCCGTTCGCCGTTGCCCGCCGCCCGTCCGGACGGCTCCTTTGCAACAGGAGGGCGCCACGCTGCGTTCCCCTTTCGGCGCACCGCCGGAGTTTCCGCACAGTCTGGCACGCGGATTGCTGCGCTGCACACAGTCATCCACGCAGCCTTGGCCCCGGTCCCCCTTCGGACCGGGGCTTCTTTTTGCACTGGAAGACGCGTCAGGCCGCGCTGACCCAGTGGCTGACCCAATGGCGGATCGGGCTGCGCGACAGGGCGGAGTTGCTGTAGGCGGCCCGGTGCGTGACCTCCGCCCCCACCCAATCGGGGAGCGGGACGATCTGGTCGGCGCGGGACAGTTCGACCTCGGCGATCACCAGACCGGCGTTGTCGCCGCCGAACACGTCGACTTCCCAGCAGAGGCCATGATGGTGGATGAGGTAGCGGGTCTTCTCGATCAGGCCGCCGCGGCAACTGTGGCGCAGCAGACCCAGGGCGAGATCGAGGGGGAGCGGGTGTTCGACCTCCTCACGGCACAGGCCGCGGCGGGGGCCTTTGACGGTCAGCGTGGCGTCCGGCCCGGCAACCCGGACCCGCACCGTCCGGCCGTCGTCGGAGGGCAGATACCCCTGGACGATGGACAGGCCGTTTCGACACAGGGGACGGATGTCCCTCCGGACCAGAAACCGCCGTTCGATCTCAACCGCCATGATATCCGCCTTCCGGCTTATCGGACACCGCCGAGAATAGTCGTCCGCCACGCTGCGGCGCAACCATGCCCCATACGCATGAAGTCCATTCCTGCGTTGCGGTATTACCATTTGGACACATCATCGAACAAGCGTCCGCGCCATCACTCCCGCCGCTCCGTGGTGGGAGCGGCCACCCGTTTTGGGGTAGCATGCCGCCATGGCACAAGACCTCGCACCCTGGCTGATCCTGTTCGCCTTGTACGGCGCGCCTCTTCTTCACGTGACGCTGTCGCGGCGCGGCGGCCCGTGGCGTCCCCCGACCGGCACGCGCTGCCCCTTCGGCCCGCGGGCCGGCTGGGTGGTGATGGTGCTGATTTTGGGGCCGATCGGCTGGCTGATGTTCGTCATGCGAAACGGGCGCCGTTCCCGTCCCGGCCGCAGCCCCGGAGCGTGACGCCCAGGGGCCGGTGGCGGAACGGGAACGGCGCCCGCGCGTCGGGGAGCCGTTATGGCTTCCCCGTCAGATCCGGCCCATCAGCAGAAGCACGATCAGGACGAGCAGCAGCACGCCGAGAATACCGCTGGGACCATAGCCCCAACCACGGCTGTGCGGCCACGCCGGAACCGCGCCGATTAGAACGAGAATCAAAATGATGAGCAGAATGGTGCCGATGGTCATGGCGTCCCCCTAAGTGTGGAGCTTTCGCTGAGAAGAACGCGAGCTTGACCGGCTGGTTCCTGTATCCCGCCTGTTCTTTGGCGCCCGCCCCCTCCATTCGGGGCAACGACGCCCTATCCTTCCGGTCTTTCTGTAAATCCGGTTTCCACCGCTCACAAAGGCGGCCCGGTGCGGCGACTCGGGCGCTCCCACACCTTCGTCATCAGCGCCAGCTTGCTCCGCCCCGGCAGCCGTTCGTCCGACAGCGCCTCCAGAAAATCGGCAAGCCGCTTGGACCGCATCACACTGAAGGCGATGAGCCCGACCGTCGACAGCAGGACGAACAGGAAGAACAGAACGCGCGCCGGCAGCGGGTCGTCGGCCATGGCGAGCAGATTCATGCCGAGGAATCCGGTGACCAGCGTGCCGATGGTGCTGACCACCGTCACCACGGTCAGCCGCAGCACCGTGTTGGCCTGCCGCCGCAGCCCGTCGCTGTCGAGGTAATCGCTCATGTCCTGCACCTCGTCCCGCACCTCGGCGTAGAGGCGGTCGGTGCCGAGGTGCCCAGCCCACAGGCGGAACAGGTCGCGCAACGGCCCCTGGATCGACAGCTCATGGAACCAATAGCGGTGGGTGAAGCGCAGGAAAATCTCGAACACCTGCCGGATGTCGCGCTTGAACCGCTTGACCGACTCCACGGCCCCGATGTCGAGCTGGCTGACCGCCAGCACCAGCCGGTCGGACAGCATCACCAACGCCGCCCGGTGGAAATGCACGACCAGCCCCAGCAGGAAATACTGGTGCCGGAACTGGCCGAGCAGCCCGGTTTCCGCGTCGGTGAAGAAGGCGTCGCCCTCCGGCCCCACCATCACCAGCGAATGGCCGCAGCACAGGATGCGGCTGCGCGTCCAGGCGCCGGACGCCCGCGGATCCCAATAGCGGTCGTAACAGTATCGCTGCTCGAAGCCTTCCAGGAAGGCGGGGGCGAAGGGCAACGCCTCGCCCGGTCCCGACGCCAGACCGGGCGAGGTGGCGAAGCCCAGCCGCACCCAATCCGCCCGCTCCAGCCGTTCCGGCTCGTCCAGCGACAGATAGGCCATGGCCGGCATCCGCTGATATTCGAGCTGGCGGTAGCGCAGCAGCCCGGTCTCCTCCGAATGGTGATGGACCAGGGGGCGCAGCAGGAACGACCAGTGGGCGGCGATGCGCGGCGCCCGGTGGCGACACACGAAGGACAGGTAATCGGTCTTCCGCTCATAGTCGGAAACCGCGAGCACGGCGCCATCGGCGCCGATCCATTCGACGCGGTGCGGGCATTGCGCGGCGCTGCCGTCCGGCTCCCAGGCGGGCGGATAGGTGCGGCCCAACCGGAACAGCGTGTCCTGCACGCGGTCCAGCGGCAGGTCCTCGCCGAACAGCTCCACGACGAGGATCGCCACGTCGACGTCGTGGAAGAAATGCAGATCGACATGGGCGATGGCGAAGCGCAGCGGCGCCTGCCCCCGCCGCAGGGTAACCGTCAGCGCCGCCACGTCGCGCCGCCGGAAGACGCGGATGGGAGAGCCGCCATAGCCGGGCCGGTGGTCGCGCGATTCCCCCTCGCCATAGAGGAAGCGCTGCACATAGGGCAGGAAGGACACGAACTCGCTGTAATGGCGCTCGCTGAATTCACCGGGGTCCTGGGTGAACTCGTCCGCCACCTCCTGCCAGGGGCAGCCCGGCCCGCCCAGCCATTCCCAATGGTTCTGGATCTGCGCGCCCGCCTTCAACGGCATCAGCTGCACCGGCCACAGCAGGATCTCGCGAAACCGGCGCACGCGGATCGGGCTCTCGTCCATGGCGCCCCTCCCCCTTGTCCTTCTTTTCCCACATCCTAGCAGAGTCCGGACCGGCGAGAACGCGCCACCAAGGCGGGGCACCAAGGCGGGGCACCAAGGCGGGGCACCAAGGGGATCGGCCGGGGCGTTCGCCCCATCCCCATCGCAGCGGACCGTTAACCAGGACGCAAGTTCGGCCCTGCTAGCGTCCCCCGTTCAGACCACGCGCCGGAGGAGGATTGACGTGCCGATGACGCGCCGGATCGGGCTGTTTCTTCTGGTCGCCGGGCTGGGAGCCGCCATCCCCGCCCTGGCCGCGGAGGTTTCGGCCTCCGATGTCGTCTGCGCCGGGGAGGGCCGCGGGCAACGCTGCACGGTGTCCGCGGTCCAGCCCTTCCCCGACAACCGCGGCGGACTCGGCGAGTTGAGCATCAGCGCGGTGCGCGACGCGGCCTGCACCTCCCTCCACATCGTGTTCGACGAGCCCATCGCGCCCGCCCGCCACGTCACCCTGACGGTGGACGGAGCCCCGCCGCAGCGCTTCTACACGCCGCGCCAGCTTTCCGACCTCGCCGACGCGCTTGACGCCGACGCGCTCAACGCCGACGCGCTCGACAAGGGACCGCAGGCGGCTCCGCCCGAATTCACCCGCTTTCTGGCCCAGGTCGCCGCAGGCGCCATCGCCGACGAGGAGGCCGGGACGGAGATGCTGAGCCGCTTCGCCGCGATCAAGGAACCGCGGCGCATCGGCCTGACTTGCGGCCCGATGGAGCGCCTGATGCCGCTGATCCGCTCCGATCGCCGGCTGCGGCTGGAGTTCCAGAGACAGGCCAACGGCGCGACCGAGGTCTATCACTGGCCGCGGCTCGACCGGCGGACGGTGGAGTTCCGGTTGGGCGGCCTGCTGGAGGCTCTGGACCGCGCCATGCCCGGCTCCTGACGCCGCCACACGGATTAACCACTCCGGCCGCTTGACGGCACCCCCTCTTTCCCGTCCGACTCGCCCCATGTGGATGAACGGGCGAACCCGGGCCGGGCAAGCGGGTGAGCGACTTGAGCGCGCGCGCCGTCATCCCCATCCTGTCAAGGCAGGACCCACCCATCGAGGACGGAGGAGAGCGGAGCGTGTTCGGCTTTGCGCGCAAACTGTGGTCGGACCCGGAACCCGTCGCGAGCCATGTGCCGCGGGGCGTGCGCGTCTACGCGGTGGGCGACATCCACGGACGGCTGGATCTGCTGGACCAACTGCTGGCGCAGATCGACCGCGACGCGGTGAGCGGCGCCGACCTCGTCAAGTATCTGGTCTTTCTCGGCGACTATGTGGACCGCGGTCCGGATTCCGCGATGGTCATCGAGCGGCTGTGCCGCGAGCCCCTGCCCGGCTTCGGCGCCATCCACCTGCGCGGCAACCACGAGGCCGCGATGATGGACTTCATCGAGAAACCGGAGGCCGGGCCGGACTGGCTGGAGTATGGCGGGCGGGCGACTCTGGCCAGCTATGGCGTTCCTGCCCCCGCCGAGGACGCTCCGCCGGAGCATGTGGAGGAAGCCCGCCAGCGCTTCGCCGCCGCCCTGCCGCCCCATCACCGGGCCTTCCTGGCCGGGCTGCGCTCCAGCGTCGCCATCGGCGACTATCTGTTCGTCCATGCCGGCATCCGCCCCGGCCTGCCGCTGCACCGCCAGCGTGACGAGGACCTGCTGTGGATTCGGCGGGAGTTCCTGACCTCCCACCTCGACCACGGCAAGCTCGTCGTGCACGGCCACACCATCGTCGAGCAGCCGGACATCCGCTCCAACCGCATCGGCATCGACACCGGGGCCTACGCCTCCAACCGGTTGACCGCGCTGGTCCTGGAGGGCGGAGAGCGCCGCTTCCTCTGCACCATCTGACGCCTACGGAGCGGCCTGACGGCGCCAGTCCTTGAGGAAGTCGAGGAAGGCGCGCAGCGCCGCCGGAGGCTGGCGGTGCGACGGGTAGTAGAGGAAGGGGCCGGGAAAGCTCTGGCTCCAGTCCTCCAGCACGGCGACGAGGCGGCCGGCGGCGATGTGCTCGGCCACATACCCGTCGAAGGTCATCAGGAAGCCCAGCCCGTCCAACGCCGCGCGGACCTGGACGCCGACATGACCGGCGTGGAAGGGGCCGCCCGGCTGGACGCGCACGACGCGCCCGGCCCGCTCGAACTCCCAGGGCGGATGGGCGCCGCTGGCGTAGACGACGGAGATGGTCGGCTTGCCCAGCAGGTCCTCCGGCTGTTCCGGCACGCCGAACCGCTCCAGAACGGCGGGCGCCGCGCACAGCACGTAGCGTTGCGGCGGACCGAGCGGCACCGCGATCATGTCCTGCGCCAAATGTTCCTCGTAGCGCACGCCCGCGTCATAGCCCCGCTCCACGATGTCGATCAGCGCCATGTCCACGGTGATCTCCAGCTCCACATCTGGGTAGCGGCTCAGAAAGGGCGTGACCATCGGGGCCAGCACCAGATCGGCCGCCGGGGCCGGGGCGTTGATGCGCAGCCGTCCCGCCGGACGCCCCTGCCGCTCCCGCAGGTCGGACAGGGCGCCGGCCACCTCGCCCAGCGCCGGTTCCAGCCGGCGGAGAAGCTGCTCCCCCGCCTCGGTCGGGGCGACGCTGCGGGTCGTGCGGTTGAGCAGGCGGACGCCGAGATGCTCCTCCAGCTCCCGCATCCGCTGGCTGAGGCTGGAGACGGACACGCGCTGCTCCAGCGCCGCGCGGCGGAAGTTGCGGTGGCGGGCGACGGCGGCGAAGGCTTGCAGGTCGCGCAGGTCGGTGCCGTTCATTCCCAAGACCCCGATTGTTCGATGTTGTGAACAGCCCGTTCGGCATTGTCCAGCTTATCGGATCAATGGCGCCGGGTCATCATCCCCAGGTCATCATTCAGGGCAAGGCGGCACCGGAACGGCGCCGCGACGGATGGAGAGGATCAAGGACATGGAACAGCGCACGCTCGGGGCCGCCGGCCCCGTCAGCTCGGTCATCGGTCTCGGCTGCATGGGCATGTCGGACTTCTACGGCCCCGCCGACCAGGAGGAGAGCATCGCCACGATCCACGCCGCGCTCGACGCCGGGATCACGCTGCTCGACACCGGCGACTTCTATGGCATGGGGCACAACGAGCTGCTCATCCGTGACGCCCTGCGCGGCCGCGACCGCGACACGCTGCTGCTCAGCGTCAAGTTCGGCGCCCTGCGCGACCCGCAGATGGGCTGGAACGGCTACGACTCCCGCCCGGCGGCGGTGAAAAACTTCCTGACCTACTCGCTGCGCCGGCTGGGGGTGGACCACATCGACATCTACCGCCCGGCCCGCCTCGACCCGAGCGTGCCCATCGAGGACACGGTGGGCGCCATGGCCGACTTGGTCAAGGCCGGCTACATCCGTCACATCGGCCTGTCGGAGGTCGGTCCGGACACCATCCGCCGCGCCGCCGCGGTGCACCCGATCAGCGACCTGCAGATCGAATATTCCCTGATCTCGCGCGGGATCGAGGAGGCCATCCTGCCCACCTGCCGGGAGCTTGGCATCGGCGTCACCGCCTATGGCGTGCTGTCGCGCGGCCTGATCAGCGGCCACTGGAGCAAGGACCGGACGGGCCAGGATTTCCGCAGCCGCAGCCCGCGCTTCCAGGGCGAGAATCTCGACCGGAACCTGGCGCTGGTCGAGCGCCTGCGGGAGATCGCCCAGCGCATCGGCGGTTCGGTGGCCCAGGTCGCCATCGCCTGGGTGGCGGCGCAGGGCCGCGACATCGTCCCGCTGGTCGGCGCCCGCCGCCGCGACCGTCTGGCCGAGGCGCTGGGCGCCCTGGACCTCACCCTGTCGGCGGAGGATCTGGCGCGGTTGGACGAAGCCCTGCCGCCGGGTGTGGCGGCGGGCGAGCGCTACCCGGCGGCGCAGCTCGCCCATATGGACAGCGAGACGTACAAGGGGCGGTAAGGCTTGCCCCCACCCCGGCCCTCCCCCGCTGCGCAGGGGAGGGAGAAAGAAGTCCCCTCCCCTGCGCAGCGGGGGAGGGCCGGGGTG
>NZ_QLKQ01000073.1 GCF_003349955.1 Azospirillum brasilense
GTGTCGTCTCGGTGGGGGCGGGCAGGGGAGCGGGCTGACGGTCTTCATTGGCGGGGCGTGCGGCGGCTGGTGCGGCTGGCGCGGTGCGCGGCACATCGCGGTAGGCCCAGCGCAGATAGTCCGCGGTCAGCGCCATGCCGTCCTCGAAAGTGAAGCGCGGCTCGTAGCCGAGCAGGCGCCGCGCCTTGGTCAGGTCGATGAGCGCCTTGGCCTGATAGAGCGCCAGCTTCTGCGCGTCGGGCAGCCAGAGCTGGTTGCGGCTGGCCTTCTTCTTCAGGAAGTAGTGGACCATCACGAGATGGCGCAGCCGCGGCGGCAGGCTGTCGAACCCCCCCTGGAGCACCCGGCGGGCCGGGCGCCAGCGCACAATGATCTGGATGATCTTCTTGGGGTCCTGAAGCACCATGGCGATGTCGCGCCGCAGGCTCTTCATCTCCTTGCGGATGGCCTCGGCGGGCTGGAAGCGCAGGCTGTCCACGCCCAACGCCTCCTGGAAGCGCCCGAACACGGCGGCCCAGGGCGGGGCGTCGGGGCCGGAGATTACGAAGCGCTCCCCGATCGCCTGCGGGCTGCGGGTCGCCGCGATCATCGCGTCGACCAGATCATCGATGTAGACGGCGTTGCACAGCCCGCTCTCCTGGGGCAGCACCACCGTGCCGCTCAGCAGCATCTCGGCGGGGGCGTTCGTCCAGGGCTTGCAAAAGGGGCCGTAGACGATGGAGGGCTGGAGCACCACCCCCGGTAGGCCGCGCGTGCGCGCCGCGTCGAGCACCATCGTCTCCAGGTCGAGCTTGTTCTGGACGTAGCTCCAGGCCCGGTCGCCGTCGCGCGTCTCCTCCGACAGCGGGCCGTCCGGCAGTGGTTCGTAGACCGAGAAGGTGCTGAGATGGACGAAGCTCTCCACCCCGTTGGCGAGGCTGGCGTCGATCAGCGCGGTCATCCCGTCGATGTTCTGGCGGCGCGACCGCACGTCGTAGGCGCAGTGGAAGACCCAGTCGGCGCCGGCCACCGCCTTGCCGATGGCCTCGCGGTCCAGCAGGTCGGCGCGGACGATCTCCACCGGGAAGCGGGCCAGACGCACCGCTTGCGCGATGTCGCGGACGATGCAGCGGACCTTGGCGCCATGCTCCAGGCACAGCCGCTCGACCAGCCGCCCGCCGATGAAGCCGGCAGCGCCCGTCACCACCACGGTCGGGCCATCGGTGCGGGGGCCATCGCTGCGGGAAGCGGCGGCGGGCGCCGGGCCGTCCACCCAGGGCAGGGCCAGCGGCTTGCGGCTGGCGTAGCAGCGCTCGATCAAGGCGGTGGAGGGCAGGGCGTCACGCCCGCCGACGGCGGCCGGGCGCCCCTCGCGGATGGCGTCGGCGAAATCCTTCAGCTCCGCCTGGAACAGGTCGCCGAAGATCTGCGGCGGGATGTGGTTGGCCGAGAAACCGTCATGGACGAAATCAACGATCTGCGGCACGTCCGAGGCGATCTGGTTCTCGTAGAGATGGACCTCGACGCTGCCCTTGGTGCCGTGGACGCGGATGGTGTTGCGCAGGGCGCGGGTGCGGCTCAGCTCCAGCGTACCGGTGGCGCCGGAGGCCATGGTCAGGGACAGCCGGCAGTCGGATTCCAGCCCGCCGTGGCTGTCGTCGCTGTAGTCGACCTCCGCCGCCTCCCCGAACCACCACAGCAGCAGATCCAGCGTGTGCGACCCGGTGTCGAGCAGCACGCCGCCGCCCGCCCCGTCGCGGCGCAGCATGGCCGGCGAGCTGATGCCCCAGTTGTAGACGAAGCCCTCCCGCGCCTCGAAGCGCAGGACGCGGCCGAGCTGGCCGGAGTCGATCAGCGCCTTCAGCCAGCGGACGCCGTTGACGTAGCGGCGCATCAGCCCGACCGCGAGCACGCGCCGGCGCTCCTCCGCGGTGTGCACCATGCGCTCGGCGTCGGCCAGCGCGACGGCCAGCGGCTTTTCCATGAAGACGTGCTTCCCGGCCTCCAGCAGGCTCTGGCCGACCGGCGCGTGGACCATCGGCGGGGCCGCCACCAGCGCCGCGTCGAACTGGTCCGCCGCCTCCCGCCAGTCGGCCACGGCGACGGCGGCGCGGTTGCGGCCGAGCATGGCCTGCACCGCCCCCAGCCGCCCCGGCGTGGGATCGACGAGCACGCTCGGCTGCCAGCCCAGGCGGAGCAGCGCCGGCAACAGGTGATGGCTCACGATGCTGCCGCAGCCGATGATGGCAAGCCGCGGGAACTCGGCGTTGGTCATGGAATCCTCGCTTTTGGCTGACATCCCCTCTCCCCTCCGGGGAGAGGGTTAGGGTGAGGGGGATGCGCGTGTCGGTCCGTCCGGCAAAAGCGCACCCCCCTCACCGGCCCTGCGGGCCACCCACTCCCCAGAGGGGAGAGGGCTGGTTGGGTGGGCTAGGAATGCCGCGCGGGCGCGTGCAGGGCGTAGTAGTAGGTGTCGTCCTTGTGGCCGTACTTGACGTGCTTGGACGCGACGACCCGCGACAGCACGACGCCGCCGACCGCGCTGTCGACCGACTTCAGCTTGTTGAAGCCAGCCGTCACGGTGTCCAGCGGGGTGTGCTGCCAGCGGACGACGTAAATCACGCTGTCGGCCAGGAAGGACAGGGCCAGCGCGTCGGAGAACAGCATCACCGGGGCTGAGTCGATCACCACCACGTCGTAGTTGTGGCGCGCCCATTGGATCAGGTCGCTCATCGCCTGGGAACTGATGCGGTCGTGCGCGTCGGGGGTGCCGACGGCGTTGCCCAGGACGCCGAGGTTGGTGGTCTCCTGATGGATCAGGTCGTCGATGCCGACGCGGCCGTCCAGCAGGTCGGCGACGCTGCCCTGCGGCTGGTAGCCCAGCAGCGTCGCGATGGAGGGGCGGCGGAAGTCCGCGTCGATCAGCAGCGTGTTCAGCCCCAGTCCGGCCAGCGACCGCGCCAGATTGGCCGCCAGCACCGACTTGCCCTCCTTGGGAATGGAGGAGGTGACGAGCAGCACCTTGGGCGGCGTTCCCCGCTTGCGCGGCATGCAGGCCATGGTGCGCACCGTCTGGATCGCCTCGCGGAAGGCGCCGATCTCGCGGGCGCGGCGGCTGTCGGGCCGATTTTCAGGATACAGCGGCAGGTTCCACGTAGCCTCGTTGCGGGGAAGCGACGGAACCATGCCGAGGCAGGGGACGCCGGTCGCCCGCTCCACCTGGGAGGGCGTGCGCAGGCCGGAGCTGAGCCGTTCCAGCAGCAGCACCAGCGCCACCGCCAGCGCCGTGGAGCCGACCAGCCCGACGCCCAGCGACATGCGGAACTGTGGGAAGGCCGGGCGAATCGGCGGCAGGGCCGGGGCGCTGAGATGCGCGTCCAGCGCGCCGGTGTTCTTCAGCGCCATCGTCTGCTCGTAGCGTTCGGCGAGGCTGCGGTAGAGCGTGCGGTGCGCGTCGGCGGCGCGTTCCAGGTCGCGGAGCTGGATGCCGGTCGCCTCGATGCCCTTCTGCTGCTCCTGCAGGTCGGCGATGCCCTTCAGCAGGGTGGCCTCGCGGATGCGCGCCACCTCCAGATCGGCGTCCAACCCCTTCTGGATCTTGCCCACCTCGTCGCGGATGCGCACCTTCAGCTCGCCGATGCCGCGGCGGAGGTTCACGATGTCCTGATGCTTGTCGCCATAGACCTGCTGGAGTTCGGCCAGCCGGCGTTCCAGCATCGCCTCCGCCTCGCGCAGCTTCTGGATCAGCGGGGAGGCCAGCACCTCCGGGATCGCCGCGGCGTTGTTGGTGGCGGTCTGCTCGCGGGCCTGGCGCACGCGGGCCTCGGCCGCCGCTTTCTGCGCCTGCGCGGCGGTCAGCTGGGTGGCGAGTTCGTTCATCTGCTGCTGGACCATGTTGCGGCCGTCCGGCGGCAGTTCCAGCAGGCTGTTCTCCTTGCGGAAGCTGCGGATGGCCTCCTCCGCGCCGCGCACCGCCTCGCGCGCCTCGATGAGCCGTCCGCCGAGCCACTGGTTGACCCGCTCGGTCAGGTCGCGGTTCATCTCCGTCCGGTAGTCCAGATAGGCTTGGCCGAAGGCGTTGGCGATGGCGGCGGCCTTGGCGGGATCGACCGACGACGCCTCGATGATGATGGTGAAGGACCGGTCGTCGTTGCGCGCCTCGATCCGGCGCAGCAGCGTGTCGATGGTCAGCAGGCGGGCTTGGTCCGGGTCGCCGGCGTTGGGGCTTTCCTCCGCGCGGAACAGCGCGGTCGCCTGTTGGACGATCCGGCGCAGCACGTCGTTGCCCTCCGGCGGCAGCGCACCGACACCGGCCTTGGTCACCCGCTTCAGCCAATGCTCGTCCGCGCCGTCCGGCGCCTTGATCGTCGGGTTGAATTCGGGGTCGTTGAGCAGGCCGAGCTTTTCCACCACCCGCTCCGCCAGGGCGCGCGAGCCGACGATGGACACCTCGCTGCGCACCGCCGGCGCCTCGGGCGTCAGGTTGGACACCACCGACTTGAACTCCGCCAGCTCGACCCGCCGGGAATCGAGCTGCACCATGGCGGTGGCCCGGTACATCGGCTTCAGCGACTGCATGACGTAGGTGATGGTCGCCGTCCCCAGCAGGATGATGGCGAGCAGCAGCAGCTTGCGCCGCCACAGCACGGCCAGAGCGGCGAAGACGGTCGCCTCCTGACGGCCGCGGACGTCGGAGGACTCCGCCGCGCCGGACTGCAGAAGACTGTCCGGAAGGACGCTGGCGTGCGCTTCGTGGCCTGGAAGCGTTCCGCCTTTGCCGATCGAAGAATTCACGTCGTCGCCCCTTTCGTCTTGCTGGCTGGCGATCCGGCCCGGGGTGGGCGTAGCGGATGGCTGCAAAAAGACGGACTGCGTCTTTTTGTTTTCTTTGGAGATAACTGAGAATTCGGCCGCTTTTTAAGGAGCGGGGCCAAATGGTCCGTGATGTTCCGCTGCGGCAACCGTTGCCGGACAGACTTCGAGTACCGTGAATGGCGCCGCGCAACAATTGAAAAAAAGAAGGCCCATCCGTCTCTGTGCTTACGACGGCGACCGTCATAAATAATCATATCCGATACCCCGTCCGCGTGTTTGACGGTCAACTCCGCGCCGGTCACAGTCTGCCGGGTGCAGCGGAGCCGGTTCAGGCTTCGAAACACCGCACAATTCCAGACATAGCCGTGCATTCCCGCGCAACGGGCCAAGTGATGCTCCGTATCGTGTGCCGGAACGCCGTGCCTCGACGCTGGATTTTAAAACAATCGCGGAAGCGGTATGGCGGATTGTCTCCGCAGTCTGCCGCCATCCGGTTGCGATTTCCCGGACAACTCCATGGAGAGGCTCAATGACGTCCACGACTGAGCGCGTTCTTGTGACAGGTGGCGCCGGCTTCATCGGATCGCACCTGTGCGAGCGTCTTCTGGCCGCCGGGAAGGAGGTCCTGTGCGTCGACAACTATTTCACGGGAGCGCGTTCGAATATTGCGCATCTTCTCGACAACCCGAAGTTCGAGGCGGTGCGCCACGACATCACCTTTCCCCTCTATGTCGAGGTGGACGAGATCTACAACCTCGCCTGTCCGGCCTCGCCGGTGCACTATCAGTTCGACCCGGTGCAAACGACCAAGACCAGCGTGCACGGCGCCATCAACATGCTGGGTCTGGCCAAGCGGGTGAAGGCGACGATCCTCCAGGCCTCGACCAGCGAGGTCTACGGCGATCCCTTCGTCCATCCGCAGCGTGAGGATTATTGGGGCAACGTGAATCCCATCGGCCCGCGCGCCTGCTATGACGAGGGCAAGCGCTGCGCCGAGACGCTGTTCTTCGACTACAACCGGCAGCACAAGGTCGCCATCAAGGTCGCCCGCATCTTCAACACCTACGGGCCGCGCATGAATCCGAATGACGGGCGCGTGGTGTCGAACTTCATCGTCCAGGCGCTCAAGGGTGATCCGATCACCATCTACGGCGACGGGTCGCAGACGCGGTCCTTCTGCTACGTCGACGATCTGGTCGAGGGGCTGCACCGGCTGATGGAAACGGACGGGACGGTGACCGGCCCGATCAACCTCGGCAATCCTGGCGAGTTCACCATCCTGGAACTGGCGGAGACCGTCATCCGGATGACCGGATCGCGCTCGCGGATCGAGCGGCACCCGCTGCCCCAGGACGATCCGCGGCAGCGCAAGCCGGACATCACCAAAGCCCATGCCTACCTGAAATGGATGCCGCACGTGCCGCTCGAAGAGGGGCTGGAGCGCACCATCGCCTATTTCGCCAAAACCTATTTCTGAGCGCGGCGACTCAAGCCGGCAGCGCCGCCGCATCGCTGGGGTGCGGCGGCAGGGAATGGGCCAACAGGGAACGGCGGATGTTCGAACTCCCTTCACGAGACAGCTCGGCGAAGCCGGATTACGGCGCGCGCGTGGGGATGGCCTTCCAGGGCCCGCGCCCGGACTCCGCCTCGCCGGTCGCCGCGGCGGCGTCCGCCCCCGCCCTGCTGTGCGGGCTGGTGGCCGCGGACGCGCTGATGGTCGTCGGGACGGGGCTGGCGGCGGAAAGCATCGCCACCCGTCTGCTGCGGGCCGCCCCGGCCGATGCGGCCCTGTTCGCAGGCGTTTTCAACGTCGCGGTCGGCCCGTTGGCGGTGCTGTCGCTGATGTGCTTCTACAGCGCGGGCTGCTACCGCAACCTGCGTCCCAAGACGATGCGGCGGACCATCGGTTCGCACGCCGGGCCGCTGTTCGGGGCCTGGACGGCGGCCTTCCTGGTGCTTGTTCTCATGCTCGGCGTGACGGGGGACCTGCGGCGGCTGGACACGGCGGCGGCGGGGACGCTGTGGCTGTGGTACGGGATCGGCCTGTTCGGGCTGACCGCGTTGCGCGGCCTGGTCCTCCGGCTGGCGCGCGACTGGAATCTGGCCGGCGGCTTGCGGCAACGGACCCTGCTGGTCGGCACCAACGATCTGGCCTTCGAATGGCTGGACCGGCTCCAGCGCGCGGAGGGGGCGGGCTATCAGGTGATCGGCGCCGTGTCCACCGCGGCGGACCGTCCGCCGTCCGTCGCCGCTCCACCCCTGGCCACCGCCCGGATGGCCGGGGTGCCGGTGCTGGGTGGCGTGGCCGGGCTGGTCGAGCAGGTGCGCAAGAACCGCATCGACCTCGTGGTGGTCGCCCTGCCGTGGAGCGCCGAGGCCGAGATCACCGACATACTGGAACGGCTGCGCGTCCTGGCGGTCGACGTCCGCCTGCTGCCGCACCGGCTGATCGCCCGCACCGCCGGCCTGTCGGTCGATGCGACGGCGGGCATTCCGTTGCTGGGCGTCATCCATCACCCGCTGGCCGGCTGGCGCGGCGTGCTGAAGCGGTCGGAGGACCTGCTGGTCGGCGGCGCGGCGCTGGCGGCGCTGGCCCCGGTCCTTCTGCTGGCCGCCGCGGCCATCAAGCTGGAAAGCCCCGGCCCGGTGCTGTTCCGCCAGAAGCGCTTCGGCTTCAACAACGAGGAATTCGAGATCTGGAAGTTCCGCACGATGCACACCGACCGCGGAGACCAGTCGGGCGCGCAGCGGACGGTGCGCAACGACCCACGGGTGACGCGCGTCGGGCGCTTCCTGCGCCGCACCAGCATCGACGAACTGCCGCAGCTCTTCAACGTCCTGCGCGGCGACATGTCCATCGTCGGGCCTCGGCCCCATCCCGTCGCCATGAAGGCCGGGGACGTGCTGTACCACGAGGCGGTGGAGAACTACGCCTGCCGCCACCGCGTCCGCCCCGGAATCACCGGCTGGGCCCAGGTGAACGGGCTGCGCGGCGAGATCGACAACCTCCACACCGCCGCCCGCCGCGTCGAACACGACCTCTACTACGTCGACAACTGGTCCCTGGGGCTGGACGCCGAAATCATGGTGCGCACCGCCCTCCTCCTTTTCTGGGACCGCAACGCCTACTGACGAACCTCCCTGCTGAACCAACAAACAAACCGCGAAGGAGTTTGACGTCATGTCCGTCGCCCTTGTCACCGGTTCCTGCGGATTGATCGGGTCGGAGAGTTGCCTGCATTTCGGTGCGCTGGGAATGGACGTCGTCGGCATCGACAACGACATGCGGCGCACCTTCTTCGGCGACGAGGCCTCGACCGCGTGGCAGCGCCAGACCCTGGAACAGACGCTGCGCCAGCGCTACCGCCACCACGCCATCGACATCCGCGACGCCGCGGCCATCGACGCGCTGTTCGAGCGGCACGGTTCGGCCATCTCCCTGATCATCCACACGGCGGCCCAGCCCTCGCACGATTGGGCGGCGCGCGACCCGCAGATGGATTTCTCGGTGAACGCCAACGGCACGCTGAACATGCTGGAGGCGGCGCGGCGCCATTGCCCGGACGCGGTGTTCATCTTCACCTCGACCAACAAGGTCTACGGCGACACGCCGAACCGACTGCCACTGATCGAAACGGAGACGCGCTACGAGATCGACCCGTCCCACCGCTACGCCGGCGGCATCGCCGAGGACATGTCGATCGACGCCACCCTGCACAGCCTGTTCGGCGCCTCGAAGGTGGCCGCCGACGTGCTGGTCCAGGAGTACGGCCGCTACTTCGGGATGAAAACGGTGTGCTTCCGCGGCGGTTGCCTGACCGGGCCGAACCATTCGCCGACCCAGCTCCACGGCTTCCTGGCCTATCTGATGCGCTGCGCCGTCACCGGCACCCGCTACGACGTGATCGGCTACAAGGGCAAGCAGGTCCGCGACAACATCCACAGCAACGACCTGATCGCCGCCTTCCACGCCGTCTACGACGCGCCGCGCAGCGCCGAGGTCTACAACATCGGCGGCGGGCGCGCGAGCAACTGCTCCATCCTGGAGGCGGTGGCGCTGTGCGAGGAGATCACCGGGCGCCCGATGGAACTGACCTTCAAGGAGGCCAACCGTATCGGCGACCACATCTGGTGGGTCAGCTCGCTCGACCGGTTCCGCTCCCATTACCCGTCCTGGGACATCCGGCACGACGTGCGGAACATCCTCACCGACATTCACGACAGCAATCGGCGCCGCTGGCGCGTGGAGGCCGTGGCATGATCGACCATGGGAAAAAGGAAGTGCTTGGCGTCTACGTCAACGCCGTCGATTACGAGGCTGGCGTGCGCGCGATCATCGACGCGGCGGAGCAGCAGAAGCCCTTCGCGGTCAGCGCGCTCGCCGTCCACGGGGTGATGACCGGGGCGCTCGACCCCGAGCACCGTTACCGCCTGAACGCCATCGATCTCGTGACGCCGGACGGCCAGCCGGTGCGCTGGGCGCTGAACCGCCTGCACGGCGCCGCCCTTCCGGACCGCGTCTATGGTCCGAACCTGATGCTCCGCACTTGCGCGGCGGCGGCGGCGAAGGGACTGCCCATCTACCTTTACGGCGCCACGGCGGGGCTGCTCGACACGCTGACCACGGCGCTGACCGAGCGGTTCCCCGGCCTGATCATCGCCGGCGCCCGCCCGTCCGCCTTCCGCACCCTGAGCGCCGAGGAGCGCGCGGCGGTCGACCGCGAGATCATCGACTCCGGCGCCCGCATCGTCTTCGTCGGGCTGGGCTGCCCGCGCCAGGAGACCTGGGTCTACGAGCACAAGGCGGCGCTGTCGATGCCGCTGATCGCGGTCGGCGCCGCCTTCGACTTCATCGCCGGGAAACAGCCGCAGGCTCCGATGTGGATGCAGAACAACGGCCTGGAATGGCTGTTCCGGCTGTCCACCGAGCCACGGCGGTTGTGGCGGCGCTACGTCATGCTGAATCCGGCTTTCCTGTTCCTGCTGGCCTGCCAGGCGGTGCAGATGCCGCTGGTCCGCAGCGGCCAGGCGCGCCGTCCGAAAGGAGAGCTTCGATTTGGCTAGACGGTGACGGTTGTTTGGTGATTGCCAAAGAGAAGCGCCGTTATTAAAAATGAAAACTCCTTCGATGCTGTGTCTGTGAGTGCCGTTTTAAAATGAAACGGCCTTGCATCGGCGGATTTCCCTGAACGACCTCGGAACAGCGCCGTGAACCGCGACCGATGCGGTCCGCGCTTCCATGACAGTCGAGGATTCCTGCGATGAGCCTGAAGATCCTGTCGGCGATCGTCGTGCCGCCGCATCTGGCGGTCAGCGGCGCCAGCAAGGCGGCGGAGAAGCTGAGCGTCGCGTTGCAGGCGCACGACCGCATCGACATCGCGAACATGGGCATGGCGAGCCGGGTTCCGATGGACCCGGGCAAGCCGGGCGAACGGATCGAGGTGCGGACCTCCAGCCCCTTCGCCGGGCTCGATTCCGTCCTGCCCAACCGCGCGAAGACGCTGTTCTACCAGTCGAGCATCCCGGCGCTGATCCGCCACGGCTCCTACGATCTGGTGCACATCCACAACCCGATCCCGGCGCTGGAAATGATGCGGGTGGCCCGCGCCTGCGTGGCGAAGGGCGTGCCCTACGTGGTGTCCACCCATGGCTTCGTGGAGATCGGGAACCCGGCGGCCTTCCGGCGCATGGACGCGGCGCGGCGGCTGGCCTGGGACCTGCTGATCGACCGCCCGGTCCGCTACGTCGTCCGCAACGCCGCGGCCATCTGCGCGATCTCGCCGGTCGACCTGCCCATCGTCCGCGGCTTCGGCTTCAGGGGGGACGACATCGCCGTCATTCCCTACGGCGTGGACCGCCCGACCGACTGGGGCGCGCCGACCCCGGCGGACCGGGACATCCACCGGAGGTTCGGCATCCCGGAGCGGGAGGAGGACGGCGGCCCCGTCACCGCCTTCTTCCTGGCCAACCACACGGCCAACAAGGGGCTGGGCGTGCTGCTCGACGCCTTCGTAGGGCTGTCGATGCCGTTCCGCCTGATCGTCGGCGGCGAGAAGCGGGACTTCGTCGATTACGAGGCCTACCAGCGCCGCTGCGGGCCGGGCCAGACCATCCACCTTACCGGCAATCTGGCCGAGGCGGAGGTCGCCGCCATGTTCCGGCGCTCCGACCTGTTCGTCTTCCCGACCCTGGCCGACACCTTTCCCAACGTGATCCTGGAGGCGATGGCCTTCGGCGTCCCGGTGGTGGCGACCCGGGTCGGCGGCATCCCGCATCAGGTCGATGACGGCTGCGCGGTGATTGTCGAACCGGGCGACCCGCTGGCCCTGCGCGCCGCCGTCGAGCAGTTGGCCGCCGACCCCGAGCGGCGGGCGCGGATGGGCCGTCACGGCCGTCTGCGCGCCACCCAGCGCTTCGACTGGGCCGCCGCCGCCGCCGACACCCACCGGCTCTATGAGGCGGTGGTCCGCCGCCCGGCGGGCGCCGCCGTCCTCAGGGCCGCCTGAACCCCTGCCAAAAAATCCCTGCCCAACCGGTAAAAGCCGCAGCAATGGAGAAGAGACCTATGGAAGGCAAAACGCTCGTGACCGGCGGGGCCGGCTTCGTCGGCTGCAATCTGGTCAAGAACCTGCTGGAGGACGGGCGCGACGTCGTCGTCCTGGACGCCCTGCTGCGGCCGGGCAGCGAGCGGAACGCGGCGTGGCTGCAAACCCTCAACTCCGGGTCCCGCCTGACCTTCATGAAGGCCGACGTGCGCGACTTCGCCGCCGTCAAATCCTGCATGGCCGGGGCGGAGGAGGTCTACCACCTCGCCGGGCAGGTGGCGGTGACCTCGTCGCTGGACGATCCGCGCACCGACTTCGACATCAACGCGCTCGGCACCTTCAACGTGCTGGAGGCGGCCCGCCGCATGAAGACCCCGCCGAAGGTGGTCTTCACCTCGACCAACAAGGTCTATGGCGGGCTGGAGCACGTGGCGGTGGAGCGGACCGGCAGCCGCTACCGCTTCGTCGACCGCCCGCTCGGCGTTTCGGAGGCGGAGCCGCTGGACTTCCACTCGCCCTACGGCTGCTCCAAGGGGGCGGCGGACCAGTATGTGCGCGACTACGCCCGCATCTACGACCTGCCGACCGTCGTCTTCCGGATGAGCTGCATCTACGGCCCGCGCCAGTTCGGCAACGAGGACCAGGGCTGGGTCGCCCATTTCATCATCTCGGCGCTGAGCGGCCGGCCCATCCACATCTACGGCGACGGCATGCAGGTGCGCGACGTGCTGTTCGTCGAAGACCTCGTGCGCGCCTTCCGCCTCGCCACCGAGAAGATCGAGGTCAGCCGCGGGCAGGTCTTCAACATCGGCGGGGGGCCGGAGAACACCATCTCGGTCTGGCGCGAGTTCGGGGAGATGCTGTCCACCCTGCGCGGCGCGCCGGTGGAGGCCGACTTCTCCGATTGGCGGCCCGGCGACCAGCCCTGCTACGTCAGCGACATCCGCAAGGCGGAGCAGGTGCTCGGCTGGCGCCCGCAGGTGGACCGCGACACCGGCATCCGCCGCCTGTGGGATTGGGCGGAACGCTACCTCGCGCAGAACGGCCTGCCCACGGACCAGACCCAGCTGGAACCGGGCCGCATCGCCCTCAGCGCGTAACCCGACCCCTGTGCGGTGGAGGAACCAATGAACGTGCTTGTAACGGGCGGGGCCGGCTTCATCGGCTCCCACATCACGCACCGCCTCGTGTCGCTCGGCCACCGGGTGACGGTGATCGACAACGAGTCCACCGGGCTGCGCTCCAACGTGCCGGCGGAGGTGCGCTACATCCGCGGCGACGTCACCAACCCCGCCGACCTCGACAAGGCGTTCGAGGAAGTGCCCGACGCGGTGATCCACATCGCCGGGCAGGTGTCGATCATCCGCGCCTTCAGCAACCCGGTCGGCGACCTGCGCACCAACGTGGAGGGGACGGTGAACGTCCTCCAGCAGTGCGTGGAGCGCGGGGTGAAGCGCCTGCTCTACGCCAGCTCGATGAGCGCCTACGGCAACGCCGAGGTGGTCCCGACGCCGGAGGACACGCCCTGCTCCCCAGTGTCCTACTACGGGGTGACGAAATACGCGGGCGAGCGCTACGTCCATCTGACGGCGGCGCGGAACGACCTGCCGGGCGGTCTGGCCGTCACGTCGTTCCGCATGTACAACGTCTACGGGCCGCGGCAGGCGGTGGACAACCCCTACCAGGGGGTGCTGGGCATCTTCCTGGGCAACATCATCCGCGGCGAGCCGATCCACATCTACGGCGACGGCAGGCAGACCCGCGATTTCGTCTTCATCGACGACGTGGTGGACGCCTGGGTCGGCGCGCTCGACAACCCGGCCAGCCACGGGAGGATCTTCAACCTCGGCAGCGGCCGGCAGACCAGCATCAGCGAACTGGCCGACCTCGCGCTGGGGGCGCTCGGCCGGACGCGGGCGGACCATCCCGTGCTCCACCATCCCGAACGTCCGGGCGAGCAGCGCAGCGTGCAGGCCGACGTGACCTACGCCGGGTCGGTGCTCGGCTGGACGCCGCGCACGCGGCTGGAGCAGGGGCTGGCGGAGACCGTGCGCTGGGCGCTGCGCGAGAGCGGCCAGGCGGATGGCCGTGCGGACGGCGTGGCGGAGCGCGCCGTGGCCTGAGGGTCATTTTTCGGGCGGGCCAATTTTCGAGCCGGCCAGGGATGGCTTCGGCAACGCCATCAAGCAACAGGAGTGGAATGATGCGGATCGCTGTTGTGGGGACCGGCTATGTCGGCCTCGTGTCCGGTGCCTGCTTTGCCGAATTCGGCATCGACGTGTGCTGTGTGGACAAGGACGAAACGAAAATCCGGCGCCTGAGGGGCGGCGAGATCCCCATCTACGAACCCGGCCTCGACATCCTCGTGGCGCGCAACATGGCGGCGGACCGTCTGTCCTTCACCTCCGACCTCGCGGTCGCCATGGAGGGGGCGGACGTGGTGCTGATCGCGGTCGGCACCCCCTCCCGTCCCGGCGACGGCGGGGCCGACCTGACCTACGTCCACGCGGCGGCGGCGGAGATCGCGCGGACCATGTCCCGCTACACCGTCATCGTGACCAAATCGACCGTGCCGGTCGGCACCGGACGCCAAGTCGCCGCCATCGTGCGGGGCATCAACCCGCGCGCCGAGTTCGACGTGGTGTCCAACCCGGAGTTCCTGCGCGAAGGCTCGGCCATCGGGGACTTCATGCAGCCCGACCGCGTGGTGATCGGCGCCGAGTCCGACCGCGCGCGGGCGGTGATGGACGCCCTCTACCAGCCGCTGATCCGCGCCGGGACGCCCTTCGTGCGCACCGGCATCGAGACGGCGGAGCTGACGAAATACTCGGCCAACGCCTTCCTGGCCTTCAAGATCACCTTCATCAACGAGGTGGCCGACCTGTGCGAGCGGGTGGGGGCCGACGTGCAGGACGTGGCGGCGGGCATGGGGATGGACGGACGCATCGGGCGTCCGTTCCTGAACGCCGGGCCGGGCTTCGGCGGCTCCTGCTTCCCCAAGGACACGGAGGCGCTGGTGCGCACCGGGCGGCAGCACGGCGCGCCGGTCCGGCTGATCGAAACGGTGGTGGACGTGAACCGGGCGCGCAAGCGGCTGATGGCCGGGCGAATCCTCCAGGCCTGCGGGCCGGACGCGACGGGAAAGCGGATCGCCGTGCTGGGCATCACCTTCAAGCCCGACACCAACGACATGCGCGAGGCGGCAAGCCTGGAGATCATCCCGCTGCTTCAGGAGGCCGGCGCCACGGTTCACGCCTACGACCCCGCCGGCATGGAGGAGGGGCGCCATCTGCTGCCGGACGTGGTCTGGCACGATGACGCCTACGGCCCCCTTGCGGAGGCGGATTGCGTCGCCATCCTGACGGAATGGAACGAGTTCCGCGCGCTGGATCTGGGCCGCGTGCGCAGTCTGATGCGCCGTCCGGTGATGGTCGATCTGCGCAACGTCTATGTCCCGGCGGCCATGGCGGCGGCGGGGTTCCACTATTGCTCCGTCGGGCGGCGCGACGTGCGTCCCGATGCGGCGAAGCGGCGCAAGGCGGCGGAGGCGATGCTGCTCAGCAACGGATTCGCGGGCGACGCCTGTGTCCTGCCCTTCTCCGGACAGCTCGCGGCGGCCGCCTCCGACCTCGCGGATTGACGCGGGCGCGACGCCCGCCGACTCCGGCCACGCACCGGTGCCTTGAACGGACCGTCTCCACCACGGCGGCGGTCCGGTACGGGATGCCGGTTGGGATCTCCCGATTCCGAAAGACGCAGCCATGATTGGCTTGGACGCGCTGGCCGGCAACCGAAGAGACGCCATGCCCCGTGTGCCCCCCGGCGCACGGGGCGGCTCCCGTTCTCCCCGTCCGGATGGACGGACCGGCGGGCGGACGCCGATCACGGTGTTGCTGATCGACGACCGCTCTCTGTTTGGCGAAAGCCTCGCCGCCGCGATCAACGCCTTCGCGCCGGACGTGGCGGTCAGCCATCAGCGCAGCGCCGCGGCCCTGGCCGACCTTCCCGCCGTCCTGCGCGGCGCCGACGTGGTGCTGGTGAACATTGGACGCGCCGATCCGGCCAAGGGCGGCATCGGCCAGCTTCTCGGCGCGTTGGCGGGGGGCGGCTCCCATCCTCCCGTCGCGCTCCTTGCCGACCGGCCCGGTGCGGCGGCGGCCGACGCCGCGGCGCGCCTTGGGCTGCGCGGGGTGCTGAGCGGACGGATGCCGCTGGCCGAGGTGATCGCCGCCCTGCGGCTGATCCACGGCGGCGGTACGGTCAGTCCCGATCCCGGCCGCAATCCCGGCTGAGCGCTTGCGGAACGGTGGGGTCGGCCAGCCGCCAGGCCTTGCGCACGGCCTCGGCGCGGTTGGAGGCGCCAAGGGCCCGCAGGATGCCGCGCACATGGACCTTCGCCGTGTTCTCGCTGATCCCCAGCTCCTGCGCGATGACGCGGTTCGATTTCCCTTCGCGAAGCCGTTGCAGCACCCCGCGCTGACGCGCGGTCAGCGCCGCGCCGCCGGAGGGCGTGGGCGGATCGTCCTCCGTGGCCTCGTCACTTTGCAGCAGGCGGTGCAGGAAAGGGGAGGGGAAGAAGGTGCCGCCGCCCGCGACCAGGCGCAGCGCCTCCCGGGCGACGGCGAGGCCGACGCTGGTCGGCAGACACCCCCGGACACCCAGCCGGCTGGCTTCCAGCGGCAGGTTCGCATCCTCCCCGTCGGACAGGACGAGCAGCGGCGTGCCGCCGAAGGCGCCGGCGAGGCCGCGCAGCGTCGCCAGGACGCTGCCCCCGGGCGGGGTCAGGCTGGCGACGTTGCACAGCACGACGGCGGGTGCGGAGTCTTCGGCAAGCACCGCCTTGGCCTCGTTCAAGGACGCCGCGGTTCGCACGCACAGGGACGGGTCGCGCAGGCTGAGGCCGGCGGACAGGCTTTCACGGGTCAGAGGTGTTTCGTCCAGCAGCAGGGCCGCGATGCCCCGGTGCCCGTTGCTTGCCGGGCCGGGAGCGTATGCAGCGCCACAGGACGATGGAGCCGCCTGCCCGTTCGATGCCATAAGGCCTCTCTCCCAACCCGTTTTCCAAGTCTGATGCTGCACTGCACCCTTGATGGCGTCAACGTCAATCCCGTGCTCAAGTAACCACGTCGGCCTGCCCTTTTACCTCCTATTTGACATGTTTTCCTTCGGTTTCCGTGTATTCGGGAGAGGAGACGGCGGCGGACATCCGGAAGCGCACTGTCTTGCTTCGATGGACTTCCCATTGGTCAGAGCGTGCCGCGTTCCGACTTTCACCATTCGGACCTGTTCTTTCGGTGCCAAGGAGAGGGCGGGGCGCTGGCGATCATACCCGGCGTGACGGCGGGACGAGGTGAAACACGCGTTCTACTCCGCCCCCATCCTCACAAAGGCGTACGAAACCTGCGAAGCAGGGCGTTGCGGGCACCGGAATGGGTACGGAATAAAACGGCGACCCGCCGCAACCTTGCATCGAAGTGCGTATTTACCGGACCGGCTGTTCTGGTAACGTTGAAAACATCAAATGCAAACCGCGCAAGCATTCCTGATGATCTTCCAACAGAAACAATCCATGTGGTCGGCAGGGAAAGGCGCTGAAAATGAAAAAAATGAAATCTTTCCGAGTATCCGCGAGCGGACGCGCTCACCCGAAAATTGAACTTCCTCTCATCGGTGATGGCGGATTGCGATCCGCAGTCCCGGTTTGAAGAGATGAGAAGAATGGACGTTTGACCGAAAGGGGGAAGCGGATGACAACGGACATCAAACAGCAATCTGAGGTTGCTGCACAGGGCGTTGCTTCAGGGATTGCCACAGGCATCGCCGTGGTCCTGGCGGACCCGAACAGCCTGACGCGGGACTGTTTCTCGCTTGGCCTCGGCACGCTGTGCCAGGATATGACCGTGCGGTCGGTGGCTTCGCTGAGGGACGCCGCCGGCGTGCTGGCGCGGGACGGGCGGACCGAGGTCGTGTTGTGCAACATCGGTGCACAGGCGGGTTTGAACGACGTGATGTGCGCGTCCATCCGCGACGCCGTTTCGGCCTGTCTGCCGGTGCCGCTGGTGATCATCTCGGACCGCGACGACGGTGGGATGATCCTGGAAAGCCTGCGCCTCGGGGTGCGCGGCTACATCGTGCCCAGCCTCGGGCTGGGGGTCATGCTGGAGGCGATCCGGCTGGTCGCCGCCGGGGGGACCTTCGTGCCCGCCACCTCCCTGCAATCGCTGATCGCGCCGGTCCCGGGCGGCATCGCCGTTCCGCAGACGCCGCCGGGCGCTTCCATGCCGGCGACCGACCGGATCGGCGGGCTGACGCCGCGGGAAATGGCCGTGCTGACCTGCATGCGCGAGGGCAAGTCGAACAAGCTCATCGCCTACATGCTGGGCATGTGCGAGAACACCGCCAAGGCCCATGTGCGCAACGTGCTGAAGAAGCTGGGCGCCACCAACCGGACGGAGGCCGCCTTCATGGCGCACGCCCATCTGTCCCGTGGCGAGGTCCTGGAATCGAACCAGCCCTGACCTGTCGATTCCGTGATCGAACGGTGCGGGAACCGGCCGCGCCGTTCTTTCGCGCGCCGTTCTTTAGCGTTGGGCTCAGTTCTCCTCGCGCATGACGCGGCACACCGCTTCCGTCCGGTTGGTGGCGCCGAGCCGCCGCAGGATGTTCCGGACATGCACTTTGACGGTGCTTTCCCGCATTCCCAACTCGTGGGCGATAACCTTGTTCGGCTTGCCCTCCTGGAGGCATTCCAGAACGGTGAGCTGGCGCGGGGTCAATTGGGTCAGATGAGGCTTTCCGTTGACCTCCGGCGCCGGAACGGAAAAGGCGGCGTGGAGCGCCGGGTCCGGCGCCCCGGTCGGCTCGATGATCATCCGGTGCAGGATGGGTGCCGGAACGAAGATGCCGCCCGCCGCGACCAGACGGATCGCTTCCAGCGCCATGGTCAGACCGACGGTGGTGGAGATGTAGCCTTGGGCGCCCTGGCGGATGGCTTCCAGCGCGGTCACCGTTTCGTCGGAATCCGACAGCATGATGAGCGGGATGCCGTCCAGCACATCCAGAAGTTCGGCCAGCCGCGGCCGGAACTCCGGATCGGAGGCGAGCCGCCCGCTGAAATTGGCCAGCGCCACGTCCGGCGCACCGTCCCGTTGCACCACGCTTTCCAGATCGGCGACGGATGCCGCCGTCAGCACCCGCACCCCCCGTCCGCACAGGTTCAGGCTGGTGGACAGGCTTTCCCGCGTCAGCGGCGTTTCGTCGTGCAGGATGGCGGTGACGATCTGGTCCTCTCCCAAGGGGCGTGCGCCTCCAGACATCCGGTAATAGGACCCGAAGGAGCCGGGATCGTTCATGGGAGCCGCGGTCACGGGATTGGCGGCCAGAAGGTGATGGGAGGTGTAGGATGTGACCGATGGAGCGCGGCGGAAGGCGTTGGGCAGGCGCGTTCCGTCTTTGCACGGCAACATACAAAATCTCCCTCGGCCATACGCCATGGACACGCCGCCCTACGGAACCGCCCAGGCCCGTGGAACCGCCCAGGATCGTTGCAAAGGCCGCCGCCGACCTCGCCGGAGCGAAGACTTTGGCCTTATTCGATCAAGTGAACCGGATCCGGCGGGAGGACGATGCTGCAAGAGGTCTGCGCGACCGCTTCGATCCTATAACATCGCAGCCGGTTTTGACCGTCAATCGCAAACAAGATCATAATACTGTGCGCGGATATCCGCAAAATACCACCAAATTAGTAAGTTTTTCAAAGCTGTAACAGTGGAGCTGGAACCTTTACTTGCTTTGGTTGCCGAGGTATTCCCTCTGGGGAAGAAAAATCGACGGCTGCGATCATCGATTTGCCTCGGTGGATCGTTCGGAAGGGCAGCTCAGCGGCGTCTTCTGTGGAATGCCGGCGTTGACGACACCGCCCACTTCCTGGCCTTGGGCGCGGATGGCGTCCCAATCGGCCTCCGCGTCGTTCCAGAACCAGACGCGCTCCCCCAATTCCGCCAGATGATAGCGGTTGCCGTAGAGCCGGTTGCCGGCGGCGACCACGGCGTTGTCGGCGTTCACGTCGGTGACGGCGCCGATGCGCGCGTTGGCGTTGCGGATGATGATGCGGTTGTCGAAGATCTCGTTGCCGACGGCGGGGGTGTAAGGCGCGCGGTCCTGGGACACCACCGTCACCGCGTTGCCGTAGCCGCCCGGCACGTCGATGTCGTTGCCATAGACCTTCACGCCCCGCGCGCTGGAGATCAGGATCTGGGCGCCCCAGAACCAGCCCTGGCCGCGCTGCCCGTTGTCGGCGACCCGGTTGTTGCGGATCACCCCGTCGTAGCTGATCTCGTAGGTGATGCCGTTGTCGGCGTTGCCGAAGACCAGATTGTCCTCGATCACCAGCCGGTGCACGTCGATGTCGGCCCAGATCCCGGCGCCCACATTGTCGTGGACGCAATTGCCGCGGATCAGTCCGCCGCCGCCGGATTCGGTGATCTTGCCGCCGCCGCCCTCCCAGTAAAAATCGACGCCGGCATAGCCGTTGCGGGCGACCTCGTTGCCGGCGATCAGGAAGTCCGTCCCGGACCCGGAGAATCCGGCGTGGCCGTTGTCGAGGATGCGGTTGTCGAGGATGCGGCTGCCGTTGCCGGCGTTGACGCCGACGCCGTGGTTCCGGCGCACGACGCTGTTGCGGACGGTCCAGCCGTGGCCGAACTCCGCGTCCACGGCGGCGGCCTGGATGGGGGCGGCGTATTTCTCGATGGTCAACGCCTGGATGACGACGCCCGCCGCCGTGCCGCCGAAGGCGCGGGGGGTGACGCTGGTCTCGACGACGCGTCCGGTGGGATCGTCGCCGATCACGATCTCGTCGGCGTCGTAGTCGAAGAACCAGCGCCCCGGCCCGACGGCGGACCGGCTGCCCACATGCAGCATCGGCGCGTCGTCGATGAACAGATCCTCCGGATGGGCGCAACGGGGAAAGCCGGGGCGGCAGAACTCCGCCGCGTTGACATGGCCCTTCTGGGTCTGCCCGCGGGCTATCCACACGGGGCCGCGTCGGACGAAGGCGGTGAGCCGCCGCGCTCCGCTCAGCACCGCGCCGGGGGCGCCCTCAAACCGGTTGTCGTTCTTCGGAACGATGGACTGCAAACGATGGATGCCGGCCTCCAGTCGGAAGCGCGTGCCGGGGGGATGGCGCTCCACCGCCGCCTGGATGTCGGCGCCGGGCCGCAGGGAGACGGTGGGAGGCTCTGCTCCCATTGCCGTCATCGGAAGGCCGGTCAGGAGGATCGCCGCCGCGAGGCGGGCAGGGCGGGGGGCATGCCGCCGGGGCGTGGCGCGTCCTGTGTCCATGATGGCCTCGATGCGTCGTCCTGCGGCGGCGGACGGAAACGCTACCACGCTGGTCCAGCGGCCAGAATCGTCAAACCGGACGATCGACCTTCGTCGGTCCGGCGACGCGGACGAAGGGAACCGGAGCGGGCGCAGGCCGTTGCCAAAGGGCACCCCCCAATCGTTCGAGAGCGTGCCATGGCCTCCCGCATCGAGGATTACGCCCTTCTGGGAGACTGCGAGACCGCAGCCCTGTTGTCCATCGAAGGTTCCATCGACTGGCTGTGTTGGCCGCGCTTCGATTCCGACGCCTGCTTCGCGGCGCTCCTGGGCACGCCGGAGAACGGGCGCTGGCTGCTGCGCCCCAGCGATCCCGACGCCCGCACGACCCGGCGCTACCGCGGCGACAGCCTGATCCTGGAGACGGAGTTCGAGACGGCGGAGGGCGCGGTCACCATGATCGACTTCATGCCCCCGCGTGGCGAGGCGTCGGACGTCGTGCGCATCCTGCGCGGGCGGCGCGGGCGCGTCGCCATGCGGATGGACCTGACGCTGCGCTTCGGTTACGGGCACGTCGTGCCATGGGTGACGCGGATCGGCCCGAACACGCTGCGCGCCATCGCCGGGCCGGACATGATCGTCCTGCACACCAGCGCCCCGATCCACGGCGAGGACATGAGCACCGTCGCCGACTTCACCGTGGCGGAGGGTGAGAGCATCAGCTTCGTGATGATCTATTCCCCCTCCCACCTGCCGCTGCCGGAGCCGGTCGACGCCGAGCAGGCGCTGGCCGAGACCGAGCGCTTCTGGGCGGAGTGGAGCGGGCGCTGCACCTACAGCGGCCTCTGGCGGGATGCGGTGGTGCGCTCGCTGGTCACGCTGAAGGCGCTGACCTACCGCCCGACCGGCGGCATCGTCGCGGCGCCGACGACCTCGCTTCCCGAACAGCTCGGCGGGGTGCGGAACTGGGACTACCGCTACTGCTGGCTGCGCGACGCCACCTTGACCCTGCTGGCGCTGATGAACGCCGGCTATCTGCAGGAGGCGCGGGACTGGGGCAACTGGGGCCTGCGTGCCATCGCCGGCAGCCCCCAACAGATCCAGATCATGTACGGCATCGCCGGGGAGCGCCGTATGCTGGAATGGGAGGTGCCCTGGCTGCCGGGCTACGAGGGGGCGAGCCCGGTCCGGGTCGGCAACGCCGCGGCCCCCCAGCTCCAGCTCGACGTCTATGGCGAGATGATGGACGCGGCGCATCAGGCGCGGATGCGCGGCATCGAAATCAGGCCGGAAGGCTGGCAGGTCCAGTGCGCCTTGCTCGATCACATGGAATCGGTGTGGGACCAGCCCGACGAAGGCATCTGGGAGGTGCGCGGCGGCGCAAAGCACTTCACCCATTCCAAGGTGATGGCCTGGGTCGCCGTGGACCGCATGGTGAAGAGCGCGGAGAAGTTCGGCCTGGACGCGCCTCTGGGCCGCTGGAAAGCGTTGCGTCAGGCCATTTTCGACGATGTCTGCGCCAAGGGCTATTCGAAGGAGCGGAACAGCTTCGTCCAGCATTACGGCGCCAGCCACGTCGACGCGGCACTGCTGATGCTCCCGATGCTCGGTTTCCTGCCGGTGGACGATCCCCGCATCCAGGGCACGGTCGCCGCCATCGAGCGGGAGCTGCTTCAGGATGGGCTCGTCATGCGCTACCGGACCGAGAGGACCGACGACGGGCTTCCCGACGGGGAGGGCGTGTTCCTCGCCTGCTCCTTCTGGCTGGCCGACGTCTATGTGCTCCAGGGGCGTCAGGCCGAGGCCGAGGCGCTGTTCAACAGGCTGCTCGCCCTGCGCAACGATCTGGGCCTGCTGTCGGAGGAGTACGATACGACGGCGAAGCGGCTGGTCGGCAACTTCCCGCAGGCCTTCTCGCACATCGCGCTGATCAACACCGCGTTCAACCTGACCCGTGCGGAGAAGCCGGCGGAGCAGCGGCAGGATGGTGACTGACGGAACAAAGGAAAACCCCTCCCGCCGGTGAGGGCGGGAGGGGCGCGTTGGTCACGGTCAGCGGGTGGTGCTGCCCGTGGTGCTGCCGGAGGTGCTGGTGCGGTTGGTGCTGTCCGTGGTTCCGGAGGTCCCGCTCATGCCGGTTCCGCCCATGCCGGTTCCGGAGGCGCTGGAGGTTCCGGACGTGCCTGTGGTGGACCCGCTCATGCCGGTGCTGCCCATCCCCGAACCGCTCATGCCGGTTCCGGAAGACCCGGTCCCGCGGAGCCCGGCCATCGCCGACGCCCCGGCGGTGGTGCCGGTGCCGCCGAAGGTCTGCTCACGGACGCGCAGGTTGTTCTGCACGTGGCGGACGCCGGAGATGGTCTCGGCCATGTCCTCGGCGCGGCGCTTGGTCCGGCGGTCGCCCACCGTGCCGCTCAGCGTGACCTCGGAATTGCTGACGGTCACGTCGATCTCCGACGCGTCGATGTAGGGATCGTCGGTCAGGCGGTCGTTCACATCCTCGCGGATGCGGTCGTCGGAGCGGGTGTAACCCCGCGGCCCGCGGCCCCGATGGTGCTGGGCGCCGGGATCGTCGTTGCGGGCGTCCATGCGGCGGCGGCGCTCGGCGTCCTCGTCGCCGAACCAGGAGGCCATCTCGTCGCCCGCCCGTTCGAAGAATCCGCGCTCCTCGTTGCGGCCGGAGCCGCTGCCGCCGCCATAGCCCATCCGGCCGTAGTCGCGGTTGCCGTAATCGCGGTTGCCATAGTCGCGGCTGCTGTAGTCCCGGTTTCCATAGCCGCGGGAGCCGGCCCCGTACTCCATGCCGCCGTAGTCGCGGCTGCCATAGTCCCGGCCGCCGTAAGCTCCGCTGCCGTAATCGGAACGCCCGAAGCCGCCGCGGTAGCCGAAGTCCTGGCCGTAGTCGCCACGGTCTTCATAATTCTGGCGATCATCGCGGGAGCGCCAGTCGCGCTGGCCCTGGCCGAAGGAGCCGCGGGACCCGTAGTCGCGGCCGTAGTCGGAGCGGCCGTAGTCGGAGCGACCGTAGTCGCGGTTGCCGGAGCCTTGGCCGTAGGAGCCCTGGCCATAGGACCCCTGGCCGTAATCACCCCGGCCTTCCTGCTGGCGCCAATAGTCGCGGCCATAGTCGTAGCCTTCGCGACCCTGGCCCTCATAGCCGTAGCCCGGCTGGCGGCCACCGCCGCCCATCATGCCGGACCGGCCGGCCTGACTGGATCCGAATTGGCCTGATCCGGACTGGCCCCAATTCGATTGACCGAACTCGTCACGGTCACGGTTCTGGCTACGGTTCTGATACGAACCGGCGCTCCATTCGCGGCTTTCGCCACGTTGGCGGTCGCGCTCCCACCGGTCGTCGTCCCGGCGGGCGCCCTGGTCGTTCCTCCACCTGGATTCATAGTCGGACATGGGATACTCCCCATTTGGACAGTGCCCGTTCGCCGGGCGTCCGCAAACAACAGGGAAGGCGGCGAAGGATCGCGGGCCGGCGGTGGCTTTGCCATGTCTTTGGCGATGCCTTTTGCCATGCGCCCCGCACAGGCCAGCCAACCGGGGCGTCATCGGGCGCCCCCTTGAACGCCGCGGCGAAGGAAACATATGTGCAACACCGCCGGCGGATGGCCGTAACCTTCGGGTGACCGACCGGCGAACCCCCTTCCGGGTCGTGATTCAGCGGTTGACCGGCGTCGTCATCTGGATTACTGGCTCGAACACCGCTCTCCCTGGCCGGTGCGGCCGGCTGCCTCGACCCATCCCCATGGTCCTGGCGCCGCCGATGGCCGGGGAGACCCCGAGATCCGCATCGACACGCGATGCACGCCCGTCCGGCAGCGTTGAATGCCGGCTGATATGTTGTGAAGCAAGAAGGACGTATGACGTTTGATAACAAGCGCCGCCGCGCGGCGCCCAAGGGCGGCAACCGCCCGAACTCGAATTTTGGCGGCAACCGCCCGAACACGATTGTTGGCGATGTGCGCAGCGGCAAGTCCGGCGGCCCGCGTTTCCAGAAGAACCAGAACCCCAAGCCCTACGAGCGCCCCAAGGCGACCCGTCCGCCGGGCGCGCCGGTGCCCGGCCCGGTGCCGGGCCATGACGAGATCCTGTTCATCCCGCTCGGCGGCTGCTCGCGCATCGGCATGAACATGGCCCTCTACGGCCATGCCGGGAAGTGGCTGATCGTGGACGCCGGCGTTGCCTTCATGGGCGACGAGGCGCCGGGCATCGACAGCCTGATGGCCGACCCTTCCTTCATCGAGGAGCGGATGGACGAGGTGGTCGGGCTGGTTGTCACCCACGCCCACGAAGACCACATCGGCGCCATCCACCATCTGTGGCCGGGGCTGGAATGCCCGATCTACGCGACCCCCTTCGCCGCCCACGTCATCCGTGACCGGCTGAAGGAGTCCGGCGGCCTGCGCCACGCCCGCATCCGGGTGTTCGAGCCGGGCGCCTCCTTCGAGATCGGCCCCTTCGGCATCGAGACCATCACCGTCACCCACTCGATCCCCGAGCCGGTGTCGGTGGCGATCCACACCAAGGCCGGCACGGTCCTGCACACCGGCGACTGGAAGTTCGACCCGCACCCGCTGGTCGGCCCGACCATGGACCTGGACGCGCTGAAGCGTCTGGGCGACCGCGGCGTGCTGGCGATGATGTGCGACAGCACCAACGCCAACGTCGACGGCACCACGGGGTCGGAGGCCGACGCCCGCGCCGGCCTGATGGAGGCTTTCGCCGGGCGCAAGGGCGCCATCGCGGTGACCGGCTTCGCGTCCAACGTCGCCCGCATGCAGGCGGTGGCGGAGGCCGCGGCGGCCCACGACCGCAAGGTGGTTCTGGTCGGCCGGTCGATGCTGCGCATGGAGAAGGCCGCCCGTTCCAGCGGCTATCTGGAGACGGCGCCGGAGTTCATCTCCATCATGGAGGCCTCCTGGACGCCGCGCCGGAACCTCGTGTTCCTGTGCACCGGCAGCCAGGGCGAGGAGCGGGCGGCGCTCAGCCGGCTCGCCCGCGACGGCCATCGCGACCTGTGGCTGGAGAGCGGCGACACGGTGATCTTCTCCGCCCGCGCCATCCCCGGCAACGAGGTGGTGCTGGCCGACGTGCAGGACCATCTGAAGGCCAAGGGCGTGACGGTGGTGACCCCCGCCGACGCGCCGGTCCATGTGTCGGGCCACCCGAAGCGGGACGACCTGATCCGCATGTACGACCTGATCCGCCCGCGCTTCTCCGTGCCGGTGCACGGCACGATCGAGCATCTGGAAGCCCACGCCCGTCTCGCCCGCGCCTGCGGCGTGGAGCGGGCGCTGGTTCCGGAGGACGGCGACATCCTGCGGATCGCCCGGGAGGGCACCGCGGTGATCGGCCATATGGAGGCCAAGCGCCTCGCCAACACCGGGCGCGAGTTGATCCCCTGGACGGGGCTGCCCGTCGCGGAGGATGCGGACGCGTTGGCCGATGCCCTGGAGACGATGGCCGCCTGAGGCGGCCATACCTCTTCACCGTCACGTTCCATAGGGCCACGAATCATCAGAAGGGGGACACCCGCCCTCCGTTCGCGCGCACCAGGGGCCGGCTCTCGGCCCTGTTTTTTTCTTGGAGAGTTGCCCATGGCTGGCTATCCCGCCGACCGGCTTTCCTTTCCCGACATCCTCGACCCGGTGCTGGAAGCGCCGGACGGGGACGACACCGCCCTCGACCGTGCCATCAACGAGGTGGCCGAGGCGCTGGCCGACAGCGGGACCCTGATCGTCGATGCCCTGGGCCAGGCGGCCTACGGCGTGACCGACGAGGAGGCCGTCCTCGGCCTGATCGACACCTACATCCGCGTCCTCCTGCATCTCGGCGAGGTGGAGGAGGCGGCGGACATGGGCGAGGTGATCGAACGCATCCAGCGTTTCCAGCGCCGCCGCAAGCGCCGCGGCTCGCGCGCCTCCTGACCGGCTTCGTTCTCAGACCGGCGGGGTCGTTCCGCCGTTCAGCCAGCGGGTCGCCAGGGCGCGCAGCCGCGCGGTCTGCTGCCGCTGACGGTAGACGGACACGGCGTAACCGATCCCGATGAAGCCGACGATCACCACCCAGAAGCCGAACAGATAGCGCCAGTCCGCCCCGGCGGTCAGCAGAACCAGCAGGACCAGGGTCACCACCCCGGCCACGACGCCGCCGATGATGCGCATCCGCAGGAAGGCGGCCTCGTCGCTCTGTTCGAAATCCTCGGCCAGCGCCTGGATTTCCAGTCCGGCCTGACGGCGGGCCTCCGCCGCCGGGTTCAACGCATCCATGCCACCTCCATTCCGTTTTCGGGCTTCGCATCCCAGGCGCGATGATCCGTCACATTCGCCTGCTATGAAAGGAAGAACAGGCGAAACGCGCTTCCGGCCCCCCCCCGCCCTCACGGCGCGCACGGGCCGCTTCGGGGAGTCTCGAACCATGCAGACCGGCCCAATCATGCAAACCGGTTACGTGCGCACCTACGAACGCATCGCCCCGCTCTACGACGCGCTGGACCTCGGCTATGAGGTGATGTGGAAGCGCCGCCTGCGCCGGGGCACGTTCCGCGGTCTATCCGGGCGCATTCTCGACGCCGGGGCGGGAACCGGCTGCAACATCCCCTTCTACCCCGCCGGCGCCCGCGTGACCGCGGTGGACGCCAGCCCGGCCATGCTGACCCGCGCCGCCCGACGGGCGGAGCGGCTGGGGCGGGCGGTGGAGTTCCAGGTGCTGGATCTGACCGCCACCGGCTTTCCCGACGGCCATTTCGACCATGTGGTGGCGACCTTCGTCTTCTGCGTCCTGCCGGAGGAGCTTCAGGTGCCGGTGTTGCGCGAGATGCGGCGCATCCTGAAGCCGGAGGGGACGCTGCGCATCCTCGACTACACCCGGTCGGAGCGCTCGGCGGCCCGGCTGTGGATGCGCGTGGTGTCGCCCTGGCTGAGCTTCGCCTTCGGCGCCCGCTACACCGCCGGCTACGAGGCCCATCTGCCGCAGGCCGGCATGGCGGCGCTGGACAGCCGCTTCGTGATGGGCGACTGCGTGAAGCTGGTGGAGGCCCGAGCGGCCTGAGCCGCCGGGCCATCGCCTGACCGGTCAGCCGGCGCGCCGCTGCTCGTGCGCCGGGCCGTCACCGAAATGGTCGAGCGCCTGGGCCAGCGCGTCGTCGAACACCTCCGGCTTCTCGGTGAAATAGTCGAAGTAGCCGTAATGGCGGCGCAGCGGCAGCTCGGTCAGCGAGCGGATGCGGTAGGCCGGGTCGTTCAGCGTGCCGCGCTCCATCAGTTCGATCACCCGGCGCAGCCGCGCCACCTCCGCCTTGTAGGAGTTGGCGAACCACTGGCGGATCTTCCAGTTCTCCACCTCAAGCTGGTTGCGCGGCACCGGCCCGATCCAGGAGACCGGGAAGGGGGCCGCCACCGTCACCTCGTCGAAACCGTGCAGTTCCGACAGGATGACGCTGCGGTGATAGGCGCCGTCGATCAGCCCGCCGGGGGCCTCCTCGAACCCGTAGAGATAGAGCCAGAGGGCGCTTTCCACCGCGTCGGCGGTGATGTCCTCCAGCCCGACCTCGCCAGCCATCAGGCGCCGGGCGGCGGCGTTGCCGTGCAGCAGCCCGTTGCCGGAGCGGAAGTCGTAGGTGTTGAAGACGACGCCGACCTCGGCCTCGTTCAGGGTGCGGGCGATCTCCACCACGGTGTCGCGGTCGCGCACCGGGGCGTACTGGCGGGCCGGCATCAGCCGCTCCAGCACCGCCGAGGGCGACAGCGGGACGTCCAGCCAGCGCCGCGCGGTCTCACCCAGCACCGGGCGGAACACGCCCTTGTGCCCGAACAGGGCAGTCTGCCAGGCCTGGATCAGCCCGCCGGACGTTCCCGTGTGCTCGAGAAGCAGGCGGCGCACGTCCTCGCCGCGCAGCCAGGCGGCCAGCACGACGATCTGCCCGGAGGTGACCGTGAACAGGTCGGGCATCCGCTCCAGGCGGTCGAGCGCCGTCAGCACGCCCGCGCCGTGCAGGTTGAACCCACCGAAGCCGCCCAGGGCGACCGCTCGTTTCTGCATGTGTAGAACTCCAACCGAAGAACAACCGGCCCGCACGGCGCCGCTGTCGCGGACCGCCGCCGGGCCGGCCTCTCAGCGGCAAGCCCGCGGACAGAACCGTGGACCTGCGGCCGGGGCGTCACCGCCGCTGTGTCAGGAAAAAATCCGGGCCGTCCGTCGTCAACCGGCCGCCCGGCCGCCTCCCAGGCGGTGGGGATCGAGGTCCGCCGTCCGTCCTTTCAGGAACGCGGCCAGCCGGCCCAGCAGGGACCGGAGATGCTCGGCGCGCAACTGTGCGGCCTTGCGGCGGATGAGCCGCAGATCGCGTTCGGAGGGAAGGGCGGAAGCGAAAGGCGAAGGCGTGTTCATGAGGGACCTCCTCAAAGGATTGAGAAGGCGTCTCTCCCAGGAGAAAGGGCTTATCGTTATGTTGCAGTGCACAATATAGGGCAGCGCCACTGCCCCGTCAAGGCTGCTCCGCTTTTTGTCCGCCGTTCGCCGGTCCCGGTGGGCGGTCAGTCCCCGGTCTGGCTCAATGAATTGTGGTTCAGAAGGTCCTGTATGGCGCTTTGCAGCTGCCGCGGCGTGATCGGCTTGCGCACCACGGCGAGCCCGAGCGTCGCCGCGTCGCGGTCGCAGTCGGTGCCGATTTCCCCGGTCAGGATGATGGCCGGAACCGGTGTTCCAGCCAGGGAACGGATCTGCACGATCGCTTCGGTGCCGATCCGCCCATTGCGCAACCGATAATCGGCAATGATCAGGTCCGGGCGACGGGTCAGTCCGCGCAGCCGGTCCAGCGCCTGCTCCGCGGAGCCAGCCACCACCACCTCGTATCCCCATTCCTGGAAGATGGTCCGCAGGCCCATCAGGACGATCACATCGTCCTCGACCAGGACGGCCAGCCGCCCGTCGCCGGACGGGGCGGTCTCGGCTTCGGGGACGGGAAGGGCGACGGCCGGGGCGGCGGCGCGCGGCGCCTCGATGGCGAAGACCGAGCCATGGGCCGGTTCGGAGCGGACCGTCACCGGATGGTTCAGCAGCCGCGACAGCCGCTGCACGATGGCCAGCCCGAGCCCGAGTCCCTGGCTGCGGTCGCGTTCCGGGTTGCCGACCTGATGGAACTCCTCGAACACCTTGGTCTGTTGCTCCGCGGAGATGCCGATGCCGCTGTCCTGCACGGTGATGCGGACGGTTCCGTTCGTCGCCTGGCAGGACACGCGGACATAGCCCGCCTCGGTGTAGCGGATGGCGTTCTCCACCAGATTGCGGAGCATCCGGCCGAGCAGCAGCCGGTCGCTGCGCACCGCCAGATCCGGAGCGGGCTGGGCGACGCCGAATTCCAGTCCCTTGCTGGCGGCGATGGGGGCGTAGGCCGCCTCGATCTCCTCCAGCAGCGGCCGCAGGGGCAGCGTCCCGATCTGCGGGGTGATGACACCGGCGTCCAGGCGCGACACGTCCAGCAGGCTGTCCAGCAGGTTCTTCAGCGTCTCCAGCGCGCGTTCCAGCGAGGCCAGCGGACCGCGGCCCTTGTCGGGATCGACGTGGCGTTGCAGGACGCCGGCGAACAGCAGGGCGGATTGCAGCGGCTGGCGCAGGTCGTGGCTGGCCGCCGCGAGGAACTTCGACTTCGAGACGTTGGCTTCGTCGGCCTTGGCCTTGGCGTCCCGCAGCGCCTCCTCCATCGCCTTGCGCCCGGTGATGTCGAGATTCAATCCGCTGAGCCGGACCAGACGCCCGCTGTCATAAACGGGGCGCCCGATCGCCATGATCCAGCGCACCCCCTCGCGCGGATGGAGGATGCGGAACTCCCCCCGGTAATCGGAGCGCCGGGCCTCCAGCACATCCTTCGTGAACCGGCGCACCGTATCGCGGTCGGCCGGGTGGACCAGTTCGAAGAAGCTGTCCTCGCCGGGCGCGAAACTGTCCGGGGTGACGCCGTACAGCCGGTACATGCCGTCCGACCAGGCCAGCGTCCGGTCGCGCAGGTCGAAATCCCAGATGCCGGCTTCCGACGCGGCCAGCGCGATGGTCAGCCGCTCCTCGCTGCGGCGCAGCGCCTCCTCCAGCGCCTTGCGCTCGGTGATGTCGAGGTTCAGGCCGCTGAATTGGAGCGGCGTGCCGTCCAGGCCATAGCTGACGCGCCCGATCGACGAGACCCAGCGGACGTCACCACTGGGCTGGACGATGCGGTATTCCAGGCGGATGTAGGCGCGCCGCTCGGCGAGCATCTCCGTCTGGGCCTTCAGCGTGGCGATGTCGAAATCGTCGGGATGGACCACGGACCGCCAGACGGCGCTTGTCGCCTCGTGCACCGCCGGGTCCAGGCCGAAGATGCGGAAGGTTTCGTCCGACCAGTGGCCCTGGCCGGTCACCAGATCCCAGTCGAAGGAACCCGCCATGGCCGATTCCAGGGCGAGGCTCAGCCGGTCCTTGCTCTTGCGCAGATCGTCCTCGGCCTGGCGCCGCCGCGTGATGTCGAGAAGATAGATCGACATGCCCTCCGCGTTGGGAAAGGCCCGCATCCAGAACCAGCGCCCGGTACGGGCACCCTGGAACTCGGCGTCCGTGGGCATGTGATCGGCCATCGCCTGATGCGCCTTCTGCCACAGCGGCGTGTCCACAAGTTCCGGAAAGGCTTCCCACAGCGATCGCCCGCGCAGGTCGCGGCCCTGGGCGATCAGGGAGATCGCCTTGTCGTTCAGGGAGGTGAAGCGCCAGTCGCGATCCAGTTCGATCACGCCGTCCACCGTGCTGCCGAGCACCGCCGCCATGCGCAGCGCGTTGCTGCGCGCCAGCTCGTGGGCGCGCAGGAAACGCCACAGGCTCCAGCCCGCGGTCACCCCGGCGAACAGGAACAGCCCGGCGAAGATCAGAAGGGTGCGTCGTGCCGCCTCGTTGACCGGCTGCATCGAACGGTTCTTGTCGAGGCTGACATGGATGTAGAGGTTGGGAACGCCGGCGGCCAGCGGCGACACCGCGGTGACCCGCATCCGGCCGTCGGGCCCCGGCGCCTCGACCACACGCCGCTCGCCCCGGTCCAGCATGGCCTGATAGGGCATGGTCAACGGCTGGCCGACGGTGTCCGGCGTTTCGGGCTGGTGCGCCAGGACGATGCCGGAGCGGTCGGCGATCACCACCTCCGCCGCGGCCGGCAGGGTCTTCTCGCGAAGGAACAGGTTCAGCCAGGTGGTGTCGAGCAGCACCGTGACCACCCCCGCCGGAGCGCCGTTCCCGTCCTTGTAGGCCAGGGCGAAGGGAATGGAGGGGCGGCCCGTGGTGCGGGAGGTCAGGGTGGCCCCGTTGGTCTGCTCTCCGGTGGTCAGCGCCTCCTGCCAATAGCTGCGGTCGGCGACCGACAGGCCGCGCGCCTGCGGTTCGGTGGAGCACCAGATGACCCCGGACCGGTTGCTGATGCTCACGGCCAGATAGGGGGGGTATTTGGCTTTGATCCGGAGAAGTGTGTCCTGGCAGACCGTTGGCGACAGCCGTCCAATCCCCATTTCGGTAAAAGCAACCAAAACGTGTTCAATGTCGTCGGCGATGCGCTGCTGTTCGGATTCGACCTGATCGAGAAGCTGCATCGAATCCACACGGATTTCCGCTTCCCGGGACTTGCGCAATTCCAGGATGCTGTGCACTTCGAAGGCGATCAGCGGTAATGCAACCACAAGGAAAAGAATCGACAACCGACGCGCCGACCATCCAGGCCGCTGGTCCGGCTCGCTGGTCTTCACCCGTATCTCCTTACTCCACCCTTCCGCGGGCAAAGATTGCCAGAATACGATGGTAATTAAAACAGGCTGTCCGTTCTATCCCGATTGCCGGCTCTCCATTTCTTGGAAAAGCTGTTACGGCGAGGGCGGCGTGTAACCGCAGGTGGCCTCCACCGCGGCGGCCAGCCGCAGCACCGCCGCGTCGGACAGCCGCGGACCGGCGATCTGGAGCCCCACGGGAAGCCGGCCGCTCTCCGTCAGCCCGCAGGGGACCGAGCAGGCCGGGGCGTAGCAGTGATTGAACAGCGGCGTGAAGACGGCGTGGCCGCGCGGCGTCACCGGACGCCCGTCGATGGTGGCGGGGCCGAGCCGGTTGAACGGCCAGGCGGTGACCGGAGTCGTCGGGCAGACCAGCAGGTCGTAGCGCGCGAAGAGGGCGGCCAGCGCGCGGTACGCCTCCTCCCGCAGATGCAGGGCGCGGGCGACCTCCGCACCGCTGGCGCGCAGCCCGGCGTCGATCTGCTGACCGATGTCCGGATCGAACAGATCCGGCGCCGCGCGGTAGCGCTCGCCATACAGCGCGGCGAGGCCGGCGAACTGGAGGGGCATCAGGCCGCTTTCCCCGGCCCTGGCGGGCCAGACCGGGGCGGCCTCCTCGACGATGGCCCCGGCGTCGGCGAGGCGCTGGACGGCGCGCTCCACGCAGGCCGCGACCTCCGGATCGACCGGGGCGTCAAGCCCCAGCCGCCGGCTGTAGGCGATGCGCAGGCCCGCCGGGTCGGGGTTGGCGGCGGCATGGACGAAGGAGCCGGGCAGCGCCACCGACTGCGGGTCGCGCGGGTCCGGCCCGGCCAGCGCGTCGAGCATCAGCGCCACGTCGGCGACCGAGCGGGCCATCTGGCCGATCACCGAGTTGCCGAACACCGGCTCGGCGAAGCCGATGGGGTGGGGGACGATTCCGGCCGAGGGCTTCATGCCGACCACCCCGACATGGGCCGCCGGCCGGCGGGTGGAGCCGCCGCCGTCGGTGCACAGCGCCAACGGCGCCAGGCCCGCCGCCACCGCGCTGGCCGCCCCGCCGGAGGAACCGCCGGGCGTCAGCGAGAGGTCCCAGGGATTCCGGGTCGGGCCGTGCAGGAGGTTGGTGGTCACCCCCTTGCATGCGAATTCCGAGCAGTTGGTGATCCCCGCGAAGACGGCGCCCGCGGCGCGCAGCCGGGCCACCGCCACCGCGTCCTCGGGCGCCACGAAATCCTGGAACAGCCGCGATCCCTGGCGGACCGGCTGGCCGCGCACCCAGATGTTGTCCTTCACCGTGAAGGGCACGCCGAGCAGGGGCAGCGCCTCGCCCCGCGCGGCGCGTTCATCGGCGGCCCGCGCCTCCGCCCGCCCGGCCTCCGGGTCGAGATGGACGATGGCGTTCAGCCGTGGATTCTCGGCCGCGATCCGCTCCAGCGTCTCATCGTAGAGGGCGACGGCGCTGACCTCGCGGGCGGCGACCTGTTCGGCGATCCGGCGGGCGCTCATCAGGCGCATGGGGTGTCCTTGGCGGCGGTGGAAAGATCCGGGGTGGAGGCCGGCGGCAGGGGGACGACCAGCGCCGCGGCGCCGGCCAGCGCGACGGCGGCGGCCGCCAGATAGCCGGCGGAGTAGCCGAAGCCCCCGGCGACCAGCAGGCTGAACAGCGCCGGCCCGATGACCAGCCCGGCGTAGGCGATGGCGAGCATGCCGCCCGTCGCTTCGCCCGCCCGGCCCGGCGGAGCGAGGCGGGCGACCTCGGAGACGAAGAGGCCGTTCCAGCCGCTCGCCGACAGGCCGAAGGCGGCGCAGACGGCCAGGAAGGCGGGCACCGGCCAGCCGGGGGAGGCGATGGCAACCAGGGCGGCGGCCACGCTCATGGCGACGCCCAGTCCGGCGAGAATGACGCGGGGCGGCGCCCAGCGCGTCGCCACGAGGCCCCAGCCGACGCGCCCGATCAGCCCGGCGCCCTGCGCCACCGCCAGCGCCGTCCCGGCCAGTGGCAGGCTCCAGCCCAGGCCGGTCACCGCGAAGCTGACCAGGAAGCCGTTCAGGCAGAGCTGCATGGCCGAGAAGGCGCAGACCGCCATGGCCAGCCGGCGCAGCGCCGGTTCCCCGGCGACCAGATCGAGCGCGCGCTTCAGCGTGCCGCGGCCGGCGGGGCGGGGGGCGGCGCGGTCGTCGCCGTCGTGGCGGCGGGCCAGCGGCTCCAGGGCGAGCGCCAGCACGGCGGTGGCGCCCGCCACGACCATCAGGCTCGCCTGCCAGCCGACGGACAGGACCAGCAGCGGCACGGCGAATCCGGCGGCCATGCCGCCGAACTGGTTGCCGGTCTGGCGCAGCGAGAAGACCAGCGGCCGCTTCTCCGGCGGGGTCAGCCGGGACAGCAGCTGCGTGCTGGCCGGCGTTTCCGGCCCGAAGGCGAAGCCCAGCGCCAGCGCCCCCAGCAGGAAGGCTATGGGAAGGGCGCTGGCCGACAGCAGAGCGGCCCCGGCGGCGGCGAGCAGGCAGGCCTGGCAGGTGCGGATCGCCCCCCAGCGCGCGATCAGCCCGCCCGCCCCCAGCGACGCGGGGATGGCGGCTGTGAAGACGACCGCGGTATAAAGGCCGAGAAGCCCCGGATCGACCCCCAGGTCGGGCGCCGCCTGCGGCGCGATCACCGGGATGGCGAAGAGACACAGCCCGACGAACGCCTGAACCGCCGCCATGGCGATCAGAGGCAGCAACCAGACGTTCATGGGGACTCCAAAAGGAAAGGGACGGGCCGATGGCCGGCGGGATTTCGTTGCATGCGGTGGATGTGGCGCGCGGGGTGCCCGCCGGGGGAATGCGGGTGGAACTCTATGCTTTGCGGAACGGACAGAGGGACAGGCTAGCGGAAAGCCGTTTGTGTGCCAATGGCGCGCTTGACCATCCGGTGGTCGGCGGCGCGGGCGTGACGGCGGGCGTCTACGAGGCGGTGTTCCACATCGGCCCCTGGCTGCGCGCGCAAGGCGTGGGAGCGGCGGAACCGGCCTTCCTGGAGGAGGTGCCGTTCCGCTTCACCGTCACCGACGTGGACCAGCACTACCATCTGCCGCTGAAGTTCACCCCCTGGGGCTATTCCCTGTTCCGGGGAGCATGAGTTAACGGAGCTGGCGCGACAGGCCGGCGACCCGCTCCATCACCACCATCGCCAGGACGGTGACGGCGATCAGCACGCCGGACACCGCCGCGGCGCGGACGTCCAGGCTGTTCTCCAGGATCTGCCACATGCGGATCGGCAGCACCTCGTTGCGGGCGTCGGCCATGAACAGCGACACCGGGATGTTGTCGAAACTGGACATGAAGGCGATGAAGGCCCCGGCGCCGATGCCGTTGCGGATGGTCGGCAGCGTCACCCGGCGGAAGGTGTAGAGGCGCCCGGCCCCCAGGCTCTCCGAGCTTTCCAGGAGCGCCGGGTCGAGCTGGGCGAGGCTCGCCAGCGTGGTGCGCAGGACGTAGGGAACGCTGACCACGATGTGGCCGATGGCCAGCGTCAGGAAGGACAGCTCCACCCCCGCCGTGCTGAAGAACACCAGCGAGGCGAGGCCGAAGGCCAAAGCCGGCAGGACCAGCGGCGACATGAACAGGGCGTCCAGCCCGCGCGCCCAGGCGCGGCGGCTGCGCCCGATGGCGAGCGCCGCGGCGGTGCCCAGCACCACCGACACGGCGGTGACCACGGCGCCCAGCTTCAGGCTGACCAGCGCGGCGTCCTGGAGCTGCCACGCGTCGATCAGCGAGGCGTACCAGCGCAGGCTGTAGGACGGTGGCGGGAACTTCAGCGAATAGCCGTCGGTGAAGGAGGTGACGAGCACCACCAGCGTCGGCGCCGCCAGCAGCAGCAATGCCGCACCGGCGAGCGTGCCCATGACGAGGCCGAAGGAGGCGCTTCCCAGGGTCGGGCGCTGCATGTCAGGCATGGACGTACCCCTTGCTGGCGCGGCCCAGCAGGTTGAACAGCATCACCACGCCGAGCACCGACACCATGAAGACGATGGAGATGGCGGCGGCGAAGGGCCAATTGTGGAGCGTGATGGTCTGTTGATAGATGTATTGCGGCATGAACAGCATCTGCCCGCCGCCGACCAGCGACTGGGTGATGAAGGCGGTGACGGCGGCGGCGTAGGTCAGCAGGCAGCCGGCGACGATCCCCGGCAGGCTCAGCGGCAGCGTCACCTTGAGGAAGCCCCGCCAAGGCCCGGCGCCCAGCGCCGCCGAGGCGTCGAGCAGGTTGGGGTCCAGCCGCGACAGGGTGGTGATGAGCGGCAGCACCATCAGCGGCATCTGCACCTGCACCAGCGCGGCGACCAGACCGCCCTCGGTGTAGAGCAGGCGCAGCGGCGTCTCCGCCAGACCCAGCGACAGCAGCAGGTTGTTGACGATTCCGTCCCGCCCCAGGATGACGATCCAGGCGAAGGTACGCACCACGACCGAGGTCAGCAGCGGCAGGATGATGACGAGGATCAGCGCCGACTGCATCCGCGGCCCGCTGCGGGTGTAGAGCCAGGCCAGCGGGTAGCCGAACAACAGTGTCAGCGCCGTGACCTTCACCCCGAGCAGCAGCGTGCTGCCGAGCACGGCCAGATTGAAGGTGTCGCCGAAGAAGCGGATGTACTGGTCCAGCCCGAACCGCGTCATCTCCGCGTCGGCGTAGAGGCTGACGGCGACCAGCAGGAGCAGCGGCGTCACGAAGAACACCGCGAAGAAGGCGGCCAGCGGCAGCGCCAGCGTCCATTCCCGCCCGATGCGGGGCCGTGCGGCGGTCGCGGGTCCGGCAAGGCCGGGGGCGGTGATGGCGGTGGCTGCGGTCATGGGCGCGGTCTCTTTGGAGGAGGGAAGTGGTTGCAGTGGCCCCCCTCCCGACCTCCCCCCGCTGCGCAGGGGGAGGAGGAGAGCCCTCCCCTGCGAGAGCGGGGGAGGGTTGGGT
>NZ_QLKQ01000074.1 GCF_003349955.1 Azospirillum brasilense
GGAGGGACCCGCGAAGCGGGAGGGTGGGGGCAACCGGTGCCGACGCTTACTCCAACGCGATCTCCCCCTTGATCTCATGCTCCAGCCCGACGCCCTCGACGGTCAGCACGACGCGGGCCTGGAGCGTTTCGTTGCCCTTCAGCTTTCCGGCCTCCATCGCTTCGGTCACGGCGCGCTCGATCTCGCGCTGCGAGGTGACGCCGACGACCTTCAGGTACTTCCGGATGCCCATGTTGAAGGTGTCGTGGTCCATGATGCTCCTCCCTCTCTGATCGCTCCCGGAGACAACCGTCGCGGCAACGCTTTGTCCCGTATCCCTCTCGCCCCCTGCGGCCCATTCAGGTGCCGTTCAGCCCGCTTTGTGCTAACTGGGGATGCCCTTTCGCCCGTCGGTTCCGACCATGAACGCCGCCCGTGCCGTCCTGCTGTCCCTGGCCCTTTTCGCCGCCCTCGCCGGTGCCGCCCTGCCGGCGGCGGCCGATGACGACCGCGACCATGAGCGGGCGCGGGAGGCGTTCCGCTCGGGCCGGGCGCTGCCGCTGGAGGCCATCGTCGCCCGCGCGCAGGCCGATTTCCCCGGCGACATCCTGGACGTCGAGTTCGAGGACGAGGATGGGCAGATCGTCTACGAGATCAAGACCATCACCGCCGAAGGCCGCGTCCTGAAGCTGAAATACGACGCCGCGACCGGCGACCTGCTGCGGGTGCGCGGGCGCAACGGGAAGGGCGAGGGCAAGGGCGAGGGCGGTCATCATGGGAAGAGGTGAGCGCCATGCGCCTGCTCGTCGTCGAGGATGATCCGGCGCTCGCCCGCCAGCTTGCCGAACGGCTGGAGGGCGAGGGCTACGCCGTGGACCGCGCCGCCGACGGCGAGGAGGGCCAGTTCCTCGGCGAGACCGAGCCCTACGACGCCATCGTCCTCGACCTCGGCCTGCCACGGGTGGACGGGCTGACGGTTCTGCGCTCCTGGCGCGCGCAGGGGATGACGGCACCGGTGATCATCCTGACCGCCCGTGGCGCCTGGACGGAGAAGGTCCAGGGCATCGACGCCGGGGCCGACGACTATCTGGCCAAGCCCTTCAGCATGGAGGAGCTTCTCGCCCGCATCCGCGCGCTGATCCGCCGCTCCAAGGGCCACGCCTCGGCGGAAATCGCCTGCGGCGGGGTGGTGCTGGACACCCGCTCGGGCCGGGTCACGCTGGACGGGCAGACGGTGGATCTGACCGGGCACGAGTTCCGCGTGCTCGATTACCTGATGCACCGCAAGGGCCAGCTCGTTTCCCGCACGGAGCTGACCGAGCACATCTACGCCCAGGATTTCGACCGCGATTCCAACACCATCGAGGTCTTCGTCGGCCGTCTGCGCCGCAAGCTGGGCGCCGACCTGATCAAGACGGTGCGCGGGCTCGGCTACAAGCTGGAGGCGCCGTGAGCGGGGGCGCGCGGCGGCTGACCGGGTCGCTGCGCTTCCGCCTGCTGGCCGGGGCGGCGGTGTGGATCGCGCTGGCCCTGGCGCTGGCCGGGCTGGTGCTGTCCGGCCTGTTCCGCGACCATGTGGCCCGCCGTTTCGAGGCGGAGCTGACCAACCAGCTCGACCAGCTCGCCGCCTTGGTCGAGCTGGGGGCGGACGGCGCGCCGCTGCTGCGCCAGCCGCTCAGCGACCCGCGCTTCCGCCGACCGCTGTCGGGGCTGTACTGGCAGGTCGGGCCGGGGAATGCGCCGCTCCTGCGCTCCCGCTCCCTGTGGGACGAGACGCTGGCCCTGCCGCCGGACGAGGTGGCCGACGGCGACATCCACCGCCACAGCGTCGCCGGCCCCGCCGGACGCCAATTGTCGGTGCTGGAGCGCGCCGTGACCCTTCCCAACGGAACAGCGCCCCTGCGCATGGCGGTGGCGCAGGACGAGGCGGAGCTGCGGGCGGTGGTGGCGGACTTCAACCGGGTGCTCTGGCTGTCGCTGGGGGCGCTGGCGCTGGCGCTGATCGCCGCGGTGATGGTCCAGGTGTCGGTGGGGCTGCGCCCGCTGGTCCGGTTGCGCGCCGAGCTGGCCGCGGTGCGCGCCGGGCGCCGGAAGCGCTTCGGCGGCGACTCCCCGCGCGAGGTGCAGCCGCTGCTCGACGATCTGAACGCCCTGCTGGACCATTCGGAGGAGGTGGTGGTGCGGGCGCGGCTCCAGGCCGGCAACCTCGCCCACGCGCTGAAGACGAACCTCGCCGTGCTGGCGAACGAGGCGGGGGGGGAGGCGGCCGCCCGGCGCGTGGCGGAGATGCGCCGCCACATCGACCACCACATGGCCCGCGCCCGCGCCGCCGCCGCCCGCGGCCTGCCCGGCGTCGCCACCCCGGTGGCCGACAGCGCCGGGGCGCTGGCGCGGGTCTTGGAGAAGCTTCAGAGCGGTGGTCAGGGCGGGGGCCGGGTGACCGTCGCCGTCCGCGTCCCGCGCGAGCATGTCTTCGCCGGGGAGCGCGAGGACCTTGACGAGATGCTGGGCAACCTGCTGGACAACGCCATGAAATGGGCGGGGTCGCGGGTGGAGGTGGCGTCGCGGCTGGAGGCGGGCGGGATGCTGGCGGTGGTGGTGGACGACGACGGGCCGGGCCTGCCCGCCGATCGGCGCGACGCCGTGCTGGCCCCCGGCGTGCGGCTGGACGAGAGCACGCCGGGCAGCGGCCTCGGCCTTGCCGTCGTGCGCGACGTGGCGCGGCTCTACGGCGGCGACCTGCGGCTGGGCGATTCGCCGCTCGGCGGGTTGCGGGTGGAGCTGGTGCTGCCGGTCGCGGCGTCCTGACCCGCGCAACATTCCTGTCACATCTCCGCGCTGGCGGCGGACCGTCCCTTGTGGTCTGAATGGCGTCCCTTCGCGTGCTCCGGAGACGGTGGATGACCCAGGCCGACAGCGCCAACGCACCCGGTGTGGACACCACCGGCCACGGGGTGAGCCTCGGCGAGGCCACGCGGGTCTGGGCGCGGATCGCGGCGTTGAGCTTCGGCGGTCCGGCCGGCCAGATCGCCATGATGCACCGCATCGTGGTGGACGAGAAGAGGTGGATCGGCGAGGAGCGGTTCCTCCACGCCCTGAACTACTGCATGCTGCTGCCGGGGCCGGAGGCGCAGCAGCTGGCCGTCTACATCGGCTGGCTGATGCACCGGACGGTGGGCGGGCTGATCGCCGGCGTCCTGTTTATCCTGCCCGGCGCGCTGGCCATCATGGCGCTCAGCCTGCTCTACGCGACGCTGGGGCACAGCGTGGCGGTGCAGGGGCTGTTCTTCGGGCTGAAGGCGGCGGTGCTCGCCGTCGTGCTGGAGGCGGTGGTCCGCGTCGGGCGGCGCACGCTGAGGAACGGGGCGATGGTCGCCCTGTCGGCGGCGGCCTTCCTGGCGATCTTCGCCTTCAATGTTCCGTTCCCGCTGATCATCCTGACCGCCGCCCTGATCGGTCTGGCCGGGGCGCGGCTGGGCGTCTCCGCCTTCCGGCCGATGCCGCACGGGCCGGCTGCGTCCACGCACGGGAGCAGCCTGCTGGGCGAGGACACGCCGGACCACGCCCGCCCCTCCACCGCCTGGTCGCTGCGCGTCGGGGCGGTGTGCCTCGCCCTGTGGCTGGGGCCGGTGCTGGCGCTGCTGCTGACGCTGGGGCCGGACAACACCTTCACCGGCATCGCCGTCTTCTTCTCCAAGATGGCGGTGGTGACCTTCGGCGGCGCCTACGCCGTGCTGGCCTATGTGGCGCAGCAGGCCGTGGAGACCTATGGCTGGCTCCATCCCGGCGAGATGCTGGACGGGCTGGGCATGGCGGAGACGACGCCGGGGCCGCTGATCATGGTGGTGCAGTTCGTCGGCTTCCTCGGCGCGCTGCGCGATCCGGGAGCGCTGCCGCCGCTGCTGGCCGGGGTGCTGGGCGGGCTGCTGACCACCTGGGTCACCTTCGTGCCCTGTTTCCTGTGGATCTTCCTCGGCGCGCCCTATGTCGAGGCGCTGCGCGGCAACCGGATGCTCGGCGCCGCGCTGTCGGCGATCACCGCGGCGGTGGTCGGGGTGATCCTGAATCTGGCGCTGTGGTTCGCCCTGCACACGCTGTTCGCCCGGCTGGAGCCGGTGTCGGTTGCCGGGATGAGCCTGGACCTGCCCGTCCTCGCCAGCGTCAACCCGCCCGCCCTGGCGCTGACTGTGGCGGCGGTGCTGGCGGTGTTCCGCTTCAAGGCGGGGATGCTGCCCACCCTGGGTGCCTGCGCGCTGGCCGGGGTGGCGCTGCGCATGGCGGGGGTGGCGTAGCGGGACGAAGGCCGCGCCCGGACCGGCGCGGCCCTGCCGCCATCAATGCATCTCCTGAACCTGGGCGATGCGTTCGGTGATTCCTTCGAGGCGGCGGGACAGCTGGTCCTCGTCCTCCGGCGCGATCTGGCCCTTGCGTTGGGCAAGCCGCAGGGCCGCTTGCGCCTCCTCCAGGCAATCGAGCGTGTGACGCACGTAGTCGTGTTGGGCCATGCCCCCATCCTCCTCTGCCGTTCTGCAACCAAAGCGAAACAGACCGGTACGGATGGGGTTCCACCTTCAGGCGGGGCCTATCCCGGCCGGACAGATCGGCTCAGAAGTCCAGATCGGGTCAGAAATCCAGGTCGGCGTAATGGCGGGGCGGCGGGCAGCCGGGGACGCTGTCGGCCAGCAAGCCGCGGAAGCTGGGGCGCGACTTGATGCGGGCGTACCAGTCCTTGGCCTCCGGCACCTTGTCCCACGGCACGTTGTCCACGTAATCGACGCAGGACAGCGCCGCCGCCGCCGCGATGTCGGCCACCGTGAAGCTGGAGCCGGCCAGCCAGGGGCGCCGTTCCGACAGGAAGGCGATGTATTCCATGTGGTACTGGATGTTCGCCAGACCGGCGCGGATCGCCGGGGCGTAGGGGTGGCCCTGGCCGGACAGCCGCTTGATCAGCTTCTCGCCGACCAGATTCTCGGTCACCTCGCGGTCGAAGGTCCGGGTGAACCAGTCGACGATCCGGCGCACCTCGGCGCGGGCCGCCACCTCCCGCGGCATCAGGGCCACGTCGGGATAGGCCTCCTCCAGATACTCCAGCACGGGCAGCCCGCCGGCCACGACGGTCCCGTCCTCCTCCACCAGCACCGGCGGCTCGCCGGCGGGGTTGAGCATCAGGAAATCCTCGCGCCGTTCCCACGGCTTCTCGATGACTGGGTCGAAGGGAAGACCCTTCTCGGCCAGCATCACCCGCGCGACGCGGGACAAGGGATGGAGGGGGTGGTGATGGAGTGTCCGCATGCCGGGCCGGACTGTAGCGTATGGGGAGCGTGGAAAACAGTCTGCGCTTTGGCGTGTGACGCCGCTCCTTCGGCTTATGGATCAACCGTGCCGGGAGGGTGTCAAAGGGCGGATTTGCGGTAGACCACCAGGGGTTCCGCATCCCCTCCGGTTTCGGCGGCGGGAACCGGGGTCCAGCCGTTGTGCTCGTAGAAGGCGCGGGCCGCCGCGTTGCGCGACGCGCAGGCCAGTTCGGCGGAGCCGCGCAGCAGGGTCAGCGCCTCGCGCAGCAGCGCGCTGCCGATGCCCTGCCCGCGCCACAGCGGGTCGATGAACAGGGTGTGGATGAAGCGCTCGCCGGCATCGACGGAGACGAAGCCGACCACGCAGCCGCCGGCTTCCGCCACCAGCACCTCTTCCCCGTCCACGCAGTCGTAATAGTCGTCCAGGCCGAACCGGTCCTCGGGCTGCCAGGAAAAGGCGGCGCGGCGCCCGTGCAGGAAGATGTCGGCGCAGCGCGGCCCGTCGGCCGCCGTGGCGAAGCGAATGTCGATGCGCAAGCCGTCCTCTGCCGGCATGACGCCCTCCCGTGTGGTTGCGGATGCTCCCAGGCGGTCCTAACAACCCATTCCGCACCAGATTATTCCAAGAACCGGCGCCCTGAAAAGGACGCCCATGCCGCCGCCGGCGTGAAAAACGGCGGCCCGGTTGCCCCGGACCGCCGTTTCGCATATGCGCAATCGCCCTGTGATTTAATCCGTGGGTTTTACTCCGCGGAAATGGCCTTCGGCAGATGGACCGGCACTTCCAGGCGGTTCAGCATTTCCTTCGGAACCACCTGCCAGAACTTGGTCACCTCACGCGCCCAGTCGTTGAGGATCTCGGCGGCGAAGCGGCTCTGCGTCTCCGCCACATGCTCCTCGATCAGGTGCTTGAGCTGGCTCTCGTAATGGCCGACCTCGATGCGCTGGAAGATCACGCTCTCGTCGTTGATGTACAGCGGCAGGCTGTCGTCCAGGTCATAGACATAGGCCATGCCGCCCGTCATGCCGGCGGCGAAGTTGTCGCCGACGCGGCCGAGGATGACCGCCGTGCCGCCTGTCATGTACTCGCAGCCGTTGGAGCCGCAGCCCTCGACCACCACGGTAGCGCCGGAATTGCGGACGGCGAACCGCTCGCCGGCCTGGCCCGCGGCGAACAGCTTGCCCGCCGTCGCGCCGTAGAGGACCGTGTTGCCGATGATCGTGTTCCTGTTGGTCTCCAGCGGGCTGGAGGTCGTCGGACGGACGACGATGGTGCCGCCCGACAGGCCCTTGCCGACATAGTCGTTGGCGTCGCCCATCACCTCAAGCTTGATGCCCTGCACCGCGAAGGCGCCCAGCGACTGGCCGGCGGTGCCGCGCAGGCGGATGGTGATGTGGCCGGGCTGCAGCCCGAACATCCCGAACTTACGCGTCACCATCGAGGACAGCCGCGTGCCGATGGCACGCTGCGTGTTGCGGGCGTTGTAGGCGAGCTGCATCTTCTCGCCCTCCTCGAACAGCGGGCGGGCGTCGGCGACGATGCGGGCGTCCAGCGTGTCCGGCACCTCGTTGCGGCCCTGCAGCGTGCAGTAGCGGGCGTTCTCGCCGGGATCGACCTGGGCCAGCAGCGGGTTCAGGTCGAGGTCGTCGAGATGCTCGGCGCCGCGACTGACCTGATGGAGCAGGTCGGTGCGGCCGATCACCTCGTTCAGCGAGCGGAAGCCCAGGCCGGCCAGGATCTCGCGCACTTCCTCGGCGAGGAAGGTGAAGAGGTTGACGACCTTCTCCGGCGTGCCGACGAACTTCTGGCGCAGCTTGTCGTCCTGCACGCAGACGCCGACCGGGCAGGTGTTGCTGTGGCACTGGCGGACCATGATGCAGCCCATGGCGATCAGGCTGGCCGTGCCGATGCCGAACTCCTCGGCGCCCAGCATGGCGGCGATCACGATGTCGCGGCCGGTCTTCAGGCCGCCGTCGGTGCGCAGCCGCACGCGGTGGCGCAGGCGGTTCAGCGTCAGGACCTGATGGACCTCCGACAGGCCCATCTCCCAGGGCAGGCCGGCGAACTTGATCGAGGTCTGCGGGGAAGCACCGGTGCCGCCGCTGTTGCCGGAGATCAGGATGATGTCGGCGTTGGCCTTGGCGACGCCCGCGGCAATCGTTCCGATACCGGAACGGCTGACCAGCTTCACCGTCACTTTCGCATCCGGATTGATCTGCTTCAGGTCATAGATGAGCTGGGCGAGATCCTCGATCGAGTAGATGTCGTGGTGCGGCGGCGGGCTGATGAGCATCACGCCCGGCGTCGAGTGACGCAGCCGCGCGATCATCTCGGTCACCTTGAAGCCGGGGAGCTGGCCGCCCTCGCCGGGCTTGGCGCCCTGGGCGACCTTGATCTCCAGCTCGCGGCACTGGTTCAGGTACTCGGCGGTGACGCCGAAGCGGCCCGAGGCCACCTGCTTGATGGCGCTGTTCCAGTTGTCGCCGTTCTTGTCCGGGCGGAAGCGCGCCGGGTCCTCACCGCCCTCGCCGCTGTCGGACTTGGCGCCGATGCGGTTCATGGCGACGTTCAGCGTGCCGTGCGCCTCCGGCGACAGGGCGCCCATGGACATGCCCGGCGTGATGAAGCGCTTGCGGATCGCGGTGATGCTCTCCACCTCGTCCACCGGCACCGGGGCCTTGGTGGAGCGCAGCTCCAGCAGGTCGCGGAGCTGCATCGGCGGGCGCTTGTTCACCTGCTCGCTGTACTTCTTGAAGGTGGTGTAGCTGTCGTTGGTCACCGCCTGCTGCAGCGTGTGGATCACGCCGCCTTCCCAGCCGTGGCGGTCGCCCGACTTGCGGAAGCGGTAGAAGCCGCCGACCGGCAGGGCCACGACCTCCTCGTTGTAGGCGGTGGCGTGCTGTTCCAGCACCTTCTTCTGGATGCCGTTCAGGCCGATGCCCGAGATGCGGCTGACCATCGCCGGGAAATGCTCGGCGACCAGAGCACGCGACAGGCCGATGGCCTCGAAGTTGCCGCCGCCGCGGTAGCTGCTGATGACCGAGATGCCCATCTTGGACATGATCTTCAGCAGGCCGTCGTCGATGGCCTTCTTGTAGTTGGCCATGCCCTTTTCCAGCGGCATGGCGCCGAACAGGCCGCGGCGGTGACGCTCGGCGATGGCCTCCTGGGCGAGGTAGGCGTTGACCGTGGTGGCGCCGACGCCGATCAGCACGGCGAAGTAGTGGGTGTCCAGCCCCTCCGCCGTGCGCACGTTCAGCGAGGTGAAGGTGCGCAGGTTGGAGCGGATCAGGTGCGTGTGCACGGCGCCGGTGGCGAGGATCGCCGGGATGGCGGCGCGCGCCGGGCCCATCGCCTCGTCGGTCAGGATGACGTGGGTGGCGCCGCCGCGAACGGCGTCCTCCGTCTCCTGGCGGATGCGGCGCAGCGCGTCGCGCAGGGCCTCCGGGCCGCCACCAGCATTGGCATCCACCGGGAAGGTGGCGTCGATCTCGGCGGCCGTGTCGCCCATGTAGTCGCGCATGGCGCGGAATTCGGCGGTCGTCAGGACCGGCGATTCGAGCTGCAGCAGGCGGGTCTGCGTCTCGTCCTCGTCCAGGATGTTGCCGAGGTTGCCGAGCCGCGTCTTCAGGCTCATCACCCGGCGCTCACGCAAGCTGTCGATGGGCGGGTTGGTGACCTGGGAGAAGTTCTGGCGGAAGAAGTGGTGCAGGCCGCGGTACTTGTCGGACAGCACGGCGATGGGGCTGTCGTCGCCCATCGAGCCGATGGCCTCCTTCCCGTCCTCCACCATCGGGTGCAGGATCAGTTCCATGTCTTCCATGGTCAGGCCGAAGGCCTGCTGGCGGCGGCGCAGCTCGGCCTTGTCCATGTCCGACGGCTCGCCCTTCAGCGAGGCGGTCTTGACCAGCTCGTCCAGGTGGGTGGTGTTCTGCACCCACTTGTCCCACGGCTTGCCGGCGGCGAGATGGTCCTTCAGCTCGCGGTCGCGGTAGAGCTTGCCGGACTGCAGGTCGACGGCGATCATCTCGCCCGGGCCGAGGCGGCCCTTCTCGATGACCTGGGCCTCGTCGATCTTCACCATGCCCGTCTCGGACCCGCCGATGATCAGGCCGTCGGTGGTGATCGTGTAGCGCATCGGGCGCAGGCCGTTGCGGTCCATGCCGCCGACGACCCAGCGGCCGTCGGTCATGGCCAGCGCGGCAGGGCCGTCCCACGGCTCCATGACGGAGTTGCAGTACTGGATCAGCGCCTTGTGGTTGTCCGGCGTGGTCTGCGAGCTGGTCAGCGCCTGCGGCACCAGCATCATCTTGACCATCGGGGCGGTGCGGCCGGCGCGGACCATCACCTCGAACACGGTGTCGAGCGAGCCGGAGTCCGACAGGCCGACGCCGATCACCGGCTTCAGGTCCGCCATGTGGCTGCCGAAGGCCGGATGCTCCATCCGGGTCTCGTGCGCCTTCATCCAGTTGACGTTGCCCTTGACCGTGTTGATCTCACCGTTGTGGGCGAGCATGCGGAAGGGCTGGGCCAGCGGCCAGGTCGGGAAGGTGTTGGTCGAATAGCGCTGGTGGTAGATGGCGAAGTCGGACTCGAACCGCTCGTCCAGCAGGTCCGGGTAGAAGGTGGTCAGCTGCTCCGCCAGGAACATGCCCTTGTAGATGATCGAGCGCGCCGACAGCGAGCAGATGTAGAAGTCGTTGATCTGCTCACCCTTCACCGCCTTCTCGATGCGGCGGCGGATGATGTAGAGGTCGAGCTCGAACTGCTCGTCGGACACGCCCTTGTTGTTGCCGACGATGATCTGCTCGATCTCCGGACGGGTCGCGTTGGCCTTCTCGCCGATGATGTCGACGTTGATCGGCACCTGACGCCAGCCGTAGATGTAGTAGCCGAAGGCCAGGATCTCGGTCTCGACGATGCAGCGGCAGGCTTCCTGCGCGTCCAGGCTGATGCGCGGCAGGAAGACCTGGCCGACGGCCAGCTTGTTGTCCGGCGCGCGGTGGCCGATGACCTTCACATGGTCCTTGAAGAACTTCTGCGGCACGGCGACGTGGATGCCCGCACCGTCGCCCGTCTTGCCGTCGGCGTCCACGGCACCGCGGTGCCAGACGGCCTTCAGCGCCTCGATGCCTTTCTCGACCACCGAGCGGCGGGGCTTGCCGTCGATCGCGGCGATGAAGCCGACGCCGCAGGCGTCGTGCTCATCCTCCGGGTTGTAGGCGTTGGCAGTGGTCAGCGCCGCGGCGTTGGCGCGGAAGTCGGCGACGAACTGCTCACCCTGGTTCAACTCGGTGGTCATCGGTGGACCCTTTCAATCAGTCTGTTCGACGGGGGCAGTCTGTTTTGAAGGGGGACTTCGCCCCTTCACCCCCGCCAGGGGCCGAAATGGACCCCTGGAACCCGCGGAATTGTGGATTGTTGCGGCTTTTATTCCGCCGCGACGGCGACCGGCGCCTCGGCCTTCGCCTTGGCGTAGGCGTGGATGCCCTCCGCCGCGTCGCGGCCGTCGCGGATGGCCCACACCACCAGCGAGGCGCCGCGCACGATGTCGCCGGCGGCGAACACACCGTCCATGTTGGTCATCTTGGTGCGATGATCGACCAGCAGCGTGCCCCAGCGAGTCACCTTCAGCTCCGGCTCGTCGAAGGCGTTCGGCAGGTCCTCGGGCTCGAAGCCGAGCGCCTTGATGACCAGATCGGCCTGGACCGTGAACTCCGACCCCTCGATCACCTGCGGGGTCTGGCGGCCGGTGGCGTCGGCGACGCCGAGATGGATGCGCACGGCGCGCACGCCGGTCACCACGCTGTCACCGGTAAAGCCTTCCGGGGCGGCCTGCCAGATGAACTCCACGCCCTCTTCCTCGGCGTGGGCGACCTCGCGCTGCGAGCCCGGCATGTTCTTGCGGTCGCGGCGGTACAGACACTTGACGGACGTGGCGCCCTGGCGGATGGCCGTGCGCACGCAGTCCATGGCGGTGTCGCCGCCGCCCAGAACCACCACATGCTTGCCAGCGGCGTTCAGGGAGCCGTTCTCGTACGCCTCCACCGTATCGCCCAGGCTGACCTTGTTGGAAGTGGTCAGGTAGTCCAGCGCCGCCACGATGTTGCCCAGCCCCGAGCCCGGCGCCTTGATGTCGCGCGCCTTGTAGACGCCGGTGGCGACCAGCACGGCGACGTGCTTGCGGCGCAGCTCCGGCAGGGAGGCGTCGCGGCCGACCTCGAAGTTCGGGTGGTAGACCACCCCGGCGTCGGCCAGAAGCTTCACGCGGCGCTCGACCACCGACTTCTCCAGCTTGAAGCCGGGGATGCCGTAGACCAGCAGGCCGCCCATGCGGTCGTAGCGGTCGTAGACGTGCACCTCGTAACCCTTGGCGCGCAGCTCCTCGGCGGCGGCGAGGCCGGCCGGACCGGCGCCGATGACGCCGACCGACACGCCCAGCTCACGCGACGGCTTGCGCGGCTTCACCCAGCCCTGATCCCAGGCGGTGTCGTTGATGTACTTCTCCACCGAGCCGATGGTGACGGCGCCGTGGGTGGACTGCTCGATGACGCAGTTGCCCTCGCACAGGCGGTCCTGCGGGCAGATGCGGCCGCAGATCTCCGGGAAGTTGTTGGTGGACTGGGAGACCTCGTACGCCTCCTCCAGCCGGCCTTCGGAGGTCAGCTTCAGCCAGTCGGGGATGTTGTTGGAAACCGGGCAGTGCACCTGGCAGAAGGGAACGCCGCACTGCGAGCAGCGGTTGGCCTGCTCGTTGGCGCGCTCGTCGCTGAAGCGGGCGTAGATCTCGGCGAAATCCTGGCGGCGCTCCGCGGCCGGGCGTTTGTCGGGCATCCGCTGCGCGGTGTGCACGAAGCCCAACATCCTCTGGTTCGCCATAACGCCTGCTCCTTCTTCCCGTGTCCCGTGCATGGGGACGGCGCCGGCGGCCGGGCGACCCTTTTTCGCGCCGAGGGGGCACGGGAAGGGGCGTGGCCGCAGTGAAAACGAAAGCCCGCGGTCACGCGGTCTGAACGTCATATACCGCAAGCGACGGCGCCGCGCGAGCATATTTTCGTCGTTAGGACAGCATGGCTGACCAAAGCGTGACTCGATGTCGCGGAGGCTTCCGTAGACGGCGGGAGTGCCTGAAAAACAAGCAAGAATATTAGGGCCGATCCGGGACTATCGCCCAATTAGGGGTATCGCCCCATGGGTCGTCGCCTTCGCCATGTTGCGCTGCTATAAGCCGGACATTGCCATCCGCCATCCTGTCAGAGGCCAAGCGCCGCATGCTGATCGACCAATATCTGGACGCCGCTCTGCTCGGCCTGATCGAAGGGCTGACCGAATTCCTGCCGGTCTCGTCCACCGGCCACCTGATCATTTTCGACACCCTGCTGGGCTTCGAAGGCCCGCCGGGCAAGGTGTTCGAGGTGGTGATCCAGCTCGGTGCGATCCTGGCGATCTGCACGGTCTATTTCGCCCGTCTGTGGAACGTGGTCACCGGGTTGAAGGACGATCCGGGCGCCCGCCACTTCGCCATGGCGGTGATCCTGGCCTTCCTGCCGGCCATGGTGCTGGGGGCGGCGCTGCACGGCGTCATCAAGGCGGTGCTGTTCAACCCGACGGTGGTCAGCATCGCGCTGATCGTGGGCGGCATCGGCATCCTGATGGCGGAACGGCTGGTGCCGGTGCCGCGCTACACCCAGATCGAGCGCTTCCCGGCGCCGCTCGCCCTGAAGATCGGCCTGTGCCAGTGTCTGGCGCTGGTGCCGGGCGTGTCGCGCTCGGGCGCTACGATCATCGGCTCGCTGCTGATGGGGGTGGACCGGCGGACCGCCGCGGAGTTCTCCTTCTTCCTGGCGATCCCGACCATGGCCGGCGCCACGGTCTACGACCTCTACAAGAACTGGAGCCTGATGAACGTCGACTCCGCGCTGCTGATCGGGGTCGGCTTCGTCACCGCCTTCGTCGCGGCGGCGCTGGTGGTCAAGATGCTGGTCGACTTCGTCGGGCGCTACGGCTTCGCGCCCTTCGCCTGGTACCGCATCGCCATCGGCACGGGGATGCTGGCGTTCCTCTATCTCTGAACGAACCCCTCCGGCGCGTCTCAGCCCTGCCGGGCGACGGCGCGCGAGGAGGCCGCGGCGATGACCAGGGCCAGCGCGGCGACCAGGGCGAAGGAAAAGCCCACCGTGCTGGCCTCCGCCACGAAGCCGAGCAGGGCCGGGCCGGTCAGCACCCCGGCGTAGCCGAGGGTCGCCACCGCGGCGATGGCTTGGCCGGCCTCCCCCTCCGCCTTGGCCCCGGCGGCGCTGAACAGCACCGGCACCACGTTCGACAGGCCGAGCCCGGTCAGCCCGAACCCGGCGACCGCCACCACCGGCCCGCCGCCGGTCAGCGCGACCGCCAACCCGGCGAAGGCCAGCACCGCCCCGGCGCGGACCAGCAGCGGCCCGCCGAAGCGCTGGCGCAGCCGGTCGCCGCAGAAGCGGCCCACCGCCATGGCGCCGGAAAAGACGGCGAAGCCCAGCGCCGCGATCGACGCCGCACCCCCCAGATCCTCGCGCAGATAGACGGCGCTCCAGTCGAGGATCGCGCCCTCGCTCATGAAGGCCAGGAAGGTCAGCGCGCCGAGCAGCAGCGTGCCGCGGTCGGGCAGGGCGAGGCCCGTCGGCTCGGCCTGCTGATCGGCGCTTCCGGGCAGGAAGCGGCGGTGCAGCGCGAAGAACAGGGCGAGCAGCGATGCCGCGAGGAGAGACGCCTGGAGCGGCGGCGGCAGGATCTGCAGCAGCAGGCCGCCCACCCCGGCGCCGAACAGGCCGCCCAGGCTCCACATGCCGTGCAGCGACGACATGATCGGCCGCCCGAGATGGCGTTCCACCAAGGCGCCGTGGGCGTTCATCGCCACGTCCATGGTGCCGCCCGCCGCCCCGAACAGGAACAGCACGGCGCACAGCGACAGCAGGTCCGGCATCAGCGCCGGAAGCGGCAGGATCACGGCGAAGGCGACGGCGGTGAGCCGGATCACCGGCGCGCTGCCGACGCGGCCGAGCAGCGGGCCCGAGCCGACCATCGCGGTCAGCGCCCCGGCGGCGAGGCAGAGCAGGGCGACGCCGAGCACGCCGGGGCTGAGGTCCAGGTGATCCTTGATCGCCGGGATCTGGGTGGCCCAGACGCCGAAGACCGACCCGTTGACGAAGAAGGCCGCCAGGGAGGCCAGCCGGGCGCCCGGCGCGCGGTCGGCGAATTCCCGTATGGTGAAATCCTGCGTTGCGGCCTGCATGACTCCCCACGCTCCTTCCGTCGCTCCGATGAAGGGGCCAGATGCGGCAGGCGGGCGCGGGAATCAAGGCTGCGCGCCGCAGGGCACCCTTGCGCGGCTCTTTCGTACGGGATGGCAAGCCCGCGAAACGGCGAAAGCCCCGGCGGCGGGCCGGGGCTTTCCTTGGGGCTTTCCTTGTCGATGGCGCGGGTTGTCGATGGCGCGGGGCCGTGACGGTCAGTGCGCGCCGGAATGATTCCCGGCGTCGCGCGGCGTCGTGTTGGAGCGGCCGCCGACGATGTAGCGCGACAGGTAGGTCGGCAGGATGACCTCGCAGCTCGACAGGTTGGTGATGCCCAGCTCCTTGAAGCCCGGCGCGCCGGCGGCGGCGACGTTGTCGGTCCGCAGCATCTCCACCTGATCGCGGGTCAGCGGCGGGGCGACGATCGGCGGCACCTTCTCCAGCAGGCCGCCCAGCGTCTCCGCGATGTTCCAGGGAACCGGGACGAGGAAGCGCTTGCGGCGGATCTCCCGCAGCATGAGCTGCATCAGCTCCTTGAAGCTGTAGACGCGCGGCCCGCCCAGCTCGAAGGTCTTGCCGGCTGCCGAGTCCAGCGTCGCGGCGGCGGCGATGGCGTCGGCCAGATCGCCCACATAGACCGGCTGGAACTTCGTCGCCCCGCCGATCAGCGGCAGCGCCGGGGAGACCTGCGCCATGGCGGCGAACTTGTTGAAGAAGCCGTCCTCCGGCCCGAAGACGATGCTCGGGCGGATGATGGCGGCGCCGGGGAAGGCCTGGGAGACCGCCTGCTCGCCCGCCGCCTTGGACTTGGCGTAGGCCGAGGCCGACCGGGCGTCGGCGCCGATGGCCGAGACGTGGACGAGACGGCGCACGCCGCTGGCCTTGGCGATGCGGGCGATGCGCGCCGGGGCGTCGACATGCACGGTCTGGAAATTCCAGGCGCCACGCTCGTACAGCGTGCCGATCAGGTTGATGACGGTGTCCGCGCCCTGGATGGCCCGCGCCACGGACTGGTCGTCCTTCACGTCGGCGGCCATCGGCACGATCTGGCCGACCGAACCGGCCGTCTTCAGGAAGTTGGCCTGGTTCGGATGGCGCGACACCACGCGCACGATGGCGCCGGTCTTGGCGAGGCGGCGAATGAGATGGCGGCCGACGAATCCCGAACCGCCGAACACCGTGACCACTTCAGAGCGATAGGACATCGACCTTCTCCCGTGCCGTTGGGCCCGCAAATTCCTGTCGTCCGGCGGCCGCCAAGCGGGGCGGGGCGACCGGATCGGGGCTTGCTTATATAGAAACCTCCCGGAAGAGGCTAGGGCCTGACGCGCCGCCCGCGGCCCATTTCGCGCCCGGCCGGGCTTTCGGCGCGAAAGTGAAAAAAAGCTGTTGACGGGTCTCCGCCAGCCGGCTACATAAGCGGCCCACACCGAGCCCAGGTGGCGGAATTGGTAGACGCGCAGGTTTCAGGTACCTGTGGCAGAAATGTCGTGGAAGTTCGAGTCTTCTCCTGGGCACCATATCTACCCGGCTGCGCCGCATGCTACGGACCTCCCCCAGCGGGACGGACAGGTAGCAGAGCGGCGTTCGTCGTTTCTGGGGTCCGTGGCCGGGGGCCGTCCTACACGAGCGGGAAGCCACCCAATGCCCATCGACCTCCATGACGGCGACCTGCCGGACGGTCTCGACCTGAAGTCCCTCGCCCGCGGCGGCGCCGTCGCCATCGACACCGAGACCATGGGGCTGAACCCCCACCGCGACCGGCTGTGCCTGGTCCAGCTGTCCCCCGGCGACGGCACGGTCCATCTGGTCCAGTTCCGCAAGGGCGAATACGACGCTCCGAACCTGAAGCGCCTGCTCGCCGACCCCGAGGTCACCAAGCTGTTCCATTTCGCCCGCTTCGACGTGGCGGTGATGCGGGCCTATCTCGGCGTCGTCTGCCAGCCGGTCTACTGCACCAAGGTCGCGTCCAAGCTGGTCCGCACCTTCACCGACAAGCACGGGCTGAAGGATCTGGTGAGGGACCTGCTGGGGGTGGAGCTGTCCAAGCAGCAGCAGTCCTCCGACTGGGGTGCTGCGGAGCTGACCCCGGAGCAGATGAAATACGCCGCCTCCGACGTGCTGCACCTGCACGACCTCAAGGAAAAGCTCGACGTCATGCTGGCGCGCGAGGGGCGGACCCATCTCGCCAAGGCCTGCTTCGACTTCCTGCCGGCCCGCGGGGAACTGGACCTCGGCGGTTGGGAGCAGCCGGACATTCTGTCGCATTGAGGGCCGTCATCCCGAAAAGCGGCCCGGTGGAATAGGTCAAGCCCTCCGGACGTTGATTTGACCGGACGCGCGCGGGTGGGCATACTGCCCGCGCGGCGGCTGGCCCGTTGTCGCGGATACCCGCGCCGCCAGTCGGAGTACCCTTTCTCGGCCCCTTGGGCCAACCAGAAGAGGCAAGCACCGCCTTGACGAGCCTGACCGCAACCAGCCCGGCATCCAGCCTGATCGATCGCCCGGCCGACGGCCCGCCGGATGCCGCGGCCGGCCGCGACATCGCAAGCGCCCGGCGCGTCCTGCGGATGGAGGCCGACGCCCTGACCGCGCTGGCGGACGGGCTGGACGGCGCCTTCGTGCGCGCGCTGGACCGGCTGGCCGGGATAACCGGGCGCGTCGTCGTCTCCGGCATGGGCAAGTCCGGCCATGTGGCGCGCAAGATCGCCGCGACCCTGGCCTCCACCGGGACGCCGGCCTTCTTCGTCCATCCGGGTGAGGCGAGCCATGGCGACCTCGGCATGATCGCCCGGCAGGACGCGGTGATCGCCCTGTCCAATTCCGGCGAGACGCATGAGCTGTCGGACATCGTCGCCTACACCCGCCGCTTCGACATCCCGCTGATCGGCATCACCCGGCGCGCCGGCTCCTCCCTGGCCGAGCAGTCGGACGTGGCGCTGGTGCTGCCGCCGGCGCCGGAGGCCTGCCCGCTGGGGCTGGCCCCGACCACGTCGAGCACGATGATGCTGGCTCTGGGCGACGCCCTGGCGGTGGCGCTGCTGGAACGGCGCGGCTTCACGGCGGCGGATTTCAAGCAGTTCCACCCCGGCGGCCAGCTCGGCCGGGCGCTGCTGAAGGTGACCGACGTGATGCACAAGGGCGGTGATATGCCCCTGTGCGCCTTGGATACGCCGCTTTCCACCGTCATATTCGAGATGACGGCGAAGCGGTTGGGCTGCGTCGGCGTGGTGGACGCCACGGGCGCGCTCGCCGGCGTCATCACGGACGGCGACCTCCGCCGCCACCTGACGCCCGAACTGTGGGCGGAGCGCGCCGACAGCATCATGTCGCCGCGCCCCAAGACGATCCGCCCCAAGGCGCTGGTCGAGGAGGCGCTGCGGGAGATGAACGAGAAGCAGATCACCAGCCTGTTCGTGGTGGAGGCGGACCGGCCGCTCGGTGTTGTGCACATTCACGATTGCCTGCGCGCCGGGGTGGCGTGACGGGCAGCCGGAGGACGGTTGACGCCATGGACAGCGACCTGAAGGATCGGACGGTGAACACGCAGGAGCGGAGCGCGGACGCGCCTTCCCTCGCCGCGCGGCTCATGGCCATGCCGGGAGCGACGTCGGAGCCGATGTCCGACGGCGAGGCCGCCAAGCGCGTCCACAGGCGCCGGGAGATCCGCCCGGTCAGCCGGGTCTACAGCCGTTTTGTCGCCGGAATGAAATTCGCGCTTCCGGCGCTGGCGCTGGCGGTGATGGCGCTGATCGCCGTCTGGCCCTCGCTGACCGAACTGCCGACCCTGCGCATCTCCGCCGACCAGGGCCAGCTTGAGATGATCAAGCCGCGCTACGTCGCGGTGGACGAGGACAACCAGCCCTTCTCGCTGGTGGCGGCGAAGGCCGACCGCATCGCCGACCAGCCGGACATCATGCTGCTCGACCAGCCGGAGGCCGAGATGACCCAGACCGACGGCACCTGGGTGACCATCCGCTCCGACAAGGGCTGGTACAATCAGGTCACCGGCATCCTGAAGATGCGTGGCCATGTCCGCGTCATGCGCGACGACGGCAACGAATTCACCACCGAGGAAGCGGACTCCGACATCCGCAAGGGCACCGCCTGGGGCGATGTCCATGTCGTGGGCCAGGGGCCGCAGGGCGTCATCAACGCCGAAGGCTTCCGTCTGTCCGACCGTGGCAAGACGATGGTGTTCCTGAACCAGTCCAAGGCCGATGTCCAGGCCGCCGAAAGCCCCGGAGGAAAGACGCGTTGAGTGCAGCCACACCTGCAGCCACCTTTGCGGCCCCGCTGCTGGCCGCGTTCCTCCTGTTGTCGGGGGCGTCCGTCCCGGCGGCGGCGCAGGGGCTGCCCGGCCTCGGCGGCGGTCCCAACCCGGTCGAGGTCAACGCCGACAAGGCCATCGAGTGGCACCAGGACGTGCGCGCCTACGTGGCGCGCGGCAACGCCTCGGCCAAGCGCAGCGACAGCACCGTCTACGCCGACGTGCTGACCGCCTATTACCGCGAGGTGCCCGGCAAGGGGAACGAGGTGTTCCAGCTTCTGGCCGAAGGCAACGTGCGCATCGTCAGCCCGACCCAGGAGGTCTTCGGCGAGCGCGGCGTCTACGACGTGGACAAGCAGGTCGCCGTGGTCACCGGGCGCAACCTCAAGCTGGTCACCCGCACCGACATCGTGACGGCGCGCGATACGCTGGAATATTACGAGGCCAAGAACCTGACGGTGGCGCGCGGCGACGCCGTGGCCGTGCGCATCGCCAACGGCGACCGGCTGCGCGCCGACATCCTGATCGGCCAGCTCAAGAAGATGCCGGACGGCTCGACCCAGATGGAGCGCATCGACGGCGCGGGCAGCGTGGTGGTGACCACCGCGACCGACGTGGCGCTGTCGGACAAGCTGGTCTATTCGGTGGCCGACGAGACGGCGGTGCTGCTCGGCAACGTCAAGATCACCCGCAACGACAACCAGCTCAATGGCGACGCCGCCGAGATGAACATGAAGACCAGGGTCAACCGCGTGATCGCCGGACCCGCCACCGGCGGGCGGGTGATGGGCCTGCTGATCCCCGGCCAGGAGCCGGGCGCCCCGGGCGGCGCCTCGCCCGGTGGCCGGTCCTCCGCCCAGCCGGGCGGCACGCCCACCGCGCAGCCGGGCGCCAAGCCCGCCGCGAAGCCCTGACGACCCGGCAGCGAATCAATGGCCATGGACATCGAAGACCGGGACCTCGGCGGCCCGACCCTTTCCGCCTCGAACCCGTCGGGCCTGCCCGCGGGCCAGTCCGCCACCGACGCGCGCCCCGCCGAAGGGCTGGTGGCCCTGCATCTCGGCAAGGCCTACAAGAAGCGCCCGGTCGTCCGCGACGTGACCGTGACGGTCCAGCGCGGCGAGGCGGTCGGCCTGCTCGGCCCCAACGGGGCGGGCAAGACGACCTGCTTCTACATGATCACCGGGCTGATCGCCGCCGATTCCGGGACCATCCTGCTCGACGGGCAGGACATCACGGCGCTGCCCATGTACCGCCGGGCGCGGCTGGGCATCGGCTATCTGCCGCAGGAGGCGTCGATCTTCCGCGGCATGTCGGTGGAGAACAACATCCGCTCCGTGCTGGAGGTGGTGGAGCCCAACCGCGACACGCGCGAGCAGATGCTGGACGAGCTGCTGGCGGAGTTCTCGATCACCCACCTGCGCCGCGCCCCGGCGCTGGCCCTGTCGGGCGGCGAGCGGCGGCGCGTCGAGATCGCCCGCGCCCTGGCCTCCCAGCCGCACTTCATCCTGCTCGACGAGCCGCTGGCCGGCATCGACCCGATCGCGGTGAACGACATCCGCGAGCTGGTCAGCCACTTGCGCGACCGTGGCATCGGCGTGCTGATCACCGACCACAACGTGCGCGAAACGCTCGACCTCGTCGATCGGGCATACATCTTGCACGATGGTGTGGTACTAATGGAGGGAGAACCGGCCGAGATCGTGGCGCACGAGGACGTGCGCCGGGTCTACCTCGGGGACCGGTTCAGCCTCTAGTGCGGTTTCCCTGCCCATGGCGCTCAGCCAACGCCTCGATCTTCGTCAGACCCAGTCCCTGGTGATGACTCCGCAGTTGCAGCAGGCCATCAAGCTGCTGCAGCTGTCGAACATCGAATTGTCGGACTTCGTGGACCGCGAGATCGAGCAGAACCCCCTGCTGGAACGCGAAAGCGGTCCCGGCGAGGGAGGGGGCGAGGGCGGCGGTGAGGCTGGCGGCGATGGCGCCGGCGAGAGCCGGGGCGAGCCCGGCGTGGTGGACCTCGCCGCGCCGGAGGAGCGCCAGCCGCCGATGAGCGACGGGCGCACCCGCGACACGGTGGAGATGACGTCGTCGGAGACGATGGGGTCGGCGTCCGACGCGCCGCTCGACACCGATTTCGAGAATGTCTATTCCGACGACCGCTTTTCCGACGGGACGGACGGCTCCAGCGACGTCTACGGCTCCTGGCAGGAGCGCGGCGGGCGCGGCGGCTTCGAGGACGACGAGTCCAACCTGGAAGCCACGCTGACCGGCCAGAAGAGCCTGCGCGACCATCTGACCGAACAGCTGAAGATCGACCTGCCGGACCTCGGCGACCAGCTCATCGGTCTGGCGCTGATCGACATGCTGGACGAGGCCGGCTGGATCACCGGGCTGGAGATGGAGAGCCTGGCGGGGCAGCTCGGCTGCGCGCCGGAGCGGGTGGAGCGGGTTCTCGCCGCCTGCCAGCGCTTCGACCCGCCGGGCATCTTCGCGCGGTCGCTGAAGGAATGCCTGGCGATCCAGCTGCGCGAGAAGAACCGCTTCGACCCGGCCATGGAAGCCCTGCTCGACCATCTGGAGCTGCTGGCGGCGCGCAACCTGCCGGCGCTGATGAAGGTCTGCGGCGTCGACGCCGAGGACGTCGCCGACATGGTGGCGGAGATCCGCAAGCTGAACCCCAAACCGGCGCTCAGCTTCGACCACACGCCCGCCCAGCTCGTCACCCCCGACATCCTGATGCGCGCCAACCCCGGCGGCGGCTGGCTGATCGACCTGAACCCGGACACATTGCCGCGGGTGCTGGTCAACCACCGCTATTTCGCGCGCATCTCCGGCACCGCCCGCAACAAGGCGGACAAGGAATACATCACCGAACGCTTCCAGTCGGCCAACTGGCTGGTCAAGTCGCTGCACCAGCGCGCCACCACGATTTTGAAGGTGGCCAGCGAAATCATCCGGCAGCAGGACGCCTTCTTCATCCACGGCGTCTCGCATCTGAAGCCGCTGATCCTGCGCGACATCGCCGAAGCGATCGGCATGCACGAGAGCACGGTCAGCCGCGTCACAACCAACAAGTTCATGGCGACGCCGCGCGGCGTGTTCGAGTTGAAGTATTTCTTCACCTCCGCCATCCAGGGGGCCGATGGGCAGGCGGCCCACTCGGCGGAGGCCGTGCGCTACCGCATCAAGGCGATGATCGACGCCGAGAAGCCGGAGGACGTGCTGTCGGACGATAAAATCGTCGAAATCCTTCGTGGTGAAGGGATCGACATTGCGCGTCGGACGGTCGCGAAGTATCGTGAAGCGATGCGAATTCCGTCATCGGTGCAGCGACGCCGTGCCAAGATGTCACGCATGTAACCGGGCCGGGAGGGGGCCGTCCTTGATTGACAGCCCATACCGCCGTCACTATGGTCCCCGTCCGCACGTGGCGGCCTTCCGTCGTCCTATGTCTATCGCGGACCAGATTGGAAACATCCCAAAATGCAACTGACCGTCAAAGGCAAGCAGCTTGACGTTGGCGACGCTCTGCGCAGCCACGTCGCGGACAGCCTGAACACCATCGTCGGCAAGTACTTCAACAAGCCGATCGAGGCCAACGTCGTCCTGACGCGCGAAGCGCATCTGTTCAAGGCCGACATTCAGGTGCACGTCGGTCGTGGGATCGTCCTTCAGAGCGCGTCCGACGCCACCGAGCCGTATCCCGCCTTCGACACCGCATGCGAGAAGCTGGCCAAGCGCCTGCGCCGCTACAAGCGCCGTCTGCGCGACCACCACAGCGTCGAAGCTCCCGCGCAGGAAGCCTTCCCGGCCCGCTACCAGATCCTGGAAGCGGAAAAGGACGAGGTCCATGTGGAGAGCGAGGAGGCCGCCGCCGAGGAGGCGCAGCCCATCGTGATCGCCGAGATGGAAACCAACATCGCGACCCTGGCGGTCAGCGAGGCGGTGATGCGCATGGAACTCGCCGACGCTCCGGCGCTGATGTTCCGCAACGGCGCCCATGGCCGCCTGAACCTGGTCTACCGCCGCGCCGATGGCAACATCGGTTGGGTGGACCCGGCGGAGAAGGCCGGCGCCTGAGTCCGGTCTCTGTTCCAACCACACCCATAGCGTCATGCTCGATCTCATCACGCCGCACGCCATTCTCCCGAACCTCAAGGCCGGCAGCAAAAAGCAGGCCCTGCAGGACTTGGCGCGCAAGGCGTCCGAGCTGACCGGCCAGCACGAACGGGCGATCTTCGACGTCCTTCTGGAGCGCGAGCGGTTGGGCACCACCGGCGTGGGGCATGGCATCGCCATCCCCCACGGCAAGCTGCCCAACCTCGACCGCGTCCATGGCGTCTTCGCCCGGCTGGAGCGGCCCATCGACTTCGATGCGATCGATGAGCAACCGGTTGACCTGATTTTCCTGCTGTTGGCTCCGGATCATGCCGGCGCCGACCATCTGAAGGCGCTGGCCCGCGTGTCGCGCCTGCTGCGTGACCAGTCCATGTGCGAGAAGCTGCGCGGTTCGGACTCGGCGGACGCGATCTACGCGCTCCTGACCCAGCACGAGGCCAGTCACGCGGCGTAAGGCGCGTTTCCTTGAGAACACGAAAAACGGGAGAGCCGCCGGCTCTCCCGTTTTTTGTTGTCCGGCACCCGGAGCCGCCGTCTTTCCAGACCGTGGCGGCGAGGCGTACGTATGTACGTCCGTACGCCTCGCCGCCACCCTGTACGTTCAGGCCCGCTCGGCCCAACCCATGTAGTTCACGTCGAGATCGCGCGGGTTCAGCCGGAACTCGTCGGACAGCGGGTTGTAGGTGATGCCGGTCAGGTCGCGGACCGCCATCCCTTCGGCGCGCAGGGCGGCGGCGACCTCGCCGGGGCGCAGGAACTGGCGCCAGTTGTGGGTGCCGCGGGGCAGCCAGCGCAGGATGTACTCGGCCCCGACGATGGCGAGCGCGAAGGACTTCGGCGTGCGGTTCAGCGTCGCCAGGAACAGCGCGCCGCCCGGCGCGGTCAGCGCCGCGCAGGACCTCACGAACAGCGGCACGTCGGCGACATGCTCGATCACCTCCATCGCCAAGACGGCGTCGAAGCGCTCGCCGCTGGCGGCCAGGGCCTCGGCGGTGGTGGCGCGGTAATCGACGGGGGTGCCGGTCTCCGCGGCGTGGGCGGCGGCGGTGCGGACGTTGCGCTCGGCCGCGTCGACGCCGACCACGGTGGCGCCCATGCGGGCGACCGGCTCCGCCAGCAGGCCGCCGCCGCAGCCGATGTCGACGATGCGCAGGCCCTTCAGCGGCTCCGCCGCCAGCGGGTCGCGGCCCAGGCGCCGGCACAGCGTGTCGCGGATGTAGGCCAGCCGCAGCGGGTTCAGCCGGTGCAGGGGCCGGAACTTGCCGGTGGGGTCCCACCATTCCGCGGCGATGGCCGAAAAGCGGGCGATGTCCTGGGGGTCGACAGTGCCTGCGGTGCCTGCGGTTCCGGCGGTCGCGGTCATGAAAGAAATCCCGTATGCTTGGATTGCGAGAACAATTGCGGGGCGAACTTGCCTCGCTGTGAGCGACAGAGTATGGATACGCCGCCCCGCGCCGGCAACGGTAGAGCGGGGGCGCGGACTGCCGGCTTTTGTGCCGGCCCAGACATGGTGTGAGGTATGGCGCGGATCGTCCTCAAGTTCGGCGGCACGTCGGTCGGCGACATCGACCGCATCAAGAACGTGGCCCGAAAGGTCGAGCAGGAAGTCAAGGCGGGGCATCAGGTCGCCGTCGTCGTGTCGGCGATGTCCGGCGTGACCAACCAGCTCGTGAAATACTGCAACGACATCGACAAGCTGCACGACGCGCGCGAGTACGACGCCATCGTCGCTTCGGGCGAGCAGGTGACCTCCGGTCTCCTCGCCATCGCGCTGCAGTCGCTCGGCATCCAGGCGCGGTCCTGGCTCGGCTGGCAGATTCCCATCTACAGCGACGAGACGCACGGCAAGGCGCGCATCGTGTCCATCGACACGGCGGAGCTGGACAAGCGGATGAACACCGGCGAGGTCGCCGTGATCGCCGGCTTCCAGGGCGTGACCGAGAGCGGGCGCATCACCACGCTGGGCCGCGGCGGCTCCGACACCTCGGCGGTCGCCCTGGCGGCGGCGCTGAAGGCCGACCGCTGCGACATCTACACCGATGTGGACGGCGTCTACACCACCGACCCGCGCATCGTCACCAAGGCGCGCAAGCTCTCCAAGATCACCTACGAGGAGATGCTGGAGCTGGCGTCGCAGGGGGCGAAGGTCCTGCAGACCCGCTCGGTCGAGATGGCGATGAACCACCGCGTGCGCGTGCAGGTTCTGTCGAGCTTCGAGGAGGCCGCCGGCAGCGCGCTTCCCGGTACCCTTGTTGTTGACGAGGACGAGATCGTGGAAAAGGAAGTTGTGAGCGGCATCGCCTACAGCCGCGACGAGGCGAAGATCACCCTCATCGGCGTCGCCGACCGTCCGGGCGTGGCGGCCAGCATCTTCGGTCCGCTGACCGACGCCGCCGTCAATGTCGACATGATCGTCCAGAACGTGTCGGAAGATGGCAAGTCCACCGACATGACCTTCACGGTCGGCAAGGCCGACATCGCCCGCGCCGTCAAGGTGCTGGAGGACGCCCAGGCCGAGCTGAACTACAAGCGCATCGTCTCCGACGCCAACGTGGTGAAGGTGTCGGTGATCGGCGTCGGCATGCGCAGCCACGCCGGCGTCGCGCAGCGCATGTTCAAGGCGCTGGCCGACAAGGGCATCAACATCCAGGTCATCTCCACCTCCGAGATCAAGATCTCCGTCCTGATCGCCGAGGAGTATGCGGAGCTGGCGCTGCGCGCGCTGCACACCGCCTACGGGCTGGACGCGGCCTGAGCCGGGTGAAGGGGGAGGGGCGGCGATGACCGACGCCAGGTCCGACTCCAGGTCCGACGTGGTCGCAGGCGCCCGACTCGACCGGCTGTGGGAGCGTGGCTGCGCCTTCCTCGGCACGCGCACCGCCATCATGGGCGGTGCGATGAGCTGGGTGTCGGAGCGCCACCTCGTCTCCGCCATCTCCAACGCCGGGGGCTTCGGCGTTCTTGCCTGCGGCTCGATGCCGCCGGACCTGCTGGCGGCGGAGATCGCCGCCACGCGGGCGCTGACCGCGAAGCCCTTCGGCGTCAACCTCATCAACATGCACCCGGACCTCGACCGTCTGATCGACGTCTGCCGGGAGCTGGCGGTGAGCCATGTGGTGATCGCCGGGGGCTTCCCCAGCGGCGCCACCATCAAGCGCATCAAGGACGGCGGCGCCCGCGCCATGGCCTTCGCCCCGACGCTGGTCAGCGGCAAGCGGATGGTCAAGATCGGCATCGATGCCCTGGTGATCGAGGGCACGGAAGCCGGCGGCCACATCGGCCCCGTCTCGACCACCGTCCTGGCGCAGGAGATCCTGCCCGACCTGCGCGAGGTCCCGGTCTTCGTGGCCGGCGGCATCGGGCGCGGCGAAGCCATCCTGTCCTATCTGGAGCAGGGGGCGGCGGGCGTGCAGATCGGCACCCGCTTCGTCTGCGCCACCGAGTCCATCGCGCACCCGCGCTTCAAGCAGGTCTTCATCAAGGCCTCGGCGCGCGACGCCCAGGCGTCGGTGCAGATCGACCCGCGCTTTCCGGTGATCCCGGTGCGGGCGCTGGCGAACGCCGGGTCCAAGCGCTTCATGGAGCTTCAGCGCGAGGTCATCGGCCGCGTGGACCGCGGCGAGACGACGCGCGACGCCGGCATCCTGGAGATCGAGCATTTCTGGGCCGGCGCGCTGCGCCGCGCGGTGATCGACGGCGACGTGGAGAGCGGCTCGCTGATGGCCGGGCAGAGCGTCGGGCTGGTCACGCGCGAGCAGCCGGTGGCCGAGATCATCGGCGACCTGATCGCCCAGGCCGAAGCGGCGCTGGCCGCCCGCTGCCCATCGTCCTCCGACCGGTCGCCCGAGGCGGGCGAGCAGCCGGCCATCCTGGGGGCGGCGTGAGATGAACGGCGTCGTGGGCGATATTCCCGCCGGCTCGCCGGGCTTCGACGGCGCCGCCTCGCGCCGTCTGCTGGCGCGGCTGCGCGACGTCATGGCGGGCACCGGCTCCGGCCAGGAGCGGCTGGACAAGATCGTCACGCTGATCGGCATGGAGATGGGGGCGGACGTCTGCTCCTGCTACGTCATGCGGGCGGGCGAGGTGCTGGAGCTGTTCTCCACGCTCGGCCTGAACCAGGACGCCGTGCACAACACCCGCCTGCGCGTGGGCGAGGGCATCGTCGGCGACATCGCCGGCCACGCCCGGCCCATCGCGCTGGACAACGCGCCGTCGCACCCCAGCTTCGCCTACCGCCCGGAAACCGGGGAGGACCCGTTCCTGTCGCTGGCCGGCGTGCCGATCCTGCGCGGCGGCAAGGTCCGCGGCGTCCTGGTCATCCAGCACAAGGACCGCCGCCGCTACACCGAGGTCGAGGTCGAGACGCTCCAGACCATCGCCATGGTGGTGGCCGAGCTGGTCGCCCAGGGCGAACTGGTCAACCCGCAGGAGGTCGCCTCCACCGGCGACCCGGCGCTGCTGCCGGCGCGCCTGTCGGGCACCTCGCTGGCCAGCGGCCTGGCGATGGGGCTGGCGGTGATCCACCGCCCGCAACTGACCATCCGCCAGATGGTCTCCGAGGACGCGGAGAGCGAGCTGGCGCGGCTGAACGCCGCCATCGCCACCATGCACAGCGCGATCGACGACCTGCTGAACGCGGCGGCGCTGGCGGGCCTGAGCGAGCCCAAGGACATCCTGGAAACCTACCGCATGTTCGCGGAGGACCGCGGGTGGCTGTCGCGCATCCGCGAGGCGATCCGCATGGGTCTGACGGCGGAAGGTGCCGTGCAGCAGGTGCAGAACGACACCCGCGCCCGCATGAGCCACCTGACCGACCCCTACATCCGCGAGCGGCTGCTCGATCTGGAGGACCTGACCAACCGGCTGCTCCAGCACCTCGCCGGGCGCAAGTCGGAGGCGGACGGCGGCACGCTGCCGGAGGACATCGTCCTGGTCGCGCGCTCCATGGGGCCGGCGGAGCTTCTCGACTACGACCAGCGCCGCCTGCGCGGCGTGATCCTGGAGGAAGGGTCGCCGTCCAGCCACGTCTGCATCGTGGCCCGCGCGCTGAACATCCCGGTGGTGCAGGCGCCCGACGCGCTGAACCGGATCGAGCCGCTGGACCCGGTGATCGTCGACGGTGACCACGGGCAGGCCTTCGTCCGCCCGGCGGAGGACATCCAGATGGCCTTCGCCGAGGCCGTCGCCCTGCGCGCCCGCAAGGAGCAGATGTACGAGGCGATCCGCGCGCTGCCCTCGGTGACGCGGGACGGGGTGCCGATCTCCATCCAGTTGAACTGCGGCCTGCTGATCGACCTGCCGCACCTGAAGGCCAGCGGGGCGGAGGGGATCGGCCTCTACCGCACCGAAATCCCCTTCATGGTGCGCTCCACCTACCCGGACGTCCACGCGCAGACCGACCTCTATTCGCGCATCCTCGACCAGACCGACGACAAGCCGGTGGTCTTCCGCACGCTCGACGTCGGCGGCGACAAGATGCTGCCCTACATCGCGGCCAGCGAGGGGGAGGAGAATCCGGCGCTGGGTTGGCGGGCCATCCGCATCGGGCTGGACCATCCGTCGCTGCTGCGCCAGCAGCTGCGCGCCCTGTTGCGGGCGTCCGCCGGGCGTCCGCTGTCGGTGATGTTCCCGATGATCGCCGAGGTGGCGGAGTTCGACGCCGCCCGCCGCCTGCTCGACCTGGAGATCACGCGGCTGGAGAGCCAGGGCGGCGAACCGCCGAGCCGCGTGCGCGTCGGCACGATGATCGAGGTGCCGGCGCTGCTCTGGCAGTTGCCCGCCCTGCTGCCGCGGGTGGATTTCCTGTCGGTCGGCTCCAACGACCTGACCCAGTACATCTTCGCCAGCGACCGCGGCAACCCGCGCACCTCCGGCCGCTACGACCCGCTGTCGCCGGCCATGATGAGCCTGCTGCGGCGGCTGGTCGAGGCCTGCGGCGACGCCAACGTCCCGGTCAGCATCTGCGGCGAGATGGCCGGCCGGCCGCTCGACGCCATGGCGCTGATCGGCATCGGCTTCCGCACCCTGTCGATGTCGCCGCCCTCGGTCGGGCCGGTGAAGACGATGCTGCGCTCGCTCGACGTGGCGGCGCTGCGCCAGTACATGAACGGGCTCTACCTGCGCGGCGACCACAGCCTGCGCGACAAGCTGCGCAGCTTCGCCAAGGACCACGGCGTCATCATCTGAAGCCGCGCCCGAGGCCGCCGCCGCCCCCGCTTGCTCCACCCCGGAGCCATATCCGGCGCCGCCGCCCGCCGCGGCGGCGTTTTGTTACAGCGGTTCGGGCGAAGGGCGTATACAAGATGGCAGGATCACGGTCTTTCCCGGTTGCGCCGCCCACGCGGCTGGCGTACCCATGCCGGGGGTGCGACCACAAGTCATCCGAGGCGACGGTACGGTTGAGATGATGGCCAAGCGCAAGGTTTTCGGCTCCTACGACCCCGCGCAGGACGGCCCGGCGCAGACCGGCCCCAGCGTGTCCGACACCCTGCGCGAGACGCGCGAGAGCCTCGGCTACGACCTGCGCGAGGTCGCGACGATGCTGCGCATCCGCTACCCCTACCTGCAGGCCATCGAGGCCGGCCGGTTCGAGGACCTGCCGGGCACCACCTACGCCGCCGGCTTCCTGCGCTCCTACGCGGAATGCCTGGGGCTCGACCCGGACACCATCCTCACCCGCTACAAGGACGAGGCGGCGGGCCGCACGCGCAGCCAGCAGCTCTATTTCCCGACCCCGGTGCCGGAAGGCCGCATCCCCGGCGGCACGGTCCTGCTCGGCACGATGGTGCTGGCCGGCATCGTCTATGGCGGCTGGTACTATCTGTCGGCGACCGACCGCTCGATGGTCGATCTGGTTCCGACCCTGCCCGACCGGCTGGTCTCGCTGCTCGACACGCTGCCCTTCAACGCCAGCCAGAACGGTGGCGGGCAATCCGCGTCGGTGCCGGCTCCCCTCGAATCGCCCGCCGCCCCGGCGTCCGTCCCGACCGTGATGGCGGAGGCTCCGCCCGCCCCGGCGGTTCCGCCGGTGACCGCCCCGCCGGCGGCGGGTGGAGCGTCCACGGCGGCGCCTGCTCCGTCGGCGCCTGCCGCTCCGGTCCCGGCCGCCCAGACTCCCGCCTCTTCGGCTCCGGCGAAGCCCGCCCCGGCCCCTGCGGCGGTGGTCGCCCAGCCGGCCCCGACCGCCCCTGCCAAGCCGACCGCTCCCACGGCGGCTCCAACCCCGTCGGCCGCCCCGTCGGCCGCCCCATCGGCCATGGTGAATGTCCCGCCGCCCCCGGCGGAGGACGACGAGTCCGAAGGCGCCGCGCAGGAGCCGACGCCGCTCACCCCCGCCGCCCCGGTCATCGCCAGCCTGCCGCCCGTCGCCCCGGCGGTGCCGCCGGCCGCGGACGGGGCGCTGCCGTCGAAGGTCTACGGCACGCAGAACGCCGCCTCGCGCATCCAGCTCCGGGCCACGCAGGACAGCTGGATCCAGGTGCGCGACAACAACGGCGAGATCATCTTCACCCGCGTGCTGAAGCCGGGCGACGTCTACCGCGTTCCCGACCGCTCGGGCATCCGCGTGCGCACCGGCAACGCCGGCGGGCTCATCGTCGTCACCGACGGGGTGGACGGCGCGCCGATGGGCGCGGTCGGGCAGGTGCTGCGCGACGTGTCGCTGGACCAGCACGCCCCGACGCTGCGCGGCGCCGCCCATTGAGGACGGGCCGCCGAAGACAAGGCGGCGACGGCTTTTTCCCTTGAATCCGGCGCGGCGGACCGCACTTCAGGCGTGACGCCGGCTGCGCTATAAGACGCGCCGGACCCGATTCATGCCCCGAGGCCTCAGCCCATGAGCAGCGTGCGCGCCTACCGCCAGATCCTTCGCCGCAAGTCCCGCCAGATCCGGGTGGGCAACGTGCTCGTCGGCGGCGACGCGCCGATCTCGGTGCAGACGATGACCAACACGCCGACCGCCGACGTGGCGGCGACGGTCGCCCAGATCCAGGCGGCGGAGCGGGTGGGCGCCGACATCGTGCGCGTCTCCTGCCCCGACCAGGAATCGGCGCTGGCGCTGAAGCGGATCGTGCCGCAGGTCTCGGTGCCGATCGTCGCGGACATCCATTTCCACTACAAGCGCGCCATCGAGGCGGCGCAGAGCGGGGCGGCCTGCCTGCGCATCAACCCCGGCAACATCGGCTCGGCGGAGCGGGTGCGCGAGGTGGTGAAGGCGGCCAAGGACTACGGCTGCTCCATGCGCATCGGCGTCAACGCCGGCTCGCTGGAGCAGGACCTGCTGGAGAAGTACGGCGAGCCCTGCCCGGAGGCGCTGGTCGAGAGCGCGCTCAACCACGCCAGGATCCTGGAGGATCATGACTTCACCGAGTTCAAGATCTCGGTGAAGGCGTCCGACGTGTTCCTCGCCGTCGCCGCCTACCAGGGGCTGGCCGAGGCCTGCGACTACCCGCTGCACATCGGCATCACCGAGGCCGGCGGCCTGCGCGCCGGGACGGTGAAGTCGTCCATCGGGTTGGGCATGCTGCTGTGGTCGGGCATCGGCGACACCATCCGCGTCTCCCTGTCGGCCGAGCCGGCGGAGGAAGTCCAGGTCGGCTACGAGATGCTGAAGTCGCTGGGCCTGCGGCGGCGCGGCGTCACGGTCATCTCCTGCCCGAGCTGCGCGCGGCAGAACTTCAACGTCATCAAGACGGTGGAGACGCTGGAGGCGCGGCTGGCCCACATCACCACGCCGCTGACCCTGTCGGTCATCGGCTGCGTGGTCAACGGCCCCGGCGAGGCGCGCGAGACCGACATCGGCCTGACCGGCGGCGGCAACAACACCCATCAGGTCTATCTGTCCGGCGTCACCGACCACCGGCTGAAGGACCAGAACATCGTCGACCACCTCGTCGGGCTGGTCGAGAAGAAGGCCGCCGAGATCGAAGCGGCCAAAGCCGCCGAGAAGGCCACCGAAAAGGCGGCGGAAAACGCCGCCGAGTGACGGAACCGGCGCGGGCGGACAATTTGAACTAGGGACGCTCCGTGCCATCCGTGCTTAAATCCGCGGCAACCGTACCATCCTTGTCGGCCGTGCCGCGGCCTGGGCCAGAGTCAGAGTGACCGCTTCCTATTTCGTCATCGGCGCCAGCCATCGGTCCTGCTCCGGCGCGATCCGCGACCGTCTGACGACGGAGGAGGCGGAGGTGCCGGCGATGCTGGAGCGGCTGGGCGCGGCCGGCATCACCCAGGCGATGTGGCTCAGCACCTGCGACCGGGTCGAGGTCCAGGCGGTGCACGAGCGCCCGAACGAGGCCGCTCTGACCATCGCGGGCATCATGGCGGAGCGGGTGGGGCTCAGCGAGCCCGACCTCGCCGGGCAGCTCTACACCCTGACCGGGCCGGCGGCGGTGCGCCACGTCTTCGCCGTCGCCTGCTCGCTCGACAGCCAGATCGTCGGCGAGCCGCACATCCTGGGACAGGTCAAGGCCGCCCACCGCCACGCCGCCGCCGCCGGCCTGTCCGGGCCGGAGCTGGAGGGGCTTCTCCAGGCCGCCTATGGAGCCGCCAAGCGGGTGCGCCGCGAGACGCCGATCGCCGAGGGCGCCACCTCGCTGGTCGCCGCGGCGGTTCAGGTGGCGCGCGACCTGCACGGCGACCTGAAGCGCTGCACCGGCCTGCTGATGGGGCTGGGCGACATGGGCGCCCTGGTGCTGGAGGGCCTGCGCGAGGCCGGGCTGGGCCGGCTGACCGTCGCCGCCCCGGTGGATCGCCGGGCCGAAGCGGCGGCGCGGCGGATGGACAGCCACTTCGCGCCCTGGGCCGATCTCGATTCGGCGCTGACCAGCGCGGATATCGTGGTGACCGCGGCGGGTCTGGGGCGCTATATCCTCTCCGCACCGCAGTTGGCGGCGGCGTTGAAGCGCCGGCGCCGGCGCCCGGTCTTCGTGGTCGACGCGGCGATCCCCGCCGACGTCGATCCGGACGTCGCCGGGCTGGACGAGGCCTTCGTCTACGACCTCGCCGACCTGGAGCGCGTGGCGCTGCAGGGGCGGGTGGGGCGCGAGGCGGCGACCCAGGCGGCCTGGGCCATCGTGGACGACGCCCTGGCGGCCTTCGCCCGCCACCGGGCCGAGCGCGCCGCGGTGCCCGCCGTGGCGGCGCTGCGGACGCATTTCGAGACGGAGCGGCGGCGCCTGCTGGACGAGCAGCGGGGGCTGGACGCGGCGTCGGCGACGCGGCTGCTGGTCAACCGGCTGCTGCACGGCCCGTCCGAGGCGCTGCGCGCCATGGCGGCGGACCCGGACGGGGCCGGTCTGGCGGAGCGTGCGGCGGCGGAGCGGCTGCTGTTCCGGCTGTTCCGGCTCGACGAGCCTGCCGGAGGCGGCCTGGCCGACACCGGTCAGGGCGCCGGAAGCGATTTGGATAAGGACGAGCGACGTGAGCCTGGACGAGAAGTTCAATAGGGTCGTGGCCCGCCATGACGAGCTGCGGGACGCGATGGCGGCGGGGACGGTGGACCCGGCGGACTTCGCCCGGCTGTCGAAGGAATACGCCGACCTGACCCCGGTGGCCGAGGCCATCGCCGAGTTGAAGAAGGCGAAGGCGGAGGCCGCCGACTTGGCGGGCATGATCGCCGACCCGGCGGGCGACGCCGACATGAAGGCGCTGGCCGAGGAGGAGTTCGCCGACCTCACCCGCCGCATCCCCGCCTTGGAGCGCCGGGTGCAGATCGCCCTGCTGCCCAAGGACGAGGCGGACGAGAAGAACGCCATCCTGGAGGTGCGCGCCGGCACCGGCGGCGACGAGGCGGCCCTGTTCGCCGCGGAGCTGTTCGAGATGTACCGCCGCTACGCCGGGCTCCAGGGCTGGCGGTTCGAGACGATGGAGGTCAGCGAGACCGGCATCGGCGGCTACAAGGAGGCCATCGCCAACATCACCGGCCGCAACGTGTTCGCCCGGCTGAAGTTCGAATCGGGCGTCCACCGCGTGCAGCGCGTCCCGGCGACCGAGACGCAGGGGCGCATCCACACCTCCGCCGCCACCGTCGCGGTGCTGCCCGAGGCGGAGGAGGTGGACATCCACATCGACGAGAAGGACCTGCGCATCGACGTGTTCCGCTCCAGCGGTCCCGGCGGCCAGTCGGTGAACACGACAGACAGCGCGGTGCGCATCACCCACCTGCCGACCGGCCTCGTGGTCAGCCAGCAGGACGAGAAGAGCCAGCACAAGAACAAGGCCAAGGCGCTGAAGGTGTTGCGCGCCCGCCTCTACGAGCGGGAGCGCGCCGAGAAGGACAAGGTCCGCGCCGCCGACCGCAAGAGCCAGGTGGGCTCCGGCGACCGATCGGAGCGCATCCGCACCTACAACTTCCCGCAAGGGCGCGTGACCGACCACCGCATCAACCTGACGCTCTACAAGATCGAGAAGGTGATGGCCGGCGAGGCGCTGGACGAGCTGATCGACGCCCTGACGGCCGAGGACGAGGCGGCCCGGCTGTCGGAGCTGCAATAGGGCGGGTTGGTCAATCCTCCTCCGGAAGTTTCGGCCCGCCGATGGCGGCGAGGATCGTCGCCGCCACCCCCTCCGGGTTGTTCAGCACGTCGTTGTTCCAGAAGCGTAGGACCCGCCAGCCATGGTGCCGCAGATGGGTGTCCCGAGTGGAGTCGTAGGCGGAGTCGGCGTGCTGGCCGCCGTCGACTTCGACAACCAGCTTGGCCTGGATGCAGGCGAAATCGGCGATGTAGGGGGGAATGGGGTGCTGACGGCGAAACTTCCATCCGCTGAGCTGTTCACTGCGCAATTGGTGCCAAAGCGCTCGTTCGGCATCGGTGGGCTGAGTGCGCAGGTCGCGAGCGCGGTATTTCAGCTTGGAGTTCCGCATAGGTGTTTGTGTGGCGACACGGGCCCCCACCCTAACCCTCCCCCGCTGCGCAGGGGAGGGAACAGGACGTCGCACCGATCGCCCTCCCCTGCGCAGCGGGGGAGGGAGGGGACCCATGCAGAGCATGGGGA
>NZ_QLKQ01000075.1 GCF_003349955.1 Azospirillum brasilense
ACCCCACCCAGAACATCAACTGGGTCGTCCCCGAGGGCGGCGGCGGCCCGAACTATCCGGGCGGGATGTAAAACTCGAACAGCAGCAGAACACACCAGGGAGAGAGCGCGATGCAGATCAACGGTCAGGCCGCCATCGTCACCGGTGGCGCCTCCGGCATGGGGGCGGAAACCGCGCGCCATCTGGCGAAGCTGGGCGCCAAGGTCACCGTGCTCGACATGAACGAGGCGGCGGTCAAGCAGGTGGCCGCGGAGATCGGCGGGCTGGGCCTGCTCTGCGACGTGTCGAGCGCGGAGTCGGCGGAGAAGGCCGTGGCCGAGGCCCGTGCGGCCCATGGGCCGGCCCGCATCGCGGTCAACTGCGCGGGCGTCGCCCCGGCCAAGCGGATCGTCGGGCGCGATGGTCCGATGGCGCTGGACGACTTCCGCAAGGTGATCGAGGTCAACCTGATCGGCACCTTCAACATGCTGCGCCTCGCCGCCGCGGACATGGGCACGCTCGACCCGCTGGAATCGGGGGAGCGCGGGGTGATCGTCAACACCGCCTCCGTCGCCGCCTACGAGGGCCAGATCGGGCAGGCCGCCTACGCCTCGTCGAAGGGCGGTATCGTCGCCCTAACCATCTGCGCCGCCCGCGATCTGGCGCGCAGCGGCGTGCGCGTGATGACCATCGCGCCGGGCCTGATCGGCACGCCGATGTTGCTGAACATGCCGCAGGAGGTGCAGGACAGCCTCGCCGCCACGGTGCCCTTCCCGAAGCGCTTCGGCCAGCCCTCCGAATACGCCCGCCTCGTGCAGCACATTTTGGAGAACGAGATGCTCAACGGCGAGGTGATCCGGCTGGACGGCGCCATCCGCATGGCGCCGCAGTAACGGGATTCGGCGGACCGGTGCCATGGCCCTTCTCCGCACTGCGAAACAGCGCGGAGAAGGGGAGGGCGTCGAACGGCGATCGTCCTCCGCCTCAATCGTCCCAGATCGGCAGGGTGCCGAGCTGTGCGTTGGTCAGCGCGGTCGTCAGGGTCCGCCCGTCGTCGCGAAGCTGGTCCAGCCCGACGATCACCTCCTTGTCGCCGATCCCCACGCCGTGCTCCACGTCCACCACCACGGCGACCGGTTGCCCGGAGGCGTCCATCAGCACCTCCTCAACCTCGCCGATCTTCGTGCCGTCCGGCCCCAGGACATCCATGTCGTCCAGTTGCCCGACGGTCCGCTTGAGGGACGGCACCATGACGTTGTCGTCCTTCACCTCCCGATAGGCGTTGGCCGGGTTGGCGATGGCGGCGCTCTGCTGGGCGAGCGAGGGCCCGGCCAAAACCATGACGAGGGCGACCGCCGTTGCGGAAAGGAGCTTTCTCATCGCGTTGCTCTCCTGATGCTGACCGTGCAACAACATGGGGTCGCCGGCACGGTTCCATCCGAAGCGCCGGTGCACACCGTCCGATTGCGCAGGAACCGCCATGCTCCGCTTTGCCACGACCATGCTGCTGGCGGCCTTGTCCGGCTTCGGTGTCCAATCCGCGCGGGCGCAAACCGTGACCGCCGAAACCACGCGGGAGGCTCGCCAAGTGGAATCTTTTGATCTGCGAGCCGACCGGACGGGCCTGGATTACCGGGTCTTTGTCGTCCGCCCTGCGGAACCGCCGCCACCGGGCGGTTATCCGATCATCTATTTGCTGGACGGCAACGCGACGGTGCCGATGATGGAGACGGTCATCGGTCGGAACCCGCCGGAGCCCTACGGTTCCGTGGCGGTCGTCGGAATCGGGTATCCGATCGACGGGCCGTTCGACATCCTCCGCCGCTACCGCGACCTGACCCCGCAGACTCCACCGGAGTTGATCCCACCGTCGCGGGACGGAACCTCCGTCATCGAAACCGGTGGGCGCGACGATTTCCTGGCCTTCCTTGAGACGCAGGTGATCCCGGCGGTCGAGGAGCGTCTGCCCATCGACCGGCGCCACCGCACCCTGTTCGGCCATTCGCTGGGCGGCTTGTTCTCCCTCTACGTTCTCTACACCCGGGGGGAGCTGTTCCAGACCTATGTCGCGGCCGATCCGGCGATCTGGTGGAGCGGGCAGGCCATCCTGAGAGAGCAGGCCGCTTTCCTTGAGCGCTCGAAGGGCGAGGGCGTGCCGGCCGGCACGGCGCTTCTGATCGAGACGTCCGGCAAGCTGGTGGAACGTCCGTTGCCAGCGGCGGACGCCGAGCGGTTGAAACGCCTCCGTTCCGGACAGACGGGGAGAGAGGTCGCGGCCACCCTCGCGGCGGTTCCGGGTTTGCGGATCGCCTTCCATGACTTCGTCGAGGAAAGCCATGGTTCCATGCTGCCACTGGCCGTTGCCGACGCCCTGCGCTTCGCGTTCGGGCGAAATCCGGATTGATTTGAGAATCGACGCGGCTGCCGGGCCGCCGGGCGACCTTCCGAAATGCCCTGCACTCCCCACATCTGAACCCCACATGTGAAGCGACGTCCGCATAACGCAGGCGGCCAGACGAGGGGAGCGGATTCCTTGACCGTGCAGTCGATCTTCATGCCCGAGACCATCTACCGGTACATGCTTGGCGCCTCCCTGCGCGAGACTCCCATCCAGGCGGCGCTGCGCGCCGAGACGGCCAAGATGACCGAGGCCCATTACCAGATCGCGCCGGAGGAAGGGCAACTTCTGGCGTTCCTGGTGGAAATGATCGGCGCGCGCCGAACCTTGGACATCGGGACCTTCACCGGGTACAGCGCGCTGACGGTGGCGCTGGCGCTGCCGGAGGATGGCCGGGTCGTCAGCCTCGACATCAACGAGCAATGGACGGCCCAAGCCCGCGCGATCTGGTCCGAAGCTAAAGTCGCGGACAAGATCGACCTGCGCATCGGACCGGCTTTGGACAGCCTGGACAACCTTCTCGCCGGCGACGGAAGCGACTCGTTCGATTTCGCCTTCATCGACGCCGACAAGGAAAATTACGATGCCTATTACGAGCGATGCCTGCGTCTCGTGAGGCGTGGCGGTCTGATCGTGGTGGACAACACCTTGTGGCGCGGGCGAGTCGCCGATCCCGATGATCGCAAGCACAAGACCGAGGCCATTCGCGCCTTCAACGCGGCCCGCCTGGACGATAGGCGGGTTGCCCTGTGCATGCTGCCGGTGGGGGACGGCGTAACCCTCCTGCGGCGGCGTTGAGGCGGCGGTGCCCAGCCGGGGCGGAAAGCGGGAGCACGATGCCAGAGTTGGCGCCTTGCAACATGTCCTGCTTCTGCGCAAGCCAATAAATTCCATAATTCATCCTATAGCGCTATACTTTTTGATGGGTTGGTTGGGGGCAAAGCTGGGAAGCGAAGGAAGGTTCTTGCTGTTTTTCCTTAGGTCAAAACAGGATATATTAATTTTATCAGTGATTTATCTATATGTAATGGTCTCTGTGTTTCTTTTATACTATCAGGAAGGACGGAAATCGGGGGGCGCCTTGAGTATATAGTTGCAGATTTGTTTTATCCTGTTCCGAAAGCGTCTGCGCGGTATGATATCAAGCAAGCGCTTAATTACACTGGATCGCTATTCGGTTTGATTGGATTTTCGGCTGCTCTGGCTGTCGCTCCCACTTAAGAATTTTCCCTACCTCTAATGAAATTTATGTCGACTTTTCATAGCCTTTCGCGGAAGGTTTTCGCCTGAAAGTTTTCTTGCAGCCGAAAGCTTTCCCGAAAAGGGCGCAGGCGCCATGGGCGACCCCGTTGAGGACCCGCTCGGCAACGCGCGCTGGGTCGAGGCCGAACGTCTGGCCACGCACCTGGACCGCATCCTCGACCGGTCCGCCCCGCACAGCGCGGAGCGGGCCGCCGCCGTCGCCGACCTCGCGGCCCGCCTCAAACGAACGCCCCAGACCATCCGCGGCTACCTGCGCAAGTACGGCCCCCGCCGGCTGGTCCGCGACCTGCTGCGCGACGACTCAGGACGCGGCCCCCGGCGGGCAGCAGAGGCCGAGGCAATCATCAAGACGGGGCTCGACGAGACCTACCTGCAGCGGGAGCCGCGCTCGCTGAACGAGGCCCTGACCATCATCAACGGCCGCCTGGAAGGCGCGGGGCTGAAGCCGGTCTCGTTCAACACGGTGAAGGACCGCCTCTGGACGCACTGGACGGCGGCGGAGGTCGCGCGCCGGCGGGGCGGGCCGACCGCCGCCCGCAAGCACCGGCGCGGCGGCGGCTCGCTGGTCCCCGATTACCCGCTGCAGGTCTGCCAGATCGACGAGACGGAGATCGACCTGCTCGCCGTCGACGAGGCGGGCAACCTGCTGAAGCGGCTCTGGGTCATCGTCCTGGTCGACGTGCTGACCCACATGATCCTGGGCTTCTGGCTGTGGCCGCGCTCGGCCAACCGGGAGGCGATCGGGCTGTGCATCCAGCACGCGGTCCGTCCGAAGGCGGCCTACTTCCAGAAGCTGGGCATCGAGGCCACGGACGTCTTCGGCCGGCCGGAGCGGATCGTCTCGGACCGGGCGGCCTGGTACAAGGCGCTGGAGGACAACCGGAGCCTGGAGGATCTGCGGATCAAGGTGGACCCCCGGGTCGGCGAGCCGCACATCCGGAACGTGGTCGAACGCCTGCAGGGGTCGATCAACCAGCAGCTCCGCACGGCCCGCGGGCAGACCGGCTCGTCGATCGCCGACCGGGGCGATTACCCGGCGGAGGAGCGCGCCTGCCTCACCTACGGGCAGATCGAGAAGGCGGTCGCCATCACAGCCTTCCGCATCTGCAACGGGGAAATGGACAAGAAGACCCGCAAACGCCCCGATCTGGAATGGGCCAAGCACGCGGCCCTGATCCCGGAGCACCTTCTCAACGTTGACTGGGAGGAAGTGCAGCTCGCCTTCCTGCCGGAAAAGACGTGCAGCTTGTCCGGCAAGGGCATCCCGGCCTTCGGGCTCGACTACTGGTCGGACGAGGGCCCCAGGCTCGCCGATCTGTACGCGAACCGCGGCCGCAAGAAGCTGCGCATCAAGATCAACCGCAACGACGTCAGCCACATCTACCTGTGGCATTCGACGCTGGATCACTGGATCACCGTGCCCCGGGCCGACGGCGATCTCGCGCCGAAGACGGCGTGGGAGCTCGAGGCCGAGCAGGCGCAGCGGGCAGCCAGGATCAGCGTGGTCGCCGAGGTGGTGAGAAGCTACGTGCAGGAGCGCGCGGCGGAATCCCGTGTGGCTCTCGCGCGGCGCACCATCGCCTTGCGGACGGCGGCCGTCGCCTTGCTGACCCGGCGCGTCGCGGCCGGTGCCTCCTCGCCGCTGGAGTTGGAGCAGGCCCGATCGCTGGTCGGTTCGGCCGACACCGACCTGATCGAGCAACAGCTGGTTCACGCGCGCGCCGGACATGCCCTGGCCCTGCTGACCGGATACAGCGACGCGGAGGCCACGAAGGATGCGCCGCCGTTCACCGCCCCCGCCTTCGGCGCGGGATGGGGGGTGACGCGCGCCGGTCTGCCTTCCGAGCTGCTGATGGCGCGTCCCGACATCGTCGCGGCGGAACAGCGGCTCCAGGCGGCCAACGCGCAGATCGGTGCCGCCCGCGCGGCCTTCTTCCCCTCGGTCCGGCTGACGGCGATGGGGGGCGTTGCCTCCGGCGAACTCAACAACCTCTTCACCCCCGGCAGCGGTGCGTTGCAGTTCGTTCCCCAAGTGAGCCTGCCGATCTTCGACGGCGGGCGGAACCGCGCCACCCTGGATCTGGCGCAGGCGCGCGAAAGCCTGGCCGTCATCGAGTATGAACGGGCCATTCAAACGGCCTTCCGCGAGGTGTCGGACGCGCTGGACGGCCAAGCGCTTCTGGATCGCGAGGTCGCGGCCCGAAGGGCGATGCAGGGGTTGGAGGCGCGGCGTCGGACGATGACGATGAAGCGGTATCGGGCCGGTGCGGTCGGCTACCTCGAGGTTTTGGACGCCGAACGCAGCCTGTTCGCCGCCGATCAGGCTCTGCTGGACGCCAGGAGGGCGCGGCTGGAGAACGCCGCCGCTCTCTACCGTGCCCTGGGCGGTTGTCCTTCGACATCTGGATGAGCCCGGTCCAGGGGTGTGCGGGCATGGGCGTGGGGACAGGGGGGATGTCCTCACGATCTCCACGGAACGTCCATAAAGCGGCGCTATCATGAGCCTTGCCGGCAATCGAAGAGTGGCCGGAATGTGGAGAGTGGAATGAGCGTGCTGGCTTTGGTTGTGGAGGATGAGCCCGACGTCGCGCGGATCATCACGGGGTATCTCGATCGTGAAGGGCTGCGCACCGTCCGTGCGGAGAACGGTCAGATCGCGCTGGATCTGCATCAGCAGCTCCGGCCCGACATCGTGCTCCTCGACGTCAAGATCCCCAAGCTCGACGGCTACGAGGTTCTGGCGGCCATTCGGCGTCGCGGGGATACGCCGGTGATCATGATCACGGCGCTCGACGAGGATCTCGACAAGCTTCAGGCCCTGCGGATCGGTGCTGACGACTACATCGTCAAGCCGTTCAACCCGCTGGAGGTGGTCGCCAGGGTCAAGGCCGTTCTGCGTCGGGCGATGGGCCGGAGCGACGTCGCGGTGCTGCGGGTCGGTCCGCTGGAAATCGACTTGACGGCTCATGCCGTCGCCGTCGAAGGCGCCGACGGCCGGGTTCGCATCGACGTCACGGCGACGGAGTTCCGCATCCTCTCGCATATGGCGCGGCAGCCCACGCGTGTTTTCAGCCGCGCCGACCTGATCGACGCCTGCCTGCCGGAAGGCAACACGCTGGAGCGGACGATCGATACGCACGCCAGCAACATCCGGCGCAAGCTTCACGCCGCCGGAGCCGAGGATTTCTTCGAGAGCATCAGGGGCGTTGGCTATCGGCTGTCGTTTGTTCCATGAAATCGGCCAAGTCAATGAACCGGCAGCTGGTTGCGTCCATGGCGGCCGTGACCGGGGTGGCGCTCATCATCATGTGCGCCGGCTCCTTCCTGTTTTACGAGCTCGTCTTCTTCCGGTTCTGGGCACCCGAGGGGTTGGAGGGCGTTCCCGAACCGGACAGCTACTGGCCGACGACGCCGGAGTGGACCGCCTTCCTCGTGCTGTGGGCCATTGGATTGGGAGGGGCGATCGTTGCGGCGATGCGCTTCGCCCGCCGGCTCATCCATCCCCTGGATGCGGTCGCGACGGCGGCCCGCCGGATTGCCGCGGGCGATCTCGGTGCGCGGGCCATGCCGACGAAGGCGTCGTTTGCCGAAACCCGCCAGTTGATCGAGGACTTCAACCACATGGCCGGACAGTTGAGCCGGGCCGAAACGGAAATGCGGGCGTGGCACGCCGCGATCGCTCACGAGCTGCGCACGCCCTTGACCATTCTGCGTGGCCAGATACAGGGGTACGTCGATGGCGTCTTCATTCCCGACCCGCCGTCGCTTCAGGTCCTTCTCGTCCAGGTTGAGGGGTTGAGCCGGATCGTCGATGATTTGAAGATTCTGACGCTGGCGCAGAACGGGCGCCTCGAGTTGAGGCTCGAAACGATTGATCTTGCCGGTGAAGTCGCCTCCGTGGTGGCGATCACCAAGCCGATGCTTCAGCAGGCCGGCGTGTCGATCCACGCGGATCTGGGGTCCGTGATGATCCACGGCGACGGTGCGCGCATCCGTCAGGTCCTGACGGCGCTGCTCGAAAACGTCCGGCGCTACGCCGCGCCCTGCGAGGTGCGCATCGAAACCAGGGCGACGCGCGATCATGCCATTTTGCGGGTCTGCGACCATGGCCCCGGCCTGCCGGACGGCGCGGAGAAGCTGATTTTCGATCCCTTCTGGCGGAGCGACGCGTCCCGTTCGCGGGAGAGCGGCGGCAGCGGTTTGGGCTTGGCGGTGGTGCAGGCCATCGCCCAGGCGCATGGCGGCGTCGCGGTGGCGATGGCGTCGGAACCGCAAGGTGTGACGTTCGAGATCCGGCTGCCGAAAATCGCACCGTAAGCCGCAGGCATGTTGTCCAGCCATCGGCGGGTCCGGCCGCAGGCGTCATGGGCATCGTGGCGTCTCGCAACAATTTTTCCCTCTCCATCAAATCTCCACACGACCTCGAACGAAACGCAATCAAGCGCCTTCAGATTGCCGGCGTTTTTGCCGATAGCGGCCTGCGCGTGAAGGAAAGTGGATGAGGATCGACCAGTTGCGCCGTCATGGTGGCGCCTGTGCCCTGGTGGCGATGCTGCTGATGGGGTGTGAGCAATCCGAACCGGTCACGGACAATCCGGCCCCGCAGGTTTCCGTTCTCACCGTTGCGCCATCCCTGCTGGAGCTGACCGACGATCTGCCGGGCCGCGTCGCCGCGTTGCGGGTTGCCGAGATCCGACCGCAGGTCAGCGGCATCGTGCTGCGCCGAAGCTTCGAGCAAGGCAGCGAGGTGGCTGCCGGCCAGCCGCTGTTCCAGATCGACCCGGCGCCGTTCAAGTCCGAGGTGGACGTGGCCGCCGCCGCGCTGCAGCGGGCAACGGTGGGGCTGGAGCGCGCCAGGGTGCAGGTGTCGAGGCTGCAGCCGCTGCTCAAGGCCGATGCCGTCAGCCGCCAAGTCTACGACGACGCGGTGTTCCAGCGCGACCAGGCCGTGGCCGACGTGGCGCAGGCCCGCGCGACCCTGACCCGCCGCGAACTCGACCTGAAATTCGCCACGGTGGAGGCGCCGATCCCGGGACGCATCGACCAGGCGCTGGTGACCGAGGGGGCGCTGGTCGGCGGCAGCGACGGCAACCCGATGGCGCGCATCCAGCAGATCGATCAGGTCTATGTGGATGTGCGCCAGCCGGCGTCCTCGCTGGCTCCCCTGCGCAAGGCCATGGCCCTGCGGAAAGCGGACTCCGGGGATGGTCTGCCGGTCGCCATTCTGCGCGGCGACGGCGAGCCGTACGAGGCGACCGGGCGCGTGCTGTTCTCGGGCATCTCCGTCGATCCCGGCACGGGCGACGTGCTGCTCCGCATCCTCGTCGACAACCCGCGGCGCGACCTGCTTCCGGGCATGTTCGTTCGCGCGCGGGTGCCGCGCACGAGCTACGCCGATGCCCTGACCCTTCCTCAGCAGGCGGTGGTGCGCGTCGGCGGCCAGCCGCAGGTGTGGACGCTCGACGGGAACGATCAGGCTTCCCTCAAGCCGGTGGAACTCGGCGAACTGGTGGACCGCCGCTATCGCGTCCGCGCCGGCCTCGAAGCCGGGCAGAAGGTCGTGGTCGAGGGCATGGAGCGTCTGTCCGAGGGCGTTCCGGTGAGCGCGCGTGACTGGCCGGTTTCCAAACCGACCGCCACCACCATGCGCTGAGCGGACAGGACGATTCCATCATGCCTCACTTCTTTATCGAACGCCCGGTGTTCGCCTGGGTCATCGCCCTGTTCATCATCCTGGTCGGCGTGATCGCCATTCCACAGCTGCCGATCGCCCGTTACCCGTCGGTGGCGCCGCCGACCGTCAGCATCTTGGCAACCTATCCCGGGGCCAGCCCGCAGACGATGAACGACGGGGTGATCAGCCTCATCGAGCGTGAGCTGTCGAGCGTCAAGAACCTGCTCTACTTCGAATCGGCGTCGGATGCCTCCGGATCGGCGACCGTCACAGCCACCTTCACACCCGGCACCGACCCGGACATGGCCCAGGTCGATGTGCAGAACAAGCTCAAGTCCATCGAGCCGCGGCTGCCGCAGGTGGTGCGCCAGAATGGCCTGACCGTGGAATCCGCGTCGTCGGGCTTCCTGATGATCGTCGGGCTGAAGTCCGATGACGGGCGTTTCGATGAAACCGCGCTCAGCGATTACATGGCGCGCAACATCGTCGAGGAGCTGCGGCGGATCGACGGCGTCGGTCGGGTGCAGCTGTTCGGCTCCGAGCAGGCGATGCGCGTCTGGGTCGATCCAGCCAAGCTGATGGCCCATGGCCTGTCCATGAGCGACCTGACGGCGGCGATCAGCCAGCAGAACGTCCAGATCGCTCCCGGCAGTGTCGGTGCGTCGCCGACGCTGCCGGGCCAGACCGTGACCGTTCCGCTCACGATCCAGGGACAGCTGACCACACCGGAGGAATTCGCCGGCGTCGTGCTCCGTGCGGCCTCCGATGGCTCGAAGGTGACGCTCGGCGACGTCGCGCGCGTCGAACTCGGGGCCCAGTCGTACAGCTTCATCAACCGGGAGAACGGAAAGCCCACCACCGCCGCGTCCGTGCAGCTCACGCCCGGCGGCAACGCGGTGAGAACCGCCGAGGGCGTGCAGGCCCGCCTGGAAGAGCTGAGCAGGACCCTGCCCACGGGCATGAGCCATTCGATTCCCTTCAACACCGCTCCCTTCGTGAAGGTGTCGATCGAGAAGGTCATACAGACGCTGGCCGAGGCGATGCTGCTGGTTTTCCTGGTGATGTACCTGTTCCTCCAGAATGTGCGCTGCACGCTCATCCCCGCCATCGTCGCGCCGATCGCGCTGCTCGGCACCTTCGCCGTGATGCTGGCCGCGGGATTCTCGATCAACGTCCTGACCATGTTCGGGATGGTGCTCGCCATCGGCATCATCGTCGACGACGCCATCGTCGTGGTCGAGAACGTCGAGCGCATCATGGCCCGGGAAGGGCTGGCGCCGAAGGACGCGACGGTCAAGGCGATGAAGGAGATCACCGGTGCGGTGATCGGAATCACCTTGGTCCTGACCGCCGTGTTCATTCCCATGGCGTTGGCGAGCGGTTCCGTCGGCGTGATCTACCAGCAGTTCACGCTGTCGATGGCGGTGGCGATCCTGTTCTCCGCCTTCCTGGCGCTCACCCTGACGCCGGCGCTCTGCGCGACGCTTCTCCAGCCGGTCGACCCCGCGCATCACGAAAAGCGCGGCTTCTTCGGCTGGTTCAATCGTGGTTTCGACCGCCTGACGCAGCGTTACGAGCGGCGTGTCGCCGGGTTGGTGACGCGCACCGGGCGCGTCATGCTGGTCTTCGCGGCCCTCGTCGCGGTCCTGGTGCTGGCCTTCCGGCAACTGCCGTCGTCCTTCCTGCCCGAGGAGGATCAGGGCTACTTCATGACCTCCATCCAGCTTCCCGCCGAGGCCACGACCGAACGCACGCTCAGGATCGTCAAGACGTTCGAGGAGCATGTCGCCTCGCGTCCATCGGTCGCGTCCAACCTGTCCATCGTGGGGTTCGGCTTTTCGGGGTCCGGCACGAACGCCGCGATGGGGTTCACCATGCTCAAGGACTGGGGCGAGCGCGGTGGCGCCACGCCCCAAAGCGAGGCGGACCTCGCGCAGCAGGCCATGGCCGGCACGACGGAAGGCACGGTGATGAATCTGCTGCCGCCCGCCATCGAGGAGCTGGGCACCAGCTCCGGCTTCACACTGCGTCTGCAGGACCGCGCCAACCAGGGCTATGCCGCGCTCAAGGCCGCGGAAACACGCCTGCTGGAACTGGCGGCGAAGAGCCGGGCCGTGACCGGCGTCTATCCCGACGGTTTGCCCGCCGGCACCAGCGTCCGCCTGGACATCGACCGCGGGAAGGCCGAAGCGCTGGGCGTGGCGTTCACCAGCGTCAGCGACACGCTGTCCACGGCGATGGGGTCGACGTACGTCAACGACTTTCCCAACGGCGGACGCATGCAGCAGGTCATCATCCAGGCCGACGCATCGGCGCGCATGCAGATCGACGACGTGCTCAAGCTGTTTGTGCGCAACGCGGCCGGCGGGATGGTGCCGTTGTCGGAGATTGTCCGCCCGGTCTGGAGCGAGACGCCGCTGCAGCTTGTTCGCTATCAGGGCTTTCCGGCCGCGCGCATCTCCGGCAGCGCCGCCCCCGGCGTCTCCAGCGGCCGCGCCATGGCCGAGATGGAGCGGCTGGCCGCGCAGCTGCCGTCCGGCTTCGCCATCGCCTGGACCGGACAATCGCTGCAGGAGCGGCAGTCCGCCGCCCAGGCCCCGATGCTGATGGCGCTGTCGATGTTGGTGGTGTTCCTCGTGCTTGCGGCGTTGTACGAGAGTTGGGCCATTCCGCTGTCGGTCATGCTGGTGGTGCCGCTCGGCCTTCTCGGCGCGGTGCTCGCGGTGACGCTGCGCGGCCTGCCCAACGACGTGTACTTCAAGGTCGGCATGATCACCGTGATCGGCTTGTCGGCCAAGAACGCCATCCTGATCGTCGAGTTCGCCAAGCAACTGCGCGACGAGGGCATGGGTCTTGCGGAGGCCGCCGTGGCCGCGGCCCGCCTGCGCCTGCGCCCGATCCTGATGACCTCCCTGGCCTTCGGTCTCGGCGTCGTGCCGCTGATGATCGCCATGGGCGCCAGTGCCGAGACCCAGCACGCCATCGGAACCGGCGTGTTCGGCGGCATGGTCAGCGCAACCGTGCTGGCCATCATCTTCGTGCCCGTTTTCTTCGTGTTCGTGATGGGCGGGAGAGAGCGCCTTGAGGCTTGGCGGATGGCCCGACGAACCGCCCCTGCGCCCCGCCGGGTGGAAGAGAAATGAAAAGCACCCGAAGCGAAAAGCACCCGACGGCTGACAGGAAGGGTGGCCTCTGGTGGGGGCGCGCGAGGGCGCTGAGCTTGAGGTTCTGGTGGCTATCTATGCCTGAACGGCTTGCCCGCAACGGCCCTTTGCAATATCAATCCATCCGTATGGATTGATATTTGGTTTGGGGGAGATTTTCGTGGGACGTCTGCCGACGATCGACCGGAACAGGGTCCTCGACATCGCCGAAAGCCTCGTGCTGACGGCGGGCACCAGCGGCTTGACGATGGAGGCCGTCGCCAAGGCCGCCGGCGTCTCGAAAGGCGGTGTGCAGTCGCGCTTCGGCAGCAAGGACGACCTGATCGCTGCGATGATCGAACGCTGGGCGTGCGAGTACGACGCCCAGATCACCGCCGCCGTCGGACCGGCGCCGACGCCTGTCGAGGCGGTGCGCGGCCACGTCGAAGCCACCATGGCGATGGACGCCGACGGCCACGCCCGGGCCGCCGGCATGATGGCGGCGTTGATCGAGGCCAAGCGGCACATCGACAGCACCAAGTCCTGGTACGAGGAGCGGTTCGGCGGGCTGAACCCCCGTTCCACGGAAGGGCGCCGGGCCAGGATCGCGCTGCTGGCCACCGAAGGGGCCTTCCTCCTGCGCGCCTTCGGATTCATGGACTTCCGCGACGAGGACTGGAGCGGCCTCGAGCGCGACCTGCGCGCGCTTCTCGACGAGGGGCTCTGAGGGAAGGCCTGAGTCTTTCCCGCCGGTACGCCACGCTCATAACCATCAAGGACTCTTCCCATGTTCCCCGGCACGCGATGGCTGATCCTGGCCACCGTTTCCAGCGCCCTGTTCCTGATCGTCGTCGACATGACGGTGCTCTACACCGCCTTGCCGACCCTGACCCGTGAACTGGGGGCCACCGCTTCCCAAAAGCTCTGGATCGTGAACGCCTACCCCCTGGTGATGGCGGGGCTGTTGCCCGGGTTGGGCACGCTGGGTGACCGGGTCGGGCACACGCTGATGTTCACGGCCGGCCTCCTCGTGTTCGGTGCGGCCTCGCTCGGCGCTGCCTTCGCGCCTTCGCCGGCAACCCTGATCGCCGCGCGAACGGTGCTGGCGGTCGGCGCGGCGATGATGATGCCGGCGACGCTGTCCTTGATCCGCCTCACCTTCACGGACGCGGAGGAGCGGTCGCTCGCCATCGGCATCTGGGCCGCCGTCGCCTCCGGCGGTGCTGCGGCCGGTCCGGTGATGGGAGGGGCGCTGCTGGAGCATTTCTGGTGGGGCTCGGTCTTCCTGATCAACGTGCCGGTGGTCGTGGCGGCGCTCGCCGCCAGCGCCCTTCTGCTGACCAACCGCCCCGGAGACGCCGGGCGTCCCTGGGACCTGATCGGTTCGGTTCAGGTCATGGTCGGCCTCAGCGGCCTGATCTATGCGCTGAAGGAAACCGCCAAGCGCGATCCCTCGTGGGGAATGGCCGGGCTGACGCTGCTCGTCGGTCTGCTCGCCATGGCGCAGTTCATGCGCCGACAGCGCCGCAGCCGCTTTCCCCTGATCGACTTTTCACTCTTCGCCGACCCGCGCTTTTCCGCGGGCGTGGCGACCGCCCTGGCCGCGGCCGCGGCGCTGATCGGGGTGGAGCTGGTGTTCAGCCAACGTCTCCAGCTTGTGCTGGGGCTTTCACCGCTCGAGGCCGGACTGCTGATCCTGCCGATCCCGCTTGCCGCTCTGGTCGCTGCACCACTGACTGGGGCGGCGCTGTCGCGGCTCGGATCCGCGCGCGTGCTCTGGGGCGCACTCCTGGTGACCGGCTTGGCCCTGCTGGGCTTCCTCGCCAGCTACGACGGTCCGGCCGGGCTGTGGATCGCGGCCCTCACGGTGATGGGGCTTGGCAGCGGCGCGGCGATGACGGCGGCGTCCTCGGCCATCATGCTTTCCGCCCCCGAGGACCGGGCCGGAATGGCGGCGTCGGTCGAGGAGGTTTCCTACGAGCTGGGAGGAACGCTCGGCATCGCGCTGCTGGGCAGCCTGATGTCGCTGCTTTACACGCGGGCCATGCTCGTGCCGTCCGGGATTGCGATCGCTCCCGAGGCACGCGACAGCATTGATGAGGCCCTTGCTCTGTCGGAAAAACTGGCACCATCCCAGGCCGAACAGGTGATCGGCGTGGCCCGTGTGGCCTTCGACCAAGCCTTTACCGGTGTCGTCGGCGCGGCCGCCCTGATGCTGATTGCCGTCGCCTTCGTCGTGCGTCGCATGCTTGCCGATCAGGAAGGGGCGAAAGTCAACGGTTCTTCGAAGCGACGGGTTGATGGCTGCCGAGGTTGATGCCTCCGGCGGGCGGCATCCGCGCTTCCCATCAGGCGATCTCGTTGCCACCGGTCGCAAACGGCGCGTCGACCCAACCCGGGCTTCCAAGATCCAGGCAGAGTTGAGGGCGGCACCGTCTGCCTAAGCCGAGCCGGGAAATCCGGCGCGGTTCAGTTGTGGATGTCTGATGCCTGCGGCTACTCTCTCCAGCAGCTTGAAGACGGAGAACAGCGTCACCACGGTCAACGCCTTGATCGTTTCGCCGATGGTCAACACGCCCGCCCTGACCATGTTGGTCAACAGCCAGCCGGATTGGCTTCAACATGTTTTTCGGGACGGAGTGGAAACGCGGTGAGGAGCGGCATCAGCCATTTCGCGCCATGCCTCTTGATTCAAGCATCGGACCGCCGCCGCGGACAGTTTGCGCAGCACCGCACGCCGTTGGCGCGCTCGGAGCTTTCCGGTCGGCAAGGTGCCATGGGCGTCCAAGGCGAACTGGACGGCCTGCACGATGCGATGGTGGATCACGGGCGCCGTTGCCGGCGCTTGCCGTCCCGGCGATGGTGCCGGCGAATTCGGGTGCTTCTCCCGGATCGGTGGCGCGGGTTTCGCCAAAAACCGTCCCAGACCAGTTCGCTCATCCTGGCTGGCTCTCCATGCGTCCCGGCGGGCCTGCCCGATCAGGCTCGCCGCCTTCGTGTTGGCGGCCACAAACCCGGCATGGAACGGCCCGTCGATCGGAAACCGCGATCTCCATCCGGCATGACGGTTGCGGACCGCGCCGGAAAACAGAACCCTCGGGCCTCCTCCTCGATGATTGCCTCGATACGGGAATAGGGAGCGGGTTCGCGGATCAGCCTCGTAAGCCTTCAGCGGGCGATAAATATGGTGGGAACTGGGACCCTAGAAAACAGCCAGTTCATGGAACCAGCGCTTCAAGGCGTCAGCCGATCCAGCCGCCAGGGAGCGCGGTCGCTGTTTGTTGTTGCGCGCATCGCGCGGCGTCATACCGAACGCGGATCGGAAGGCCCGGCTGAAGGCGGCCTCAGAGCGGAAGCCCCAGCGGTGCGCGATCTCAGCGATGCGGAGGCCCCCGTGCGCCGCGGTCAGTTCGCCGAGGCAGCGGTCGAGCCGACGCCGCAGGATGTAGGCGGACACCCCGCCGAGCGGCTCGAACAGCCGATACAGGGTCGGGCGGGACAGGCCGAACGCTTCGGCGACCTGGGCCGCTCCGAAATCAGGATCGCCGAGACGCGCGTCGATGTGGCGCTTGATGGCCGCCATGCGGGACGCCTGCATCTGGGGCCGGACGAGATCCAGCGCGTCGACGGTCGGGCCCAGGCACCCGGCGACGAAGGCGGCGCTGCCTTTGGTCAAGATCAGGGCCTCGCGGGCCGACAAAGCGTCGGCCGCCCGGTACAGCGATTGGATGTGACCGGAAAGCAGGGCGCCGAGCGGCGTGTCGCCGCGCAGGACCATCCCGTGCAATGCATCCGGCGCGCTCACCAGCGGGGCCAGCATCTCCCGCGGCAGGCAGAGCGTCAGGGTGTCCATGTCGGTGTCGACCGTGTGGACGGTCTGCGCCAGATCCAGGACGCAGACGTCGCCCGGACCGACCTGGACGTCGCGCCGCCCCATCGTCCCGCAGGAACCGCCCCGGCGCTGCACCTGGATCAGGTAATGGTCGATGCCGCTGCGTGTGATGACCTGGGGGGTGCGGTGGAAGGTTTGCGTCACCGAGGCGCAGCGGCCGAGCAGCACGCCGCCCAGATGATAGGTCTGCAACGTTCCGCGGAACGCGCCGACCTCCTCCTTGGGCAGGGTGATGTCGAACACCGGCGACATCTGGTCCCGCCACAGCCAGAATCCTTCTTCTCCCGGACTCTCCAGGCTGTCGAAGGAAAGAAACGGAGCGGTGCCGTGGGTTGCATCGGCCATCAATGGTACCCAAACAATTCCCTTCGGGAAGGAAAGCCACTCGTCCGCACCGCTGTCAAGATTCAACGGGCATGGCTTTTATAAGCAACAGTGGCTTGGCCGGGCCGAACTTTGGCCCGGATGGATAAGCTCCGACTTGCAACGACGCCCCCTTCGACGGGCGGAGGCGGTGCTGTATTCAATCTTTGCAAGAACAGGAGTGGGTGAACATTATCTTGCCAGCCAATCAATCAGCGCTCCCGGCGCGCGCTGGCGCACGGCTTCGTGGCTTGGTGAGAACAGACATGGGCCGGAACGGCGAGAGTCAGGACGGCAAGTTGCCCGGGGTCAGGGACCGCATCCACCGTTCGAGAACACGCTCCGCCGCCCCATCGTCCTTCGGCGCGGACTGCCGCATGCGTTCGGCGGTGTCCCGCGCCTCGCCCGGCGCCATGCCGTAGGCGGCGCGGAACGCCCGGCTGAACGCGGCTTCCGACCCGAATCCCCAGTGGTAGGCGATGTCGGCGATCCGGGGCCGGTCCGGTTGGGGCGCCGCCAGATCGTGAAGCGCCCGCGCCAGCCGACGGTCGCGGACATGCTTCGCCACCCCGCCCAGCGGCTCGAACAGGCGGTAGAGGGTCGAGCGCGACAGGCCGAAGGCGTCGCAGATTAGATCGGTCCCGAGGTCGGCGGCGTCGAGCTCCCGGTCGATGAAGCTCGTGATGCGGTCGAGCAGGCCTCCCTGCGGCTCGTCGATCGGGCCGCGGGCGTCGAGCGCCGAACCGATGCCCGCGGCGATCACACCGATGGCGCCGCCGGCCACCGCGGCGGCCGCCTTGACGCTCAGGCCGGGGAGTTGGGCGTGGAGGTTGCGGACATGGTCGTTCAGCAGCGTTCCCACCGCCGACGCGGCCGGCAGCACCAGCCCGTGCAGGATCTCGGGCGCCTTGTTCGGAGAAATCAGGGCCGCGCGGGGGATCACCAGCGTCAGGGCGCTGAAAGCCGTGGTCTCGACGGCCAGCGGCCGGGCGAAATCCAGAACGCCGACATCGCCGGCCCGCATCGCGAACGCCCGTTCGCCCGCCCTGCCGGTGCAGCCGCCGTCGAGATAGACCTGGATCAGGCAGTGGTCCACGGCGCCGCGGGCGATGGTGGCGCTCGTGCGGCGCAGGGTCGCCGGCGGCCCGTCGATGCGCGCCATCAGCAAGCTGCCGAGGTGGTGGGTCGTCATCGACCCGGCGAAGCCGGACCCGCCGTCCTCCGTGTCGTCTTTCCTGTCGTCCTCCGCGCCGACCGGCTCGGCGTCGAAGAAGACCGACAGGATGTCGCGCCACTGGCGGACGCGCTCCCGGCCCGACAGGCCATCGGGAGGGAAGCGCAGCACCGGAATCGCGGGTTCGTCGGCGGGCACCGCAGGGCTTCCCATGACGGGGACGGAGGCGGTGTCCTTTAGCAAGCTCCGCCCACCGCCCGCAACAGGACGTTGGGCCGGGCCGCCGCCGTGAGACGCGGTGCCAAGTTTTTGGGACGGATCGTCGGGCGGGGGCGGGACCGATCCGATAAATTTCCCTCTCCATAAGGAGTAAGCCGTGGGCCGGCCGGTCGATGGGGAGCGGGATTGCGGCCGTGTCGTGGCCGCACCCGGCGCGCCCGGACCACGCCGCCGCCCATGCCGACAGGGACCGGTGCCAAGGGAATGCAACACGTGACGACGGGGCGTCGGCGCTCCACCGGACGGACCATCGGCCGCGGCAGCCTGCTGTTCCTTCTGCTGAGCGGCACGGCGCTCACCCCCCTGCACTCGGCCGTCGCCGACGACGCGCTGCCGACCGGCGGGCGCTTCACCGCCGGGAACGGGCGCATCGCCGAGCAGGCCGGCGGGCTGCGCATCGACCAGGGCTCGCGCACCGGCATCGTCGAATGGCAGGGCTTCTCCATCGGCGCCGGGAAGTCGGTCCACATCGACAACGGCGCCGGCGCCACCCTGAACCGCGTCACCGGCGCTCTGCCCTCGCGCATCGACGGGTCGCTGACGGCGACCGGCTCCGCCTATCTCGTCAACCGCGCCGGGATCGTGGTCGGCAAGGAGGGGCGGGTCGCGACCGGCGGCAGCTTCATCGCGTCCACCCACGACGTGCCCGACGCCGCCTTCGCCGCCCAGGGCGACATGACCTTCGCGGGGACGTCGAAGGCCGCCGTGGTCAACATGGGTACGATCGCCTCGCGGGGCGGCGACGTGGCGCTGATCGCCCGCTCCGTGCGCAACGAGGGGACCATCGCGGCGCCGAAGGGAACCGCCGCCCTGGCGGCCGGCTACGAGGTGCTGGCGAAGGAGAAGGCCGACGCCGACGGTCGGTTCGTCGTCAAGATCGGCGGGGCGGACACCGAGGCGGTCAACGCCGGAACGCTGGCGGCGGCCAACGCCGAGATGCGGGCGAACGGCGGCAACCTCTACGCGCTGGCCGGCAACACCGGCGGCCTCGTCAAGGCGACGGGGGCCGCCACGCGGGACGGCCGCGTCTTCCTGACGGCGGGTGACGGCGGCGCGGTGACCGTCGACAGCCCGGTGGTGGCGCAGCGCCGGATCGCCGAGGCCAACCCGAAGCCGGACCGCCCGACGCCGGAGCGCCCGACGCCGGAGGTCCGGGAGCCGGGGCGGAGGGACGGGGCGGCCAAGCGGCCGCCGCGGCCCTCACGGCGACCGGACGTGTCGGGCGGCGACATCCGGGTGTCCGGCGAGTCGGTGAGGATCGCCGGAACGCTCGACGCCTCGGGAGCGGCCGGCCGGGGTGGAACGCTGGTGGCGACCGGCGGGACGGTGGTGCTGTCCGGGACGGCGGCGCTGGACGTGTCCGGCGCGTCGGGCGGCACACTGCTGGTCGGCGGCGACTACCAGGGCGGACGGAACACGGCGACGCGCTACCTCGCCGAACCGGTGGCGACGGCGCGGACGCTGACGGTGGAGGCGGGGGCGCGGCTCCGCGCCGACGGCACGCGGGGGGACGGCGGCCGGGTCGTGCTGTGGTCCGACCGCGACACCGCCTTCGCCGGGGCGATCTCGGCGCGGGGCGCCGGCAAGGGCGGCGACGCGGAGGTGTCGGGCAAGGCGCGGCTGGCCTTCACCGGCACGGCGGACCTGCGCGGAACGGCGGGCTTCGGCACGCTGCTGCTCGACCCCTACAACCTGACCATCTCCGACGCCGCCGACAGCGGAATGTCCGGTTTCAGCGCCAGCGGCGACGACAGCGTTCTGAACGTGAACACGCTGAAGTCGGCGTTGAACTTCGCCAACGTCGAGGTGACGACGGGGGACGGCGGAACCCAGGCCGGCGACATCACGGTGGCGGCACCGCTCACCTGGAACGCGTCGACGACGCTCACCCTGTCGGCGTACCGGGACATCACGGTGAACGCCGCCCTCACCGCCCAGGGCGACGAGGGCATGATCGTGCTGAAGGCCGGCCGCGACATCGCGGTGAATGCGGCCGTCACCGGCGAAACCAGATCCGACCTTTCGCTGCTGGCCAAGCGCGACGTCACGGTGAGCGCCGCCATGCGCGGTGCGAAGGTGGTGCTGTGGTCGGATTACGCCGGCATCGGGACGGGAAGCGTGCAGTTCGGCGCGGGAGCCACCGTCACGGCCTCCGGCGGAGCGTCCATCCTCTACAACCCCACCGCCTACACCGCGCCGACCGATTATTCCGGCATCGCTGGGGCGGGCACGGCGGTGACCGGCTACATGTTGGTGAACACGGCGGAAAATCTGCAGGCCATCGGCACCAATCTGGCCGGCACCTACGCGCTGGGCCGCGACATCGACGCGGACGCCACCGCCGGCTGGAACCACGGCGCCGGCTTCGCCCCGCTGGGCAGCGTCGCCACGCCCTTCACCGGTTTGCTCGACGGGCGGGACCATGCCGTCAGCGGGTTGACCATCAACCGGCCCGGCAGCGACGATGTCGGCCTGTTCGGCGTCGTCGGCACCGGCGGCGCGGTGCGGGACGTCCGCATGGTGGGCGGCAGCGTGCTTGGGGCGAACCGGGTCGGAGCCCTGGTCGGCAGCAACGCCGGGGCGGTGACCTGGGCGTCGGCCACCGGCACGGTGACCGGCCGGGGTGGTGAGGTCGGCGGGCTGGTCGGCAGCAACAGCGGGACCATCGGCCAGTCCTTCGCCACCGGCGCGGTGACGGCACAGGGCGGCGCGGTTGGCGGGCTGGTCGGCAGCAGCAGCGGGACGATCCTCCAGACCTATGCCAGCGGCGCCGTGACGGCGGGGGGCGATCAGGTTGGCGGGCTGGTCGGACGGGTGACGGCAGGGTCGGTGACCGAAACCTACGCCCTGGGCAGCGTGACGGGAACGAGGTCGGTCGGCGGCCTGATCGGAGACAATGGCGGCACGGTGACCGAGAGCTACGCCACCGGCGCCGTGACGGGGCAGGATGCCGGCGGGCTGATCGGTGCCAACGGCGGCACGGTCGAATGGTCCTTTTGGGACACGCAGACCACCGGCCTTGGGAATAATGGCATCGGCACCGGCAGCGGCACGGCCAACGGATTAAGAGGCCTGACCTCAGACGAGATCCGGACTTCCGACTCGGTGGTGCAGGACGGCCAGTATTTTGCCGTCGGTACTAGCAAATGGTACCTGAATTTCTACTACCCCGATCCGGACTTCAGGCCCATTGGGATGTGGGAGGCGCCTAGGAAGGGAGCGGACGGTTATGCCGTCGTCAGCAATCTGCATCAGCTCGTCCTGATAAACGCAGCCACCGATTGGTTTCAATATTACAGTGGCAACTATCGGCTGGGCATGGACATCGACGCGTCCGAGACCGCCGGCCTCAACCCTGCAGGCATCTGGGGCACGCGCGGATTCGTCCCGATTGGGGTAGGGGACGTTACATTCCGTGGGACCTTCGACGGGAATGGCCATGTAATCAATAATCTTTTTATCAATCGTCCACAAATCTCGAACTTGGGATTCTTTGGTCGGGCGTCAGGATCGGCTAGCAGAAGTGCTATCATCAAAAATATCGGGATTGTCAATGGCCAATTCTCTGGGGCGTCATCAATCTTTGTCGGAGGTCTTGTCGGTAGCACAGCTGGAGGAGTGATTGTCGAGAACTCCTACTTCATTGGAACTGTTTCCGGCCACAGTGTTGTTGGAGGGCTTGTTGGAGCCGCAAGCTCTACGGACCGGATCAAACGATCCTACGCGGCCGCATCGGTCACCGCTGCAGGAAGCTCGGCTGGAGGGCTTGTCGGAAGAAGTTCCGCAGAGATCAACGAATCGTACGCTTCCGGCCGTGTGACGGGAGCCAGCAACGTCGGCGGCTTTATCGGCCAGCATACTCAAGGCACCATCACCAACTCCTATTGGGACACGCAGACCAGCGGGCAGCAGAATGGCGTCGGCAACAAGGTGGTGACCGGGCTGACCGGGCTGACCACCGCCGAGGCGCGCCAGGCATCCTCCTATGTCGGCTGGGATTTCACCAAGGACTGGTACCAGTCCACGGACATGCGGCCCATCGGGCGGTGGGAGGCGGCGAAGCCGGGAAGCGATGGCGTCGCCACCGTCACCAACCTCCACCAGCTCCAGCTGATCGACGCGAACCCGGCGGGGTCCTACCGGCTCGAGGCGGACATCGACGCACAGGCGACGTCGGGCGCCGATGCGGCCGGCGTCTGGGGAGCGGGCGGCTTCACGCCCCTGGGGACGGGGGGCGCCGGCTTCAGCGGTCGGTTCGACGGGCGCGGCCATCTGATCCGCGGGCTGACCATCAACCGTCCGACGAGCGACGACGTCGGGCTGTTCGGCCGGATCGGCTCGGGCGGGACGGTGGGTTACGTCGGGTTGGACGCGACCAGCACCGTGACCGGCCGCGACCGGGTCGGCGCCATCGCCGGAAGGAACGGCGGCACCATCCTCCAGTCCTTCTCGCGGGCCGGCGTGAGCGGGCAGGGCCTCGGCACCGGCGGGCTGGTGGGCCTCAACACCGCCACCATCCGCCAGTCCTACGCCACCGGCGCGGTGACCGGGCAGGGCGACGGCGTCGGCGGGCTGGTAGGCGACAACAGCGCGGGCGGCTCCATCGCCCAGTCCTACGCCACCGGGGCGGTGACCGGGCAGGGCCTCGGCACCGGAGGGCTGGTGGGGAACAACGGCGCGGGCAGCTCCATCACCCAGTCCTATGCCACGGGCGCGGTTTCCGGGCAGGGCGCCGCGCTCGGCGGGCTGGTCGGGCGCAACGACGGCGCGACCACGCTGTCCTACTGGAACACGCAGACCAGCGGCATGGCGGCCGGCGCCGGGGCCGGGTCGGTCACCGGCGTCACCGGTCTGGACAGCGCGGGGATGCGCGACGCGAGCAGCTTCACCGGCTTCGACCGCATGGTCTGGGCGCCGGCCGACGGAACGGACGCGCCCCTGCTGTATGGGGTGTCCGGCGTGGTCGGCGTGGTGCAGTCCGCCGTCTATGGCGACGATCCGCAGACGGTGCCCGTCTCCTTGCTGGGCGGCTGGGCCTGGAGCCGGGTCACCGGCTCGGCGTCGAGCACTCTGGCGGCCGGCACGAATGTCGGGACCCATGTGAATCTCCTCGACACATCGGGGGTTGCCGCCACCTTCAGCGCGGGCGGGGCGGCCCGTGTGGTGAATGTGGGCACCGTGGTGACGCCGGCGACGCTGACGGTGACGGCGGACAATGGGACGATGGTCTACGGCGATGCCGTGCCGTCGCTGGGCTACACGACGTCCGGCTGGAAGAACGGCCAGAGCGACGCTCTTCTGTCCGGCGTGACCGTGTCCACGAGCGCCACCGCACTGTCCGACGTCGGGGACTACGCCAGCACGGCGACGGGTGGGGTTCTGTCCGGCGCGGCGGTGGGCAACTACACGATTGTCCACACGACCGGCACCGTCTCGATCACACCGGCGACGCTGACGGTGACGGCGGCTGACGGGACGATGGTCTACGGCGACGCGGTGCCGTCGCTGGGCTACACGACGTCCGGCTGGAAGAACGGCCAGAGCGGCGCCTTGCTGTCCGGTGTCGACGTGTCCACGAACGCCACCGCGCTGTCGGACGTGGGGAGCGCTTATACCACCACGGCAACAGGCGGCACGCTGTCGGGCGCGGCGGCGGGCAACTACACGTTCAGCTACGTCAACGGCGCGTTTTCGGTGACGCCGGCGACGCTGACGGTGACGGCGGACAATGGGACGATGGTCTACGGCGACGCCGTGCCGTCGCTGGGCTACACGGCGTCCGGCTGGAAGAACGGCCAGAGCGGCGCGTTGCTGTCCGGCGTCACCGTCTCTACGGACGCCACGTCCTTGTCGAATGTCGGAACCGCCTACATCACCACGGCAACAGGCGGGACGTTGTCTGGCGCAGCGGCCGGCAACTACACGCTCAGCCATGTCGGCGGCAGCTTCGCGGTGACCCCGGCGACGCTGACCGTGACGGCGGACAATGGGACGATGGTCTACGGCGACGCCGTCCCGTCGCTGGGCTACGCGACGTCCGGCTGGAAGAACGGCCAGAGCGGGGCGCTGCTGTCCGGTGTCGGCGTGTCCACCAACGCCACCACGCTGTCGGATGTGGGGAGCGCCTATGTCACGACGGCGACGGGCGGCACTCTCTCGGGCGGGGCGGCCGGCAACTATACCATCAGCCATGTGGGCGGTTCCTTCTCGGTGACGCCGGCGACGCTGACGGTAACGGCGGCTGACGGGACGATGGTCTACGGCGACGCCGTGCCGTCGTTGGGCTACGCGACGTCCGGCTGGAAAAACGGCCAAGGCGATACGTTGCTGTCCGATGTCGGCGTATCCACCAACGCCACCGCGCTGTCGGATGTGGGAGCCACCTACATCACCACGGCGATGGGCGGGACGTTGTCTGGCGCGGCGGCCGGCAACTATACGTTCAGCTACCTTAACGGCACCTTCTCGGTGACCCCAGCGCCGCTGACGGTGACGGCGGCCAACGAGACGATGGTCTACGGCGACGCCGTCCCGTCGCTGGGCTACGCGACGTCCGGCTGGAAGAACGGCCAGAGCGGCGCGCTGCTGTCCGGTGTCACTGTCTCCACGGACGCCACGTCGTTGTCGAATGTCGGAGCCACCTACCTCACCACGGCAACAGGCGGGACGTTGTCTGGCGCAGCGGCGGGCAACTACACGCTCAGCCATGTCGACGGCAGCTTCGCGGTGACGCCGGCGACGCTGACGGTGACGGCGGCCAACGGGACGATGGTCTATGGCGACGCCGTGCCGTCGCTGGGCTACAGCGTGTCGGGGTGGAAGAACGGCCAGAGCGGCGCCCTGCTGTCCGATGTCAGCGTGTCCACCAGCGCCACCACGCTGTCGGACGTGGGAACCGCCTACACCACCACAGCGACGGGCGGCACGCTGTCGGGCGCAGCGGCGGGCAACTACACGCTCAGCTACGTCAACGGCACCTTCTCGGTGACTCCGGCGACGCTGACCGTGACGGCCGACAATGGGACGATGGTCTACGGCGATGCGGTGCCGTCGCTGGGTTACAGCGTGTCGGGGTGGAAGAACGGCCAGGGTGACGCCTCGCTCTCGGGCATCAGTGTCTCCGCAAGCGCCACATCCGTGTCGAACGTTGGTGCTTATACCACCATGGCGACCGGCGGCGCGTTGTCCGGGTCGGCTGCCGGCAATTACACGCTCAGCCACGTCAACGGTTCCTTCGCGGTCACTCCGGCCACCCTGACGGTGACGGCTGCCAACGGCACGATGGTCTATGGCGACACCGTACCCTCGCTGGGCTACACGATTTCGGGATGGAAGAACGGCCAGAGCGATGCGCTGCTCTCCGGCGTCACCGTCTCGAGCGACGCTACGTCACTGTCGGATGTGGGAACCGCCTACATCACCACAGCGACGGGCGGCACGCTGGCGGGCGCGGCAACCGGCAACTATACCATCAGCCATGTGGGCGGCTCCTTCTCGGTGACTCCGGCCGCGCTGACGGTGACGGCGGGCAACGGCATGATGGTCTACGGCGATGCCGTGCCGTCGCTGGGCTACACCAGCTCCGGCTGGAAGAACGGCCAGAGCGGGGCGCTGCTCTCGGCGGTCGCAGTCTCCACCAACGCCACCACGCTGTCCGACGTGGGGAGCGCCTATGTCACGACAGCGACGGGCGGCACGCTGTCCGGGTCGGCGGCGGGCAACTACACGCTCAGCCATGTTGGCGGCACCTTCTCGGTGACGCCGGCGACGCTGACCGTGACGGCAGCCAACGGGACGTTGGTCTATGGCGACGCCGTACCGTCGCTGGGCTACAGCGTGGCAGGGTGGAGGAACGGCCAGAGCGATGCGCTGCTGTCCGGCGTCACTGTCTCCACCGACGCCACGTCGCTGTCGAACGTCGGGGTCTACACCAGCACGGCAGCGGGCGGCACGCTGTCGGGCGCGGCAAACGGGAACTATGTGCTCCGCCATGTGGACGGCAGCTTTTCGGTGACCCCGGCGACGCTAACGGTGACCGCCGCCAATGGCGCAATGGTCTACGGTGACACGGCGCCGTCGGTGGGTTACAGCGTGGCGGGCTGGAAGAACGGCCAGGGGGAGGCGCTGCTCTCCGGGGTCACCGTCTCCACCGACGCCACGTCGCTGTCGAACGTCGGGCTCTACACCTCCTCCACAACGGGAGGAATCTTGTCGGGCGCGGCGGCGGGCAATTACACACTCAGCCGTGCGACCGGCACTGTCACGATCACCCCGGCGACGCTGACGGTGACCGCCGCCAATGGCGCGATGGTCTACGGTGATGCCGTGCCGACGCTTGGCTACGGCGTGTCGGGCTGGCGGAACGGCCAGAGCGACGCCCTGCTCTCCGGGGTCACGGTCTCCACCAACGCATCATCCCTGTCGGACGTTGGAACCTCCTACCTCACCACGGCGACGGGCGGAGCGTTGTCCGGAGCGGCCGTCGGCAACTACACCCTCAGCTACGTTGGTGGCTCCCTCTCGGTGACGCCGGCGGTCCTGACGGTGACCGCTGCCAATGGCGCGATGGTCTACGGCGATGCCGTGCCGTCGCTGGGCTACACCAGTTCTGGTTGGAAGAACGGCCAGAGCGATGCGCTGCTCTCAGGCATCGGGGTTTCCACCAACGCCACCACGCTGTCGGATGTGGGGGCCGCCTACACCACCACGGCGATGGGCGGAACGCTGGGGGGCGCGGCGGCGGGAAACTACACTCTCGCCTACGTCGGGGGGGCCTTCTCGGTGACGCCGGCGGCGCTGACGGTGACGGCGGCCAGCGGCACGATGGTTTACGGCGATGCCGTGCCGTCGCTGGGCTACGCCATCTCCGGCTGGAAGAACGGCCAAGGCGACGCTCTCTTGTCCGGCATCGGCGTTTCCACCGACGCCACGTCGCTGTCGAATGTCGGGAACTACGCCAGCACGGCGACCGGTGGAACGCTGTCCGGAGCAGCGGCCGGCAATTACACGCTCAACCACGTCAACGGCGCCATATCGGTGACGCCGGCGACATTGACGGTGACGGCGGGCGGAGGCTCCATGATTTACGGCGACGCCGTACCGTCACTGAGCTACACGACGGCGGGATGGAGAAACGGTCAGGGCGGCGCTCTGCTCTCGGCCGTCACCGTCTCCACGGACGCCACGTCCTTGTCGAATGTAGGGGCCGCCTACACCACCACAGCGACGGGCGGTACGCTGTCCGGGCCGGCGGCGGGCAATTACACGCTCAGCTACGTCGACGGTGCCTTCTCGGTGACGCCGGCGACGCTGACCGTGACGGCGGCCAATGGGACGATGGTCTATGGCGACGCCGTACCGTCGCTGGGCTACACGACGTCGGGCTGGAGGAACGGCCAGAGCGACGCCCTGCTGTCCGGCGTCGGCATCTCTACGGACGCCACGTCCTTGTCGAATGTCGGAACCTCGTACCTTACCATGGCGACGGGCGGAGTGTTGTCGGGCAGCGCGACGGGCAATTACACTCTCGCCTACGTCGGGGGGGCCTTCGCGGTGACGCCGGCGACGTTGACGGTGACGGCAGCCGACGCGACGATGATCTACGGCGAGAACGTCCCGGCACTGGGCTACACCACATCGGGGTGGAAGAACGGCCAGGGTGACGCCTCGCTCTCGGGCATCAGCGTCTCCGCAAGCGCTACATCCGTGTCGAATGTTGGGACTTACGCCAGCACCGCGACGGGCGGGATGTTGTCGGGCGCGGCGGCCGGCAATTACACACTCAGCCATGTGGGCGGCACCGTCTTGATCAGCCCGGCGCCGTTGACCGTGACCGCCGGCAACGGCGTGAGGGTCTACGGCGACGCCGTGCCGTCGCTGGGTTACAGCGTGTCGGGGTGGAAGAACGGCCAGGGCGACGCGTTGCTGTCCGGCGTCACCGTGTCCACCAACGCCACGGCTCTGTCCGACGTCGGCAGCGCCTACCTCACGTCGGCGACAGGCGGGACGCTGTCCGGGGCGGCGGCCGGCAACTACACGCTCAGCTATGTCAACGGCGCATTCTCGGTGACGCCGGCGGTGCTGACGGTGACCGCGGCCAACGGCACGATGGCCTATGGAGATGCCGTGCCGTCACTGGGCTACAGCGTATCGGGCTGGAGGAACGGCCAGAACGGGGCCTTGCTGTCCGGCGTCGGCGTCTCTACCAACGCCACGTCGCTGTCGAATGCCGGAACCGCCTACATCACCACGGCGACGGGCGGGGTTCTGTCAGGCGCCGCGGCTGGAAACTACACGCTCACTCATCTGGGCGGTACCTTCGCGGTGACGCCGGCGACGCTGACGGTGACGGCGGCCGACGGCACAATGGTCTACGGCGATGCCGTGCCGGCGTTGGGCTACACCACATCGGGTTGGAAGAACGGCCAGGGTGACGCCCTGATCTCCGGCATCGGCGTCTCCACCGCCGTTACGTCGCTGTCGAATGCCGGAGCCTATGTCAGCACAGTTACGGGCGGCGTCCTGTCCGGAGCGGCGGTGGGCAACTACAGTCTCAGCCATATGACCGGCACCGTCACAGTGACCCCGGCGCCACTGACCGTGACGGCAGGCAACGGCATGATGGTCTACGGCGACGCCGTGCCGTCGCTGGGCTACGGCGTGTCGGGCTGGAGAAACGGCCAAAGCGACGCCCTGCTGTCCGGTGTCATCGTCTCCACCAACGCCACCGCGCTGTCGAACGTCGGGGCCTATGCCAGTGCGGCGACGGGTGGAACGCTGTCGGGTGCGGCGGCCGGCAACTACACGATCCGCTACGTCAACGGTGCCTTCGCGGTGACCCCGGCGCCGCTGACCGTGACCGCAGCCAACGGCACGATGGTCCTTGGTGACAGCGTGCCGTCGCTGGGCTACAGCGTGTCGGGCTGGAAGAATGGTCAAGGCGACGCCCTGTTGTCCGGCGTCGGCGTCTCCACCAGCGCCACATCTCTGTCGAGCGTCGGACGATACGTCAGCACGGCGACGGGCGGGGTCCTCTCCGGCGATGCGGCAGGAAACTACACGCTTCGCTATGTCGATGGTAACCTGGTGATCGTCCAGCCCCCGCCGGTGGTGGTCGTTGACGACCCGTCCCGTCCGGCCGGCACAGCCAATCCGCTGTCCACCGATCGTCCAACCGCAAGCGATCCGCGCGCCACCCCGGGCGTGCTGGTGGAGTTGCCTCCTCCGTCCGGGATCGCCGCCTTCCTGCCTGCGCGTCTCATCGATCCGGTCGCGCCGTCTCCGGCTGCGCCCACCGTTGCAGGCCGCTCGGGAAGCGAAGCCGGATCGCCGGGCCTCGCATCAGAACAGGATGGGGGTGGCGATGGAACCCAGGACGCCTGCGGCGCGGCCGGCGGCGAAGGCTGTGCATCCCTTCCCCACCCCGCCAACCGGGTTCTGGGAACCTTCCTGAGCGTGAAATCCCCGTGATGCCGTCAAACCCTTGCCGTTTCCCCATCCAAGCCTTCGCCCTGGGTGTCCTGGTCCTGGTCCTGGTCCTGGTCCTGGTCCTGTCGGGCGGCGGCGCGCTCGCGCAGTCCGTGCCGGTCGAACGGAACCCGCCGCCGGAGCAGGCGGCGCCGTCCGCCACAATCACGGTCGATCCTGGCAGCCGCGTGGCGGCGGACCCAACGCCGCTCGGCGTCTCGCTGCGCGCCTTCCGCCTGATCGGCCGCAATGCGGCCGCCCCGCTTCCAGAGGGGGACGAGGTCGTCATCGGCCGGATCGGCCTGGGAGGTGTGGAGCCCGATCCGGCCTTGCGGAGCGAGTTGCGCGCGGCACTCGCCGGCTTCATCGGCCGGCCGCTGTCCATGGCGCTGATCGCCGATGCGCAAGCGGCCGTCGCGGGGGTCTATCGGGACGTCGGCTACCCGTTCGTCTCGGTCAGCGTTCCCCCGCAGGAAATTTCCGCCGGCATCCTCAGCCTGCAGGTGATCGAGTTCGCATTGGGCCGGGTCTCCACCCAGGGGGAAGAGGATGAGCCCGGCGCTTCCGTCGCGGAGCGGATTCGTGGCGCCGAGGGTGAGCGGATCGAGGCGGCGCGGATCGACGAGGATTTGCGTTGGCTCAACCGCTATCCCTACCGCCGGGTGCAGGGCGTCTTTTCACCCGGCGACGGTTTCGGCCGGTCCGATCTGACGCTGGAAGTGACCCGGCAGAAGCCTTGGCAGGTCTTCGCCGGCTATTCCAACACCGGCACGCGCGAGACCGACCGCAACCGCCTGTTCGTCGGCGGCGGGTTCGGCCTTGCCGGGCTCGACCACGCCTACGGCTCCTGGCAGACGACCGGATCGCGCGACCTGTTCTCCGATGCCGGGCGTCTGTTTCCGGGTGACGGCGACCGGGCCCGCTATCTCAGCCATTCGGCCCGCTTCGTTCTGCCGACCGGCGATCGCCAGGCGATCGAGGTCAGCCCGAACTTTGTGGCGACGCGTCAGAAGACGGATCCCTTCACCTCCGACAACACTTTCTTCGAGCTGCCGGTCTACTACCGTTCCGCGCTTTCCGACCTTCTCCCTGGCGTCCACTTCGGCGACGTCCAAGCGGGAATCGAGATCAAGAGGCTGGAGCGGCGGGTCGCGTTCCAGGATGTGTGGCTGGGCCGGGCGCGCGTGGACCTCTTCCAGATCGGTCTCGGCTGGGACCGGAGCTGGAGCGACCGCCTGGGGACGACGGCGATCGGCCTGACCGGCAAGGCCAATCCCGGCGGCGTCCTGGCCGGCAACGACGACCAGGGCTGGAGCGCTTTCTCGAACGGCCGGGTGCGGCGTCTGGACTACGCGTACATGACCGGCGTGGCGAGCCGCAGCACGGACCTCGGCAACGGCTTCGGCCTCGTCAACGAGCTGACGGTCCAACTCGCCGGGCGGGCGCTGCCCGATACGGAGCAGATCGCGCTCGGCGGTCTCTACGCGGTGCGCGGATACGACCTTGGGGACGGCGTGGCCGATCGCGGCCTCATCCTGCGCAACGACCTGCGTTTGCCCGGTTTCTCGCTGATCCGGGACGATGCCGTACACCCCTTCGCCTTCCTGGACGGTGCCATCGGAACCGACTTCGGAGGGCGCCGCACGCTTTCCCTCGCGGGTACCGGCCTCGGCCTCGACTACCGCTTCGCCGGTCATCTGACGATGGGGCTGACCGCGGGCGTCGCCCTGCTTGACGAGGACAAGCGGCGTGCCGGCGATCTCGACCTGAGGGTCCGGATCTCCACCATCTACTGACCCTATGCAACCCTCTTGAGAAGACCACCGATGATCGCAACCATGACCCGCCCGAGTGTTGCCCTTCTGTCGCTGATGCTTTGCGTTGCCGCCGGTGCCGCATCGGCGCAGCAGCCGACACCGAACCGGACGACGGCCAACTATGACGATTGGATCGTGCGCTGCGAAATGGGGCGCGACGGTGCCAAGGACACGAAGGTCTGTGAGAGCGTGCAGACGGTTGCCGGGCCGGATGGGCGCATCATTGCGCAGACAGTGATCGGCCGGCCGGCCGGAGCCGCCAGCGACAAGATCCTCGTCGAGTTGCCAGCCGGCGTGTGGCTGCCTGACGGGGCGACCATTCGCGTCGGTGACAAGCCGGTTGTCTCGCTCGCCTTCCGTCGGTGCCTGCAATCCTGCTACGCCGACGCGGATCTCTCGAAACAGAGTCTGGATGCCCTGGCGACGGCAACCCAGCCAATCATCCTGGGTTTTTCCGACGGTCCCGGCAAGGCGATGACTCTGCCGCTGTCCGCCAAGGGCCTGCGCAACGCCTACACGGCCAGCGTAGGAAAGCAGGGAGGCTGAAGCGATATGGTGAACTGAGGTGATGTGGTGGACGGCCCTTTTCCCGAATGCCGGTGAAAAGCGTTGGATGTCGAAGACAGCACCTCATGGGAGCCAGCGATGGGCGTGACGACGATCGGTCTGGATCTGGCGAAGAATGTCTTCCAGGTTCATGGCATCGACGGAGACGGGAAGGTTCTGGTCCGTCGGCAGTTACGACGGGGCGAAGTGCTGAAGTTCTTCCAAGGCCTGCCGGCATGCCTGGTGGGGATGGAAGCGTGTGGAACGGCGCACCACTGGGCGCGGGAAATTGCGGCGCTGGGCCATACGGTGAAGCTGATGCCGCCTGCCTACGTCAAACCCTATGTGAAGCGGGGGAAAACCGACGCCGCCGATGCCGAGGCGATCTGCGAGGCGGTGACCCGACCGACGATGCGCTTCGTGGCCGTCAAGACCGTCGATCAGCAGGCCGCCTTGATGCTGCACAAGACCCGTGACCTGCTGGTTCGGCAGCGGACGATGCTGATCAACGCCTTGCGCGGTCACCTCGCGGAATTCGGCATCGTCGCGGCCAAAGGCCCAAGCGGGACGAAAGCCGCCATCGAGGCGCTGCACGAGGCGCAGGATCGTCTGCCGGAACTGGCGCGCCGGGCGCTGCACGGTCTTGTCGATCAGCTCCGCCTGCTCGGCGAGGAGATCGACCGGTTGGAGGCGCGCATTCTGGAGTGGCACCGCGCCAGCGACGTGAGCCGCCGGTTGGCGACGATCCCCGGGATTGGGCCGATCACCGCCAGTGCGATCGCCGCAGCGGTGCCGGATGGGACGCTGTTCCGATCCGGCCGGCAGTTCGCCGCATGGCTCGGCCTGACGCCGAAAGCCCACAGCAGCGGCGGGAAGGACCGGCAGACGGGGATCAGCAAGCAAGGGGACGGTTACATCCGCCGCCTGCTGGTCGTCGGCGCCACGGCGGTCATGCGGCTGGCGCGCCAGGACAACGCGGCGCGATGCTGGGCGGCGAAGCTGCTGGAGCGCAAGCCCGCCAAGCTCGCCGCCGTCGCTCTGGCCAACAAGACCGCGCGCATCGCCTGGGCGGTGCTGACGCGCGGCGGGACCTACGCGGCACCCACCGCCGCATAGTCGAGGTTCGGCTCGGCAGCGGACCAGGGCCCTGCCGAGACGGATGGCGTGAGGGTGGTGAGACGTGATGACGAACCGGTCAGACCGGGGATCGACCAAACCCACGGGGACCAAGCGCCCGGGAGCGCGCTGAGGTGATTTGGGCGTTGATCCGCGGACTTCATCAAGGCCAGCGACCACCGGTCGCGACGACAGGCCGGACACATGGATGCACCCGACCAACCGTCAACACGAATTCTTCTCTTGCGCCGAAAGGGCCGTCCACACATGAGTCCGCTGATAACGTAGGTGTCGCCCATGACTGCGCCTCGCTCGAATGGCTGCGATAAGGGCGATATATTAGCGAAATCAATGGCTTGCGCGAAACTTGGGCGTGGGTGTGTTTGCTACCGAATACCGGACGTCGCCCGCCTGTCGCCACTCGCCCATGAGCACATCAACATGCTCGGCCGTTACGCCTTCACCCTGCCCGAGCCGGTGGCTCGGGGTGAACTGCGAGCCCATCACAAACCGGGGGCAGCCGCGACTCGGCTGAGGTATAGCTGGCGCCA
>NZ_QLKQ01000076.1 GCF_003349955.1 Azospirillum brasilense
AGACCGGGTTGGCGCCGTTGGCGTTGAGGCTCAGCGAGCCGGCGGTCGGCGTCGCGGTGGCGAGGTCGATGGACCAGGTGCCGCCGGTGGCGGTGGTGGTGTAGGTGGCGCCGCCGATGGTGACGGTGACCGTGCTGCCCGCCTCCGCCGTACCGGCGATGGTCGGCGTCGCGCTGTTGGTCAGCGCCGCGCTGGTGACGGTGGGAGCGTTCGGAGCGGTGGTGTCGATGGTCAGCGACTGGGTGCCCGGCACCGAGACGTTGCCGGCGGCGTCGGTGGCGGTGGCGGAAACCGGGTTGGCGCCATTGGCGTTCAAGCTCAGCGAGCCGCTGACCGGTGTCGCGGTGGCGAGGTCGAGGCTCCAGGTGCCGTTGGTCGCGGTGGTGGTGTAGGTCGCCCCGCCCACCGTGACGGTGACGGTGCTGCCGGCCTCGGCCGTTCCGGCGAGGGTCGGCGTCGTGCTGTTGGTCAGCGCCGCCGAAGTCACCGCCGGGGCGTCGGGCAGCGTCGTGTCGATGGTCAGCGACTGGGTGCCGGCGATGGACGTGTTGCCCGCCGCGTCGGTGGCGGTGGCCGAGACCGGATTGGCGCCGTTGGCATTCAGGCTGAGCGAGCCGGACGCCGGCGTCGCGGTGGCGAGGTCGATCGACCAGTTTCCACCGGTCGCCGTGGTGGTGTAGGTGGCGCCGCCGATGGTGACGGTCACCGTGCTGCCCGCTTCCGCGGTCCCGGCGATGGTCGGCGTCGCGCTGTTGCTCAGCGCCGTGGTGACGGTCGGAGCGTTGGGCGCGGTGGTGTCGATGGTCAGCGACTGCGTGCCAGCGGTGGAGGTGTTGCCCGCCGCGTCGGTGGCGGTGGCCGAGACCGGGTTGGCGCCGTTGGCGTTCAGGCTCAGCGAGCCGGCGGTCGGCGTCGCGGTGGCGAGGTCGATCGACCAGGTGCCGCCGGTCGCGGTGGTGGTGTAGGTCGCCCCGCCGACGGTGACGGTGACGGTGCTGCCCGCCTCCGCCGTGCCGGCGATGGTCGGCGTCGCGCTGTTGGTCAGCGCCGCGCTGGTCACCGCGGGCGCGTTGGGCGCGGTGGTGTCGATGGTCAGCGATTGGGTGCCGGCGGTGGACGTGTTGCCCGCCGCGTCGGTGGCGGTGGCGGAAACCGGGTTAGCGCCGTTGGCGTTCAGGCTGAGCGAGCCGCTGACCGGCGTCGCGGTGGCGAGGTCGATGGACCAGGTGCCGCCGGTCGCCGTGGTGGTGTAGGTCGCCCCACCGACCGTGACGGTGACGGTGCTGCCCGCTTCCGCCGTGCCGCCGATGGTCGGCGTCGCGCTGTTGGTCAGGGCGGCCGAGGTCACCGCCGGTGCGTTCGGAGCGGTGGTGTCGATGGTCAGCGTCTGCGTGCCGGCGGTGGACGTGTTGTTGGACGCGTCCTTGGCGGTGACCGAGACCGGGTTGCTCCCGTTGGCGTTCAGGCTCAGCGAGCCGGAGGCCGGCGTCGCCGTGGCAAGGTCGATCGACCAGATGCCGCCGTTCGTGGCGGTGGTGGTGTAGGTCGCCCCGCCCACCGTGACGGTGACCGTGCTGCCCGCCTCCGCCGTGCCGGCGATGGTCGGGGCCGCGCTGTTGGTCAGCGCCGCGCTGGTGACGACCGGAGCCGCCGGCGGCGTCACGTCGGCCACGCTGACCACCGCGCTGACCCCGGAGATGGCCGCACTGCCGGTGGCGCCGCCGCTGTCGGTCAGGCTGGCGATGGCCACCGTGCGGTCGCCCAGCGTCGCCGTCGCGCTGGTGTTCTTGTAGGTGACGCCGCCGAGCAGCGCGCTCATCTGGGCGTCGCCGCGCTCCAGGCCGGTGACGGTCACCGTGGCGACGCCGCCGACCACCGACACGGTGACGCTGGCGTCGCCGCCCGCGGCGCCCAGCCCGGTCAGGGTGGCGGTGGCGCCGTTGGTCAGGGCGACGTCGGTGCCGCCGATGGTCAGGACCTCGGTGGCGTCGACCACGCCGCTGACGGTGAACACCGCGCCGCGGAAGCTCTGCCCCGCCTCCACCGTGGAGGCCGCGACGCCGCTGAACAGGCTGGTCGCGCTGTCCACCCCGACGCCGAAGGTCTTGTTGCCACCGGTCGCGGTCAGGGTCGGCACGGCGTCGACGGTGATCGTCGCGGTGGCGCTGCCCACGCTGTAGGCGTCGGCGGTGGTGGTGTCGGCGGTGGCGCCGGCCGTGCCGCTGGTCAGGTCCCACGCCTTGAAGGTGATGGCGCCGGTGTCGGTGTTGGTGAAGCCCGAGCCGCTCGGCACGAAGCGCACGCGGTCCGACCCGGCGAGCAGCAGCGCCGCCCCGTTGGACGAGCCGGTGGGGATGTCCGTCCAGGCGCCGGTGCCGACCTTGTACTGCCAGGTGCCGTTGGTGTTGGTCACGCCGGTGACGGCGATGCCCAGCGGGAGGACGGTGACCAGGGGGAAGGGGCTGTCGTACTCGGCGTCGGTGGCGGTGCCGGCGGAGGCGAGCAGGGCGGTGACGGTGGTGCCGGTGTTGGCGGCGTCGGCGATGCCCTGGTCGATGGCGGCCAGGCTGCGGACGTCGTTGGACAGGATGGGGCTGTCGTTGGCGCCGGTGAAGTTGAGGGTGAGCTGCTGCTCGACGGTGCGGTTGCCGTCGGAGACGGTGAAGGTGCTGGTGCCCTGCATCGGCCCGGCGGGGACGCCGTTGAGGAAGGCGGCGTCGAAGACGTAGGCGTACTGGCCGGTCTGGCTGTTGACGTAGGCGGTGCCGCCCGGCCCGGTGGACCAGGTGTCGTAGGTGACGCCGTTGCTGAGCGTGACGCTGCCGTGCTGGACCGGGGAGGCCTGCGAGCCGGCGACGGAGTAGGTCAGCGTGTCGCCTTCCAGGTCGGTGGCGGAGAGCTGGCCGTCGATCAGCGGGAAGGTGTCGGTGGCCGAGGTGTCGACCAGCGTCGGCGGGGTGGTGGGGACGGCCAGGACCGGCGGGGCGTTGGTGTCGATGCGGTCGTTGGTCTGGCTGATCGGGGTGGTGTAGGGGGTGTTGGCGTTGCTGGCGCCGTCGACCAGGACGATGTTGACCGGGATGTCGTCGCCGGCGGCGCGGTCGCCGGTGCGCTGGCCGTCGGCGGTGACGGTGAAGGTGGCGGTGTAGGTGGTCGCGCTGACCTTGGTCAGGTTGCCGAGCGCGAAGCCGTTGACCGTGCTGCCGTTGCCCAGCGTGTAGGTGTCGCTGTCCGACGCCACGGTGATCGTCACCGTCACCGTGTCGCCGACCTTGGCCGGCTGGTTGGGGATCGTGACGTTGGTGATCGACGGCGGCGTCGTGTCCGGGGTGTTGTTCGTCACCGACTGGTTGGTCACCGTGGCCGCGTCCGCGCCGCCGGTGGCGTTCTGGATCGCCGCCGCGTCGTCGCCGCTGGTGGGATCGGTGTAGCTGACGGTGACCGTCTGCCCGTGCTGGACCGCCTGGGCCAACGTCAGCGTGACCGTCTTGTTGACGCTGTTCACCGCGACGGTGGAGACGGTGACCGCGCTGCCGCCGACCTTGACCTCGAAGGCGCTTGTCGCCGGGCCGTTCACCGCGTCCAGCGCGGCATCATAGGTCAGGACCAGCGACGTGCCGTTGACCGTGGCGCTCTGCAGCACCGGCGCGGGTGGGGCGAGCATCACCATCACCGAGTTCGAGATGGCGGCGGTGCTCATGTCGATCCCGACCGCCGTGGAGACGATGCTGATGGGGAACGCACCGGACGTGTCCATGCCGGACGCCGTGATGTCGAAGGTCAGGGTGAAGACGCTGCCGATCGTGATGATGCCGGCGACCGGCATGTCGAGGCTGATGTTCGCGACTGTCCAGCCGCTGGGCGCGCTGACGCCGAACTCGACCATCGACCCTACCAGGGTGATGGACTGCGTGGCCGTGATGGTGAAGGACACCTGCTTCGGCGTTCCCGCAACGAAGGACACGGTCGGGCTTGTCGGCGCGATCTTGAGAGGCGCGGGCGCAGGCATCGTATTGGCGATCGTCGCCGTGGCGACCTGGTCGACGACGGTGGTGTTCTGCCCGACGGGACCGCTGTCGGTGATGGAGTGAAGGACGACGGGCCGCGTCTCGGTGGAGCCGAACGCCGCATTGGCCGGGCCGGTGTTCTTGTAGGTGATCCCGTCGATCAGCGAGCCCATGGTGCCGTCGCTCAACGACATGCCGCTCAGCGTCACGGTGGCGACGCCGTTGGCCAGTGTGACCGCGTAGCCGCCGTTGTTGAACGTGCCCGACCCGGTGCCGAGCGCGATGTCGCTGCCGCCGATGGTCAGGAACTCGGCGCCACCGTTGCCGACGACGTTGTAGACCTTGAGGACCATACCGGTGAAGTGTTGCCCGCCGTCGACGGTCGAGGCGGTCACCGCGTTGAAGAGGTCAAAGCCGCTGCTGCCGCTGCTCCCCATGAAGAAGGGGGTTTCGGGGCTCAGCGTCAGAGTCGGCGGGGTGCCGTTCGGGTTGGGCGTGTCGTTGGTGACCGGCTGGGCGGTGATGGTCGCGGCGTCGATGCCGCCCCAGGCGGACTGGACGGCGTTGACGTCGTCACCCACGGTCGGGTCGGCATAGGAAACGGTGACCGCGCTGCCATGGGCGACCGCTTGGGCGAGCGTCAGCGTGACGGTCTTGTTCGCGCCGTCCACGGCGACGTTGCTGACCGTAACCGGGCTGCCGCCGGCCGTCACGGTGAAGGCGCCCGCCGCCGGCGGGTTGGCGGAGTCGAGCGCCACGTTGTAGGTCAGCACCAGGGACGTGCCGTCCACAGCGGCGCTTTGCAGGACCGGCGCCTGGGGCGCGCCGATGTTGACGGTGGCGGTGATGCCGCTCAGGCTGGCGCTGTTGTCGCTGCTGCCGTCGTCGGTGACGCCGGTGATGGTGATGACGCGCGGGCCGTCGGACGGCGTGGCGCTCTGCAGAGCCGCGATGTTGTTGTAGGCGATGCCGTCGATGAACGACGCCATCTGGCTGTCCGACAGTTGCAGGCCGCTGATCGTCACCGTGACGGTGCCGCCACTGGCCGTGGCGCTGGCCGTCACCCCGCCGACGGGCAGGGAGGTGGCGCCATGGTTCAGGGCAATGGTCGAGGACGACAATCCGGGAACCAGGAAGACCAGCATTTCCGACGCGCTGTCCAGGACACCGGTCACCGTGAGCGTCAGGCTGGTGAAGACTTGACCGGAGTCGTTGGTGCTGGCCGTGACCGTCGAGAACAGGTCCGCCGCGTTCGTGTAGGTGGTGAAGGTCGTCGTGTTGCCGGTTGCCGTCAGCGTCGGCGCGGCCGCGGCCGCGACGGTGATGGTGGAGGACACGCCGGTGAGGCTGGCCGTGTTGTTGGTGCTGCCGTCATCGGTGACGCCGGTGATGGAGACGGTGCGGTTGCCGGGCGTGACGATGCCGGTGACGACGTCTCCGGCGTTGACATAGGCGATGCCGTCGAGCAGCGCCGCCAGCTGGGTGCCGGTGAGGTTGAGCCCGCTCACGGTGACGGTCGCCGTGGTGCCGCTGTACGAGGTGGAGACCGTCGCCCCCGGGATCGTCGGCACGGTCACCCCGGTGGCTGGCGAGGTCAGGGAAATGGGGATGGTGCCATCGATGGACAGCCACTCGTCGTCGACGACGTTGGTGACCGTCAGGGTCACGCTGGTGAAGACCTGTCCGGTGTTGGTGCTGGCGGACACCCCGGAGAACAGGTCCACCGGCGCCGCGTTCTGGGTGAAGGTCGGCGCGTTGCCCGTCGCGGTCACGGTGGGCTCGTTGAGTTGGACCGTGAAGCTGGTTCTGAAATCCGGAATGTCGACGCCGGCCTGATTCTGGATGGCCGTGGTGCTGTCCACGGTGTCCCCGTCGTAGTAACGGAGGGAGACATTATCCCCGTTCTGGAAGATGTAACCGTTGCCGACCTCGACGGTGACGGTGCTTCCAACGACGGCGACGCTCGAAACGCTGTAGTAGACGCCGTTGATGCGAATCTGCCCCTGAGTCGACGAGGACCCGAAGAACTGCTGGGTGGACGGGGGATTGTTGGCGTCCAGCGTCTGATCGAAGGACAGGACGACCTTGTTGGTCCCGATTTGCGCCGATGCGGAGAGGAAGGCCGGCGGGCGTGCGGACAGGACCGTAATCGAGACGTCCACCGATTGCGTGTCCAGGCCGTAGGGGGCCTGGATGACGCCGGTCAGGTCGTCACCCGCCGGATCCTCGTAGCGGAAGGCGATGGTGTCGTTCAATTGGAACTGGTGGCCGACGGTGAGGGTCACGAAGGTGTCCGAGACCACGGCGCTGACCAGGGTGACGGCGTTGCCATTGATCAGGATGGAACCGGTGCCCGCGTTCAGGGTGCCGTCGGTCGCCACGAAATGGGTCAGCAGCGGGTTGCTCGTGGTGTCCAGGCTGTCTTCGTACCGGATGGTGATGGTGTTCTCGCCGGTGTAGGCGACCACTTCATCGACGAACGGTGCGGCCAGCACCCCGCGATACTGGTCGATCCGCAGGGCTGCGGTCCGCAGCGTGCCCCGGGTCCAGCCGAGGGTCCAATCGCCGCCCAGGTCCGCGGCGCCCGTCGGGGTGCGGGAGGCGGCCATGGCGGTGCCGGTGATGCCGGCCAGCGCGTCGAGGAACGACTCGCCATGGCCGCTCGCCACGTTGCAGCCGTACAGCAGGATGTCGCCGTCGTCCGCGAGGCAGGCGCCGATGGCCGCCAGTTCCGCGCCGCGCGCGGTCAGCGCCGCTTCGTCGAGCCGCGCCGTGCCGAGTTGCAGGCCGCCTTCGAAGCCGTGGCACAGCACATGGAGCGCCCGGATGCCCTGGCGCCCGGCCAAAGCCTGCGCCATCGCCGCCACACCGTCGCGGCCTTCGCCGATCAGCACGGCGTCCATGCCGGAGGGAAGGCCCGCCTGAAGGTCCCGCCAACCGCTGAGGGCGGTGTCGATGACGGCAACCTCGGCCGCCGTGTCGAGGACGCGACCAGAGGTGATGACGCGCGTGGTGGCGGCGGCGGGCGCTTCGGTCATAGCGGACATTTCCTGAATGGGATGCAATCCAGAGTAGCTTCTTCTCGAAAGAATTGGCTACCTCGTTTGATTTGACATACCCACAACCGAACGCCCTGGTCAATGAATACAGCGCGTCGAAACCGCATTTGACACAGGTGATTCTTTGTAGTCGGCAAACATAAACATTCATTGTAATGTTACATATTGCAGAATATTGCGTCATGTGACGCATTGTTGCACCGTTAATCATTGATTAATTCTTAAAGAAAGCATGAATTTCCTGGATTTTTATTATGCTGCGTTGCCGGATATGCGGCGATTGGTTAGTAAAGATGGCGCAAGTGAGGGTTGTTGCGGCAAGCAATGCGTCCCGTTTGCTGCCCTTCACATCTTGGCATGATGAGCCGACGGGTGGCGGCAAAGCCGCTTGCCCTGGGTTGGGCTCACACCCTTCTTCGTCCGAAAGCGCCAAGCCGTTTCTTCTATTCGCGGGGGCGTCCCGGACATCCTCCCCGGACCGGCGCTATCCGGTGGCGGTCGCCTCCCGCACCCGGTCGGGGGTGAAGGGCAGGTCGCGCAGGCGCCGGCCGGTCGCCGCGCGGATGGCGTTGCCGATGGCCGCGGCGGTCGGGCCTTGCGCCGCCTCGCCGGTGCCCAGGAAGGGATCGCCGGGCCGCTCCACGATGTGGACGTCGATGCGGTCGGGCACGCTGGCGAAGCGCAGGATGGGGTAGCTGGCCCAATCCACCGAGGTGACTCGGGTGTCGTCGTAGACGGCGCGCTCGAACAGGGTCCAGCTCATCGCCTGGATGATGCCCCCCTCGGTCTGGTTGCGAATGCCGTCGGGGTTGACGATCGCGCCGCTGTCGATGGCGGCGGTGGCGCGGGTCATCCGCACCCGCCCGCTGCCGCGGTCCACCGCCAGTTCCACCGCCAGCGCCAGATAGGCGGCGTGGTTCTTGTAGCGGGCGAAGGCGAAGCCGTGGCCGACGCCCGGCGCGGGCGCAGCGCCCGTCCAGCCGAAGCGCTCCGCCGCCAGCTCCACCACCCGGCGGGCGCGCGGGTCCTCCAGGTGGCGCAGGCGGAACTCCACGGGGTCGGCCCCGGCCAGCAGCGCCAGATCGTCCATCATGCTTTCCAGCGCGAAGACGTTGGCGTAGGCGCCGAGCGACCGCAGCGCCGACACCCGCAGCGGCATGTCGGGCAGGAAGTGCCAGAGGACGCGGGTGTTGGGGATGGCGTAGAGCGGGATGGCGTTGCGGTCGCCGTTGCCGGCGGGGGTGATCTGCATCGCCGCCGGTTCCGCCGGGAAGGGCTCGGCCAGATGGCGCGCGGCCAGCAGGGCGCCGGCCCCGCCGGGGCGGGTGGTGTGGGTGTTGGACCAGACGTCGAAGGTCCAGCGGTCGATGCGCCCGTTTCCGTCCAGGGAGGCCGCGGCCTCGATCATCATGGCCGGGCCATAGGGCTCCCCGGCATGCTCCTGCTCGCGCATCCATTGCACCCGCACCGGGCGGCCCGGCAGCTTGCTGGCGATCAGCGCCGCGTCCGCCGCCGCGTCGTCGGCGCCGTTGTGGCCGTAGCAGCCGGACCCCTCCGTGTGGATCACCCGCACCCGCTCCGGAGGCAGGCGCAGCATCTCGGCGATGGCCTTGCGGTCGGGATAGACGCCCTGGGTGTGCGACCAGACGGTCAGCCCGTCCTCGCCCATCACCGCCACGCCGCAGGACGGGCCGATGGAGCCGTGGAGCTGATAGGGCCGGGTGAAGCGGGCGCGCAGGCTGCGCGGACCGTCGGCGATGGTTCCGGCCTCGCCATTCGCGTCCACCGTGCCGACCTCCCGTTCCAGCCCGCGCAGCAGGTCGGGGATGGGGGTGTCTCCCGGCAGGGTCGCCGTCTCCTCCCAGCGGGCGGCGGTGGTGAGGGCGCGCATCGCCTTGACCGCCCGGTATTCCTTGTCGGCCACCACAGCGAGGAAGTCGCCGTCGCGCAGCACGGCGATCACCCCCGGCATCGTCTCCACAGCGGCGCTGTCCAGCGCGGTCAGCCGGGCGGCGGGGCTGGGCGGACGGACGACGCGGGCGTGCAGCATCCCCTCCAGCCGAAGATCCTGCACATAGGCCGCGCCGCCGGTCACCTTTGTGGGAATGTCAACGCGGGGCAGAGGCTTGCCCATCACCGACAGGCGGTCCGGCGGGGTCAGCGGGGCGTCCGCCGGCACCTCCACCGTCAGGTCCAGCGACGCAGCCAGCTCCCCGTAGCCGAGCGTCCGCCCGTCCGGCGCCGTCACCCGCCGGTCGGCGAAGCCCAGCGCGTCGGCCGGTGCGCCGAGGCGCCGCGCCGCTTCCTGCGCCAGCAGGACGCGGGCCTGGGCGGCGGCGGCGCGGATGGCGGTGCCGCTGTTCTGCATGGACTGGCTGCCGGCGGTGTAGCCCTCGTTCGGGGTGCGGGCGGTGTCGGCGGTGACCAGGGTGATGGCGGCGGGCGGGACGCGCAACTCCTCCGCCGCGACCTGGATCAGGGCGGTGCGGATACCCTGGCCGAGTTCGGCCTTGCCGGTGAAGACGGTGATGGCGCCATCCGCGCCGATGCGGACCCAGGCGTCGAGCCGGGGCGTCTGGGCGAGGCTGCCCGGAGCGGGCTTGGGAGGCCGGGCGCCACCGCCGCCGGTCTGGGCGGGCAGGGGGCGGGCCAGCGACACGGTGACGACCAGGGCGCCACCGGCGGCCAGCAGGCCGCGGCGGGTCAGGGGGAGGGGGCTGTGGTCGCTCATCAGCCGGCCCTCCCGTTCGGGGCGGCGGTCTCCGCGTGGCGCATGGTGTCGGCGGCGCGGCGGATGGCCCGCAGGATGCGCATGTGGGTGCCGCAGCGGCACAGGTTGAACTCCAGCGCTCGGCGGATTGCAGCGTCGTCGGCGTCCGGTCGCTCCTGAAGCAGGGCTTGAGCCCGCATCATCATGCCGGGGATGCAGTAGCCGCACTGGGCCGCCTGCTCCTCGATGAAGGCGCGCTGCATCGGGCCGGGAGCCTCGGCGGTGCCCAGCCCCTCGACCGTGGTGACGGCGCGCCCCTGCATCAGCAGGACCGGCGTGACGCAGGACAGCACGGCGCGCCCGTCCACCGTCACCGTGCAGGCGCCGCATTGGCCCAGCCCGCAGCCGAACTTCGCCCCGTTCAGCCCCAGATCGTCGCGCAGCACGTAGAGCAGCGGCGTGTCCGGGTCCGCCTCCACCCGCTGGGGGGTGCCGTTCACCGTGAGGTCGATCGCCATGATGCGCTCCGTTGAATTCAGTCCTCGGCGCCGACGTTCCGCGGCGCCCGTTCAATGCCGTCGGCGGGGCGGACGGCCACATGGTGCGCGCCGCTGCGCGTGTCGGCCACCAGCCGCTCCAGCCCGTCCCATGGCGGCTGGTCGCTGAAGCGCCCGCGCAGGTAGCGCAGCAGAGCCACCATGTCGGCGTCGGTCAGCGCGCCGCCGAAGGCCGGCATCACCGCGCTGACGGTGCCGTCGCCGGGCGGCAGGCCGAACAGCGTGACGTTGACGATGTTCTGCGGGTTCGCCGCGTTCACCGCCGTGCTGAGCGCGAAGGGCAATCCGCCGAAGGGCAGCGGCCGTCCGGACTCGTGGCAGGTGGCGCAGGCCGTGCGGTAGACCGCCTCGCCCCGCTCGTCACCGCCGGACGCGGTCCCTTCGGAGCCCGCGGTGGGAGGCCGGCTCAGGCCGCCGGCGGCGGGCAGGCTGGCGCCCGGCGGCGTCCCGGCGTCGGCGCTCAAGCGCGGAACCAGAGCCTGCAGGTCTTCGCCGCGGCGCCGGCGTTCCGCGCTGGGAGTGCCCATGCGGTCGGCGACGTAGGCGGCGATGGCGGCCACGTCGGCGTCGGGCAGCCCGGCGAGGTTGCCGGTGACCTCCGCCATCGGTCCGCGCGACACGCCATGCGCCGGGTGCCAGCCATGCCGCAGGTAGAAGCTCAGGCTGTCCGCCGTCCAGGGGACGGGCGCCGGAGAGTCCCGGTTGATGGGGTAGGCGGTCCAGCCCTCGGCCTCGCCGCCGGCCCAGGCGCGGCCCTCGTCCACCGCGCCCAGCGCGTTGCGCGGGCTGTGGCAGGCGCCGCAATGGCCCAGCCCCTCCGCCAGATAGGCGCCGCGGTTCCAGACCTCCGGCTTGACCGGGTCGGGGGTGAAGGCGCCCTCCCGGAAATAGAGCAGCTTCCACCCGGCCACCGTCATGCGGATGTTCAGCGGAAAGGGCAGGCCGTTGGCCGGCGCCTCGGCCCGCACCGGGGTGCGCGTCATCAGATAGGCGTAGAGCGCCCGGTTGTCGGCGTCGCTGACCCGCGTGTAGTGGTCGTAGGGGAAGGCGGGGTAGAGATGCCGGCCTTCGCGGTCCACCCCGCGCCGCATGGCGCGGGTGAAGGCCGCCTCGCTCCAGCGGCCGATGCCGGTGTCCTCGTCGGGCGTGATGTTGGTGGAATGGATGGTCCCGAAGGGCGTCGGCAGGGCCAGCCCACCAGCGAAGGACCGTCCGCCCGGCACCGTGTGGCAGGCGATGCAGTTCCCCACCGCCGCAAGCCGGGCCCCTTCCGCCACCAGATCCGCCGGGAAGGAATCCGCCGCCGGGCGCGGCTGCGGCGGGATCGCCGTCTCCCACGCCCAGGCGAGCGCCCCGGCGCCGAGCGCCAGCAGCACGGCGGCTCCGCCGATCAGACCGCGCTCGACTGCGTTGTGTCGCGTCTTCCGTCGCCCCATGCGCGCACCTCCCACCCTGGGAACAGGTGGAGTGGTGGATCGTTCTGACGGTTCACCCCTCCATGACGTCGTCGAGGGCGGCGGCGAGGTCGCCGGGCTCCACCGGCTTGTGCAGCAGGCGGCAGCCGATGGAGCGCGCTTCGCGAAGCCGCTCCGGCGCCGTGTCGCCGGTGATGATGATGACCGGCACATCCCACCGGCGGCGCACCAGCTCCGCCACCGTGCGGCCCGTCTGCCCGCGCGGGAGCCGGTGGTCGGCCAGCACGACATGGGGACGGCTGCGCAGCCGGGGCAGGCGGTCGGCCAGTTCCTCCGCCGAACCGATGGCGGTCACCCGAACGCCCCAGCGTTTCAGCAGCATGGTCATGGCGTGGCGCACCCGCTCGTCGTCTTCCACCAGCAGCACCCGCCGGCCCTTCATCCGCTCGGTCGGTGACGCCGCGGTTGCCGTCGCCGTCGCGCTTGTGGCGACCGCGGCCATGGCGCGGGCGGCGGCGGTCAGGCGGCGGTCGGGTTCGGGAAGGAGGGTGGCGCGCGGTACGGTGACCGTGAAGACGGTGCCCCGGCCGACCTCCGACCGCAGATCCAGCGTCAGGCCGAGCAGCCGCGCCATGCGGGCCACCAGCGGCAGGCCCAGGCCGAAACCCTTGGCGGCGCTGCGTTCCGGGTTGTCGAGCTGGTGGAACTCCTCGAAGATGGCGGCGCGGGCGTCGGGAGGGATGCCCCGCCCGTCGTCCCAGACCTGGAACTCCAGTGCAGCGGGACGCCGCCGGCACCCCAGAAGGACGCGATGCCCGTTTCCGCCGCCGTGACGGACGGCGTTTGACAGCAGGTGGGTCAATATCCGTTCCAGCAGTCGGGCGTCGGTCCGCACCGCCACGCCGCAGGGGTGGACATGCAGGCTTGCTCCCTCAGCCACCGCGCTCTCCCGGAACTCCTGGGCCAGACGGCGCATCAGCGCGTCGGGGCGGAACTCCGTGACCGCGACGTCAACCGCACCGGCCTCCAGCCGGGCGAGGTCCAGAAGGCCGCTCAGCATGCCGCTCAGGCTGTCGATGGACGCCTGAAGCAGATCGGCCGCCTCCCTGGCCGCGGGGTTCGCGTCGACCGCGCCGCGCAGGATGTGGGTGTACAGCGCCGCCGCCTGGATCGGCTGGCGCAGGTCATGGCTGGCGGCGCTCAGGAAGCGCGCCTTGGCCCGGTCGGCGCGCTCCGCCGTTTCATAGGCGCGGCGCAACTCCTCCTCACGGGCGGCGCGGCGGCCCTCGGAACGGTACAGCCGGTCGTGGAGCCGGCCCATCTCGCGGCGCTGCTCGACCAGCTCGGCGGCCAGTCGCGCGCTCTCCTCGACCAGACGGCTGGCGTCGCGCTGGAGACGGTCCGCGGTCCGGAGCCCTTCGGCCAGGTTGCGGCTCAGCACCTCCAGGCTGTCACGCAGCGCCTTTCCCGAGGCTGGGGCAGTTTTGTCCGGTTTATCCGCATCTTTTGGCATGGATGTCTCCACGATGGCCCCCACTCACCGCCGCGAAACAACTTCCGGCTCATGAGTTCACGTACGTCAGGTCCCAACAGCGCAGAACAGGAATGGTTTTCGTGGGAATAACGATTCGCGCGCGTGTGGGGTTCCTGATCATCACCCCAGGGCTGTCGGTTGCGGAGCAGCGACACTTTGGGCCCAAAAACGCAGCAGACTGTCGCATACGCAGCGTGCCCTGTTTGCCGGAGGCGGAGAGGTCGGCATCAGAACGGTCGCCGCGCTGTCGAGTCCCAAGGCGCCGTTCCGGCCTCGATGCGCGCACCATGAAGCAATCAGGTGGAGTTTCAAGACGATACAGAAACCCGGAGACGGGGCGGGGCGGCTCTGCGCCACCGCTCCCGTGCGCTGGCACGATGGTTGCTTCGTAATCAAATGGATGCGGGTTTCCACCATACGGGATGTTTCTTGACCTTGTTCGTCCGACGAACAATCTAACGTCCCTGGCGCCTGCGCCGCCCGTGGCTGGTGCATTTGGAGGCAGGTTTTGATCAACCCCATGATTACGGCCACCGCCGGCTGGTCCGAGGCGGTGGAGGAGCGGGCGCAGCGCCTGCTCCGCTATCAGGTCGGGACCGAAGGGCCGGACAACGTTCCGGTGACCGTGCAGACCATGTTCGAGCGCTGCGGCTTCACGCCGGTTGCCAGCGCCCGTTTCCTGATGTGCATTCCGCCGTTGACCGCGATGCACGAACTGACCAAGACCGTCACGCGTTTCCGCATCGACGGGGAAGCCTGCCCGGACCCTTCGGGAATGGCCAAGGCGGCGCTGTCCTTCGCCGGGCGCGCGGTGGCGACGCATGAGCTGCACCCGGAACGCCGGTTCGTGGCGGGCGTGATCTCCACCCTCCTGGGGTTGCAGGGACCCAGCCGGCGGTAGCATCCAGCGGGGGCCGGCAACGAGTCCCAAAGCCAAGGGCCGCGCGGTTTCGCGCGGCCCGTCGCCGTGACCCTGTCGGAGAAACACTCCATTCTTTAAAAGTTGTAACCGTCCTTTGGTTGCCCGTTCGGCGGACTCGCATTATCAGTGTTCGACTGTATGGCCATGGGCTGGTCCCGCCAGTGTCTCTGGTCAGTTCCCCGGCTCGGGCGAGGGAGGGTGCGGCGATGGACCGGAAGCCGGTCGACTATGGGCAGTACAGCATCCTGGTGATCGAAGATCAGCCCTTCGTGCGCCGGACCATCATGCAGATCCTCTCGCAGATCGGCTTCCGCTCGATCGCCGAGGCCGACAACGGGGAAACCGGCATGCGGGAATGCATCCGCGCCACCCCCGACGTGATCGTCTGCGACATCGACATGAAGCCCGTGTCCGGCTTGCAGTTCCTGGCCGATCTGCGGGCCAGCGCGGAGGTGCGGAACCGCCGCACGCCCGTGGTCTTCCTGACCAACCACACGGAATCCGAGATCGTCAAGAAGGCCATGTCGCTGGGTGTCAACGGCTTCGTCGTGAAGCCGCCGTCCTTCGGCGCCCTGAAGGAGCGGGTGGACCGCCTGCTGGCCGGCCGGTGAGGGAGAGGATGGAGGGCGTGGTGCGGCGTGTGGTGCTGTGCGGTCTGGCGGCGCTGCCGCTGGCCGCCTGTTCGGGGGAGCCGGGCGAGTCCGACATGCGCGAGCTGGTGGAAACCCACACCCGGCGGGCCCTGGACGGCCAGGGGCAGGGCGGCTTCCGCGGGTTCGAGGGCTTCCGCAAGCAAGGCTGCGTGGACACCAAATACCGCAACGGCGCCGCGAAGCCGGACGACAAGCAGTATGATTGCTACTACGCGGCGACCTTCGCGCCGCAGCCGGGTGCCACGGCGATGACGGTCAACGGCAAGGGCCGCTTCACCCGCACCGACAAGGGCCTGACCTTCGAGGATCTGGGCGCCCAGCCACGCTGACAATTCAACATTGTTTGGAAAAGGAAACGGCCGGTCATGATCCTGTCATGAACCGGCCGCGTCAGATGGTGGAAGGGGCTGGATTTGAACCAGCGTACGCTTACGCGGGCAGATTTACAGTCTGCTGCCTTTAACCACTCGGCCACCCTTCCGCTGATGCTTGACGCGACCATCGGAGACCTGCCGTTCATCGGGCCTTGCTTGGCCTTCCGTCCGGCGGGTGGCGTTATCTAACGGGTGGCGGCGCTCCGGTCAAGCGGCTTTCTTCATCCGCGGCGCATCTTTGTTCAAGCGCCTTCGTTCAGGCCCCCTCGCCACGGGCCACGCGGGCCAGACTGCTCAGCGGGTCGCCGTCCTCCGCGCTGAAGCAGGCGCTGAAGTCGTCGCACACCTCGCAGTTCGGGGATTTGCAGAGCATCAGCCCCTCGCGCTCGCAGAGCTGGCGGTAGAAGAACTTCTTCCATTTCATGTCGCCGCTGTTCAGAGCGACCAGCGACGGGAAATGGCGGCGGAACATGGCGTTCAGCTCCCGCCGGTTGGCGAAGCCCATGTCCTGCCAGAGATGGTTCGGCCCCAGCGCGCGGCGGGCGACGATGGCGGCCAGCCACTCCTCCTCGACGGTGCCGGCGGCGCGATGGTCGAGCAGGAAGGCTCGCAGGTCCTCCTCCTCAATGGCGTCTTCGCCGCTGCCGTCGGGCAGGGTCGGGAGGAGATGGGCGAAGCCGGCCGCGTGCCGGCGGATCAGTTCGGCCAGTGCGTCGCGCGCCAGCCCCAGGGAGGCGGTGACGCCGCCGGGATGCTGCGAGGCCAGTCCGACGATGCGGGTGAACAGCAGCCGGTCGAGGGCCGGGCCGTCCGGAACGCCGTCCAGGGCGTCGGCGGGCGGCTGGGTGGCGAAGGCCGCGGGATCGGCGATGTCGGCAATCATGGTCGGCGAACTCCCGCATCGGGGGGTTGTTCGGTCATGACCGTAATGGTGGATCAAATTCCCGCAACTGCGAAGTGGTTTTTTTGCGGATGCGTTGTCAAAGCCTCCGAGCCTTCCGCCTCAGCCGTTCAGGACCTCCGCCGTGAAGCGCTCGAAAAAGCCGTCGATGACGCGGTCGGCCTTGGCCTTGACCAGCTTGACCGCCAGCCGCCCGACGGCCCCGCCCAGCGCCGCCGCCAGGGTGAAGGACAGGTGGGTGTGGCCGTCCACCTCCTCCAGCGTGACGCGGGCCTCGCCCTTGACCGCTCCGGCGAGGCCGCCCTTGCCCTCGGCGTGGAGGATGTAGAAGCGCGGCGCGTCTTCCGGCGCCACCCGGACCTTGCCGGCGAAGCGCGCGTTCAGCGGCCCCACGGTGGCGCGCACGCGCGCGGTGTATTCGGTGGGCGATACCCGGTCCATCTCCTCCAGCACCGGGATGCAGCGTTGCAGCACGGCGGGATCGCAGAGCGCGGTGAAGACCCGCTCGCGTGCCGCCGGAATCCGGTACTGGCCGTTCAGTTCCATGGATCACCTGTTGTTGGTCGGCCTGTTGTCGGGCCGGAAATGCCAAGCGATTTGGTGTATGGATGCCCCTCTTCCAAGACGCGCAATCGAGCACGGAGGGCGACAACCATGCGGCAGGCCGTCACGACGCTGACCACCCGGACCCGCGGCCAAGGGCTGTTCGAGGTGACCGAGCCGGTGGCCCGCTGGGTCGCCGCCCAGGGCATGGAGAGCGGTCTGCTGACCGTCTTCTGCCGGCACACCTCGGCCTCGCTGGTGATCCAGGAGAACGCCGACCCGGACGTGCGAAGCGACCTGGAGCGCTTCTTCAAGCGGCTGGTCCCGGAAGACCCGGCGCTCTACGACCACACGATGGAGGGGCCGGACGACATGCCCGCCCACATCCGCAGCGCGCTGACCACGGTGCAGCTTTCCATCCCCGTGCTGGAGGGGCGGATGGCGTTGGGCACTTGGCAGGGGATCTATCTGTTCGAGCACCGCACCCGGCCCCACGAGCGGACCCTGGCGCTGCATCTGCTGGGCGAATGAGGGGAAGGCGCCCGCGCGTCTACCCCAGCCAACCCGCGATGTAGGGTTCGAGCCACCAGAAGAGGGCGACGGCGGCGACCAGCCAGATCCCGACCATCAGCGCGGCGGCGGCGTGGCTGACCGGCCGGGCGGCAAGCCGGGCGGCGTTGGCCCGGTGTTCCTCCAGCACCGCCGCCGGGATCAGGCGGATGACCAGCAGGATGCCGAGTGGCACGATCAGCAGGTCGTCCAGATAGCCCAGGACCGGCACGAAGTCGGGGATCAGGTCGATGGGGCTGAGCGCGTAGGCCGCCACCGCGGCGGCGGCCACACGGGCGTACCACGGCGTCCGTGGGTCGCGCGCCGCCAGATAGAGCGCGATCACGTCGCGCTTGATCCGCCGCGCCCAGCCCTTGGCCGCCGCCAGCATCGCGGGCCGTCAGCCCGCCGCCGGGACGGGAGCGGCGGACTGGCGCAGCCGTTCCAGCAGGGTCTTGGTGGCGAAGCCGTCCGGCACGGCGCCGATCGACTGCTGGAAGCGGCGCACGGCGTTGCGGGTGTTGGCGCCGACGATGCCGTCCGCCGTCCCCGGTTCCATGCCCAGCGAGGCCAGCCGCTCCTGAAGCTCGATCCGCTCGTCGCGGCTCAGCGCCGGTTCGTGGCGCGGCCAGCTTCCCTGCACGCCGGAGCGGCCGGCGAGACGGTCGGACAGCAGCGCCACCGCCAGCGCGTAGCTGGTCGAGGGATTGTACTTCATGATCGCCCGGAAATTCTCCCGGACCAGGAAGGCCGGTCCCTGCGCCCCGGCGAGCATCAGGACGGCGGCCCGCTCCTCCTCGCCGCCGCTCAGCTCGCCGCCGCTGACCGGGCGGACGCCGAGGCGGCGCCATTCGGACACCGGCTTGGAGATGTTGTATTCGGCCTGCTCGTAGGGGAAGCCGGCGGGCAGGGTGACTTCCTCGCCCCAGCGCTCCCCGGTGCGCCAGCCGTTGGCCTGCACGAACTTGGCGGTGGAGGCGAAGACGTCGGGAAGGCTGCCCCAGATGTCGCGCCGGCCGTCGCCGTCCTCGTCGGTGGCGTGCTTCAGGAAGATGGTCGGCATGAACTGGGTCTGGCCCATGGCGCCGGCCCAGGAACCGCTCATCTTCTCCGGCGGGATGTCGCCGCTGTCGAGGATGCGCAGGGCGGCCAGCAGCTCCGTCCGGAAGTAGCTGGCGCGGCGGCCCTCATAGGCCAGCGTGGTCAGCGCGTCGACGACGGAGAAGCCGCCTGTGAAATTGCCGAAGTCGGTCTCCACGCCCCAGAAGGCCACCAGGATCTCCGCCGGCACGCCGGAGCGCTGGCTGATGCGGCGCAGCAGCGCGCCGTTGTCCTGGATGCGCTGGCGCCCGGCCTGGATGCGGCGGTCGTTGACCGCGCTGTCCAGATACTGCCAGGGCTGGCGGTTGAACTCCGGCTGGGAGGAGTCCAGCTCGACCACCCGGTCCGACAGCTTCACGTTGGCGAAGGCGCGGTCGAAGGTCTGGGCGCGGATGCCTTGGCCGAGCGCCTCGGCGCGCAGGGCCTTCAGCCAGTCGGCGAAGCTGACGGCGGGCTGGGCCGGGGCCACGCTGGCCGGTGCGGCGGCTGTCGCCTTCGCGGTTCCGGACGTGGTGGTGGCCGAGACGGGCGGGGCGCCCGTCGTCTGGCAGCCGGCCAGGATCGTGGTGGCGAGCAGGAGGCGGACGGGAAGGGACAGCAGGGGGCGCATGCGCTCTCGTGACCAACAGGGAAAAGCTGTGCCGGAGCCTAGGACGGACGGCCCGTTCACTCAACGGACAAGTTCCGGTTCCGGAAGCGACGCTCATCCGCCACGCGCGGAAGACGCGGGCAAGAATCGACACGGATTGCACGGATCAAACCGGATTTCACGGAGCGATCCGGCTCGACCAGCCGTGCGCTTGAGGGCTTTCGGAAATCCGTGAAATCCGTGTCGGATTTTGTCATCCGACGGAGCGACGCGGCGCCCAATCAGTGCGGGCTTGATCATGAACAAAACTTGAACAAAGGGGCTGAAATCCCCATATCCAGGGCATTCCGAAACCAGAAAAGAGACGTTCGCGGCCCGCCCCCGGCGCGCCGCCGAGAGGGTTCGCCATGCCGTATTTTCCGACCATCGAACTCACCCCGCAGGTGTCCCTGCTGCTGGCGCGGGGGGCTCTGCGCCTGAATCCCGGCCAATGGGTGCGGGGTCCGAAGGGGCATGGCCGCTACCTGCGCACCGACCCGCGCAGCGGCATCACCTATGTGAGCTGGCTGCGCCCCGGCGACGACTGGGAAACCGCGTCGCAGCGCTTCAGCCGGGCCTGCCGGAAGGGCTTCATCGGGCGCTACCGCGGCGGCTACGAGGCCGAGAAGGCGCGCCGGGAGATGGCCCGCCTGATCGCGGACGCCGACCAATCGGGTGGCGCCGCACGGCGGGACGAGCGGCAGCCGACGCTGTTCTAAAGCGGGAACACACGCGCCCAGGGAGAGCAGAGGCTTGGCCGAAGGGACCATGAACGCCATCCGCATCGGCTGCGCCGGCTGGAGCATCCCGAAGCTCTCCGCCCCGGCCTTCCCGGCGGAGGGCACGCATCTGGAGCGCTACGCCCGCGTCTTCCCGATGGTGGAGGTCAACAGCCGCTTCTACCGCCCGCACAAGCCGGAGACCTGGGAGCGCTGGGCGGCCTCGGCGCCGCCGGACTTCCGCTTCGCGGTCAAGCTGCCGCGCGCCATCACGCACGAGCAGCGGCTGAAGGACTGCGCCGCCCCGCTGGCGGAGTACCTGCGCGAGGTCGGGCATCTCGGCGACCGGCTGGGGCCGCTGCTGGTGCAACTGCCGCCGACGCTGCGTTACGAGGCGGCGGTGGCCGGTCCCTTCTTCGCGGTCCTGCGCGAGCGCTTCGCCGGCCTCGTCGTCTGCGAACCGCGCCACCCGAGCTGGTTCGCGGCGGAACCGGACCGCCTGCTGGTCGACCACGCCGTGGCCCGCGCCGCCGCCGACCCGGCCCCGGTGCCCGCCGCGGCGGAGCCGGCGGGTTGGGACGGCTTCCGCTACTGGCGGCTGCACGGCTCGCCGGTGATGTACCGCAGCGCCTACCCGCTGGACGTGCTGGATCAGCTGGCCCGGCGCTTCCGCGACGAGGCGCGGGAGCGGCCGGTCTGGTGCGTTTTCGACAACACGGCCGACTTCCACGCGGTCGACGACGCGCTGACGCTGATGAGCCGTTTGGGTGCCTCCACAGGTCAGAGAGACAAGCCCGGCGCCTGACCGCTATCGTTGCGCGAACGCAAGCGCAGCCGGGGCGGTCGGGCATGGACGTGATTCTTCTGGTGTTGATCGGGGCCATCGTCGCCCACCGGTTCAACCGCCGGCTGACGGCGCAGGAGCGCGAGATCGCCCGGCTGCGGCAGGCTCTGGAGCGCGTGCAGGGGCCGGTGACGGTCGATGCCGCGCCGGTCGAGGCTCCCGCTGTGGAGACCGTCGTCATGGCGGAAGCTCCGCCGGAGCCGCCGCCGATCCAACCGCCGCCAGAGCTTGCTCCACCCCCGTTGTCCGTGTGGAGCCGGCTGGAGGACGCGCTGGCCGGGCGCTGGCTGATCTGGCTGGGCGGGGCCACGGTCGCCCTGGCGGCGGCTTTCTTCATCAAGATGTCGGTGGAGCAGGGTTGGCTCGGCCCCGGCGTGCGCGTCGCGCTCGGCCTGATCTCCGCCGCGGCGCTGATGGTCGGCGGCGAATGGCTGCGGCAGCGCGGGAGGCGGGCGGAGCCGGAGGCCCGCGATCCGGTGCCGCCGGCCCTGACCGCGGCGGGTCTGTTCACCGGCTTCGCCAGCGTCTATGGCGGCTATGTGCTTTATGACCTGTTCGCCCCGCCGCTGGCCTTCGCGCTGCTCGGCGGGCTGGCGGCGCTGGGTATGGCGCTGTCGCTGCTCCAGGGCCCCTACATCGCGGCGCTGGGGCTGCTCGGCGGATTCGCGACGCCGCTGCTGGTCTCGTCCATCGGAGGATCGGCCTGGGGGCTGTTCGCCTATCTGCTGGCCCTGTCGGGCGCCGGCATGACGGTGGTGTTGTGGCGCGGCTGGCGCTGGCTGGGGCTGGGCACGCTGGTCGGGGCGGCGGGCTGGGTGCCGGTCTGGTACGTCGGCGGCTGGAACCCCGGCGACGCTCTGCCGGTGGGGATCTATCTGCTGCTGACCGCCGGGCTGTTCCTGATGCCGGCCTTCCTGGCCGGACCGGTCGAGGCGATGCCGCGCACCACCCTGTTCGACATGCTGCGCTGGAGGGGGCGCCCGCGCGCCGACCGTCTGGCCGTCGCGGCGGTGGCGGTGCTGGGGCTGCTGATGGCGATGCTCGTCACCGTGGACGGCCATCGCAGCGGATCGCTGGTGATGCTCGCCCTGTTCGGGCTGCTCTGCGTCGCGGCGGGGCGGCGGATCGAGCGGATCGCCGGCGTCGCCTGGATCGGCGCGCTGACGGTTCTGCTCGCCTTCGCCGGCTGGACGGTGCCGCGCTGGCCCCTGCCGCCGCCCGCCGTCACCGCCGACGGGCACCCCATCGTGCCATCGCCGGGTGAGGGGTTGCCGTTCCAGTCCGGGCGGTTCCTCTGGGCGGTGGGTGGCTTCGCCCTGCTCTACGGGATGGGTGGCTTCATCGCCCTGTGGCGGTCGACGCGGGCGGCGCTGTGGTCGTCGCTGGCGGCCTGGATGCCGGTGCTGCTCCTGGCGCTCGCCTACTGGCGGCTGGACCCGCCGCAGGCCGACACGCTGTGGCCGGTGGCGAGCTTGGTGCTGGCGGCGCTGCTGGTCGCCGGAACCGGCCCGCTGGCCCGCCACCGTCACCAGCCGGGTGTCAGCCTCGGGCTGGCCGCCTTCGCCGCCGGGGCGGTCGGGGCGCTCAGCCTCGGCGCCGTCATGATGCTGCGCGAGGCGTGGCTGACGGTCGCGCTGGCCGCGCAGGTGCCGGTGCTGGCGTGGCTGGAGCGGCGGATGGGGCTGCGCTCGCTGCGCGCGGTGATCCTGCTGGTGGCGGGGGCCGTCCTGGTCCGGCTGGCGCTGAATCCCTCCGTGCTGGAGTATGGGGAGGACGGGCTCGGCTGGATCGTCTACGGCTACGGCCTTCCGGCGGCGGGCTTCATCCTGGCCGCCCATTGGCTGCGTTCCGCGCCGGACGGCAAGGGCGACGATGGCGTGGTGGCTTTGCTGGAGGCCGGAGGGCTGGCCTTCGTCACGCTGCTGCTGTCGTTCGGCATCCAGGCGCTGACCCGCGGCACGCTGGATGAGCCGCCCGACACGCTGCGCGAGGTGGCGCTGCACACGCTGGTCTGGCTGGCGCTGGCCCTGCTGTTGGCGACGGGGCGGCGTTGGCGGACGCGGCCGGTGGCGGTGTGGGGGCGGCGCATCCTGGCCGGGCTGGCGGCGCTCCAGGCGGTGGCCCTGCATCTCGTTGCCCTGAACCCGTTGTGGAGCGACGAGGCGGTGGGGTCCTGGCCGGTGGCGAACACGCTGCTGCTCGCCTATGGGCTTCCGGCCCTGCTCGGGCTGCTGTTCCTGTGGGTGGAGCCGCTGCCGGCCCGCCTGCGCCCGTGGGCCGCGCTGCTGCCTCTGGTGCTGCTCGGGACGAATCTGGCGCTGGAGATCCGCCACGCCTTCCAGGGGCCGGTGCTCTCCGGCCCGGACCTGCCGGACGCCGAATGGTACGGCTATTCCGTCGGGTTCCTGGTCGCGGCGGTGCTGATGCTGGTGGCCGCCCTGCGGTACCGGCTGGGCTGGCTGCGTCACGCCGCGATGGCGCTGATCCTGGCGGTGGTCGCCAAGGTCTTTCTCAGCGACATGGCCGAGCTGGGCGGGCTGTACCGCGTCGCCTCCTTCCTCGGGCTGGGGCTGAGCCTGATCGGCGTCGGCTACCTCTACCGCCGGCTCCAGGGCGCCGCGCCGCAGGGAGGGCAAACAATCGCCTGAACGAACGGTCGGGTTGACAGGTGGCCATCACTCGCGTTCCGATGATGGCAACGAACGCAGAAAAGCCAGGGAGGCCCGCAACCATGACCAGCCCCATCGCCCATCCCATCCTGCCGAACGGCGACAGCGGCTTCACGGTGGAGGCCGCGTCGATGAAGTTCGGCCGCGGCATGCTGGCGGAGGCGGGGAACGACGCCAAGGCCATGGGGATGCGCCGGGTGGCCCTGTTCACCGACCCCCATGTGGCCGGGATCGCGCCCTTCGCGGCGGCGCTTGACTCGCTGAAGGGGGCGGGGCTGGACGTCGCCGTCTTTGACCGTTGCGCGGTGGAGCCGACCAGCGCGTCCTTCCTGGAGGCGGCGGACTTCGCCCGCGATGGCAAGTTCGACGGCTATGTCTCGGTCGGCGGCGGGTCGGTGATCGACACGGCCAAGGCGGCGAACCTCTACGCCACCCACCCGGCGGACTTCCTCGCCTACGTCAACAAGCCGCTGGGCGAGGGGCGCCCGGTGCCCGGCCCGGTCAAACCGCACATCGCCTGCCCGACGACCTGCGGCACCGGCAGCGAGACGACCGGCGTCGCCATCTTCGACCATGTGGAGATGCGGGTGAAGACGGGCATCTCCTCCCGCTACCTGCGGCCGAATCTGGCGCTGGTCGATCCGGCGACCATCGACAGCCTGCCGGCGGGCGTCATTGCCTCCACCGGTTTCGACGTGCTGACCCACGCCATCGAGAGCCACACCGCGCGGTCCTACCGCTCCCGCCCGAAGCCCGACGCGGCGAACCCGCGACCGCCCTACCAGGGCGCCAACCCCTGGTCCGACATCGGCAGCCTGCAGGCGATCCGGCTCGGCGGGCAGTATCTGGAGCGCGCCGTCAACGACCCGGCGGACGAGGAGGCGCGCGACGCCCTGATGTTCGCGGCGACCCTGGCCGGTCTGGCCTTCGGCAACGCCGGGGTGCACATCCCGCACGCCATGTCCTACTCCGTCGCCGGGATGAACCACCGCTTCACGGCGCGCGGCTACGAGAAGGCCAACCCGATGGTACCGCACGGCATCTCGGTGGTGCTGAACGCGCCGGCCGCCTTCCGCTTCACCGGCTCCGCCGAGCCCGAGCGCCATCTGCGCGCCGCCGAGGCGCTGGGGGCGGAGGTCCGCGACGTGTCGCCCGCGGACGGCGGCGCCGTTCTGGCCGCCCGGCTGATCGCCATGATGCGCGCCACCCATCTCCCCAACGGCCTGTCGGCGCTCGGCTACGGCGCGGCGGACATCCCGGATCTGGTGCGCGGCGCCATGGCCCAGCAACGGCTGCTGACCATCGCGCCCCGCCCGGTGACGGAGGAGGACCTGCGCGGGCTCTACGCCGACGCGATGACCTACTGGTGATCCGCTATGGATGGGTCGGCCATTCCCCCTTGAGCGCGATGCAGACGTTCAGCGCGAGCGAGGGCGGCTGGGTGGGAACGCTCTTCGACGCCACCGCGGTCGCCGCGGCGACCGACACGTTGCCTCCGGTGAAGCCGGTGAACGGGACGTTGATGGTGCCGCTGGTCGTGCCGGTGACCTTGGCCCCCGTGCTCGACGACGGGGCGTTGGTGTTGTACGGCCCCTTGATGGTGGCGCCGGCGCCGCCGTCGTCGATCGAGGTGGTGCTGAGATAGACGGTGCCCGAGGTCGGGGCGGACACCGGGTTGCCGCCGTTGGTGATCGGGACGCTGACGGTGCCGGTGAAGGGGACGATGGTCCCGGTGCCGCCCTGGGCGCCGGTGCCGGCGAAGCTGGCGCTGTGGTTGTGCGACTTCAGCGGCACCTGATCCTGGGTCAGCGTGACGGTCTGTTGGCCAAGGGCTTGGCCCAGAGGGGTTCTTACCAGTCCGGGGCCGGTGCCGGCGCCGATGACGGCGCGTCCGCGCAGGTCGGGGAGGTTGAACGTGGTCTTGCCGTCGCCGCCGAAGCGGGTGCCGAGCAGCGCGAACAACGGCTGGTACTGTTGGATCGGCAGAGACTGGCCATCGGCCATGGCGAACCCCTCCGGGCACCAGTCGAACGGGACGGTGCACAATGTACCAGTGTATTGGTAGGGCGTGCAGGCCGCCGCCGGCACGCTGAAGAAAGCCATGCCGCCGGCCATCGCGGCGGCGATCGGGAGGGACATCCTGGACATGCTGTGTCCTTCGTTTCTGTAGTTTTGGGGATATCGGTGTTTTTTTAAAAGTGATCGGCGTTATTTTTATTGTTGAGCCAATGTCTCATGGGCGGCGATGCGTCATGAGTATTATTTTTCATTAAATTTTTTCACGAATCGATGGTTGGCGCCAAAGCCTGTCGAAGAGCGCTGGAACAAGGGATGGGCATGCCCGCACCCCCCATGGGGAGGGGCATGCCCGCGAACCCTTACGGACGGTTCGGGTAGAGGCCGGTCGTCGCGATGCAGACGGTCTGCCCGATCGCCGGGGACTGGGTGGAGACCTTCTGGGTGGCGCCGGCCGACGCGGGGGCGACCGCCACGGTGCCGCCGGTGATGCCGGTGTTGGGAACCGTGATGGAACCGCTGGCGGTGCCGGCGACCTTGGCGCCGGTGCCCGGGCCGCTGGTGTTGTACGGGCCCTTGACGGTGGCGCCGGCGCCGCCGTCGTCGATCGAGGTATCGCCGAGATAGACGGTGCCCGAGGTCGGGGCGGACACGGGGTTGCCGCCGTTGGTGATGGGGACGCTGACGGTGCCGGTGAAGGGGACGGTGGTCGTGCCGCCCGAGCCGCCGCCCGTGCCGGTGAAGGTGGCGGCGTGGGTGTGCGGCTGCAGCGGCACCTGGGCCGCCGAGAGCAGAAGCTCCTGCTGGCCGACCTTGGCACCGATGGCGATGTTCGCCAGACCGGGGCCGGTCCCGGTGCCGATGGGCGCGCGGCCGCGCAGGTCGGGGACGGCGAAGAGATCGTTGTTGTTGCCGCCGTAGCGGTAGCCGATCAGGGCGAACAGCGCCTGGTTGTCGCGCACCGCCAGCGTCCGGCCGTCGGCCACGACGAAGCCCTGCGGGCACCAGTCGAACGAATAGGTGCAGATCGTGCCGATGTAGGGCTCGACGTTGCAGGCGGCGGCGGGGGTGCTGAACAGGGCCATGCCGCTCGCCATGGCGAAGGCGGCGAAGAGGAGGGTCTTGCGCATGATGTGTCCTCGGCGGTGGGATTGTTCGGCGTTGCTGACGGGGCCGTTACGGACGGTTCGGGTAGAGGCCGTTGGCGACGATGCAGACGGTCTGGCCGATCGCCGGGGACTGGGTGGAGACCTTCTGGGTGGCGCCGGCCGACGCGGGGGCGACCGCCACGGTGCCGCCGGTGATGCCGGTGTTGGGAACCGTGATGGAACCGCTGGCGGTGCCGGCGACCTTGGCGCCGGTGCCCGGGCCGCTGGTGTTGTACGGGCCCTTGATGGTGGCGCCGGCGCCGCCGTCGTCGACTGAGGTGTCGCCGAGATAGACGGTGCCCGAGGTCGGGGCGGACACCGGGTTGCCGCCGTTGGTGATGGGAACGCTGACGGTGCCGGTGAAGGGGACGGTGGTCGAGCCGCCCGAGCCACCGCCCGTGCCGGTGAAGGTGGCGGCGTGGGTGTGCGGCTGCAGCGGGACCTGGGCGGCCGAGAGCAGAAGCTCCTGCTGGCCGACCTTGGCGCCGAGGGGGATGTTCACCAGGCCGGGGCCGGTCCCGCTGCCGATGGCGGCGCGGCCGCGCAGGTCGGGGATGCCGAACGTGTTCACGTTGTCGCCGCCGTAGCGGAAGCCGACCAGGGCGAACAGCGCCTGATACTCGCGGATCGCCAGCGTCCGGCCATCGGCCGGGACGTAGTTGCGGGGGCACCAGTCGAACGCGAAGGTGCAGACGGTGCCGATGTACGCCTCGTCGTTGCAGGCGGCGGCGGGGGTGCTGAACAGAGCCATGCCGCTTGCCATCGCAAGCGCGGCGGGGAGAAGAGCCTTGCGCATGATGTGTCCTTCGCGTTGGGATTGTTTTTATGCTCAGACGCTAAGTTGCCATACGTGTGAATGAATTTCTTTTTTCACGAGTTTATTATTCCATATCGCGCATTGGTCGTTAAACGACATTTTTATACAAATATTTTCATTTGCGGGTTGGAAGTGAAAGCTGCACGCAAAACGTGCCAAGCTGGCCAGGGGCGGCGTGGCGGCCCGTGCCGCGGACCCTCGGGCCACCCCCTCCGCGCGGTCCCGCGCCCGGAACCGGATCGGATGGGGCACGTTGTTCCGGAAGGGCCATCGGGATGGAGGCTCGGGGGCGGAGGCATGGCGCCGACATCATGAAAATCATCATCTTCGGACAATCCATCAGCTCCTCCTGGGGCAACGGGCACGCCACCCTGTGGCGGGGGCTGGTCAAGGCCCTGGCGCGGCGGGGCAACCGCGTCGTCTTCCTGGAGCGCGACACGCCCGAACGGGCGGAGCACCGCGACCTGTGGGACATCCCCGGTGGGGAACTTCTGCTCTACGATCGCTGGGAGAATGCGGCGGCGGCGGCGCGGCGTCACGCCGACGAGGCGGACGTCGCGATGATCACCTCCGGTTGTGCGGACGGTGCGGCGGCCTCCGACCTCGTGCTGGGATCGAAGGCGCAACGCACGGTCTATTACGACCTCGACACGCACATCACCCTGTCCCGCTCCGAAACGGGGGAGCGGCCGGCCTATCTGCCGCCGCAGGGCTTGGGCGGCTTCGACACCGTGTTGAGCAGCACCGGCGGGGAAGCGCTCGAGGCGCTGAAGACCGAGCTGGGCGCCCGGTACGTGGCGCCGCTCTACGCCTGGGTCGATCCGGACCTGCACCGGCCCGTCGACGCGGTTCCGCGCTATCTCGGCGATCTCTGCCATCTCGGCGCCTGGGTCGAGGACCGGCGGTCGGCGCTGGAGGCGCTGTTCATCGAGCCGGCCCGGCGGCTGGGACGGCGGCGCTTCGTCCTGGCCGGAGGCGGCTACCCGGACGTCGCGTCCTGGGGCGCCAACATCCGGCGCGTCGAACATCTGCCTCCGGCGGAGCATTCGGCCTTCTTCTGCTCCTCCACCCTGACGCTGAACGTGACCAGGCGGTCCCTGAAGGCGATGGGCTGGTGTCCGTCCGTCCGGCTGTTCGAGGCGGCGGCCTGCGGCGTTCCGGTGATCTCCGACGCCTGGGAAGGGATCGGCGCCTTCTTCGAGCCGGGGCGCGACATCCTGGTGGCGCGGGAGACCGACGACGTGACCACGGCGCTGATGCTGCCGCGCGGCCACCTCGCCACGCTGGCCCGGCGCGCGCGGTCGCGCGTTCTGGAGGAGCACACGGCGGAACGGCGCGTGCGGGAATTGCGCTCCATCCTCGACATCAAGGGGGGCGGCGATGATTGATCCGACGTTCCCCGGTTGCCCGGCTTGCCGCTGTTGGAAGTAAGCCGCCCTGGGCGTCCTGGCCGTCCGGTCGGGTTCCCGGTTCCGAGGTCGGCAGCCCGGTGCAGGACGGCTATCCCTTCCGCGAGTCGATCCACTTCCAATACCCCGGTTACCGGAAGCCCTTTTTCGTAGAAAACAAAGAGGGGGCATTGGCGACAGGACTGTCCCGATTCCGGCTGTTCTCCGGGCCGCCAAGTTGTCGGAGAGAAAGAAGAGCGTGCGTCGGACAATAAGTTCCAATGAATAACACCACAGGGACATGGGATGAACGAAGCGGTGATGCGCAGCAACAGGCCGGCAGGAAAACGTCACCCGAGCGTCGGCGCCCTTTCGGGCCTTCGTTTTCCGGAGGTGGCGCGATGGCATTGACCATCCTCACCGTGGCGTCGCCCTTCACCCCGATCGGCGCCGACCCGGAGAACGACGGCACGGCGGAGCAGGTGGCTGGCGCCATCGACGCCGCCCTGGTCCGCGCCGGTCACCGCTCGGTCGTCATCGCTCCGGAGGCTTCGGTGGTGGCGGGGACGCTGATCCCGCTGGCGCGCGTCCATGGCGGGGCGCATGGGCAGGCGCCGGACGAGCGGGCGCAGGCCGCCGTCCTGAGGCGTGTCGCCACCGTGGTCGCCGGAGCGGTGGAGGACCACGCGCCCGACCTCGTCCACATCCACGTCCGGGACTTCGACGCCCTGCTGCCGCCGCAGGACGTGCCGGTGCTGGCGACTCTGTATCAGCCGCTGGACCGCTACCGGCCGGAGGCCCTGATGTCGCGGCGGGCGAAACTGCATCTCCAACCGGTGTCCGCCGCGCAGGTGCGCGGGGCCTCGCCGGGGCTGATCTTTCTGCCGCCTCTGGAGATCGGGGTGGCGGTGGACCGCCTGCACATCCGCGTGCCGAAGCGCCGCTTCGCCGTCTGCCTGGGCGACATCGAGCCGGAGATGGGCTTCCACATCGCCCTGGACGCCGCCCGGCAGATCGACATGCAGCTTCTCCTCTGCGGCGGCCTGTCCCGCGGCGCGGAGGAGCAGCGCTACCTTCAGGAGGAGATCCGGCCCCGGCTCGACCCCAAGCGCCGCTTCCTCGGGCGGATCGGCTTCGGGCGCAAGCGCTGGATGCTGGGGGCGGCGCGCTGCCTGCTGGCGCCCAGCCTGATGTCGGAGCCGACCCCCGTCGCGGCGCTGGAGGCGCTGGCCTGCGGCACCCCGGTGGTGGCCTTCCCGACCGGAGCCCTGGCCGACCTCGTGGAACCGGGCGTCACCGGCTTCCTGGTCAAGGACGCCGAGGAGATGGCCCGCGCCATCGAGGACTGCGAGGGCTTGGACCCCGACGCCTGCCGCGCCGTCGCCCGCGCCCGTTACTCGCTGGACGGCATGACGGAACGCTATCTGGCGCGGTTCGAGGAGCTGGTCGCGGGAGAGGCGGCGGCGGCGGCGGGGGTGGCGTAGCGCCCCCTCCTTTACGGCTTGGCTCCATAGAGCTTGGCCATCGCTATCTGGTCGGCCAGCCGCCCGTCGATCAGGCTGTGGCGGCGGGCCACCGCCTCCTCCTCGAAGCCGTGTCTGGCGTAGAAACGCCGGGCGCGGCCGTTGTGGCCGAACACCCAGAGCGACAGCCGGTGCAGCCGCCGCGCCCGCACCCAAAGGTCCGCCGCGGCGATCAGGCGTCCACCGACGCCCAGCGCCCAGAAGTCCCGGCGCACCGCCAGCCCCAGACCGGCCTCGTGCGCGGTGCGGGCGTAGGCGCCGGTCCACAGCGACAGCGACCCGGCGATGCTCCCGTCCGCGACGGCCAGCAGGGTGGCTGTGCGGTCGCCGATCCTCTGTTCGGCGAGGAAGCGCCGGGCCGCCGCGACGTCCGGCAGGGATTCGGCGGCGCTGCGCATCAGGAAGTGGGTTTCGCTCCGCACCGCGTGGTCGTAGGCGAGGTAGGCGGCGGCGTCCGCCGGCAGGGCGGGACGGATCTCCAGCCGTCCGATCCGCGCCGGGGGCGGCGTGTCCACGATCGGGTCGGGCGTCCGATCAGGCCATTCGGGAACGTCCGCCGCCCCGATGGCCTTGCCCATCAGCCGCTCGCCGCGCCACGCGCCGTTGACGCGCAGGACGTCGCGCATCAGCCCCTCGTCGAGAAAGCCGAGCCGGTCGTAAAGGGACAGGGCGCGGCGGTTGCTCTCGGCCACGGTGAGCTCCAGACGGTGCGCGCCGGTCCGCCGCGCCCAGCTTTCCGCCGCGGCGAACAGCGCGGTGGCGACGCCGCGCCCGTTCCAGGCACGCAGCACCCCGACCGCCAGGGTCACCGTGCCGCGGTTGCGCAGAAACCGTCCGCCATGGGCGCTGAGATAGCCGACAAGGTCGGGGGAGTGATTCCCGGCCGCCTCGGCGACGAAGATCGTGGAATTGCCCAGCGCCTGGAAGGCGGCGAGATCGCGCGCCCAGAAGGGCCGCTCGCCGGGCTCGCGCAGCAGGAAATCGCTTTCCGCGTCGATCCGCGCGACCAGGGCCAGCAGGGCGTGGCGCTCGCCGGGCCGGGCTTCGCGGATGGAAAAGCCGCCGATGGTCTGGATATCCCGCATGGCGCGCAGCCTAGGCCCGCCCAGGGTCGATGGCAAAGCGGTTGTTGCCGGGTGGCCGGCGCGGCTATCGTCGCGCCATCGTGAGACTTGGATTTGCCATGCCCACCGTGACCGTCCGTCCGGCCGTCGAGGCCGATTGCCCGACCATCCTCCGCTTCGTCCGGGAACTCGCCGAATTTGAAAACGAACCCCACGCCGTGAAGGCGAGCGAGGCGGACTTCCGGCGCGACGGCTGGGGCGAGCGTCCGGTGTTCGAGGCGCTGATCGCCGAGCTGGATGGGGAGCCCGTCGGCTTCGCGCTGTGCTTTCGCAACTATTCCACTTGGGAAGGGCGGGCCGGTCTGTTCGTGGAGGATCTCTACGTCACCCCGGAAGCGCGGCGCTATGGCGTGGGCCGCAAGCTGCTGGCGACGGTGGCGAAACTGGCGGACGAGCGGGGCTGCCGCCGTGTCGACCTGAATGTGCTGCACTGGAACCCGGCGCGCGATTTCTATCTGCGCATCGGCTTCAAACAGATGGAGGAGTGGCTTCCCTACCGTCTCACCGGCGATGCGATCGCGGCGCTGGCCGCGCAGGCGGATGAGGCTTGAGGGAACGAGAGCGCTGTTCTGTTCCGGTGGGCTGACGGTCGGGGCTTGTCGATGGCCCCGACCTCATCGCCACCACGCGGTACTCTATATGCCTTGGTCCTGCGGGACCCTCAGGCGGCCTTGGCCGGCATCGCGGCGTTCAGCAGGTCCAGGTAGCCGGACCGCTCCTCGCGCAGGGTGGACAGCAGGTCGGCAAGGCTTTCGCGGACGAAGGGGTCGTTCTGGCCGTCGATCCGGTTCTGCGCCAGCTGGATGAACTCATCGACCAGGGCGATGTGAACGCGAGAGGACGAGGTAATCTGTTCGGTGGTGGTGGCGATCAGCATTTTAAAACTCCGTTTTGTCTTGTGTGTTCGTGATGTCTCTATTTGGCCATGTCCCGGTTAACGACTTACTAACGGGGGCTCTGCGGGGCTGGTGTCTTGAGGGGTAACCCCGCGACCGGCAAATATAGGGGGCTTTTACCCGGAAGGATTACCACTTTTCTTGAAATGAACGGGTGCTTTTCTGAGGCTGTGAGACATTTCAAGGACTTCCGGCGAAGGTCGTAGCGGCCGGACCGTCATAGGCGGGAGGGAGGCGGAACCTTAACAGCGGCGTCCGCATGCCTTAGGTCCTGTCTGACGGCCATTTGACGCGCATGCATTGCTGGATCATGGCGAGCTTGATGAATGTCATGTAGTTGACGGCGAGCTTGTCATGTCGCGTGGCAACGGATCGGCATCCTTTGAGCCATCCGATGCCACGCTCGACGGCGTTTCGTCGCCGGTATGCCTCCCGATCGAACCGAGGCGGCCTGCCGCGGTGGGTTCGCCTGCGTTCGTCCTTGCGCATGGCGATGACCGGCTCGATGTGGCGGCACCGCAGGTACTGCCGAAAGCGATTGGCGCTGTAGCCCTTGTCTCCAGCCAGCTTTCGAGGCTTGGTGCGTCGGCGCCCTCGGCGGGTGGGCAAGCTGACCGCCTCCAAGGCGGCAACGGCGAAGGAGATTTCCTGAAGCTGACCTGCGCTCAGCACGGCCGCCAGCGGCAGGCCGTTGCCATCGGTCACGGTCGTGTCCCGAGGCGTGGTGTAGGAGCCGGGGCGCTCATCTGGTCACCGGCGT
>NZ_QLKQ01000077.1 GCF_003349955.1 Azospirillum brasilense
GAGGGGAACAGGCCCCCTCTCCCGCGAAGCGGGGGAGGGTCGGGGTGGGGGCAACAGTTTACATCGAAGGAACCCTCCCATGACCACGCCTCCCCGCCGCTTCACGGGCGGCACGCTGGTGATCGCCAGCCACAACAAGGGCAAGGTCCGCGAGATCGCGGCGCTGCTCGGCCCCTACGCCGCCTCCTTCGTGTCCGCGGGCGAGCTTGGCCTGCCGGAGCCGGAGGAGACGGGCACCACCTTCATCGCGAACGCCGAGCTGAAGGCCCTGGCCGCCGCCAAGGCCGGCCATGTCGCGCTGGCCGACGACAGCGGGATGGTGGTGCCGGCGCTGAACGGCGACCCCGGCATCTATTCCGCGCGCTGGGCCGGTCCGGAAAAGGACTTCCAGATGGCCATGGGCAAGGTCGAGGAGGGACTCCAGGGCCAGACCGACCGCCGCGCCTGGTTCGTCTGCGCCCTGTCGCTCGCCTGGCCGGACGGCCATGTCGAGACGGTGGAGGGCCGCTGCCCCGGCACACTGGTCTGGCCGCCGCGCGGCGCGCATGGTTTCGGTTACGATCCGATGTTCATGCCGGATGGTTACGACATCACCTTCGGCGAGATGGACCCGGCCAGGAAGCATGAGATGAGCCACCGGGCCGACGCCTTCCGCCAGCTTGTGGAGCGATGCTTCAAGTGAGTCCTGACCCGGGCTTCGGGATCTACATCCACTGGCCCTTCTGCAAGGCGAAGTGCCCGTACTGCGACTTCAACAGCCACGTCCGCGACCGGGTCGAGCATGACCGCTGGCGCGCCGCGCTGGTGCGGGAGCTGGATCATTACGCGGACGCAACGACCGGCCGCCGGGTCACCTCGGTCTTCTTCGGGGGCGGCACGCCGTCGCTGATGGAGCCGGCGACGGTCGGCGCCGTGCTGGAGCGCATCGCCGCCCGCTGGACGGTGGGCGGCGATTTGGAAGTGTCGCTGGAGGCCAACCCGACCTCGGTCGAGGCCGACAAGTTCCGCGCCTTCCGCGCCGCCGGGGTCAACCGCCTGTCGATGGGCATCCAGGCGCTGGACGACACCGCGCTGAAGTTCCTCGGCCGCCAGCACAGCGCGGCGGAGGCGACCGGCGCCATCGCGCTGGCCGCCCGCACCTTCCCCCGCTTCAGCTTCGACCTGATCTACGCCCGCCCCGGCCAGTCCGTCGCGGCCTGGGAAGCGGAGCTGACCCAAGCGCTCGACTACGCGGTCGGCCACCTGTCGGTCTACCAGCTGACCATCGAGGAGGGCACGGCCTTCTTCCCCCTGCACGCGCGGGGCGATCTGGTGCTGCCCGACGAGGATCTGGCCGGGGACCTCTACGAGGCGACGCAGAGCCTGCTCGACCGCGCCGGGCTGCCCGCCTACGAGATTTCCAACCACGCCCGCCCCGGCGAGGAGAGCCGCCACAACCTGACCTACTGGCGCTACGGCGATTACGTCGGCGTCGGCCCCGGCGCCCATGGCCGGCTGACGCTGGACGGCGAGAAGTTCGCCACCCGCGCCCACCGCGCCCCGGAAATCTGGCTGGAGCGCGTCGAGCGCGACGGCCATGGCGCCACGGCCCCCGAGCCGGTCGCCCGCGAGTCGCGCGGGTCGGAGCTGCTGATGATGGGGCTGCGCCTGCGCGAGGGGGTGGCCCGCGCCCGGCTGGTCGAGGAGACCGGCCGCGACCTCGACGGGCTGGTCGATCCCGCGGCGCTGGAGCGTCTGGTGGCCGGCGGCTTCCTGGAGGTCGGCAAGGACACGTTGCGCGCGACGCACGAGGGGCGGCAACGGTTGAACGCCGTGCTGGGAGCCCTTCTCTCCTGACCGCACGAATACCCGGAAACGTGGTGTGACAAAGGCGCCCAGTGCCCGGTGCGCCCCGCATTCTTATACGTCCGTTTATAAGTTTCCTGTGACTGTCGATCCTTCTTGGAGTTCCGGCAAAGACAAGGGCAAACAACCGCCGCTTGCCGGGACGCGGGACAGGGCAGACAGTTGCAGGCAGACATCCCATGACCCTCACGAAGCTTTCCATTCGGGCCAAGCTGTGGGCGCTCGTCGTCGCGGCTTCGGTCGCATCCTTCGCCATCGCCGGTGCCGGCCTTTATCTCAATTACAGCCGAATGCACGCCGACCGGCTGGACACGCTGCACAGCATCGTGGAAACCGGGGTCACCCTGGCCACCACGCTGGAGGCGGAGGCGGCGGCCGGCAAGATCACCCGCGAGGAGGCGCAGGCGCGCTTCAAGGCCGCGGTGGCCGGCATCCGCTACGCCGGCGGCAAGGAGTATCTCTTCGCCCACACCATGGACGGCTACGGCTTCGCCCACGTCAACGCCAAGCTGATCGGCGCCGACGTCAAGCCGCTGAAGTCGGCCAACGGCGTCCACATGATCACGGAGTTCATCCGCCTGGTCCGCGCCACCGGCGACGGCCTGCTGGAATACGACTGGCCGCGCACGGTCGGCGGCAGCGATCTGGCGGTGAAGCTGGGCTATGTCCGCGGTTTCGAGCCGTGGAACATCTTCATCGGCACCGGCATCTTCATCGACGACATCCGGGCCGCCTTCCTGGACCAGCTGCGGACTCTGGCCTTCGTCATCCTGGCGCTGGCGGTGCCGGCCGTCGGCCTGATCGCCTGGGTCGGCACCGACATCAGCCGGGTGCTGCGCGGGCTGGGCGCCAAGATGCGCTCGCTGGCCGACGGTGACCTGTCCACCCGCTTTCCGGAGGCGGAGCGCGGCGACGAGATCGGCGCCATGGCCAAGGCCGTGCTGGTCTTCCAAAACAACGCCTGCGACAAGCAGCGGCTGGAGGCCGAGCAGGCCGCCTCGGCCCAGCGCGCCGGGGAGGAGAAGCGCCGCGCCATGCTGGCGCTGGCCGCCAGCTTCGAGCAGAGCATCGGCGCCGTCGTCCGCACCGTCTCCGACGCGGCGGCGACGATGGAGGAGCGGGCGGCCGAGATGAGCCGCGCCGCCGCCCAGACCGACGAGCTGGCGACCTCGGTCGCCGCGGCGACGGAGCAGACCTCCGCCAACGTGCAGACCGTGGCCGCCGCGTCGGAGGAGCTGGCCGGCTCGATCCAGGAGATCAGCCGTCAGGTCGCCGAGTCGTCGCGCATCGCCGGCGAGGCGGTGACCCTCAGCGGGCGGGCCAACGGCAAGGTCGGCGGGCTGGCCGAGGCGGTGCAGAAGATCGGCGCGGTCGTCCAGCTCATCAACGACATCGCCAGCCAGACCAACCTCCTGGCGCTCAACGCGACCATCGAGGCGGCGCGGGCGGGAGAGGCCGGCAAGGGCTTCGCCGTGGTGGCGTCGGAGGTCAAGGCGCTGGCCAACCAGACCGCCAAGGCCACCGAGGAGATCGCCGCCCAGGTCGCCAACATCCAGTCCGTGACCGGCGACGCGGTCGGCGAGATCCAGGGCGTGACCCAGGTCATCCTGCGGGTGAACGAGATCGCCACCTCCATCGCCTCCGCGGTCGAGGAGCAGGGGGCGGCGACCCGCGAGATCAGCCGCAACGTCCAGGAGGCGGCCAGCGGGACGCAGGAGGTGTCGGCCAACATCAGCGGCGTCACCGGTGCCGCGACCCGGAGCGGCGCCACCGCCCGCGACGTTCTGGAGATGTCGCGCCAGCTCGGCCACCAGCTCGACACGCTGCACCGCGAGGTCGGGGGCTTCCTCCAGCAGCTCCGCGCGGCGTAAGGTGGGGTGAACGGGACGGGAAAAGGGGTTGGGATGCGCATCAGTCTGGTGGTGGCCGCCGCGCGCAACGGCGTGATCGGCCGCGACGGCACCCTGCCCTGGTCCCTGCCCGGCGACCTGAAGCGCTTCCGGGAGCTGACCATGGGCAAGCCGGTCCTGATGGGCCGGCGCACCTGGGAGTCGCTGCCCCGCAAGCCCCTGCCCGGCCGCGACAACCTCGTGGTCAGCCGCAGCGCCCCGCCGGGCGAGCGGGACGGGGCGCGCTGGTTCGGCGGCCTCGACGCGGCGCTGGACTGGTGCCGCGGCCGCGGCGTCCCGGAGGTCGCGGTGATCGGCGGCGCCGCGCTGTTCCGCGAAACCCTGCCGCTCGCCGACATCGTCCACCTGACCCGCGTGGAGCGGGATGTGGAAGGCGACACCGTCATGCCCCCGCTGGGGCCGGAGTGGGTGGAGACGGAGCGCGGCCCGTTGTTGACCGAAAACGGGCTGGAGTACCGGTACCTGGACCTCGTGCGGCGCCCCGTCAGCGCTGGCCCGTGACGGGTCAGGCCAGCAGCGCCCGAACCCGCTCGGCGTCCTCCGGGCTCGCCGGGTTGTAGACGAGCATCGTCAGGTCCGGCCGTCCGTCCACGGCGAAGGCCGAATATTCCAGCTCCAGCGTGCCCAGTTCGGGGTGGCGCAGGCGTTTGACGCCCTCCCCGAAATGGCTCACGTCGTTCGCGGTCCACAGCGCGGCGAATTCGGGACTTTGGCGCGACAGATCCTCGACCAGCGCCCGCACCGCGTCGTCGGCACCGGCGCGCGCCGCATCGGAGCGGAAGGCGCCGACGACGAAGCGCGCCACCCCCTCCCAATCGAACTGGGCGGCCCGCACGCGTGGGTCGCAGAAGATCAGCCGCAGGATGTTGCGCTTGGCCGCCGGCAGGGCGCCGTAGTCGGTCAGCACCGCGGCGGCGGCGCGGTTCCAGGCGACGACGTCCCAGGTCGCCGTCTTTATCAGGGCCGGGCTGGGGTTCAGCGCGTCGAGCACCCGTTGCAGGCGCGGCGTCACCGCCTCACCCACCGGATGGCGCAGCGTCGGCAAACGGTTGAGGCCGAGCAGGAAGAGATGCTCGCGCTCGGCATCGGTGAGCATCAGGGCGCGGGCGATGCGCTCCAGCACGTCGGCGGACGGCGCTCCGCCGCGCCCCTGCTCCAGCCACGTGTACCAGGTGGTGCTGATGTTCGCGCGCTGCGCCACCTCCTCGCGACGCAGGCCGCGGGTGCGCCGACGCTCCGCCGAAAAGCCGAAGGCCGCGGGATCGAGCTTCGCCCTTCGGTCCTTGAGATAGGCGCCCAGCCGGCTCCCAGCGGGATGGCTTCCCCCCGATCCGTTCTCCGCCATGGCGCGCCGGCCCGTCCTGTTGGTCATTATACCCCGATAACGTCACGACTTTACCAGGATAAGCCCCGCACCGACAGTGGCCTCGCGACCCTGATTGGAAGAGGTTTCCCATGCGTGTCTTCGTCACCGGCGCCACCGGCTTCGTCGGTTCGGCCATCGTCCAGGAGCTGCTCGCCAACGGGCACCGGGTTCTCGGCCTCGCCCGCTCCGACACGGCGGCGGCGTCCCTCGCCGCGGCCGGGGCGGAGGTCCAGCGCGGCTCCCTCGACGACCTGGAGAGCCTGCGCGCCGGGGTGTCCGCGGCCGACGGCGTGATCCACACCGCCTTCAATCATGACTTTTCGCGCTTCGCCGACAACTGCCGGGAGGACCATCGGGCGATCCTCGCCATGGGCGACGCGCTGGAGGGCAGCGACCGCCCCCTGCTGGTGACGGCCGGCGCGGTCGTGGACGCGCGCGGACCGGTGGCGGTGGAGAGCGATCCGCACCAGCCGCCGTCCGACGCCCTGCCCCGCCGCACCGAACTCGCCGCCGCGGAGCTGGCCGGTCGCGGCGTCCGGGTCGGCGTCGTGCGCCTGCCGCCCTCGACCCACGGCGTGGGCGACCACGGCTTCGCGCGCATCCTGCACGACATCGCCCGCCGGACCGGAGTTTCGGCCTATGTCGGCGATGGTGGGAACCGCTGGGCGGCGGTGCACCGCCAGGACGCGGCGCGGCTGTACCGGCTGGCCCTGGAGGCCGGCGCCCGGGGCGGCCCGTTCCACGCCATCGCCGAGGAGGGCGTGCCGCTGCGCCGCGTCGCCGAGACCATCGGCGCGCGGCTGGGCCTGCCGGTGGTGTCGAAGGCGCCGGAGGAGGCGGCCGCCCATTTCGGGTGGTTCGCCTTCTTCGCCGGCATCGATTGCCCGACCTCCAGCGCCCACACCCGCGCCCTGCTGGGGTGGGAGCCGCGCGAGACCGGCCTCGTCGCCGACCTCGGCCAGCCCGGCTATTTCACCGAGTGACCGGCCGGCGGGGGGCGGGGGCTTCGGCCCTCAGGCCCCCTTGTTCCCGCCCTTGTTCTCGCGGTGGCGGCGCTCGATGGCGTCCCACAGGGTGACCTCCAGCGCCGACCCGTCGAGGCGGTTGATCTCCTGGATGCCGGTGGGCGAGGTCACGTTGATCTCGGTCATGTAGTCGCCGATCACGTCGATCCCGACGAAGACCAGACCCTTCGCGCGCAGCACCGGGCCGATGGCCTTGCAGATCTCCTGCTCGCGCGGGGTCAGCTCGGTCTTCTTGGCGCTGCCGCCGGCGTGGAAGTTGGCGCGGGCCTCGCCCTCCTGGGGCATGCGGCTGACGGCGCCGGCGGGCTCGCCGTCGATCAGGATGATGCGCTTGTCGCCCTGGCGGATCTCCGGCAGATACTTCTGCACGATCACCGGCTCGCGGTAGAGCTGGGTGAACAGCTCCAGCAGCGAGCCCAGGTTTTCGTCGTCCGGCTTCAGGTGGAAGACGCCGGCCCCGCCGTTGCCGAACAGCGGCTTGACGATGATGTCCTTGTGCTGCGCCCGGAAGTCCAGGACCGCCTGCTTGTCGCTGGTGATCAGCGTCGGCGGCATCAGGTCGGGGAAATGGGTGACGAACAGCTTCTCCGGCGCGTTGCGCACCTCCGCCGGGTCGTTCAGCACCAGCACCTTGGGCTGGATGTGCTCCAGCATGTGGGTGGCGGTGATATAGGCCATGTCAAAGGGCGGGTCCTGGCGCATCAGCACCACGTCCATGGTCGACAGGTCGACGATCCGCGGCTCGCCCAGCGTGTAGTGGGCGCCCTTCTTGCGGACCACGGTCATTTCGCGAACGCGGGCGGTCAGGACGTTGCCGGTCAGGCTGAGGTCGCGCGGGTGGTAGTGGTAGAGCGTGTGCCCGCGCTTCTGCGCCTCAAGCGCCATCATGAAGCTCGAGTCGGTGTCGATGTTGATGGACTCGATGGGGTCCATCTGGAAGGCGACGGCGAGGCTCATCCTGCGGGTCTCCGAAACGGGCTTTTGAAATTGGGTCAGTTCAGTTGGTTCTTGAGCTGCTGGATCAGTGCTGCGACCTGATGGCGGTGCCGTTCGCTGGCGGTCAGCTCCAGGAAGCTCTCCAGCGCGGCGATGGCGGCGGCGAGGTTGCCGTTGTGGGCCTCCAGAAGGCCGGTCTCCCGCCACAGCGACGCCTCGGCCGGGGCGAACAGCCGCATCGCCTCCAGCACCTCCAGCGCGCGCGGCACGTCGCGGGCGGAGAGGTGGCGCAGCTTGATGTTGTTCTGGAGCCGCAGCAGGATCTCGCGGTTGGTCACCGTCTGGTAATGGCCGGGCTCCAGCTCCGCCGCGCTGCCGGCGGTGGCCTTCAGCAGGTCGCGCAGGTCCACGGCGGTGCGCACCTGCCCCTCGTTGAAGGGGTCGAGGATGGCGCGGGCGCCGTCGGCCTCCAGCCGCACCAGGAAATGGCCGGGGAAGTTCAGCCCCAGCATCGTCCAGCCCTGCGAGCGGGCGGCGTGCAGGTACAGGATGCCCAGCGCCACCGGCAGGCCGCGGCGGCGGTCGATGACGCGCAACAGGTTGGCGTTCTGCAAATCGTCGTAGGTGTCGTGGTCGCCGGCGTAGCCGTGGCGCTCCACGATGACCTCGTGCAGCCAGGAGACGCGGGCCTCCAGCCCGTCGAGGGTGGGCGAGACGCGCTCCGCCAGATCGTGGGCGATGTCGGCGAGGTGGCGGCGGTAGTCGGCCAGCGCGGCGCCCGGCACCTCCAGCGCGCCCAGCGCCAGGGCGGCTTCGGCCAGATCGATCTGCTCGTCCGGCTGCCGCCCCACGCGGCGCAGGATGTCACGGGCCTCGGCGCGGCTGGTCACGGGCGGCGTCCTTCCTCTTCTTCAGCCTTCGCGTCAGGCCCGCCACGCGTCCGGGACGTGGCGCGGCCACGACCAAGGGGTAACGAGCATGACGTCGAAGCGCAAGACATAGCCGGCATACTGCGGGTTGGCCCCCAGATAGGCGTGGGCGGCGCGGGCGAGGCGGCCGCGCTGGCGGGCGTTGACCGCCTCGTTCGCGGTGTCCCAGTCGCCGCGGGCCTTGACCTCGACGATCGCCAGAGTGTCGCCCCGCCGGGCCACGATGTCGATCTCTCCCATGGGTGTGCGCAGGCGGCTTTCCAGGATGCGGTAACCCTTCAGCCGCAGCGCCAGCCGGCAGAGCTGCTCGGCGTAGCGGCCGTAATTCTCCGCCCGGCGGCGCAGCGCGCCCGGCGCGCTCATGGCTTCCCCTCCCGCGCCAGCTCCAGCGCGCGGGCGTAGACGGTCCGCTTGTTCTGGCCGGTGCGGGCGGCCACGTCGGCGGCGGCGTCGCGGACCGACAGGCGGACCAGCGCCTCGCGCAGCAGGGCGTCGACATCGGCCTCGGTCGGGGTGTCCTCCGCGCCGGGCGGGCCGATGACCAGCACGACCTCGCCCTTCGGCGGTCCGGCCTCGGCGTAATGGGCGGCCAGCTCCGGCAGGGTGCCGCGCCGCACCTCCTCGTAGAGCTTGGTCAGCTCCCGCGCCACCGCGGCCTCCCGCGCGCCCAGGATGTCGGCAAGGTCGGCCAGCGACTCGGGCAGGCGCTGCGGCGACTCGAAGAAGACCAGCGTGGCCGGAACGTTTTTCAGCTCCCCGGCGGTGGCGCGCCGCGCGCTGCTCTTGTTGGGCAGGAAGCCGGCGAACAGGAAGCGGTCGGTCGGCAGGCCGGACAGCACCAGCGCCACCAGCGGGGCGGAGGCGCCGGGCAGCGTGGTGACCGCCACCCCCTCCGCCACGCATTCCCGCACCAGCTTGTAGCCGGGGTCGGAGACCAGCGGCGTGCCGGCGTCGGTGACCAGCGCGATGGATTCGCCCGCTTTCATGCGGCCGATGAGGACCGGACGCATCTTTGCCGCGTTGTGTTCATGATAGGAGACGAAGGGCGTGTGGATGCCATGGATGCCCATCAGCTTCGCCGTCACCCGCGTGTCCTCGCAGGCGATGGCATCGGCGCGGCGCAGCGTGTCGAGCGCGCGCAGCGTGATGTCGGCGGCGTTGCCGATGGGGGTGGCGACCACATAAAGGCCGGCGCCGAGTTTACTTGCGGCCCTCGGCTCGCTACCTTCAGCGTCACCAGAGACGCCGGGCCCGGAAACGGGTTCGGGCGCCGGACCGGATGTGGAGATCGTTGGTGGCACGCTTGACGACACCTTTCTCGCGCGCTTGGGGGCAGCGGGCTGCCGCCGCCCTGTTGGTTGTCGGCACGCTTTCGGCCTGCTCGACTGTAAAGGCCCCGGCGCCGCCGACTCAAGCGCCGCAAGCGCCCGTTGCCGCCGTTCCGGCCGCCCCGCAGACCTTGAAGGTGGCGATCCTGCTGCCGCTGTCCGGGTCCAGCGCCGCCATCGGGCAGGCCATGCTGGAGTCGGCGCAGATGGCGCTGTTCGATCTGGCCGGCGACCGCTTCGAGCTGCTGCCCCGCGACACCAAAGGCACGCCCACCGGCGCCGCCGACGCGGCGCGGCAGGCCATCGCCGAGGGCGCGAGCCTGATCCTCGGCCCGCTGTTCGCCGCCGACGTGGCGGCGGTGAAGCCGGTCGCCCAGTCCGCGGGCGTGGACGTGCTGGCCTTCACCAACGACTGGACCCAGGCCGGCAACGGCACCTATGTGCTGGGCTTCGTGCCCGCCGATCAGGTCACCCGCGTGGTCGGCTTCGCCCGCTCGCGCGGCGCCACCCGCTACGTCGCCCTGGCCCCGCGCACCGCCTATGGCGACGCCGTGGTCAACGCCGTGCAGGCGGCCTCGCGCCAGTTCGGCGGGCAGGTGGCCCAGGTCGAGCGCTACGACCCGGCGGTGACCGACCTCGCCCAGCCGGCGCGGCAGGTGACCGAGGCCGGCGTTCAGCCGCAGGCCGTCATGCTGGCCGAAGGCGGACCACGCGCCCAGGGATTAGCGTCGGCGCTGGCCGCCAACGGGCTGAACACCCAGCAGGTGAAGCTGCTCGGCACCGGCCTGTGGGACGAGCCCGGCCTGGGCCAGGAGCCCGCCTTGGCCGGCGCCTGGTTCGCCGCCCCGGCCCCGCAGAGCCGCGCCGACTTCGAAGCGCGCTTCGAGCGGACCTATGGGCGCAAGCCGCCGCGCATCGCCACCCTGGCCTACGACGCCACGGCCATCGCCGCCGTGCTGGCCAAGATGCCCAACGCGGCGGGCCGCTTCGACCGCGCGGCTCTGAACAACCCCAACGGCTTCGAAGGCATGGACGGCGTCTTCCGCCTGCGCGCGGACGGCGTCGTGGAACGCGGTCTGGCCGTTCTGGAGGTCACCCCCGGCGGTCCCCGCGTGATCGACCCCGCCCCGTCCAGCTTCGAGGTGCTGGGGCAGTGACCGCAAGGCGCTGAAAAGAGCCTTCGACCGCGGCGGCGCGAAGCACGAAGGAGATCGTGCCTTGTGCCGTCGCGGTGAACCGCGGGTTTAACCGTGCTGCTTCGCCAGACGGCGGGCGTTGGCGCGGACGGTGCGGTAGGCGGGGGTCATGCCGGCCTGGGTCAGGGCCGTGGCCGACTCGACCATGTAGAGCGCGGCGTGAATGCCGGCCTCGACCGTCTCGGTGACGGTGCGGCGTTGCAGTTCCATCAGGTCGGCGGGGTTGCGGCACTGGCCGAGGCCGGTCACCATCACCATGGCGGCCTGGAGCTGGCCCTGCATCAGGGTCATCCAGGCCTGCTGCATCTCCCCGATGCCCTTGGCGACGGCGTGGGTGGCTTCCACCATCGCCTCCACCTTCTCGGAGCCCATGCGGACGAACTCCGGGTTGGCGAGGTCGATGGGGTTGTTCATCGCCGCCGCCATCATCGCGGTTCGGTAGCCGATCGTCTGGGCCGCCGCCACCCCCATCTCGCCCGTCTTGACGCCGGTCCGGGTCAGATCGCCCGCCACCGTCAGAAAGCGCTGCGTCGGTTCGCCGTTGCCGGCCTTGCGTCTCGCCATTCGCTCCACCTCACCAAAGGACCCGACCGGAGCAAAGGCCCCGGCCGGGCCGAAAAAACCGTGACCCGGACGCCAACGCTGCACTGCAGCATTTGGTTCCGGGTCCAGTCTTTACAGGGAAGCGAGCGCGCGGTCGAGGTCTTCGACGATGTCCTGGGCGTCCTCCAGCCCGACGGACAGGCGGAGCAGGTTCGGCCGGATGTTCGCCGCCGCCTTCTCCTCGACCGTCAGCTTGGAGTGGGTGGTGGTGTCGGGGTGGGTGATCAGGCTCTTGGAGTCGCCCAGGTTGTTGGAGATCATCACCATCCGCAGGTCGTTCAGGGCGCGGAAGGCCTCCTCCTTGCCGCCCTTCAGGAAGATCGACAGCATGGTGCCGCCGCCGGTCATCTGGCTGCGGACGAGATCGTGCTGCGGGTGGCTGGGCAGGCCCGGATAGAGCACGCGTTCCACCTTCGCGTGGCCTTCCAGGAACTCCGCCACCGTCAGGGCCGCCGCGCTCTGCGCCGACACGCGCAGCTCCAGCGTCTCCAGACCCTTCAGCAGCAGCCAGGCGTTGAAGGGCGAAATGGTCGGGCCGGTGTGGCGCAGGTAGGGGTGGATCACCTCCGACCCGTACTGCTTGTCGCTGGTCAGGATGATGCCGCCCAGACAGCGGCCCTGGCCGTCGATGTGCTTGGTCGCCGAATAGATGACGACGTCGGCGCCCATCTCGAACGGGCGCTGCAGCACCGGCGTGGCGAAGGCGTTGTCGACCACCACCTTGGCCCCGGCCTTGTGGGCCAACGCGCTGACCGCGCGCAGGTCGACGACCTCCAGCCCTGGGTTGCTGGGCGTCTCCAGGAAGACGACCTTGGTCGGCTTGGCCAGCGCCTCTTCCCACTGCGACAGGTCGGTGCCGTCGACGAAGACCGCCTCGACCCCGAAGCGGGCCGACAGCTCCTTGATCACCCAATAGCAGGAGATGAACAGCGAGCGCGGCGCCACGATGCGGTCGCCGGTGCGCAGGTTCGACCACAGGGCGCCGTGCACCGCGGCCATGCCGCTGGTCGTGGCGTAGGCCCAGGCCGCCCCCTCATACTCGCACAGCCGGTCCTCGAACATCGCCGTGGTCGGGTTGCGGAAGCGCGAATAGACGTGGCGGGAGCCGTCGTTGACGAAGGCGCTCTCCGCCTCCTCCGCCGAGCCGTAGACGAAGCCGGAGGTCTGGTAGAGCGCCTCGCAGGTCTCGTCGAAGGACGAGCGGCGGACGCCGCCATGGACCAGACGGGAGCGCGGGCGAAGCCCCGCGACGTTCGGATTGCGATGATCGGTGCGCGCCATGGCCGCTGTGTCTCCTCTGTCCGCCGGCGGGGCAGACCGGCACAACAAAAAACGCCCCGACCGATCGGGTCGAGGCGCGGACGCGGCTCGGACCTTTTTAGCGGGTTGTTTTACGTGGCCCGCAAGCCGGTCGACCAAATCACCACGTGTCCTCGCTTGTAGGACCGCCGCGGCGCGCCGTCAAGGGACAAGGAGGCCGTGACAAAAAGAGGGCGCCCTGCGTCAACGTCGCGCAGGGTCCGACGCCGCCACCCGCTTGCCCGGCGAAGGCCCGGACCGGATCATGGCCGCCGGACGTCGGGGAGGGGTGCGGAGCGTGCAGTATCGCAAGGAGCAGGAGCGGCATTTCACCCGCCTGGTGCTCACCGGGCGCTTCACCAGCCGGGACGCCGCCGCGGTGCGGCAGGCCATCGCCGACGTGAAGGACGGGGCCGAGCGCCGCCACCTCCTCGACCTGACCGGGCTGGAGTTCATCGACAGCACGGGCATCGGCCTGCTGCTGGTGATGAACGGGGAGGCCCTGTCGGCTGGCAAGACGCTGTCCCTGCTCTGCGCCTCCGGTCCGGTGCGCAAGGTGGTGGAGCTGACCCGCATCGCCATGATCATCCCGGTGCACGAGACGGTCGCCGACTACCTCGCCGCCAGCGTGCCCGAGGCGCTGCTGGCCGCCACCCATCCCTGCGCGCCGGGCGAGGACCCCATGGCCGTCGCCGCCCGCGCGCTGCACGCCAAGCCGCTCCTGCCGCCCGCGAGCGCCCCGCCGGACGATGCCAACGGGGACGGCCCTTCCGGATAGGCCGCTCGCAGCGCGGGCGCGGGCTTCCCATCTGTAGCGTTCGACAGATCCCGTTCCGCGTTGGGGGAGGCACCGAATGGTTCATCTGCACAAGTCGCTGGAATCCGAAGCGTCCAAGGCCGCCGAACGGGAGGGCCGCTCGCTCGACCAGTTCGTCAACGAGGCGGTGGAGGAGAAGCTGCGCCACGCGCAACGTTCCGCCGCCCAACGTCACGTCACCCCCATCCGCGACCGCGGCGCCCCGATGGACGAGGACGCCGTGGAACGGGCGTAGCGCCCATGGGATGGGATTGCAGCGGCTGTGGTTCAGCGCTATATTTCCCGTGCCAGTGGTCAATAGACGACACCTCCGGTACCGCGCGCTCGGAAAGGCCAATGGCCGGAACGGCGTGCACACGAAAAGAGGGGCGGCGTTGCAGCGCCGCCCCTCCGTCGTCTGGGTTACAGCACGGCGACGAGCAGCGCGAGGATCGCGACGACCGTCTGAATGACCGTGCAGATCATAGCCCTCTCCCCTCCGGGGAGAGGGTGGCCCGAAGGGCCGGTGAGGGGGTTGTGCATGGCGGATAGGTTCGGCAGAAGCACAACCCCCTCACCCTAACCCTCTCCCCGGAGGGGAGAGGGGATCTCAAATCCATCGTCGCTTCGCAAATATTCCCGCTTAAGGGAGCAACCCCCTCAGGCGGTACAACTCGTCGAGCGCCTGACGCGGCGTCAGGCTGTCCGGGTCGATGGACTTCAGCGCCTCCTCCACCCGCGACGGCTCCGGCGGGGCGGCGGGGGAGGCCGCCGGGGCCGGCGGCGGGCGCTTCAGGGCGGCGCTGAACAGCGGCAGATCCTCGGCCAGACGGTGGATGGCGGCGTTCTGATCGCCCGATTCCAGGATGGTCAGCACCTCCTCGGCGCGCCCCACCACGGCGCCGGGCAGGCCGGCCAGCTTCGCCACATGGATGCCGTAGCTGCGGTCCGCCGCCCCCGCCGTCACCTCGTGCAGGAACACCACGTCGCCTTGCCATTCCTTGATGCGCATGGTGTGGCAGGACAGGCCCGGCAGCTTGCCGGCCAGCATGGTCAGCTCGTGGTAGTGGGTGGCGAACAGCGCGCGGCAGCGGTTGACGTCGTGCAGATGCTCCACGCAGGCCCAGGCGATCGACAGGCCGTCGAAGGTCGCCGTGCCGCGCCCGATCTCGTCCAGGATGACCAGCGCGCGGTCGCCGGACTGGTTCAGGATGGCCGCCGTCTCCACCATCTCCACCATGAAGGTCGAGCGGCCGCGCGCCAGATCGTCGGCCGCACCGACGCGGCTGTAGAGCCGGTCCACCACCCCGATGTGCGCGCTCTCCGCCGGCACGAAGCCGCCCATCTGGGCCAGCACGGCGATCAGCGCGTTCTGGCGCAGGAAGGTCGATTTACCGGCCATGTTCGGGCCGGTCAGCAGCCACAGCCGGTTGTCCGGGGCGAGGTCGCAGTCGTTGGCGACGAAGGGTCCGGCGTTGCCGGCGTCCAGCACCGCCTCCACCACCGGGTGCCGCCCGCCCTTGATCGAGAAGGCGAGGCTGCCGTCCACCACCGGCCGGCGGTAGCGCCGCTCCGCTGCCAGCTCGGCCAGCGAGGCGGCGACGTCGAGCGCGGCCAGCGCGTGGGCCGCCTGGGCGATGGCCTCGGCGCGGCTGGTCACCTCCTCCACGAGGTCGTTGAACAGCTCCAGCTCCACGGCCAGGGCCTTGTCGGCGGCCTCGGAGATGCGGCGCTCCAGGTCCGACAGCTCCACCGTTCCGAAGCGCACGGCGTTCGCCATGGTCTGGCGGTGCATGAAGACCTCGCGCCCCTTCTCGGACATCAGCTTGTCCGCGTGGGTCGCCGTCACCTCGATGTGATAGCCCAGCACGTTGTTGTGCTTGATCTTCAGCGCCGGCACCCCGGCGATGCCAGCGTACTTGACCTGAAGCCCGGCGATCAGCCGCCGGCTCTCGTCGCGCAGGGTCACCAGCTCGTCGAGCGCGTAGGAATAGTCGCGCGCGATGAAGCCGCCGTCGCGGGCGAGCAGCGGCAGCTCCGGCGCCAGCGCCTGGGTCAACTGATTGACCAGCTCGCTGTGCTCGCCCAGCCCCTTGGCCACGGCGCCCAGCCCGTCGGGCAGCGGGCCGCCAGGATGGCCGTTCAGCAGCAGGCGGATGGCCGAGGCCTGGGCCAGACCGTCGCGCACCGCGGCGAGGTCGCGCGGGCCGCCACGCCCCAGCGTCAGGCGGGACAGCGCGCGCTCCAGGTCCGGGCAGCGGCGCAGCGCCTCGCGCAGGTCGCCGCGCAGCCGCTCCTCGTTCAGAGCGAACTCGACCATGTCCAGCCGCTTGGCGATGGCCGCGGGGTTGGTCAGCGGCGCCGAGAGCTGGGCGGCGAGCAGACGCGCCCCCGCCCCGGTCACCGTGCGGTCGATGGTGGCGAGCAGGCTGCCGCGCCGGTCGCCGGTCAGGGTGCGGGTCAGCTCCAGGTTGCGGCGGGTCGCCGCGTCGATCTCCATGACCGCGCCGGGGCCGAGCCGGCGCGGCGGCGACAGGCGCGGCACGCGGCCCTTCTGCGTCAGCTCCACATAGGCGACCAGGGCGCCGGCCGCCGCCACCTCGGCGCGCGAGAACGGACCATAGGCGTCCAGCGTGCCGACGCCGTAGAGGGTGAGCAGCCGCTGCCGCCCGTTCTCGCTGTCGAAGCGCGGGGTCGGCTGCACGGTCAGGCGGGACTTCCACTCGCCCCAAAGCTCGTAGAGGTCGGGGCTCTGGCACAGCTTCTCGGAGACCAGCACCTCCTGCGGGTCGAGGCGGCCGAGCGCGGCGCCGAGGCCGGCGCGCTCCACCGGCTGCACGACCAGCTCGCCGGTGGACAGCTCCAGCCAGGCCAGCCCGAGGCCGCCGGCCGCTTCCGCCACCGCGGCCAGCCAGTTGGAGGCGCGGGAGTCGAGCAGGCTGTCCTCGGTCAGCGTGCCGGGGGTGACGATGCGGATGACGCCGCGCTTCACCACCGACTTGGAACCGCGCTTCTTGGCCTCCGCCGGGTCCTCCATCTGCTCGCAGATGGCGACGCGGAAGCCCTGGCGGATCAGGCGCTGCAGGTAGGATTCATGGCTGTGGACCGGGACGCCGCACATCGGGATGTCCTCGCCCAGATGCTGGCCGCGCTTGGTCAGCGCGATGTCCAGCGTCCGGGCGGCGTTCACCGCGTCCTCGAAGAACATCTCGTAGAAATCGCCCATCCGGTAGAACAGCAGACAGTCGGGATGGGCCTGCTTGATCTCCAGATACTGCGCCATCATCGGGGTGGCGTCGGGGGGAATGGTGATGGGCGGAATGGCGGCGGGCGCGTCGGACACGGGTCTTCAACCGGTTGCGTTGTGACGGGCGAGGTCGGGCCGGCACCCTAGCACGCCCGCGCTGGTGCCGCGATGACCGCTTCGTTAGACTGTTCAATGCCCGTAGAACGAGCAAGCAGAACGAGCAAGCCGAAGCTGAAGGAGACCGCCGTGACGCAAGCGCCCGACAACACTGATGGCCGGACCACGGACGGCCAGGACACCGTCCGGGAGGTGCGCGAGGTCGTCGCCCTGTTCAAGACCCGCGAGGCGTTCGACAAGGCCGTGGCCGCCCTTCTCGACGCCGGCTTCGACCGCGACGACCTGTCGGTTCTGGCCAGCCACACTTCGCTGGAGGCCGCCGACCGGCGCCCGCCGGCCCCGACGGACGAGGCCCTGACCGGCTTGGTGGGTGAGCTGAAATACGCCTTCCCCCTGACCACCGCCGGGCTTCTCGCCATCGTCGGCGGACCGATCGCCGCGCCGCTGGCGGCCATCGTCGCCGCCGGGCTGGGCGGCGTCGCCATCAAGGATTACCTGGACGAGCTGACCAGCCACCCCGACACCGACGAGTTCGGCCGCGCGCTGGAGGCCGGCGGCGTCATCCTGTGGGTGCGGACCGCCGAGGTGGAGGACGAGGTCGAGGCCGCCGAAATCCTGGAAGGCAACGGCGGCGCCAACATCCACCTGGCGGTGCGCGAGGAGTAGGCGGAGAGGGAAACCCCGCTCGTCAGGCGGCGCGGGCGCGCCACTCGCCTCCGCCGCCGACCACCGTCAGCCCGCGCAGGCGGAACTGCGCCCGCACCACGGCGGCCCAGCCCTTGCGGATCTGGGTGATCTTGACGGCGTCGGGCGCCTTGGCGTCGGTGGCGGTGCCGCAGATCTCGAACAGAAGCGCGTCGCCGATGGAGCCGGGGCACAGCGCCAGGGCGTGCACCAGCCAGGCCATCAGCTCGGCCGGGGTGTGGCGCGGCAGGCCACGCTCCGCCAGGGTCAGGGCGTTTCCGAGGTTCGCCAGCTCCCGCCGTGCCGTACCGGGGTTCGGGATCATCAAGGGCCTCCCTCGCGCGTGTCTCACCGGGGACTCCTTATCTCGTTGGAACGGAGCGTGTCAGTGACGGCCATCACAGCATTGCCGTCACTGACACGTTCCGAATGGGATCATGCAGGAAACAGACGGCAGCCTCTTTTGGTGTGCCGCGTGCGAATTATCCTCTTTCCCGTTATAGTCGGGACGCCGCACGGTTCGTCGCACCCCTCGCAGTCCTGGGAAGGCTCACGTTTTGCCGATGCTCTCCACCCGCGCCGCCTCCGCCGACGCGCCCAACGCCAACAACGGTGGCGCCAAGGATGCCGGCACCGCCAACATCCCCAACAAGCGCGCGATCCTGTCCCGGCGGAAGCTGGCGGAGGACCTGGAGACGCTGGTGGCGGAGCATGGGACCGGCGACAAGCTGCGCCCCGCCCTGATCGCCCGGCTGCGCGCCGCGCTGAACGACGGGCGGGCCGAGGTGCGCGCCCGCTTCGAGGCCAAGGGGTCGGGCGAGGACTGCGTGCGGCAGAACTGCTACCTCGCCGACGGGGTGGTGCGTTCGCTGGCCGATCTGACGGTCACCCACATCTTCCCTTCGCCCAACCCGACCTCCGGCGAGGTGTTCGACATCGTCGCCACCGGCGGCTACGGCCGGGGCGAGCTGGCGCCCTTCTCCGACATCGACCTGCTGTTCCTGCTGCCCTACAAGCGCACCCCGCGGGTGGAGCAAGTGGTCGAGTACATGCTCTACATCCTGTGGGACCTCGGGCTGAAGGTCGGCCACGCGGTGCGCAGCGTCGACGACTGCATCCGCCAGTCCAAGGCCGACGTCACCATCCGCACCGCCATCCTGGAATCCCGCTACCTCTGGGGTCCGCGCAAGCTGTTCACCGAGCTGCGCCGCCGCTTCGACCGCGAGGTGGTGGCCGGCACCGGGCCGGAGTTCGTCGAGGCCAAGCTGGCCGAGCGCGACAACCGCCACCTGAAGCTGGGCGACAGCCGCTATGTGCTGGAACCCAACCTGAAGGACGGCAAGGGCGGCCTGCGCGACCTGCAGACCCTGTTCTGGATCGCCAAGTACCTGTACCGGGTCGAGGACGTCGACGATCTGGTCGGCAAGAAGGTGCTGCTGCCGGAGGAGGCGCAGCGCTTCGCCAAGGCGCAGAACTTCCTGTGGACCGCGCGCTGCCACCTGCACTACCTGACCGGGCGCATGGAGGACCGGCTGACCTTCGACGTGCAGACGTCGATCGGCAACCGCATGGGCTACACCGACCACGCCGGGACCAAGGGCGTGGAGCGCTTCATGAAGCACTATTTCCTGGTCGCCAAGGATGTGGGCGACCTGACCCGCATCTTCTGCGCGGCGCTGGAGGCGGAATCGAAGCGCCCGCCCAAGTTCAACATCCTGCGGCTGGCGGCGCTGGCCCGCCGCAAGGACGTGGACGGCTTCGTGGTGGACGGCGAGCGGCTGAACGTCCGCAGCGACCGCCAGTTCAAGGACGAACCGCTGGACATGATCCGGCTGTTCCACACCGCCCAACAGAACGACATCGACATCCACCCCAACGCGCTGCGCGCCATCACGCGCTCGCTGTCGGTGGTCGGGCCGAAGCTGCGCGCCGACCTGGAGGCCAACCGGCTGTTCCTGGAGATCCTGACCGGCCGCAAGGACCCGGAGATCACGCTGCGCCGCATGAACGAGGCCGGGGTGCTGGCCCGCTTCATCCCCGACTTCGGCCGGGTGGTCGCGCAGATGCAGTACGACATGTACCATGTCTACACGGTGGACGAGCACACGCTGTTCGCTCTCGGCATCCTGCACAAGATCGAGATGGGCGAGCTGGCCGACGAGCTGCCGCTGTCGTCGGAGGTGATCCACAAGGTGGTGTCGCGGCGCGCGCTCTACGTCGCCGTGCTGCTGCACGACATCGCCAAGGGCCGCGGCGGCGACCATTCCATCCTCGGCGCGCGGGTGGCGGAGAAGCTGTGCCCGCGCCTCGGCCTGACGGCGGAGGAGACGGAGACGGTCGCCTGGCTGGTGCGCTGGCACCTCGCCATGTCCTACACCGCCTTCAAGCGCGACCTGGAGGACGACAAGACGGTGCGCGACTTCGTCTCGCTCGTCCAGTCGCCGGAGCGGCTGCGCCTGCTGCTGGTGCTGACGGTGGCGGACATCCGGGCGGTCGGGCCGCAGCGCTGGAACAATTGGAAGGCCACGCTGCTGCGCGAGCTGTACAACCGCTCGGAGGAGGTGATGTCCGGCGGCCTGTCGGTCGAAGGGCGCGGGCGCCGCATCCAGGCCGCCCAGGCGGCGCTGCGGGCCGAGCTGACCGATTTCGACGACGCCGATTTCGACCGGCATCTCGCGCTCGGCTATCCCGCCTACTGGCTGGCCTTCGACGCGGAGACGCTGGGCCGGCAGGCGCGGCTGGTCCGCGAGGCGCTGCGCGACGAACGGCCGCTGACCGTCAACACGCGCATCGACCGCGGCCGGGCGATCACCGAGGTGACGATCTTCGCCACCGACCATCACGGCCTGTTCTCCCGCCTCGCCGGGGCGCTGGCGGCGGCGGGGGCGGACATCGTCGACGCCCGCATCTTCACCATGACCAACGGCATGGCGCTGGACGTCTTCACCGTGCAGGACGCGGCGGGCGGCGGCGCCTTCGAGAGCGGCGACAAGCTCGCCAAGCTGTCGGTGATGATCGAGAAGGTGCTGTCCGGCCAGTTGAAGCCGCTGCACGACCTGACCAAGCGCAAGGCCCCGCACGCCAGCCGCACCCGCGTCTTCCACGTGCCGCCGCGCGTGCTGATCGACAACAACGCCTCGACCACCCACACGGTGATCGAGGTCAACGGGCGCGACCGCCCCGGCCTGCTCTACGACCTGACCCGCGCGCTGACCAACCTGACCCTGCAGATCTCCTCGGCGAAGATCTCCACCTATGGCGAGAAGGCCATCGACGTCTTCTATGTGAAGGACGTCTTTGGCCTGAAGGTCACCCACGAGAGCAAGCTGGCCCAGATCCGCGAGCGGCTGCTGCACGCGCTCGCCGATCCGTCCGCATAAAGGCCGGGCCTCAGGACAGCCGGTCTTCCGCCCAGCCGTCCAGCGCCTTGGCGGCCAGACCGGCCAGCACGCCGGTCGCCATGCCGGCGGCGTAGTCGGACGCCCAGTGCCGCTCGGTGGCGAGGCTCGACCAGCCCACCGCCGCGGCGAAGCCCAGGCTGACCATGGTTTCCGGGGACAGGCCGCGGTTCAGCCCGACCGCCGTGGTCAGCGCCGACACGTTGATGGCGTGGCCGGAGGGGAAGGAGGCGTGCTTGCCGTCCGCCTTGCCCCAACGGTTGGGGTCGCGGCCCTCGTTCGGGCGGGCGCGGCAGACGACCCGCTTGATCCCCTTGCCGGCCACCGTTCCCAGCGCGATGGCGAGCAGCCCCTGCCGGGCGAGGCGCGACCAGCCCGGCTTCTCCAGGCCCAGCCCGGCCGCCCACAGCGCGCCCAGCGCCGGCATCAGCACCATGCGCGAGCTGGGCACCTGGAGCCCGTCGCGCAGGGCCGGCGCCTCCGCGCCCAGGGCGACGGCCTTGCGGCGGGCGGTTCCGTCCAGCCCGTTAACGCCGTCCAGAACGCGGTCCGTGAAATCCTCGTCGCTCATCTCGCGGATCTCCCAAAGCACGCCCCCATCACCGGAGGCCAAGCGTAAACAGCCGCGCTGGCGTTTCGTGCCCGCACGGTCCCGCAAGGCAGGGGTGCCCGGCATGAGGGATGACGCCTTGGCAATCGCCGACCATGCCGCTTCCCCCCCTCTTGCCGAGGAGAGGGAGGAGTCGGCGATTGCCAAACCGGCCCGCCGTGGCGCCTTGGCAATCGCCGACCATCCGGCGGTTCCAGCCAGACATCGCCAAGACCACCCTATGAATTCCCGAGTCGCGACTCGCCCGTCCCGCCCCGCCTTGGCAATCGCCGACCAATGCCCGAGTCGCTTTAAGTCTGGGCCGAGTCTCCGATGATTCCCACAAGGTCCCTTGGCGAACGCCGACGAGTCTTCTGGCAATCGCCGACGCACCCCCGAGTCGTCCCCAGGCAATCGCCGACCTAGCAAATAGACTCCAGCAATTAGGTCTCAATTAGCCTCGTCGGCGATCGCCAAATGGACTCTCCCGGCGGTGCATGGTCGACTGCAGGCAGAATGGACGGGGGGACCTATGGGCGACGTGCACCAACTCATCATGACGCATGGCCGGCGCGAGGCGCGGAACCTCGTGGACCCGAAGCGGGCCAGCGTCGTCGATGTCGCGGCGGCCGTGCTGGAGGACGAGTCCAACGCGCTGGGCATCACCTATTCCGGTTTCTGTCTGACCAGCCTGCCCCACCGGAAGCTGGCCCCGGACGCCGAATGGCGCCGCGACCAGGGCCGCGTCACCCTGCTGGTCGAGCCGGGCAAGGAGCGCAAGCGCGACGGCAGCCTGATGCCGGTCGGCGTCCCCTATGGCGCCAAGGCGCGGCTGATCCTGCTCTATCTCCAGACCCGCGCCATCCAGGACAACAGCCGCGAGATCGAGCTTGGCCGCTCGATGAACGACTGGCTCGACCGCATGGGCGTGTCGGCGGGCGGCTCCACCTACAAGGCGGTGCAGGAGCAGGCGACCCGCATCAACCTGTGCCGCCTGACCTTCTTCTGGGACAAGGACGGGGCCGAGGGCTTCGCCAAGGAGAACATCGTCAACGGCGGCATCCGTCTGCGCGACGACGACGGCCAGGGCACGCTGTGGCGCGAGACGGTGCAATTGTCGGAAACCTTCTTCGCCGCGCTGAAGCGCTCCCCCGTCCCGATCTGGGAGCCGGCGATCCGCCACATCGGCGGCTGTTCCATGGCGATCGACGTCTATGTCTGGCTGGCCTACCGGCTGCACGTGCTGCGCGATCCGATTCCGGTGACCTGGAAGGCGCTCTTCACCCAGTTCGGCGGCGGCTACAAGGAGCTGAAGCACTTCAAGCCGGAGTTCCGCGTGGCGCTGGACCTCGCGCTGGCCGTCTACGAGGCCGCGAGAGTGGAGTTCTCCGACACCGGGGTGCTGCTCTACCCGTCGCCGCCGCCGATTCCGGAGCGCAAGATCCTCCCCGCCGCGCGCGGGTAAGGCGGCGGCGGGTCAATCGGCGGCAGGGCAATCGACGGCGGGGCAGTCGGCGATTGCCAACCCGCCCGGCTCCGGAATCGGAGTCGGCGATTGCCAGAATCCCGGCGGCCAACATAAGCACCACGAGGCGCCGCCTACCCCGCCTTGAAACCCTGCACGGTGCCGCCTTCCCGCGTGTAGACCTGCATCGGCCGGCAGGTATCGTCCATCTTGACGATGAGAACGCCGGCCTTATCCCGTGGATAGAGCCACATCTCGTACTGCGACACCCGCGCGCTCGGCCCCGTGCGCGCCTCGCTGTAGATCGCGGTCCGGAACTGCCCCACCGGAATCCCTTCCCCGGCGAGGACCGAGGCGGCAGGGCGGTTGCACGGCCCGGTCACCATGGCGTTCAGCGCCTCCACCGCTCCGGGTGCCGGCTCCGCGGTGGGCGGCGGCCCCAGCGAGGCGCAGGCGCCGAGCCCGAGAAGGCCGGCGCACAGGATGATCCCGGCGGTGCTGCGAGTGCGCGAAAGGCGTCCGGCGTGGCGATGCATCGCGGCCTCCCTGCCCAATGGCGGAATTGGTTGGCGGTGGACGGTGTGCGGTTACCTCTGCGCAAACACGGCGGCGGGGAAAAAGGTTCGCGCCGGCCTTTGGCAATCGCCGACCCCCTGGAGAATCGGGCTGGCTGGCCGGAGAATCGGCCGGACAGAGAAAAGGCGGGGCACGGCGGCCCCGCCTTCCTTCTTTTCCGAATCGGCCGGCTTTTCCGAATCGGCCGGATGGACTCAGTCCACCTGGACCTTCTCGCCGTTCTTCCAGGCCCAGAACACATAGCCCGGCTGCTTCAGGTCGCCCTTGTCGTCGAAGGACAGCGACCCGACCACCGTGTCGAAGGACGGGCCGGCGCGCAGCGCCTTCGCCACCGCGTCGGGCTTGGCGCTGTTGGCCTTCTGCACGGCTTCCGCGTAGGTCTGCACCGCGGCGTAGGCGAACAGCGTGAAGCCGTCGGTGCGGATGTTCTTGGCCTGCAGGGCCTCGACCACCGGCTTGGCGGCGGGGTTGCGCTGCGGGTCGGGCGAGAAGGTGAACAGCGTGCCTTCCGCCGTGTCGCCGGCGATGTTCCAGTAGGACTGCGGCTGGATGCCGTCGGCGCCGATGATCTGCGGGCGGAACTGCTGGTCCGCCGCCTGACGGGCGATCAGGCCCAGCTCCTGGTCGTAGCCGCCGTAATAGAGCACGTCCACGCCGTCCGACTTCAGCCGGGTGATGAGCGCGGAATAGTCCTTTTCGCCGGCGGTGATGCTGGTGAAGGCGGCCTCGGTGATGCCGGCGGCGTTCAGGCGGCGCTTCACATCGTCGGCGAGGCCCTGGCCGTAGGCCTGCTTGTCGTGGACGATGGCGACCTTCTTGCCCTTGTAACGGTCGGCGATCAGCTTGGCCGCCACCTCGCCCTGCTGGTCGTCACGGCCGCAGACGCGGAAGACGTTCTTCAGGCCGCGGTCGGTGAGCTGCGGGCTGGTCGCGGTGGGGGAGATCATCACGATCCCCTCCTCGCCGTAGACGTTGGAGGCGGCGATCGAGGCGCCGGAGCAGACATGGCCGATCACCGCGGCGACGTTCTGGCTGACCAGCTTGTTGGCGGCGGCCACCGCCTGCTTGGCGTCGCAGGCGTCGTCGGCGATGGTCAGGACCAGCTTCTGGCCGAGCAGCCCGCCCTTGGCGTTGATGTCGGCCACGGCGGCCTCGACGCCCGCACGGGTCTGCTCGCCATAGGCGGCGGCGGCGCCGGTCATCGGGCCGGCCAGCGCGATGGTGATGTCGGCCTGGGCGGCCCCGGCCCACAGGCCGGCCCCCAGGGCGACGGCGGCGGCGGTCACAGCCAGCTTCGCACGGATCATGGGTGGATTCCTCTCTCCGGGAACAGGTTCTTTTTATCGAACGCTTTCGGGTCGGAGACCGCGGGTGCTGCCTCCGAAACAGGCAGACAAGCAAAGGGACGGGTCCGGCGCAATGGGCAAACGGGCACAGGCTGCCGCACGCCCGGCGCATGACACCGTTTTTCAGGATGGTGAAGAGCCGGTTCAGTCGACCAGTTCACGCGGCGCCGCGCCGGACGGCGCCGGTGGAGCCAGCGCGGTTGGGGCCAGGGCCTGGGCGATGGCCCGGCGCAGGTCGTCGGCCAGGACGGGCTTGTGCAGGATGCTGAACTTGCCGGCCTCGGCCTCGGCCAGTCGTTCCGGGGCGGTGTCGCCGGTCACCAGGATGCCGGGGATCGGCCGCTTCGAGCGCCGCCGCACCTCGCGGATGGTCTCGGTGCCGGTGTGCCCCTCGCCCAGCCGGTAATCGGCGACGATCACGTCGGGATCGGGGTGGCGGCGCAGCGCCTCCACCGCCTCGCCGAAGCTGGCGGCGGGAAACACCTCGTGCCCCCACTGCCGGATCATCGCGCACAGCCCCTCGCGCACGATGGGGTCGTCCTCGACCACCAGCACGCGGGCGCCGGCCCTCATGCGGGCGGTGACGGGGAAGTCCCCCGGCTGGGTTTCGGCCAGGGCGGGGGCGTCGGCGAGCGGCACCTCCACCCGGAAGACCGACCCCCGCCCCGGTTCGGAGCGCAGGCTGACCGGGTGGTCGAGCATGCCGGCCAGCCGGCGCACCACGGCGAGCCCGAGGCCCAGCCCCTGGTCGCGGTCGCGGCTGGCGTTCCCGACCTGCACGAACTCCTGGAAAATGTCCTCCTGCCGGTCGGTGGGAATGCCGATTCCGGTGTCCCACACCTCGATCCGCAGCGCCGCGCCGCGCCGCCGGCAGCCGACCAGGATGCGCCCACGGTTGGTGTAGCGCAGCGCGTTCTCGACAAGGTTCTGCAGGATGCGGCCGAGCAGCATCGGATCGCTGTCCACATGGGCGCCGCAGGGCATGATGTGCAGCAGCAGCCCCTTGCGCACCGCCACCGGGCGGCTGTTGGCGGCGATGCGGTCCAGCAGTTCGGTCACCGGAAAGACCGCGCGCTTCGGCTCGACCGCCCCGGCCTCCAGCCGCGACACGTCCAGCAGCCCGTCCAGCAGCAGCTTCAGAGCGCCCAGCGCGCGGTCCATCGTCGTCAGGATCTTGCGCATGGCGGGGTCGGTGGCGCGGGCGGACAGCGCCTCCATCAGCAGCATCAGCGACTGCACGGGCTGGCGCAGGTCGTGGCTGGCCGCCGCCAGGAACTTCGACTTGCCGATGTTGGCGCGGTCGGCCTCCCGCCGCGCCTCGGCCAGCGCGGCCTGGGCCGTTTTGTGCTCGGTGATGTCGCGGACGGTGGCGATCACGCTGACCAGCCTCCCCCCGGCGCCGCGCACCGGCGAGGCGCGCAGCTCCAGCCAGACCTCCGACGCACCGGTACCCGCAGCGCCGCCCAAACTGAAACCTGGGCGCCGGAATTCCGCGCTCATGTCCCCGGCGTCCCCGGCGCCGTCGCACAGCGGGCCCAGCCCCGCCTCGTCCCCTATCAGGCCGGCCAGCACCTCCCGCGCGGCACGCCCGTCGGCGGCGCCCGGACCGATCCCCATCAGCCGGGAAAAGGCTGGGTTGGTGTAGACCACCGGCACGCCCGGCCGGGTGGCGTCGGCGATCAGGATGCCGTCGCCGCTCCATTCCATCGCCCGGTTGCGGATGCGCAGCGCCCGGTCGCCGTGGCGGCGGCGCTGAAGCTCCACGAGGAAGGCGGTGGTGAACAGCAGGATCACCGCGGTGGTGGCGGCGGCCCAGATGATGGAATAGAAGCGGTTCTGCCGCCACGCGCCGAACACCGTCTCCACCGACTCGCCGACCACCGTCATCAGCGGGTAGTCGGCGGAGGCGCGGAAGGCGTAGATGCGCTCGACCCCGTCCACCGGGCTGACGACGCGGTGGTGCCGGACGGTTCCGCTGCCGGCCTCCGGCCACAGGCCGGAACCGCGGAAGCTGCGCCCGAACACCTGATCCTGAAGGGCCTGACGGGCCAGCAGCGGGCCGTCCGCGCGGGCGATGGCGACCGAGCTGTCGCGCGGCAGGTCCAGCCGCCCGTAGAAGCGGGAGAAGATCTCCGCCGGAACGTCGATCACGGCGACGCCGCGGAACGTCCCGTCCGCCCCCTCCAGCCGGCGCGACACCGGGATGAACACGTCCGACGCGCCCGGGCTGACGAAGGGCAGGCCGATGACGAAACCCTTCTGGTTCCCCTTCCGGTGGGCGCCGGACTTGTGCCGGGCGAACTCCTCCCACTCCAGCACCGGGTTGCGGGTGGTGGTCCGCCCCAAGCCCATGGACAGCCAGCTGTTCGCGTCGTAAATCCGGATGGAGGCGGCCAGCCCTTCCTCGAACGACCGCCGGGTGGGAATCAGGAGCGGAATGTCCTTCTCGACATGGGAGGCCACGTCGATCAGAAGATCGTCCAGCCGGCGGAAGGTGGCGATGGCCTGTTCCTCGACCAGTTGCGCCATCGCCGCCGTGTGCTGGCGGGTGGTCTGGTCGAGGAAGCGCTCCTCGCGGTCGATGCGGGTCAGCAGCGTCCACCACAGCGCCGCGATGGCGACGGCGACGGCGACGGCGGGAAGAACGAGACGGGCCTCCAGCCCCCGCGGAAAAGCGATCCATCGTCGCACTGCCGACCTCAAACACTGCCCAGCACGCATTATGCGCCAGCCGACTTCCCTCTTCAATGGACAACCCGGCGACCAATGATACAAAAAGTAGAGAATAATCAAACTTTTGCGGGTTGTTTGGCACCGCTGCCGCGGGGACTGCCGGCGAACCGGGCGGCCGGCGGATGAGCTTTGCCCGCGCCATCGCCACCGTCGGCAGCCTGACGCTGCTCAGCCGGCTGGCCGGCTTCGCCCGCGACATCCTGACCGCGGCGGTGCTCGGCGCCGGGCCGGTGGCCGACGCCTTCTTCGTGGCGCTGAAGCTGCCGAATTTCTTCCGCCGCCTGTTCGCGGAGGGGGCCTTCAGCGTCGCCTTCGTCCCGCTGTTCGCGGCGGAGCTGCAGCGCAACGGCCGCGCCGCCGCGGTGGCCTTCGCCGAGCAGGCGCTGGCGATCCTGCTGTGCGTGCTGCTGCCCTTCACGGCGCTGGCCATCCTGGGAATGCCCGCGCTGATGCACGTCCTGGCGCCGGGCTTCGTGGACGAGCCGGCGAAGTTCGCGCTGGCCGTGGACATGGCGCGGCTGACCTTCCCCTATCTGACGCTGATTTCCCTGGTGGCGCTGCTGGGCGGCGTGCTGAACGCGCTGGACCGCTTCGGCCCCTTCGCCGCCGCCCCCATCGCCTTCAACCTGACGCTGATCGCCGCCTTGCTGACCGCGCCGCGGCTGGGGCTGGAGCCGGGGCGGGCGATGGCCGCGGCGGTGACCCTGTCGGGCGTGGTGCAGCTGGTCTGGATGGGCTGGGCCTGCCGGGCGGCGGGGGTGACGCTGCGCCTGACCGCGCCGCGGCCGACCGAGGGGATGCGCCGCCTGTTCCGGCTGGTCGGGCCGGGGGCCATCGGCGCCGGGGTCATGCAGATCAACCTGTTCCTGAACGTCGTCCTGGCCTCGCTGCTGCCGTCGGGCGCGGTGTCCTTCCTCTATTACGCCGACCGGCTGAACCAGATGCCGCTGGGCGTCATCGGAATCGCCATCGGCACAGCCCTGCTGCCCGTGCTCGCCCGCCACGCCGCGGCGGGGGACGAGCGGATGGTCCGCCACTATCTCAGCCGCGCCCTGGAGTTCAGCCTGCTGCTCGGCCTGCCGGCGGCGGTGGCGCTGGGGGTGGCCGGGGCGCCCATCGTCTCGGTGCTGTTCGAGCGCGGCGCCTTCGGCGCGGCGGAGGCGCAGGCGACGGCCTGGGCGCTGGCCGCCTACGCCATCGGCATTCCCGCCCATGTCATCGTCAAGGCACTGAACGCCGCCTTCTTCGCCCGCCAGGACACGGCGACCCCGGTGCGCGTCGCCGTGGTGGTGACGGTGGCCAACCTGGCGCTGGGCGTCGCGCTGATGCCGGTTCTGGGCCATGTCGGGATCGCGCTGGCGACCGGGCTGACCGCTTGGGCAAACCTCGCCCTGCTGGCCCATGCGCTGCATCGCCGCGGATTCCTGCAGTTGGACCGGCGCTTCCTCGGCCGCGCGCCGCGCATCGCCGCGGCGGCGCTGGGCATGGGGGCGGCGCTGCTGGCCGGCGCGTCGCTACTGGCGCCGGGGCTGGAGGCGGCGTCCACCCTGGTCCGCTTCGGGGCGCTGGCCCTGCTGGTCGGCGGCGGCGTGGCGGTCTTCGGGGCGCTGGCGCAGCTGACCGGGGCCACCGATCTGGCCGACCTGAAGGGCTTCCTGCGCAAGGACACTCCGGAATTGGAGCCGCCCGTGTCTTGACCCCGCCCGGTTCCGGCGCGATAACAGCCGCCTTCCAGAAGTTTCGAGCGAGAGTCCTCCCGTGAACCGCATCTTCTCCGGCATGCAGCCGACCCGGCAGCTTCACCTCGGCAACTATCTGGGGGCGCTGCGCAACTGGGTCGAGCTGCAGAACAGCTACGAGTGCATCTTCTGCGTCGTCGACCTGCACGCGCTGACCATCGACCAGGACGCGGAGGTCCTGCGCAACAACATCCGCGAGGTCACCGCGGCCTACATCGCCGCCGGCATCGACCCGGAGAAGAACATCCTCTTCAACCAGTCCTTCGTCCCGGCCCATTCGGAGCTGGCCTGGATCCTCTCCTGCCACACGCCGCTCGGCTGGCTGAACCGCATGACGCAGTTCAAGGAGAAGGCCGGCAAGCAGAAGGACATGGCGAACCTCGGCCTCTACTCCTACCCGGTGCTGATGGCCGCCGACATCCTGCTCTACAAGGCCACCCACGTCCCGGTGGGCGAGGACCAGAAGCAGCATCTGGAGCTGGCCCGCGACATCGCCGGCGCCTTCAACCGCCGCTACGACACCGAGTTCTTCCCGCTGCCCGAGCCGCAGATCCTGGGCGAGGCGACGCGCGTGATGTCGCTGCGCGACGGCACCAAGAAGATGAGCAAGTCGGACGAGTCCGAATATTCGCGCATCAACATGACCGACGACGCCGACACCATCGCCACGAAGGTCCGCAAGGCCAAGACCGATCCGGAGCCGCTGCCGGACAATCTGGCCGACCTGGAGAAGCGTCCGGAGGCCGACAACCTCGTGACCATCTACGCCGCCCTGTCCGGCCAGACTCGCGAGCAGACGGTGCAGCAGTTCGCCGGCGCCCAGTTCTCCGGCTTCAAGGCGGCGCTGGTCGACCTGTCGGTCGCCAAGCTGGCCCCGATGACCACCCGCATGAAGGAGCTGCTGGACGACAAGGCGGAGATCGACCGCCTGCTGCGCCGCGGCGGCGAGCGCGCGGCGGCCATCGCCGAGACGAACCTGAACGGCGTGAAGGACATCATCGGCCTTCTGCATCCCTGAGCCAAAGTGATCGGGTTCAGCCCCTTAGCCCTCTCCCCTCCGCTCACGCGCAAACGAAGTTTGCGCTGACGCGACAGGCGGACCTTCGGTCCGCCGAAAGCGGGGAGAGGGTGGCCCGAAGGGCCGGTGAGGGGGTTGCGCTTTTGCCGGACCTACCGACATGCGCATCCCTCTCACCCTAACCCTCTCCCCAGAGGGGAGAGGGGATTTGGAACGCGATAGTTTTGGTCCCTGCCCCACCGACCGAAAGGCGTCCGCCGTGACGGCTCCCATCCTGCTCACCGGGTTCCAGCCCTTCGGGGATCACGCCGTCAACCCGACGGCGCTCCTCATGGAGCGGCTGGCCGGCGAGCCGGGGATCGTCACGGCGGTCCTGCCGGTCGAATACGACGCCTGCGGCGCGGCCTTCGCCGCGCTGCTGGAGGAGCACCGCCCCGCCGCCGCCCTGTGCTTCGGGCTGGCCGCCGGGTCCGAATACATCAAGATCGAGCGGCTGGCCTGGAACCGCGACGAGAGCGAGCAGGCCGACAACGCCGGGATGGTGCGCACCGACGACGCCATCGAGCCGGACGGGCCGACCGCCTACGGCTCCACCCTGCCCGTCCCCACGCTGGTCCGCGAGCTGGCCATCGCCGGCCTGCCGGTGACCTTCAGCGACCACGCCGGCGGCTTCGTCTGCAACCACCTGTTCTACCGCGCCCGCCACGCGATCGAGACGGCGGACCTCGACGTTCCCATGGGCTTCGTCCACCTGCCGCCGCTGCCGGAGCAGGTCGCCGACCAGCCGGGCCGCTCCGGCCTGACGCTGGACCAGCAGGAACGGGCGCTGCGCGTGCTGGTCGGATTGCTGCGCCAGGGGCTGGGGATCGCGGCCTGATTGAAAAGCTGCGGATTTTTCACGAACTTGCGGATCGCCCAGCCCAAGGGCGTGTTCGATCCGCAGACGCAGCCCAAGTAACTCAGGCTTAGCTTTCAAATTCTGGCGGGCATATCGGATAGGCGTTTTTAAAACGCCGCCCGTGCACTATGTGATTGACAGTTCCAACGTTCAACTTCGTTTGTATTGCTGCTTCAGTCTGTGTCTCACCTTTAATTTTGACAAGCCACAGGACATGACAAGCTTTTCTGAAGTTGGCGAAACGCGGGCCGAATGTACGCATACAAGTGCTCCTGTTCATGAGAAGAGAACACTTGGCCCTTGAAAAAGGCGAGCGCGTGCGTTAGCAGGCCGCGGAAAAAGGCTATGCCCGGCCTGCCGGTCGTGATTCTCTC
>NZ_QLKQ01000078.1 GCF_003349955.1 Azospirillum brasilense
GCTTGCCGATGCGCATGGCCGAGACGCAGCAGGCGATGCCGTAGTCGTCGCCCCAATAAGGCCGCATCAGGTCGTCGTTCTCGTACTGCACCGAGCAGGTCTTGATCGACGTCTCGGCGCAGAATTTCTTGAAGCCCTCCGGCAGGCTTTCCGACCACAGCACCGTCAGGTTCGGTTCCGGAGCGGGGCCGAGATTCTGGAGCGTGTGCAGCATGCGGAAGCTGCCCTTGGTGACCAGCGTGCGCCCGTCGAGCGCCATGCCGCCGATGCACTCGGTCACCCAGGTCGGGTCGCCCGAGAAGAGCTGGTCGTATTCCGGCGTGCGCAGGAAACGCACCATCCGCAGCTTGATGACGAACTGGTCGATCAGCTCCTGAGCGCCCGCCTCGTCCAGCCGGCCTTCGCGCAGGTCACGCTCGATGTAGACGTCGAGGAAGCTCGACACGCGGCCGAGCGACATGGCCGCCCCGTTGGCCTCCTTCACCGCCGCCAGATAGGCCAGATAGGTCCACTGCACCGCCTCGAAGGCGTTGGTGGCCGGGCGGGTCACGTCGAAGCCGTAGGACGCCGCCATCGTCACGAGGTCGCGGAGCGCGCGGATCTGCTCGGTGATCTCCTCGCGCAGGCGCAGCGTGTTCTCGTCGATGCGGTCGACTTCCAGGCTCCTGTACTGCGCCTTCTTGTCCTCGATCAGGAAGGTCGCGCCGTAGAGGGCCAGCCGACGGTAGTCGCCGATGATGCGGCCGCGGCCGTAGGCGTCCGGCAGGCCGGTGATGACGCCGGACTTGCGGCAGCGCAGCATCTCGTCGGTGTAGACGTCGAAGACGCCGTCGTTGTGCGTCTTGCGCAGCGCCGGGAACACGTCGTCCAGCTTGGGTGAGGGCTTGAAGCCGTAGGCTTCCAGGCCCGTCTTGACCATGCGCCAGCCGCCGAAGGGCATGATCGACCGCTTCAGCGGCTTGTCCGTCTGAAGACCGACGATGACCTCAAGCTCCCGGTCGATGTAGCCGGGGGCGTGGCTGACGATGGAGGAGACCAGCTCCGTGTCGGCGTCGAGAACGCCGCCCTTGGCCGCGCGCTCCTCCTTCAGGAGATCGCGCACCTTGTTCCACAGCGACAGGGTGCGGTCGCTGGCCGGGGAGAGGAAACTGCCGTCGCCGCCGTAGGGGCGGACGTTCTTCACGATGAAATCGCGCAGATCGACCGTGGTCCGCCAGGAACCGGGCGCGAAACCGCGCCAGGGGTTCGGCGTCTCGGCTTCGGCAACGGGGATTTTCGGTTCGAACATCAGGGAATCCATGACGCGCCTCTATTGGTCTGCGGCGGTCCCTGCCCTCCCCGGCGGGGGCCGCGCCACGTTGCGCGGCGCCGAACCGGGCGAACCGCCCGGCCAAGCATCGCGCTTGCCCGATCAGTAGGCGCCCAAAGCTCCCCAGCCTCATTGATCCCAATCAATCAATCCCTGCGAAATACGCAGGGCACCGTTCAAGGCACGTCCTGTCACAAAAACTGAAGAAATGCGCCGCTTTTGCGTCGCAGCATTTGAGACAACCCACCGGAAACCGAATATTTTCATTCCGATCGCCGGTTTTAAAACAGACGGGTCAGATCAGCGCAGCGCGCTTGCAATATCTTGCGCCAGTCGGGTCAGGGTGCGGCTGAGGGCATCGGCGACGGCGCCGGGATCGCCGGCTGCGCTCACCGGCTCCTGCGCCGCGGTGTGGCCGAGCCGGCGCAGCCGGTCGCCGCCCTGGTCGAAGACGCGCCAGCGCGCTTCCAGAACCGCCGGCCCGTCCTCCGCCGCGTCGAAGCGGTCCAGCGTGACCTCCACTACCTGATTTACCGGGAAGTCGCGCTGAAGCGGCAGGCCGACCACCTCCGCGCCCGGCAGGTCCGTTTCCAGATTCCGCAGCAGCGTACGGGTCACCATCTCGTCGAGGGGGCCGCCCCAGCGATCGAACTCCTTGACGACCAACCGGTTGCCCGGCGCCCGCATCACCATCTCCGACCGGTCGAGATAGCCGGGCACCTTCACGCCCTCCAACCCGATCACGCGCCGCTGCGCCTCGCCGGCCCGCAATGGGGCGTTGCCCGGCGGGGCGGCGTCCGGAGCGACGGCGTCCAGATGGTAGAAGCGGCTGGGCGACGTGCTGCAGGCGGCCAGGGCAGCCAGCGCGGCAGCGCACAGCAGAAGGCGACGGGCGTGATGGGTCGGAGCCATGGTAATCCTCAACCGCGTTTGCCCCGGATCAGGGCCTCGGGATGGCGTTCGAGATAGTCGGTCAGGCCGCGGATGGAGCGGGCCGCCGCGGTCAGTTCACGCACCAGCCCCTGCAGGTCGTTGACGGCGGGGCGGGAGGAGTTGACCAACCCGTCCGTGCTGCTGAGCGTCTTCTCGGCCTGCCGGACCAGCTTGGAGGTGTTCTCCGCCACGTCGCGCAGGGCGCGCAGGGCCGGCTCGCCCTCGCTGCCCAGGGCCTGCGTCGTCTTTTCCAGCTCCGCCAGTGACCGGCTGAGCGAACCGATGGCCTGGGCGATCTCCGGCGAACCGATCAGGGCGCCGGCCTTCTGGATGGTCGAGCGCAGCTCCACCACCGTTTCGGCGATCGGCGCGCGGGCCAGCTCGTTCATCAGGTCGGTGGCGGTCTTGGTCGCCGTGTCGAGCACGTTCGGCCGGGACGGCACCTCCGGATAGGCGCCGCCGCGGATCAGCGTCGCCTTCGGCGCGTCGGGGAACAGGTCGAGCGTCACGATCAGTTCGCCGGTCAGCAGGTTGCCGGTGCTCAACTGCGCCCGCAGCCCCCGCTCCACCAGCGCCTGCATGCCGGCATAGGCGGCCTCGGAGTCGTGCGCGGCCGGCAGCTCGCTGTCCAACCGCTCCGGTTCGATGTTGAGGGTGACCGGGATGCGGGCCTCCCCCGACACCGGATCGACGTCCAGGCGGATGTCGGTCACTTCACCCACCCGGATGCCACGGAACTCCACCGCCGACCCCGGATGCAGGCCGCGCACCGAGCCGTCGAAATGCACCAGGAAGGGCACCCGCCGGGTGAAGCGGGCGTCGCTGGCGGCGTTGCGGTTCTCGTAGAGGGGGAAGTCCGTGCCCTCCGCCGCGATCTCCCCGTTGTCGCCGGGACCGCCGAGGCCGGGAGTCTCGAAGGACACCCCGCCGGTCGCCAGCGATTGCAGCGATTCCAGCGCCACCGTCGGCCCCTCCGGCCCGATGGACACCGACAGGCCGCTGGCGTTCCAGAAGCGGGTGTTTGGCCGGACGATGCGGTCATAGGGCGCGTGGATGAAGACCGGGATGGTCAGCGACTGCCAGTCCTTGGAGAACTCGTAGCCGACCACCTCGCCGACCTGGATGCCGCGGTAGTAGATCGGCGCGCCCGGCCCCAACCCGCCCAGCCGGTCGGCGCGCAGCGCGAAGCGGCGACCCGGCGAACTGGAACGGATCAGCGGCGGATCCTCCAGCCCGCGGAAGGCGGTCAGCGCCTCGCCGTTGCCGGTTCCCGGGTCCATGCCGATGTAGGCGCCGGAAACCAGCGTGCCGAGGCCCGACACGCCGCCGAAGCCCAGCCGCGGTTTGACCACCCAGAAGCTCGTCCGGTCGTTGAGGTAGGAGGCCGCGCCCTTCACCATGCGCACGGTGACGATGACGTTCGCCAAGTCGGGCGAGACCGCCACCCCCTGCACCGTCCCGACATCGACGTCGCGGTAGCGCACCCGGGTCTTGCCCGGTTCCAGCCCCTCCGCCGTGTCGAAGGTGATGGTGATGGTCGGGCCACGCTCGTTCAGCGTCTTCCAGGCCAGCCAGCCGCCGATCAGCGCAGCGATCAGCGGCACCAGCCAGATCAGCGGCAGACCGCGGCGGCGGCGGATCACCGGGCTGGCCGGCTCCACCTGGGAATTGGAGTCAGTCATGTGAGGAATCCTGCCGCTGCGCCCGCCGGAGCGGCGCATCCCAGATCAGCCGCGGGTCGAAGGACTCCGACGCCAGCATGGTGATGATGACGACCGCGGCGAAGGCGACGGCGCCAATCTCCGCGTGGATGGTGGCGATGGCGCCCAGTTGGACCAGGGCCGCCAGAAGCGAGATCATGAAGATGTCAACCATGGACCAGCGCCCGACCCCCTCGATCAGGCGGTAAAGCCGCGTGCGGTCGCGCCGCCGCTTCGACGAGCCGCGCTGCACCGTCCACAGCAGATAGGCCAGCCCGATCAGCTTCAGCACCGGCACGGTGATGCTGGCGAAGAAGACCAGGAGGGCCACCGGCCACATCTCCGCCGCGATCAGCGCCTCAACGCCGGACAGGATGGTGTCGGGCTGGCCAGCGCCGAAATAGACCACCGTCATGATCGGCAGCAGGTTCGCCGGAATGTAGAGGATCGTCGCCGCGGCGATCAGCGCCCAGCCGCGCGGCAGGCTGTTCGGCTTGCGGTGGTGCAGCCGGGCGCCGCAGCGCGGGCAGGTTCCCTGCGGTTCACCGCCATCGGGCCCCGCCACCACCTGGTGGCAGTCGTGGCATGCAGTCAGCCGCTCCAGGTCGGCGTTGGCCGTTTGGGCGACGCGGGTCTGCGGGGCGATCCGCTCCCACACCTCGAAGGGGCTGAGCGACGCCTCCCCCCACACCTGCACCAGGATGAAGGCGACCAGGGCGGCCAGCGACGCCCCCGGCTCCAGCTCCGCCAGATCGGACAGCTTCACATAGGCGACGATCAGGCCGAGCAGGAAGACCTCCGCCATCGCCCAGCGGCGCAGCCGTGCCACCGTCCGGAAGGTCCAGGCCGCGCCCGGCGCCGCGGTCCGCCCGGCGGCGAGCGGTATCACCACGTAGAGCGTGCCGAGCACCTGCACCAGCGGGGCCAGGAACAGGACGAAGAAGACCAGGACGCCCAGCACCTCGTACCCGCCGTCCCACAGCGCCACCGAGCCGCTGAGCAGGGTCGCCGTCTGCGCCCGTCCTTCCAGCTCGAAGGTCAGGATGGGGAACAGGTTGGCGGTGACGAACAGGATCGTCGAGGCGATGGCGAGAGCCACCGCGTGCCCCAGCCCGCCGGTCCGGAAATGGCGCAGCACCGCCCCGCAGCGGTGGCATTCCGCGCGGTGGCCGGGCAAGGCCGGCGGCAGGGCGTGCGGCGCCCCACAGTCGTGGCAGAGAAGGATCGGATGGTCCGGTGCGGTCATAGCGTTGGCTTAACATTTCCCACGGGCGAAAGGTCCGCCGATTGCGGGGTGCGCCGACGGAGGGTTACCGACCGGGGCGGACCGCAGGACCCGGATGGAAAAAGCCCTTCCCCCATGGGTGGGGAAAGGGCTTCGGCCTTTGGTGGGGATCAGGATTCGATCAGACGAACATGTTGAAGCTGCCCAGCAGCTTCTGCGTGCCGGTCTGGCCGGTGGGGATCGAGTTCAGGCTCGCCGCCGCCTGGCTCAGCCCGTCCAGCATGGCCTGCTGGCCGGTGGACAGGTTGAACGGGCTTTCCCCCTTCTTGGGCGCCTTGGCGACCGTGTCGTAATCCTGGGTGTATTTGCCCATGCTGAGCTGGATGGCGTAGTTCTTGGTGTCCTTCGGCGACTGGCCCTTCTCGCGCGTCAGGCGCAGCGTGTAGTCGCCGCGGTCGAGTTCATACTCGCCCTGCATCATGCTCTTGAAGGCGTCGTAATTCTTTCCCGCACTCTTGTCGCTGTCGGCCAGAACCGTGCCGAACTTGGACATCACCTGGACGCGCAGCCCCTCGTCGCCGACCTGACCCAGGGTTACTTCGCCCTTGGTGGTCACGCGGAACTTGTAGAAGTCGACGGGATCGTCGGCGCCCAGCGCACCGACCACGTTCAGGCGGGTCACGTTCTTGGCGAGAACGCCCATGTCCGTGGCGAAACCGGGGGTGTTGACGGAGGACTTGCGGACGTCCTTGCGGAATTCCTGCACGTTCGCGGCGGCGGCGGCCTCGGCCTCCCGCTGGGCGTTCATGCGTTCGACGGCGGCGGACACGGACTTGTTGAGGTCCGAGACCATCTGGTTGACGCCGGCCATTCCGTCAGACATGGCATCCTCTCCCACCGGGCGCGCCTCCCGGACGGGGAAGCGCGAATGGATCGCTGGACCCTTACTTTACCGCAAAGCATGTAAAGTTGCGAATTGTTTTTCGCCGAAATTTCAGATAGGGCGCCGGAAAAGTTGTGCCGCCATCCGGTTCAGCACGTCCTGGACATCCTCTCCGTCCCGCGGCTGGAACAGGCGCTGCGCCGGAAACCAGGGGCGCACCGCGGTGCCGAGCCGGGTCCAGTCCCGCCCGCCGAAGCGCCAGACCGGCACGCCGAGCGCCGCCGCCAGTTCCCCCACCGCCGTGGCGGGCGCGATCACCAGATCCAGGGTCGCCATCAGCGCCGCCGTCCCGTCGAAATCGTCGGTCAGGTCGAGATCGTCCCAACGGTGGATGGTGACGCCAAAGCGTGCCTCCGCCGCCGCCCGCTCGGCATCGCACGCGCCGTACTGGAGGTTGACGAAGAGCAGACCTGGCACGGCGAACAGCGCCCCCCACTGGTCGAGCCGGCTGTAGGCGGCGCGGCGTGATTCGGTCATCAGCGCGCTGCGCCAGCCGATCCCCACGCGCAGGCCGGGGCCGAGCGCCGCCACCCGCTCCCGCCAGAGCGCCACCCCCGCCGGGTCGGGGACCAGCCAGCAGCCGACCGAGCCCGCGAAGGCGGACAGGTCACGGCGGAACACCCGCGCCAGGGAGCCGATGGGCGTGTGCAGGTCGCAATCGGGCACCGCGACGGCATCAGGGCTTTGCGGACGGACGAGCGCGCCGGGGAAGGAGCGGGCGAACAGCGGCACCAACCGCCGATCGGTCTCGATCACCACGGAGCGGGCGCGGGCGATGGCCTCCGCGCAGAGGGAGGAGAACAGGACGGTGTCGCCCACCCCCTGCTCTCCCCAGACCAGCAGGCGCTTGCCCGCGAGATCCTCGCCACGCCACGCGGGCAGTCGCGGCTGGCGCGCCCCGCCCGCCTGACCCGACGCGAAGCGCCAGCCATAGCCGGCCCAGCCCTCGGCCAGCGCGCCGCGCTCCAAATGCAGCAGGCCCAGGTTGAACCGGGCCAGCGCCAGATCGGGACACACGCGCAGCGCCCGCCCGTACAGACGGCCCGCCAGCCCGCCGTCGCCCAGGCGCTGGACCGCGAGACCAAGATTGCAGAGCGCCGCCGCATAGCCGGGATCGAGCGCCAGGGCGCGGCGGAACCAGCGGGCCGCTTCCGCGTGGCGGAGCCGCGCCTGCAGCGCATGGCCGAAGTTGTTGTTGGCCTGCGGCTCGTCCGGCAGCAGCCGCAGCGCGCGGCGGTGCGCTCGCTCGGCCTCGTCCAGCCGCTCGGCGTCGCGCAGCCCGCCGCCGAGGTTGGACAGCCCCTCCGGCAAGGCCGGGTCGAGCAGGACCGCGCGTTGCCACGCCGCCAGGGCGGCAGCGGCCCGGCCTTGCCGGCTCAGCGCGTTGGCCAGATTGTTCCAGAACGTCGCCCGGTCGGCGCTGCGGGCCAGAGCGGCGCGGTGGCAGGCTTCGGCCTCCGCGAAACGACCCTGGCCGGCGCGCAGCGTGCCCAGGCTGTCGGCCGCGTCCACCAACCGGGGATCAAGAGCGAAGGCCGCCTCGAAGCATGTGGCGGCGCCGTCCATCTTCCCGAGATCGCGCAGCACCAGCCCGAAGCCGTGGAGCAGCGCCGGGTTTCGGCGATCCAGCCGCAGGGCGTCGGTGTAGGCGGTCACCGCCTCGGCCAGCCGTCCCTCCGCGTGATGGCGGGCGGCCTCGGCCGTCAGACTGGAGAGATCATCGCGGGAAGCGGCGTCGGGACTCATCCCGGCAGAGCGGCCCGCGGGGCCGGAACGGCGCAAGCGCCGTCCGGTCCCGCGGTTGCCGGTTGCTCAGTCCTCGCCGTCCTGCAGCGCCGGGGGACGCGGGGCGGCGTTGACCGGGGCGGCGAGCTGGGCGTCGACCACCGCCACCGCCGTCATGTTGACCAGACCGCGCGTGGTCACCGACGGGGTGACGATGTGCACGGGACGCGCGACGCCCAGCAGCATCGGCCCGACATTCTGCGCGTCGGCCATGATCTTCAGCATGTTGAAGGCGATGTTGGCGGCGTCCAGGGTCGGCATGACCAGCAGGTTCGCCTCGCCCTTCAGCCGGCTGTCGGGCAGCACGCCCTTGCGCAGCACCTCCGACAGGGCGGCGTCGGCGTGCATCTCGCCGTCCACCTCCAGGTCGGGATTCTCCTCGGCGATGAGCTGGTAGGCCAGCCGCATCTTGCGGGCGGACGGGGTGTCCGCGCTGCCGAAGTTGGAGTGCGAGAGCAGAGCCACCTTCGGCTCGATGCCGAAGCGCTTCACCTCCTCCGCCGCCAGCCGGGCGATCTCGGCCACCTGCTCGGCGGTCGGGTCGGGGTTGACGTAGGTGTCGCAGATGAAGTGCGTGCCCTTCTGCGAGATCAGCCCGTTCATGGCGGCGGCGACCTTGACGCCCTTGCGCAGGCCGATCACCCCCATAACGTGGTTGAAGTGGTCGCCGTAGCGGCCCGAGGTGCCGCAGACCATGCCGTCGGCCTCGCCCCGGCGGACCATCAGCGCGCCGAAGACGGTCGGCTGACTGCGCACGACGTTCAGCGCGTTGGCCGGCGACACGCCGCGGCGGCCCATCATCTGCCGGTAGACCTCGGCGTAGTTGTGGCAGCGCAGGTCACGGGCGGCCTCGATCACCTCCACGTCCTTGCCGATGCGGATGCGCAGGCCCATGTCGGCGATCGTCCGCTCGATCACGTCGGCGCGGCCGAGCAGGACCGGATGGGCGATGCCGTCGTCCACCACCACCTGGGCGCAGCGCAGCACGCGCGGCTCCTCGCCCTCGGCGTAGACGATGCGCTTGGGCGCCGCCTTGGCCTTGGTGATGACCGGCTTCATGACGAGGCCGGAGCGGAAGACATACTGGCCGAGGCTGTCGCGGTAGGCGCGGAAATCGACGATCGGCCGCGTCGCCACGCCCGACTCCATGGCGGCCTTGGCCACCGCCGAGGACACCTCGATCACCAGACGCGGGTCGAAGGGCTTGGGCAGGATATAGTCCGGGCCGAAGCGCAGGTTCTCACCGACATAGGCGGCGGCCACCACGTCCGAAGGCTCGGCCTGGGCGAGGCTGGCCATGGCGTGGGTGGCGGCGATCTTCATCTCCTCGTTCACCGTCGTGGCACCGACGTCGAGCGCGCCGCGGAAGATGAAGGGGAAGCAGAGGACGTTGTTGACCTGGTTCGGGAAGTCCGAGCGGCCGGTGGCGATGATGGCGTCCGGGCGGGCCTGCCGGGCGACGTCCGGCATGATCTCCGGCTCCGGGTTGGCCAGCGCCAGCACCAGCGGCTTGTCCGCCATGCGGACCAGCATCTCCGGCTTCAGCACCTTGGCGCCCGACAGGCCGAGGAAGATGTCCGCCCCGTCGATGACGTCGTTCAGCACGCGGGCGTCGGTGTCCTGCGCGTAGGCATCCTTGTAGGGGTTCATCTCCTCGTTGCGGCCCTTGTGGACCACGCCGATGCGGTCGACCAGCCAGACGTTCTCGCGCTTGACGCCCAGGCTGAGCATCAGGTCCAGGCAGGCGATGCCCGCGGCGCCGCCGCCGGTGGAGACGACCTTGACCGTGGCGATGTCCTTGCCGACCAGCTTCAGCCCGTTCAGCACCGCCGCACCCACCACGATGGCGGTGCCGTGCTGGTCGTCGTGGAAGACCGGAATCTTCATCCGCTCACGGCAGCGGCGCTCCACCTCGAAGCAGGCGGGGGCGGCGATGTCCTCCAGGTTGATGGCGCCGAAGGTCGGCTCCAGCCGGACGATGGTGTCGACCAGACCGTCGACGTCCTTCTCGTTCAGCTCCAGGTCGAAGCAGTCGATGCCGGCGAACTTCTTGAAGAGGACGGCCTTGCCCTCCATGACCGGCTTGGCGGCCATCGGACCGATATCGCCCAGGCCCAGCACCGCCGTGCCGTTGGTGACGACCGCCACGAGGTTGGCGCGGGCCGTCAACTCCGCCGCCTGGGACGGGTCGGCGGCGATGGCGCTGGACGCCGCGGCCACGCCCGGCGAGTAGGCCAGCGCGAGGTCGCGCTGGTTCGCCATGGGCTTGGTGGCGACGATTGCCAGCTTACCGGGCTTTGGATTCCGGTGGTACTCAAGCGCCATCGCGTCGAAGTCGCCGGACATACGTCCTCTCCCCTTTTAACTTGATTTCAGTTAATTTGCCGAACGACGAACTGTTTCCCCTCCGGCTTATACCCGAATTGACCGGGCACCGGAATGGGAAAGGGGCAGCCCATGGCGGACCGCCCTCTCCTTTTCACCTCCAGGGACCGGAGGCCGGACCCGCGTCAGATGCGGGCCAGGGCCGGTTCCTTGAAGTGCTCCTGGTACTCGGCGACCGCCTTGCTCTCGTCGAACTCACCTTCCATCTTGGCGACCACGATGGTGGCGACGCCGTTGCCGATCAGGTTGGTGATGGCGCGGGCCTCCGACATGAAGCGGTCGACGCCGAGCAGCAGGGCCAGACCTTCGATCGGCAGGTGACCGGTGGCCGACAGGGTGGCCGCCAGCGTCACGAAGCCGCCGCCGGTGACCGCCGCAGCACCCTTCGAGGTCAGCATCAGCAGGCCGAGGATGGTGAGCTGCTGCCAGATCGTCAGGTCGATGTTGAAGGCCTGGGCGATGAAGATCGCGGCCATCGACAGGTAGATCGAAGTGCCGTCCAGGTTGAACGAGTAGCCGGTGGGGATGACGAGGCCGACGACGTGCTTGGAGCAGCCGAACTTCTGCATCTTCTCCATCATGCGCGGCAGCACGGACTCCGACGAGGAGGTGCCGAGCACGATCAGCAGCTCGTCCTTGATGTAGCGCAGGAAGGTCAGGAGGCTGAAGTTGTACAGGCGGGCGATGCTGCCCAGCACGACGAAGACGAACAGCGCCATCGTGATGTAGACCGCCGCCATGAGCTGGCCGAGCGAGGTCAGCGACGACACGCCATACTTGCCGATGGTGAAGGACATGGCGCCGAAGGCGCCCAGCGGGGCGACGCGCATCAGGATGCCGATCACGCCGAACAGGGCGTGCGACACCTTCTCGAACAGGTCCTCGACCACCTTGCCCTTCTGGCCCATGGCGGACAGCGCGACGCCGAAGATCACCGCGAAGAACAGGATCTGCAGCATGTCGCCCTTGACGAAGGCGCCGATGACGTTGTCCGGGACGATGTTGACCAGGAAGTCGATGGTCGTGTGGTTCTGCGCCTCGGTGGCGTATTTGGCGACAGCATCGGCCTTCAGCGAGCCGGCCTGGATGTTCATCCCCGAGCCCGGCTTCAACAGATTGACGACCAGCAGGCCGAGGCCCAGGGCGAAGGTGGTGACGATCTCGAAGTACAGGATCGCCTTGCCGCCGACCTTGCCGACCTTCTTCATGTCGCCGATCGAGGAGATGCCGGTGACCACGGTCAGGAAGACGATCGGGCCGATGACCATCTTGATCATCTTGATGAAGACGTCACCCAGGGGCTTCATCTGCACCGCAAGAGTCGGGTAGAAATGGCCGAGCAGAATGCCGATGGTGATCGCGGTCAGAACCTGAACCGTCAGGTTCGTGTAGAATGGCTTTTTCTGGGGCTGCCCTTGAGCGTGCATGATCGTCTCCTCGTGGCGTTCCTTGAAATGGGCTGCCGCTCTTGTCTCGCGGTCGGCGGCCTGCCCGTCATGCCCCTCTCAAAGCAAGCGGTGTGCCAAAATTAAAAGTGAGGAATCGCAGCGCTCCGACGAAGCGCGTGGGTCAGAATCCGCACGACAGGGGCGGAATCCGTGTGCGAAAATCCGCACATCGAGACCTCTTGTTGCGACGCAGTATGGATTGAGGACCGTTGGTTAGGATCGCCCCCGCCCGCCGGACATTTTCGCAAAGCCGCGATTGGGTCGCGCGGCGGATGCCCGTCCTGTTCGCCCGTCCGCGGCGGGTGATGCTGGCCGTTCTGGTCGTCGGCATGCCGCTGGCCGCGGCTGTGGCGGCGGGTCTGGCCGCGGACAACGCCGGCGAGTCCCTGCGCGAACAGGGGTCGGCGCAGTTGTCGCTCTACGAATCCAACCTGCGGACGGAGTTGGAACGCCACGCCGCCGTGCCGATGGTGCTCGCCCGCGACCAGGAGGTCGCCGACCTGCTGCGCGACCCAAGCCCGGAGCGGGTGGACCGCCTGAACCGCAAGCTGGAGGCCATCGCGGCGACTCTGAAGGCATCCGCCCTCTATGTGATGAACGGGACGGGCACCACCGTCGCGGCCAGCAACTGGAACGCCGCGCCCAGCTTCGTCGGGCAGAATTTCAGCTACCGCCCCTATTTCCAGTCGGCCATGGAGCGGGGGGAGGGGCATCACTTCGCGCTCGGCACCACCTCGCTCGTTCCCGGCTACTACACGGCCCAGCGGGTGGTGGCGGAAAACCGCACAGGGGACCGGGCAGGCGATCGGGGGGCCGGCGTCGTGGTCCTGAAGGTCGGTTTTCAGGAGTTGGAGCGGGCCTGGTCGCACGGGCAGGAGAAGGTTCTGGTCTCCGACCGCGACGGCGTCGTCTTCATCACCAACGTCGAGGGCTGGCGCTACAACGCCCTGCCCCGCCGCCTGCCGGTCACGCTGCCCGCGGCGGCGGCCCCCGCGACCGAGGAGATCCCCACCCTGCCCTGGGCCTTCGGCGGGGCCTCCGACCGCATCACCCTGCGGGAAGGCAACGCCGAGCGGCGCTACCTCCTGCAATCCGCCGCGGTGCCCGGCGGCGACTGGACCATCCACGCCCTGACCAGCCTCGCCCCGGTCGCCACCCGCGCCCAGCAGGCCGGGCTGCTCGCCGCCGCGGTGGTGGCGCTGGCCGCCCTGACCGGTCATGCGCTTGCCCAGCGCCGCCTCAACCTCATGGAGCGGCTGGCCCTTCAGGAGGAGGCGCGGGCCGAGCTGGAGCGCCGCGTGGCCGCCGCCACCGCGGAGCTGCGGGCCACCGAGAACGAGCTGACCCAGGCGGCGAAGCTGGCGGCGCTGGGCCAGATGTCGGCGGCCATGGCCCACGAGATCAACCAGCCGCTCGCCGCCATCCGCAGCTTCGCCGACAACGCGGTGGTTCTGCTGGAGCGCGGGCGGCCGGATGCGGTGCGCGACAATCTGGCGGAGATCGCCGACCTCACCGACCGCATGGCCGCCATCACCCGCAGCCTGAAGGGCTTCGCGCGGCGCGCCTCGGGCACGCTGGGCGCCGTCTCCGCCGCCGCCGCCGTCGGGCAGGCCTTGGCCCTGCTGGAGGCCCGGCTGCGCCGCGAGTCCGTGACGGTGGACACCGACCTGCCGCCCGGCCCCCTGCTGGTCACCGGCGAGGACGTGCGGCTGCAGCAGGTGCTGGTCAACCTGATCGGCAACGCCGCCGACGCCATGCGCGCCTCCCCCCACCGCCATGTCCGGATTGCCCTGGCCGCGGAGGGGGAGGAAGCGGTGCTGACCGTCCGCGACAGCGGCCCCGGCATCGCCGAGGCCGCCCTGCCGCGCATCTTCGTGCCCTTCTTCACGACCAAGGAGGCGGGCGACGGGCTCGGGCTGGGGCTGTCGATCAGCCACGGCATCGTCGAGGATTTCGGCGGCAGCCTGACCGCCGCCAACCACCCGGAGGGCGGCGCCCTCTTCACCATCCGCCTCAAGCGCAGGGATATCCAGACATGACGACCGGCAGCACCGCCCCGGGCGGCTCCGTCCTCTTCGTGGACGACGAGCGGTCCGTCCGCCTCGCCGGGCAGCAGGCGCTGGAACTGGCCGGCTTCGACGTCACCGCCTGCGACGGGGCGGAACGCGCGCTGCGCCATCTCGGCCGCGACTGGCCGGGCGCCCTGGTCACCGACGTGCGCATGCCGCAGATCGACGGGCTGGAGCTGATGGAGCGCGCCCTGGCGCTCGACCCCGAGCTGCCGGTCATCCTGATCACCGGCCACGGCGACGTGCCGATGGCGGTGGAGGCGATGCGGCGCGGCGCCTACGACTTCCTGGAAAAGCCCTTTCCCTCCGACCGGCTGGTCGAGGTGACGCGGCGCGCCGTGGAGAAGCGCCGGCTGGTTCTGGAGAACCGGCGCCTGCGCGACCAGCTCGCCGGGCTGCCCGCCGGGGAGGTCTCGCCCATCGTCGGGCGGACGCCGGGGATCGAGCGGCTGCGCGGCGCCATCGCCGCGGTGGCCGACACCGACGCCGACGTGCTGGTGCTGGGCGAGACCGGCACCGGCAAGGAAATGGTCGCCCGCGCTCTTCACGCCGGCAGCGGTCGGCGCAAGCACCCCTTTGTCGCCCTGAATTGCGGCGCCATGCCCGAGGCGATCTTCGAGAGCGAGCTGTTCGGGCACGAGGCCGGCGCCTTCACCGGGGCCGGCAAGCGCCGCGTCGGGCGGATCGAGCACGCCAGCGGCGGCACACTCTTCCTCGACGAGATCGAGAGCATGCCGCTGTCGCTCCAGGTCAAGCTGCTGCGCGTGATCCAGGAGCGCGTGGTGGAGCCGCTCGGCTCGAACGAGCTGATCCCCGTGGACCTGCGCGTCGTCGCCGCGACCAAGCTGGACCTGCGCAAGGCGGCCAGCGAGGGCAAGTTCCGCGAGGACCTCTATTACCGGCTCAACGTCGTCGTGGTGACCATCCCGCCGCTGCGCGACCGCCGCGACGACATCCCCCTCCTCTTCCAGCATTTCGTCGTCCAGGCCGCCGCCCGCTACAACCGCGAGCCGCGCGCGCCCAGCCCGGCGCAGGTGCAGCGGCTGGCGGCGCACGACTGGCCGGGCAACGTCCGCGAGCTACGCAACGCCGCCGACCGCTTCGTGCTGGGGCTGGACGACACGCTCTCCGCGGTGGGCGGCACCGCTCCGGCGATGGCGGCGGGCCGCGGCGGCCTGTCGCTGGCCGAGCAGGTGGACCTGTTCGAGAAGAGCCTGATCGAAAGCGAGCTGGCCCGTTGCAAAGGCAGCGTGAAGGCCGCCATCGAGGCGCTGAACATCCCCCGCAAGACCTTCTACGACAAGCTGAAGCGCTACGGTTTGAGCCGCGAGGATTTCGTGGAGTGACGGGCCGTCATTCGGCGGCCAGCGCGTGGGCGAAGGTCTCCACCCCCTGGACGCCGGCCGCGCTTAGCCCGTAGGTGCCCTTGGCGATCCGCTCGAACCAGCCGTAGACGTTGCGCTGGAGGATGGCCGCGGCGTCCTTCGGGGCCCCGGCGGCGCGCAGCGCTTTCAGGGACAGCGGCCCGGCGGCCAGAAGGCGGGCGCAGCGCAACGCGTCCTGGCGGTAGGCGGTGACGATGGGCACGCGGGTGGAACCGCCACGGTTGGGATCGCCCCGGCGCCGCGCGTGCTCCCCCAGCAGGCGGGCGGCGCGCGCCTTGTCCTTGCGCGGGCTGTAGGGAACGGGGTCGAGCAGAACCTCCACCTCATGGCCCGCAGCCCGGCCGGTGTCGACGATCAGCAAGCCGACACCCAGCCGCCGGCACAGCTTGCGCACACCGCTGTCGTGGGGCGACGCGCCGCTGGCCTTGCGCCCCGGCTGCGGCACGGCGAGGTAGACGGTGTCGGTCAGGGCGAGCCGGTCGACCCCTTGAAGCAGCAGGTCCAGGGTGAAGCGCTTCTTCAGCTCGACGATCAACGGCGGCTCGGCCCCCCGCACCGCGACGAGGTCGCAGCCGTGGATCTCGGCTTTCACCTCATAGCCTTGGGCTTCGAGGAAGGCCTTGACGGGGGCGTAGAGGTCGGTTTCGGCGGTGATGGACAAGGGAGGTGGGACGCGTTCTGACGGGAGCCCCCACCCTAACCCTCCCCCGCTGAGCGGGGGAGGGAAAAGTGCTGGCGCCGCTTACGCCGCGGCCTTCTGCTTGCGCAGGATGGCCAGGATGTCGGAGGCGGCCTTCGGGATGTTGGTGCCGGGGCCGTAGATGGCCGCGGCGCCCGCCTTGTAGAGGTAGTCGTAATCCTGGGGCGGGATCACGCCGCCGCAGACGACCAGGATGTCCCCGGCGCCCTGGCGGCGCAGCTCCTCGACCAACTGCGGGACCAGCGTCTTGTGGCCGGCGGCCTGGGACGACACGCCGATCACGTGCACATCGTTCTCCACCGCCTGACGGGCGGCCTCCTCCGGGGTCTGGAACAGCGGCCCGATGTCCACGTCGAAGCCGATGTCGGCGAAGCTGGTGGCGATCACCTTGGCGCCGCGGTCGTGACCGTCCTGGCCCATCTTGACGACGAGGATGCGCGGGCGGCGGCCCTCCTCGGCGGCGAAGGCGGACACCTCCTCCTGAATCCTCTTGAAGCCCTCGTCGCCCTCGTAGGCGGCGCCGTAGACGCCGGAGACGGAGCGGATGACCGCCACATGGCGGGTGAAGGCCTTCTCCAGCGCGTCGGAAATCTCGCCGACCGTGGCGCGGGCGCGGGTGGCCTCCACCGCCAGGGCGAGCAGGTTGCCGGACTTTTCCGTGGCGGCCTTGGTCAGCGCCTCCAGGGCGGCGCGGCACTTGGCGTCGTCGCGGCTGGCGCGCACGCTGTTCAGGCGGGCGATCTGGGATTCGCGGACCGCCGTGTTGTCGATGTCCAGCACGTCGACCATCTCGGGGTTCTCCGGACGGTACTTGTTGACGCCGACGATCACCTCCTCGGCGCGGTCGACGCGGGCCTGACGGCGGGCGGCGGCCTCCTCGATCAGCAGCTTGGGCATGCCGCTGTCCACCGCCTTGGTCATGCCGCCAAGATCCTCAACCTTGTTGATGAGGTCGAGCGCGGCGTTGGCGAGGCTGTGAGTCAAATTCTCGATGTAGTAGGAGCCGCCCAGCGGATCGACCACGTTGGTGACACCTGACTCCTCGGCGATGATGAGCTGGGTGTTGCGTGCGATGCGGGCGGAGAATTTGGTGGGCAGGCCAAGCGCCTCGTCAAAGGCGTTGGTGTGCAGCGACTGGGTGCCGCCCAGCACCGCGGCCATCGCCTCGATGGTGGTGCGGATGACGTTGTTGTAGGGGTCCTGCTCGGTCAGGCTGACGCCGGAGGTCTGGCAGTGGGTGCGCAGCGCCAGCGAGCGGGCGTCCTTCGGGTCGAACTTCTGCTTCATCAGGGTAGACCACAGCAGGCGCGCGGCGCGCAGCTTGGCGATCTCCATGAAGAAGTTCATGCCGATGGAGAAGAAAAAGGACAGGCGCGGCGCGAACTTGTCGACCGGCAGCCCCTTGGACATGGCGGCGCGGACGTATTCGAGACCGTCGGCGATGGTGAAGGCCAACTCCTGCACCGCGGTCGCCCCGGCCTCCTGCATGTGGTAGCCGGAGATCGAGATCGAGTTGAACTTCGGCATGTTCAGCGCCGTGTACTCGATGATGTCGGCGATGATCCGCATCGAGGGTTCGGGCGGGTAGATGTAGGTGTTGCGGACCATGAACTCCTTGAGGATGTCGTTCTGGATGGTCCCGCTCAGCTTGTCCTGGCTGACACCCTGCTCCTCCGCGGCGACGATGTAGCCGGCGAGGATCGGCAGCACCGCGCCGTTCATGGTCATCGACACCGACATCTTGTCGAGCGGGATGCCGTCGAAGAGGATTTTCATGTCCTCGACGCTGTCGATGGCGACACCCGCCTTGCCCACGTCGCCGACCACGCGCGGGTGGTCGCTGTCATAGCCGCGGTGGGTGGCCAGGTCGAAGGCGACCGACAGGCCCATCTGCCCGGCCTTCAGGTTCGCCTTGTAGAAGGCGTTGGACTCTTCGGCGGTCGAGAAGCCGGCGTACTGGCGGATCGTCCAGGGCTTCACCGCGTACATCGTGGCGCGCGGTCCCCGGGTGAAGGGCGGGAAGCCGGGCAGGCTGTCCAGTTCCAACCCTTCCAGATCGTCGGCGGTGTAGAGCGCCTTGACGTCCAGCCCCTCCGGAGTCTTCCAGACGAGGTCTTCGAGCGTCCCGTTGGCGCCCAGGTCCTTGGTGGCCAGGGTCTGCCAGTCGGCCTGGGTCTTCTTCGGGAACTCGCTCATGGGACGTCTCCTCGACACGGCTTCTTGGTTCGAATGATTTGCAACGATCAATCAATGGGTGGGACGCTTGCCCCCACCCCGGCCCTCCCCCGCTCTCGCAGGGGAGGGAGAACAGTCCCCTCCCCTGCGAGAGCGGGGGAGGGTTAGGGAGGGGGCAAGCAAGCGCCCCCTGCCCTCAGCCCTGCGACCGGCGGGCGACGACCTTCCAGGCGGCCTGCATGATCGCGGCACCCAGCGCGGTCTTCAGGACCGTGGCGGCCAGGAACGGCGTCAGGCCCAGCGCGACGGCCTTCTCGCCGCCGAACAGGACGGCCATCCAGGCGACGCCCGGAACGAACAGCAGCGCATGGCCGATCGCCAGGGCGCCGACGGCCTTGAGCGGGCTGCGGTCCCAGCCGCGCTCGGCCAGCCAGCCGGTGACGCCGGCGGCCAGGACGAAGCCCAGCAGGTAGCCGGCGGTCGGGCCGGCCATGTAGGCCGGGCCGGCGGCCGGGCCGGCGAAGACCGGAAGACCGGCGAGGCCTTCGAGCAGGTACAGCAGGACCGTCGCCGTGGCGAGGCGGCTGCCGTAGGCCATGCCGAGCAGGATGACGACCATGCTCTGCATCGTCATCGGAACCGGCCAGAACGGGACCTGCACCTTGGCCGAGGCGGCCAGGAGCAGGCTGCCCAGAACCGCCGCGGTGGCGGCGGTGAGCAGGCCGCCCCGCGGGGCGACCGTCTCGAGAAGCGAAGCGGCACGCTGCGAAAGCGTGTTTGCGAAAGCCATCGTCCTTACCTTTCCCTATATGTCGGAGCCCGCTTGGCTCACGCGAACTCCAGGATCTTCTGATCGACCGCCAGGCTGGAGCCGGGCGTCGCGTGCACCTTGGACACCGTGCCATCCTGCGCCGCGCGCAGGATGTTTTCCATCTTCATCGCCTCGACCACGGCCAGCACCTCGCCGGCCTTGACCTCCTGCCCCTCGGTCACCGCGACCGAGACGAGCAGGCCGGGCATCGGCGACAGCAGGAACTTCGACATGTCCGGCGGCGCCTTCACCGGCATCAGCGCGTCGAGCCGCGCGGCGTTGGGCGTCAGCACCTTGACCAGCGCTTGGGCGCCGGAATGGGACAGGCGGTAGCCGACGCCGACGCGGTCCACCTGGACGCAGACATGCGCGCCGTTCACCGTGCCGCGGAACAGCGGCTCGCCCAGGTTCCAGTCGCTCCACACCACATGATGCCTGCCCTCGAAATCGACGGTGTAGCCGATGCGCTGCGGGCTGCCGTCCGTCGGGTGGACATGGACCGGATGCTGCGCGCCGTCCATCACGACGACCCAGTCGTCCCGCACCCGGACCTTGTTGCCCGGCATCTTGCCGGAGATCTGGATGTCGCGGTCGTTCAGGCAGCGGTGGATCACCGCGGCGACGGCGATCAGGATCGCCGGGTCGTCCGGCGGCAGGTCGGAGGCGTGGAAGCCGGTCGGGTATTCCTCGGCGATGAAGTTGGTGGTCAGCCGACCCTCGACGAAGCGCGGGTTGGCCATCAGCGAGGCGAGGAACGGGATGTTGTGGCTGACGCCACGGATGTAATACTGGTCCAGCGCCTCGCGCATGCGGGCGATGGCGGCGTCGCGCGTCGAGCCCCAGCTGCACAGCTTGGCGATCATGGGATCGTAGTACATGGAGATCTCGCCGCCCTCGTAGACGCCGGTGTCGACGCGGACATGCGGGTCCTCCGACGGCGGACGGTAGTGGGTCAGCCGGCCGGTGGAGGGCAGGAAGTTGCGGAACGGGTCCTCGGCGTAGATGCGGGACTCGATGGCCCAGCCGTGCAGCTTGATGTCGTCCTGGCGCAGCGTCAGCTTCTCGCCCGCCGCGACGCGGATCATCAGCTCGACGAGGTCGAGGCCGGTGACCAGCTCGGTGACCGGATGTTCCACCTGGAGGCGGGTGTTCATCTCCAGGAAGTAGAAGTTGCGCTCGGCGTCGACGATGAACTCGACGGTGCCGGCGGACTTGTAGTCCACGGCGCGGGCCAGCGCCACGGCCTGCTCGCCCATCGCCTTGCGGGTGGCGGCGTCGAGGAAGGGCGACGGCGCCTCCTCGATGACCTTCTGGTGGCGGCGCTGGATCGAGCATTCGCGCTCGCCCAGGTACAGGGCCGTGCCCTGCCCGTCCGCCAGCACCTGGATCTCGATGTGGCGCGGCTGCTGGATGTACTTCTCGACGAAGACACGGTCGTCGGCGAAGGAGGAGCGCGCCTCGTTCTGGGCCGAGCGGAAGCCTTCGCGGGCCTCCTCGTCGTTCCAGGCCACGCGCATGCCCTTGCCGCCGCCGCCGGCCGACGCCTTGATCATCACCGGATAGCCGATGTCGCGGGCGATGGTCACCGCCTCGCTGTCGTCGGCGATGACGCCGAGATAGCCGGGGACCGTGCTGACGCCCGCGGCCTTGGCGAGCTTCTTGGACTCGATCTTGTCGCCCATCGCCTGGATGGCGTGGGCGTCCGGGCCGATGAAGGCGATCCCGGCCGCGGCCAGCGCCTCCTGGAACTCGCGCTTCTCCGACAGAAAGCCGTAGCCGGGATGGACGGCCTGGGCGCCGGTCTTCTTGCAGGCGTCGACGATGCGGTCGATCAGCAGGTAGCTCTGCGCCGAGGGGGCGGCGCCGATGTGGACGGCCTCGTCGGCCATCTCGACGTGCAGGGCGTTCCTGTCGGCGTCCGAATAGACGGCGACCGTCTTGATGCCCAGGCGGCGCGCCGTGCGGATGACGCGGCAGGCGATCTCGCCGCGGTTCGCGATCAGGATCTTTGAGAACAGGGTCGTCATGGGGCGGCGCGCCTTCAGAGCGGGATGTTGTCGTGCTTGCGCCAGGGGTTCTGGAGCTGCTTGTTCTTCAGCATGGACAGCGCCTTGATGACGCGCCGGCGGGTGCCGTGCGGCATGATGACGTCGTCGATGTAGCCGCGCGACGCCGCCACGAACGGGTTGGCGAACTTCTGCCGGTACTCCTCGGTGCGCGCCTCGATTTTGGCAGTGTCGCCGATGTCGCCGCGGAAGATGATCTCCACCGCGCCCTTCGGCCCCATCACCGCGATCTCCGCCGACGGCCAGGCGTAGTTGATGTCGCCGCGCAGATGCTTGGACGCCATCACGTCATAGGCGCCGCCGTAGGCCTTGCGCGTGATGACGGTGATCTTCGGCACGGTGGCTTCGGCGTAGGCGAACAGCAGCTTCGCGCCGTGCTTGATGATGCCGTTGTACTCCTGCGAGGTGCCGGGCATGAAGCCGGGGACGTCCACCAGGGTCAGGATCGGAATCTCGAAGGCGTCGCAGAAGCGCACGAAGCGCGCGGCCTTCTTGGAGCTGTCGATGTCCAGGCAGCCGGCGAGCACCATCGGCTGGTTGGCGACGATGCCGACCGTGCTGCCGTTCATGCGGCCGAAGCCGATGATGATGTTCTTGGCATAGTCGGGCTGAAGCTCGAAGAAGTCGCCCTCGTCGACCGTCTTGAGGATCAGCTCCTTCATGTCGTAGGGCTTGTTCGGGTTCTCCGGCACCAGCGTGTCGAGCGACAGGTCGTCGCGGTCGATCGGGTCGGTGCAGGGACGCTCCGGCGCCCGCTCGCGGTTGGAGGCCGGCAGGAAGTCGATGAAGCGGCGGAGCTGGAGCAGCGCCTCGACGTCGTTCTCGAAGGCCATGTCGGCGACGCCGGACTTGCTGGAATGGGTGATCGCCCCGCCCAGCTCCTCCGCTGTCACCACCTCGTGGGTGACCGTCTTCACCACGTCGGGACCGGTCACGAACATGTAGGAGCTGTCCTTCACCATGAAGATGAAGTCGGTCATGGCCGGCGAATAGACCGCGCCGCCGGCGCACGGCCCCATGATCAGGGAGATCTGCGGGATGACGCCCGAGGCGTTGACGTTGCGCTGGAACACCTCGGCGTAGCCGCCGAGCGAGGCCACGCCCTCCTGGATGCGGGCGCCGCCGCTGTCGTTCAGGCCGATGACCGGCGCGCCGACCTTCATCGCCTGGTCCATGATCTTGCAGATCTTCTCGGCGTGGGCTTCCGACAGCGAGCCGCCGAACACGGTGAAGTCCTGGCTGAAGACGAAGACGAGACGCCCGTTCACCGTGCCGTGACCGGTGACCACGCCGTCGCCGGGTACCTTCTGGCCTTCCATGCCGAAGTCGTTGCAGCGGTGCTGCACGAACATGTCGAACTCCTCGAACGAGCCTTCGTCGAGGAAGAGTTCGATGCGCTCCCGCGCGGTCAGCTTGCCCTTGGCGTGCTGCCCGGCGACGCGCTTTTCGCCGCCGCCCAGCCGCGCACCGGAGCGCATGGCGTCCAACTTGGCCAGAATTTCTTGCATCAGGCGTTTCCCACTTTGGCGAGCGGCGGAGGACCTTGCGAACCTTGTGGCAGCGGTCCCCTCACCGGAACGCCTGGATTATTCACAAGATTTGCAACAGGGCAATTGGCCGGGCGGGAAAAATGTGCGAAGTTGCGAACATCTTTGCAAACGCAGCGCGCGGTTTGCCAAGATTGCAAATATGCACTTCGACATAATCTTCGGGTGATAGGCGGGTCCATGCAGAAGCTCTTCCTCGGCTACAAGCTCCGCCGCCTGCGTGAACAGCGCGGGCTGACCCAGGCGGCGCTGGCCAAGACGCTCGACCTGTCGCCGAGCTACCTGAACCAGATCGAGAACAACCAGCGCCCGCTGACCCTGCCGGTGCTGCTGAAGATCTCCGCCGTGTTCGAGGTCGACCTGTCCAATTTCGTGGAGGACGAGGACAGCCGTCTGGTCGCCGACCTGCGCGAGGCCCTGGCCGACCCGCTGTTCGCCGGGGCGCCGCTGACCAACGCGGAGCTTCGCAGCGCCGTCGGCTCCAGCCCCGAGCTGGCCCGCCGCGTGCTGAGCCTGCATCAGGCTTATCAGAAGCTTCACGAGAGGGTGCAGTCGCTGGCCGACAGCCTGTCCAACCAGGAGCCGAGCGACGCCTTCGCCGGGCCGCAGTTCCCCTACGAGGAGGTCCGCGACTATTTCCACTACTGCAACAACTACATCGGCCCGCTGGACGAGGCGGCGGAAACGCTGTGGGACACGGAGAAAATCCACTCCGGCGCCCTGCTGAACGAGCTGGCCGCCTATCTGAAGCGGCGGCACGACGTTCGTGTGAAGATCGTCGCCGACGACGGCGAGACGGCCATGCGCAGCTACGACGGCAGCACCGGCACGCTGCGCCTGTCCGCCCTGCTGAACGGCCCCAGCCGCGCCTTTCATATGGCGCACCAGATCGCCCTGCTGGGCTTCGGCGACGTCATCGAGGAGCGGGTCGCCCAGGCGAAGTTCTCCAGCGAGGACGCGCGGTCGATCTGCCGGGTCGGGCTCGCCAACTACTTCGCGGGCGCCTTGGTCCTGCCCTACCGCGCCTTCGCCGCCCAGGCCCGCGCGCTGCGCCACGACGTGGAGCAGTTGCAGAGCCGCTTCGGGGCCAGCTTCGAGCAGGTCTGCCACCGGCTGTCCACTCTCCAGCGGCCGGGGGCGCGCGGCCTGCCCTTCTACTTCGTGCGGGTGGACATGGCCGGCAACATCACCAAGCGCCATTCGGCGACGCGCTTCCACTTCGCGCGCTTCGGCGGCGCCTGCCCGCTGTGGAACGTGCACGAGGCCTTCGCCCAGCCCGGCAAGATCCTGGTGCAGTTCGCCACCATGCCCGACCGCATCACCTACATCGGCATCGCCCGCACGGTGACCAAGCGCGGCGGCGCCTATCTGAAGCCGTCGCGCCAGTTCGCCGTCGGGCTCGGCTGCGAGGCGACCCACGCCAACGAAATCGTCTATGCCGCCGGGATCGACACCTCCAACGAGGCCGCCGCCGTGCCCATCGGCGTGAACTGCCGCATCTGCGAGCGCACCGACTGCCAGCAGCGCGCCTTCCCGCCCATCGGCAGCCAGCTGTCGGTGGACGAGCACCACCGCAGCTTCGTCCCCTACCTGTTCACCCAGGAGGGTCGGACCGTGGAAAAGGCCTGAGGGGTTGGCGATTCCGCTGCGGCCGCTCTATCATCCGCGGCCCAACCGATAGGATCACGACATGACGACGCCCACCGCCCGGCCCTTGCCCCAGAAGACCATCGGCGTCCTCGGCGGCATGAGCAACCAGGCCACCGCCGAATATTACCGCCTGCTGAACGAGGGTCTGAACGCCCGCTTCGGCGGCTGGGACAACGGCGAGATCGTCATCGTCAGCGTCAATTTCGGCAACATCGAGCATTTCGTCCGCCGGAACGAATGGGACGCCGCGCAGCGCTACCTGTCCGGCAAGGTCGACGCGCTGGAGCGCGCCGGGGCCGACGTGATCCTCTGCGTGTCGAACACCATGCATCGGGTGGTCGAGCCGATCATGGCCGACCGCGCCACCCCCTTCATCCACATCGCCGACCCGACCGGCGCGGCGATGCGGGCCGCCGGCCTGTCTCGGGTCGCCCTGCTGGGCACCATGGCGACGATGCTCTCCGAGGACTTGCGCCGCCGTTACGAGGAGCGTTTCGGGGTCGAGATCATGGTGCCGTCCGACGCCGACAAGGCGACGGTCGACCGCATCATCTTCGACGAACTGGTGCGGCGCGACCTGCGCCCGGAGTCCAAGGCCCAGTACCTGGAGATCATCGACCGCATGGCCGAAGACGGGGCGCAGGGGGTGATCCTCGGCTGCACCGAGATCTTCCTGCTGGTCGATCAGGCCGACCGGCCGGACATCCCGATGTTCAACACGACGGCGCTCCACACCGACGCGGCGGTGGCCTTCGCGCTGGGCGCCTAGGCCACTACCGCCCCGCCACCACCGCCCCGCCAGCGACGCGGCGCCTCAGGACGGCGCCCGTCCGGCGACGGGCGCCGCCTTCAGGCGGCGGATCATGGCGAGCGCTTCCGGCGGCGGCCGGCACTCGACACGCCGGTAGACGCGCCCGTCGCGCGTCCGGTCGAGCAGGCCGAAGTCACACAGCTCCCGGCGCAGCAGGACATGGTCGTCGAACCGGTTGGCGCCGCGCAGGACATCGTTCACCTCGCCCTCGCTCATCGCCCGGCCGGCGTCGATCCGCGACCACAGGACCCACAGGCACAGGTCGCGCTCGCTGCGCTTCGGCGGCCAGCGCAACAGCGCGCCGGCGGCGTCGAAGCAGCGGGCCACCTTCAGGAGCCGGACCGGATCGACCGGCGGCGGCGCGTCCACCGACATTCCGGCAAGGTCCTGCGCCGTGATTTGCTCCGCCGGCTGGGCCTGAGTCTCCGGCTGGGTCTGGGTCTGGACCCGGAAATGCTGGAAGTTCCGGCAGCCGACCGCCTTGGCCAGCATGTTGAGCCATTCAACATGGCCCGGCGGCTCGGCCCGGCCGGCGAGTTGCGCGCGCAGCGAGCGCGCAAGAGCGGAAATATCGCCCGCGCTGTAGGGCAGCGGTGTTCTGGACATGGAGTCATCCTCACGACGCGCCAATCCGCGAAGGGATGCCGGTGGTCGCCGACTTCCGACGCGGCACGCGATGAGGTGTCGGTCGAGAGGGTATCATGGCAGGTTTAGCTCCCCTCGAGGGGGCGGCGACGCCTTGGTGAACTGCCGACCAGACGTGGTTTCTACCGCAAGGCGGCCGCAACGGCAACCGGCAATTCAGCGCAGAGCGCCCCCCGGCTCCCCGGACCACACGCCGCAAGGTGCCTTGCGCCGTGCCGGCAACGGCTCTACGTCCGGGATCAGGCAAGGCGACGACCCCGTTCAGCGGTTGGACGACACAGGGATGAAGACGGCACGGGAATGAAAGCGTACCCTGCCCGCGTCAGACTTCCCGCGTCAGCCCGCCCACGTCAGCCTGCCGAGGTTGATCCGTCGCCCTGGAGAGCCCCTGTGATGGCCGATCATCACCGCCAAGCCCGCGCCGCTTTCGCCGATCTTCACTGGACCGGCTGCTTCGTCATGCCCAATCCCTGGGACGTCGGAAGCGCCATGATGCTGAAGCATCTCGGGTTCCCCGCCTTGGCCACCACCTCGGCCGGCTTCGCTTTCGCGCGCGGGCTTCCCGATGCCGAGTGGGCGGTGCCCTGCGGCGACATGCTGGCGCACATCGCCGACATGGTCGCGGCGACCGACCTGCCGGTGAACGCCGATTTCGAGTCCGGCTACGCCCATGACTGCGCGGGGCTGGCGCGCAACGTGCGCCTGTGCGCCGACAGTGGCGTGGCGGGCCTGTCGATCGAGGACGCCACGGGCGACCCGGCGAAGCCGCTGTACGATCTTGATCACGCCGTCGAGCGCGTGGCCGCGGCCGCGGAGGCGTTGCGGGGAACCGGCGTCCTCCTGACCGCCCGTTGCGAGTCCCTGCTGGTGAACCACCCGGCGGCCGTCGAAGAGGCGCTGCGTCGCCTGCCGGCCTACGCCGCGGCGGGAGCGGATGTGCTCTACGCGCCGGGCTTGCGGACACCGGACGACATCAAGGCGGCGGTCGACGCCGTCCGCCCGAAACCGCTCAACCTGCTGGTTTCCTCGCCCATCGGCCTGTCTGTGGAGCAGATCGCCGCCCTGGGCGTGCGGCGCATCAGCCTGGGCAGCGGGCTCAACCGCGCCGCCTGGGGCGGCTTCCTCCGGGCGGCCCGGATGTTGGCCGATCATGGACGCTTCGATGCCCTTGGCGAGGCCGAACCGTTCGACGCGCTCAACGGATTCTTCCGGACGCAAGACCGGTGAGCGGCCGAAGGGACGAGGCGCCGGCGGTGCGGTGGGCCATAGCGGGGCGGCCGGTTCAATAGGGCAAGCGCCGGCCGTCCCAGGCGAACAGCCCGCCGCTGTCCATTGGCGTCAGCTCTCCCAGGACGTGGAGGAGATGCCCGGCGGCGACGGCGGGGCTGAACAGCCGGTCACGGGCCACCCCGGCCTGGAACGGCTGCGACAGGGGGGTGTCGACGGTGCCCGGATGCAGCGCGACGCAGACGGCCTCCGGTCGCGAGCGCGCCAGTTCGATGGCCGTGGTGCGGACGATCTGGTTGAGCGCCGCCTTTGACGCGCGGTAGCCGTACCAGCCGCCAAGCCGGTTGTCGGCGATGCTGCCGACCTTGGCGGACAGAACCGCGAAGACCGCCCGGCCGCGCCGCGGCATCCGCGGCAGGAAGTGCTTGGCAACCAGCGCCGGGCCGATGGCGTTGACCTGGAACAGCCGCGCCATGGCAGCCGGGTCCAGCGTCCGCCAACTCTTCTCTGGTTGCACCGCATCCTGGTGCAGCAGGCCGCTGGCGATGAAAACGAGATCGACCGCCCCCGCCTGCGCCGCCGCATCGGCGATGGACGGCTCGTCGGCAAGGTCAAGGAAACCGGTGCGCAGCTTCCCCGCCGGAGCGACCGGGCGGCGCGACAGGGCCACAACCTCCGTCACCCCGGAATCCTCCAGCAGCCGTTGCGTCACGGCGGCGCCGATGCCACCGCTCGCCCCGATTACAACCGCCCGGATCGAACCGGTGAATCCCGCGATGCCGTTCATGAGCCCTCATCCCGCGCAGGGTGATGGTAGGGCGGTCCGCCGATGGTTCAACCGCCCCGGCGTCGGGCACCGAACGGTCGGGACGGCGGGTCAGAAGGAAACCAGCATCCTGGCCTGGGCGGTCAGCGTTCCACGGCTGGTTTCCGGCCCGTCGGTCAAGGCAACGCCGACATTCACGCCAAGCTGCAGGGTTTGCAGAAGCGTGTAGTCGACACCGGCCCCCACCCCCACCAGCGTCGTGTCGGCGCGCTCGCCGATGCCGGGGAGGGCGTCGAAATTGTGGTTGTGCCCGTAACCGACATCGAGAAAGGCGAAGGGGGAGACGGTGTCCTCGAGCGCCCCGATTCCCGAGCTCCCAAGGTGCCCCAGCGCGGAAAAGGTCGGCAACCGGGCCTCGTTCCGCAACACGAAGCCGGTGTCGACGCTGCCGTCGTTCAGCGTGTAGCCGCGGGTGGCGTAAAGCCCGCCGATGGCGAGCTGCTCGGTTTCCGGCAGCGCCTTTCCAGCCAACTGACCGGTGAACTCGACGGTCCATGAGGTGGCACCCGGCCAAGGCAGGCCGGCGAGCGGGGTGACCCGGTTGAACACCCCGTAAAGATAGGCGTAGTCGGCGCCATCGACGCGGCCGTTGGAGAAGCGGCTCCACGCCGCGTCGCTGTTGCCGGGGACCAGCCCGGCCCGGTTGGCCACGGCCCGGATGTCCATGGTCGTCGCGCCGCCGCCGGCCTGCGGCCAGCTGCCGCCCCAGCCGATCGTCAGGTCGAACACCCCGGCCGACCCGCTGGCGAGCCGGGTTCCCTGACTCAGCACCCTGCGCGACAACCACTTCGGCGTGACGCCGCCATACAGGTCGCCCCATCCGGCGAGACGGCCATCGATGTTGGACAGCGCCGAACGGTAAAGGAGCGGCAGTTCCACGGTGGTGTTGCGAATGGTGAGAAGACCGTCGGCGGCGTCCTGGGATGTGGCGACGACGCTCGGGGTCAGGCTGAGCGCCTGACGCGCGGCGGTGGGAAGGACGATGCGCCCGGCATGGCTGGCGTAGGACGGGCGCTTGTTCCCCGACAGCCTCAGCGAGCCGGGATCGGAGACGGCGTCACGGCCGCCGGTCAGCTGGTAGGACAGGGTGAGATCGTTCAGGGCCTCGATGCCGGCGGCGAAGCCGACGAAGGCGCGGTCGAGATTGCGGTTGCGCAGGCTGCCGGTGTTGGCCACTCCGGCGAAGACCTGCCACGGCCGGCGGCGGCTGATCTCCAGCGTAAGATCGCTGGACCCCGGATCGGACCCGGGCTCGAACACGCCGTTGAGCTGCCGGTAAGGGAAGCGGTTGAGCCAGTCGAGATCCTCGGAAATGTGGTCGGCTTCGATCAAGGCACCGCTCGGCGCGCGCACGGCGGCGGCCAGTTCGGTTCCGGCAACGGTGCCATCCGCCTCCTTGACCTGGACCTTTCCGGTCCGGAAGGGCACGACGCGCAGCTGCAGCACCCCCGCGGTGATCTCCTGCGGTGGGGCAGTGACGGAGACGAACGGCCGTCCCGCCTCGCGATAGGCCCTGGCGACGGCGGCCTGGGCATCCGCCAGCCGCTTGCGCGAGAGCGGGCGGCCGAGAAGCGGGCCCAGCGCATCGGCGAAGCGCCGCTCGTCGAGTCCCTCCACCCCGGAGACGGTGATGCCCGGCGGCGGCGCGGCGATCACCGTGCCGTCCAGCCCGATGAGGCGAATTCCCGCCAGATCGACGCCGAGCGGGGTGTCGTCGGCATCAGGCGCCGTTCCGACGCCGGAGCGCAGGCCACCACCCTCCCCCGCGACCGCCGGCGGCAGGTTGCGTTCCACCGGCACCTGGGCCGCGGCCGAGCCCAGGACCGCCTCCGCCAAGGCGGACAGCATGAGCGGAGCGACGAGCCACGGTGACGGGCTGTACGAACGGACGGGCATCGAGGTGCCCTTGCGGCGGTACCGGCGGGCGGGTGCCGTGAAGATTGTGGTGGTCATGGCCGGGGTCGTTCCGTTCGTCAGCGCATGGAGAAGTGGAGGAAGCGACCGACGCGCGTGTTCTCCGGATGCGGGGCGTTCGTGCAGGCGCTGCTGGACGCCGCGCCGCCAGTGCACGCCGCGGTGGCGCCGGTTGCATCCTGGGTGGTGGGGCTGCCGGCGGCCAGGCCTGATACGCCCGTGGCGGCGGTTGAGCCCGCAACCCCGCCAGCGGCGGATGAATCCGTGGATGAGGCGGACATGGCAGGTTCACGGCTCTGGGACAGCGGAGCGACCTGCGACGCCGTGGCCACCACCCGATTCCGGGGAAGGACCACGCTGGGCAGGATCTGCTCCAAGGCCTCCGTTCGTGCCGCTGGCTCCGCGCCGCCGCCTCCAGCGTTGGGTGCCGGCGGTTGCACCTCGACCGTCACGGCCGGGGTAACCGTCAACGTCGCCGGGTTGTAGGTGAGGCTATAGTTGGAAGAAGCGGCCAAGGTGCCTTGGGTGATGGCGTAGGTCCCCGCGGGAGCATCGGCCGCAGCGGTGACCAACGATCCAAGGAGCGTGTCACCATTGACCAGCCCGCGCCCTCCAACGCTGTAGGTCAGCGCCGGGTCCTCCGCGCCGACCAAGCGGCTGAGGGAATGCGCCGTCACCACAATCGGCCGGGCCGTCACGGCCAATGTCCCGCCGACATAGCTCACCGTGTAGTTGGACAGGCCGTTGCCCTGGGCCGACGAGGCGGTGATGGCGTAACCACCCACCCCGGCGGTGGCCGCCGTGCCGGCACTGGTCAGCGTCACAGCCGTCACGTCATCGCTGTTCTTCAGGCCGGACGTGGTGAAGCCGGTCAGCGTCGCGGCATCGCCGT
>NZ_QLKQ01000079.1 GCF_003349955.1 Azospirillum brasilense
CTCCCCCGCTTCGCAGGGGAGGGAATTGAGCCCCTCCCCTGCGTCAGCGGGGGAGGGGTTGGGGTGGGGGCAAGCGGCAGGTGCCTCAGGTGGCGCGCGGCTCGACGATCATGCGGCCGCCCATCTCCATGTGCAGGGCGTGGCAGAACCACTGGCAATAGTACCAATGCACGCCCGGACGCTCGGCGATGAAGGTGACAGAGCTGGTCTGCTGCGGCCCGATCTCCATGGCGATGCCGTGGTTGGACAGGGTGAAGCCGTGGGTCAGATCGTCCACATCGTCCATGTTGGAGATGTAGAGCGTCACTTCGTCACCCTGCTTGACCGTGAACTCCTCAAGCCCGTAGGCCGGAGCGCGCTGCCACATGTAGACGCGGACCTTGTTGCCCTCGCGGATCACCTTGGCGTCGTCGTCCAGGTTGACGCCGTCCTTCTTGGCCTGCTGGCGGGCCTCCTCCCACATCGGGTCGTCGCGGGTGAAGATGCTCTTCGGGTTCAGCTTGGAGCGGTGGACGATCAGCGTGTCGTGCGGCTCGGCGTAGGTCGGGCCGTCGTGCACCAGCTTCATCTCGTCGCCCGAGATGTCAACGAGCTGGTCGTTCTCCGGCTTGCTCGGACCGACGTTGAGGAAGCGGTCCTTGGAGAACTTGTTCAGCACCATCAGCCACTTGCCATCGGCCTCCTTGGTCTGGCCCATGGAGGAATGGGTGTGGCCCGGCTGGTAGTGCACGTCCAGCTTCTGGATGATCGGATCGACCTTCTCGCCCTTGTAGGCGCGCTTGGCCTTGTCGATGTTCCACTTCACGATCTGGCTGTCGAGGAACAGCGTGGTGTAGCCGTTGCCGCGCCCGTCATAGGCGGTGTGCAGAGGCCCGAGGCCCAGCTGCGGCTCTGCCACGATGACGTCCCGCGGCTTGATCTTGTCGTCGAACAGGTCGTCGAGCAGGCGGACGTCCATCACCGACACCGTCGGCGACAGCTTGCCGTTGATGGTGACGTGGATGCCGTCCGGCGCCGCGTTGACGCCGTGCGGGCTGTTGGGGATCGGGATGTAACGGGTGAAGGGCGAGCCGTGGCGGCCGTCCACCACCGGGACGCCGTGCATCACCTCGACCTTGCCGGCCTTCACCGCCTCTTCGATGCGCTTGATGTTGAAGACGACGATCCAGTCCTGCTCGTTCGCCGTCATCTCCGCGGTGGTCACGCCGCCTTCGGAGTTGTAGCAGGTCGAGAAGGCGTATTTGCCCTGGTAGTCCGCCTCGGTGTTGTCGAGGTTGCCGTCCACACGGACCTGCCACGACACCGTCATGCTGTCGCCGTCGATGGCGGAGAAGTGCGTCCGGTAGTTCTTCGGGTCGACGTTCTTGCCGTCGTTCGGCATCGGCACGAGCTGCTCGGCGTTCGCGAAGACGTAGCCGGTGCGCGGGTACTTCTGCAGACGCAGGCCGTGGATCGCCGAGACGTTCGGAATGTCGATGATCTTGTCGACCTTCATGATGTCGCAGCGGATGCGGGCGACGCGGGTGTTCGCCTTGTCGTTCACGAAGATGTAGCGCCCGTCGTAGGTGCCATCGGTGAAGGACATGTGCGGGTGGTGCAGGTCACCGTTCAGCCAGGTGCCGCCGTGGTTGGCCAGATACTTCCGGTTCTCCTCGGTCAGGCCCTCGGTCAGGATCTTGCGGCTCTCGTTGGTCAGGCCCCAGCCCGAGGCGCTGCAGCGGTTGAACACCGGGATGCGGTGCAGCTCGCGCATGCTGGGCAGGCCGAGGATGCGCAGCTCGCCCGACTGGCCGCCGGAATGGAAGACGTAATATTCGTCGAGATCGCCCGGCTTGACCTCGTACTTCTGGTTGCCCGACCCCGCGGCCGCGGCCGGGCCGGCGCCGAACAGCGCACCGCCCGCCGTGCCGCCGGCCACCGCGCCGGCGATTCCGGCCAGCGCCGCCGCCTTGGCGGTGCCCCCGAGAAGATCGCGGCGGTTCACGCCCGTCCGCTCAACCTTGATGTTCGACGCCTTTGTTTCCGACATGAGTCAGCTCCTTCGATGTCCCCTTGCGGGGCTCTTGTTTCGACCTGGTGGGTCAAAATCCTTCCGGCCGGGCGGACAGGTGCCCGGTGGCGGGATCGGTGGTCAGCACGGCGGCGCGGGGTTTGGCTTCCGCAGCGGTGCCGGTGGATTGGCCGGTGGATTGGGAAGCGTCGCGGCGCTCCCGCTTCAGGCGCTTCTGGATCATGACCGGGCATTTGCGGTCGTGGTGGTAGAGCACCTGGCAGTGGAGGCACTGGATGCATTCGTTGGGGTTGATCGAGCCGTCGGGGTGGATCGCCTGGACCGGGCACTCGTTGGCGCAGCGCCGGCACGGGTTGCCGCATTCCTTGTAGCGGCGCAGCCAGTCGAACATCCGCATCCGGCCGGGGATGGCCAGCGCAGCGCCCAGCGGGCACAGGTAGCGGCAGAAGAAGCGCTCGATGAACAGGCCGGCGGCGATCAGGGCCACGGCGAACAGGACGAACCACCAGTCGCGGACGAAATGCAGGATGATCGCGGTCTTGAAGGGCTCGACCTCCGCCGCCTTCTCCGCCGTCGCCAGCGAGGTCAGCGACAGGCCGAACAGCAGCAGGAAGATCATGTACTTGATCGGCCACAGCCGCTGGTGCAGCCCGAAGGGAACGGCGATCTGGCGGACGCCGAGTTTCTTGGCGGCCTTGGACGCCAGCTCCTGCAGCGCGCCGAACGGGCACAGCCAGCCGCAGAAGGCGCCCCGGCCCCAGAACAGCAGCGACGCGGCGACCGAGAACCACAGGATGAACACCAGCGGGTCCATCAGGAAATAGTCCCAGCGGAAGTCGGTGCGCAGCGCGTTGGCGAAGGTCAGCACGTTGACCACCGACAGCTGCGCCGTCGCGTACCAGCCGAGCCAGACCAGCGTGAAGACGAGGAACCCGGTGCGCACCCGCTCGTAGAGGGCCGGACGCTTCACGAGCTGGTCCTGGAAGAAGAAGATTCCGGTCAGCAGCAGGATCGCGCTCGCCAGCACGGCGATGTCGAACAGGCGATTCTCCCAGATGCGCCGCCACAGCGGGATCTCGTCGCCGGCGTCCGCTTCCGCCAGGGCGGCGGCCATCGGAGCCACGGCGGCCGGAGCCACGGAGGCCGGCGCGGCGGCAGCGGCAGGAGCGGCAGGAGCGGCAGGAGCGGCCACCGGCTCGACCTTCAGGAACTTTTCCGGCGGCTGGTAGCCGAGGTCGAAGGTGACGAAGGCCTTGTCGAGCGCGGCGGTCGCGCGCTGGACCAGCAGTTGCAGGCGCCACGGATCGGCGGGATTGAAGCCGACCTCTTCGGGGATGACGAACAGGCCGATCTCGGGGAAATTCGGCGCGCCCGCCGCGGCCAGGGAGCCCAGGCGCTTGTGCAGACGGTCGCGGAAGCGGATCGCGCCCTCGTGCTGGACCAGCTCGAAACGGTCGAAGATGCCGCCGCGCACATAGCCCGAGCCCTTGAAGGAATAGCGCCCCTGACCGGCCACGACGATGGCGTGCTGGCCCGGCTTCAGCCGCTGCACCAGCGCCTCGTACTCCGCGTCGCCGAGCAGGGAGCGGCCGACGGCGGGAATGGTGGCGAGCGCGGCGTAGAGGTCGATGAAGCTGTCGTTCGGATCGCCGGCTTCGGGACGGGCGGCGGCCTCGGCCTTGCCGGTGCGCTCGAAGGCGGCGTTGACCTCGCCCACCGTCAACGTGAGGCGGCGCACCGAACCGTCGCCGACCAGCGTGGCCCAGTCTTCCCGGTCCTTGGCTTCGACTCCGCTCTTGGACAGGTCGAGGCTGCGGGTCACCGTCGGCGCGGCCTCGGCCGCTCCCGGCGCGCCCAGAGCCTGCAACACCTTCTTGCCGGAGCGGATGATCGAATCGCCGATCACCATCACCGTCACGGTGGCGCCGGACACGATGTCGACTGGCGGGCTGGACGCGCTCTGCGAGGCCAGGGTCAGCACGTTCTTGCCGACGTAGCCGTCGATGAAGGCGTTGACCTTGGCGGGCGGGATGCCGATCAGGACGATGGGCTCGTGATGGTCAACCAGCTTCGCCCCGGTCACCGTGCCGTCCGGCGCCAGCCCGACCATCACATGGATCGGACGGCCCGAATAGCCGGTCGTGTTCACGAAGTCGGAGGTCAGGAAGGCGTGGCCGACCAGCGCGTCGCCCTTGTAGACGGGAACCAGCGGCGCGTTCGGCAGGGGGGCGCCGAAGCGGTCCGCCCCGGCGGCGAGATCGCCCGGCTGCACCGCGCCGAGATACCGCGCCAGCAGCGCTTCGGCGGCGTCCGCCGTGCCGAGACCGGCCAGCAGGATCAGCAGCCCCACCACCAGTGCGCGTGTTCCCCGCAAGAAGTCCGCAACCATCGCCCTTGCCTTGAAGTCTTGATCTTGATCAAGGGGCCGTATGCCCCGTTGACGCGCTCATGAGACCGCAGGTTCGGGTCGCTGTTCTTGACCGTCGTCAAGTCGCGGAAAAATGAAGCCGGGCTATCCTCCGCCCCAGGGTCCGTACGATTGCTGATCGGGCGGAAATATCGATTGCATTTTAGGCGAAGTTCACTCGCGACCGGGGGTTTCCATGCCGTTGCTGCGCCACGAACCACAGGGTGGGGTCCGCTCGCTGGACGAGCTTCTGGGCATCGCGCTGGCGCTGGAGCAGGAGGCGGTGCGCCGCTACACCCAGTTGGCGGCCCTGATGGACCGCCGTGGCGAGACCGACACCGCCACCACCTTCCGCGCCCTGATCGCGGAGGAGCAGGAGCATGTCCAGGCGGTGGACGGCTGGGCGCACCGCCTCGGCCGCCCCACCCCCGACGCTCCGGCCTTTCTCTGGCGCCTGCCGCCGGAGCTTGCCGCCTCCTGGGAGGAATTGACCGAGCGCACGCGGCTGACGCCCTATCAGGCGCTGTCGCTGGCGGTGATCAACGAGCAGCGCGCCTTCGCCTTCTACAGCTACATCGCCGCCGGCGCCCCGGACGAGCCGGTCCGCACCCACGCCGAGGCGCTGGCCCGCGAGGAGCTGCGCCACGCCGCCCTGCTCCGCCGCGAGCGCCGCAAGGCCTACCGCCGCGAACGGGGCCGGGCGGAGCACAAGCCGACCCGCGCGGACACCCCGGCTGAGCTGGAACGGCTGGCCGTCGCCCTGCTGTCCGCCACCGCCGCCGAGCACGGCGCGCTGGCGGCGCGCCTGCTGGCCCTGGGCGACGGGGACGGAGCCGCGCTGCTGGCCCGCATCGCCGAAGAGGAGCGGGCGTTGATCCCGTCCGGCTCCGACGCGGCGGCGTCGCCGGCCACCCTCCCCGACACCGCAGCCGCCGGACTGCGCGCGGCGGTCGCCGCCTCGGAACGGCTCGCCGAAGCCTTCGCCGACGTGGCGGCCCAGGCAACCGACGAGCTGGTCCTGACCGAATCCCTGCGTTTTCAGGAAGCCGTGGTCGGACACCTCGCGCTGCTGGCGGAGCGGATCGACGCCGCCGGCTAGGAGCCCGTCCGGGGGCGATCGGCGCGGGGCCTCCCCGTCCCCGGCAGGCGGTGCAGCAGCTCCCCGACGATGCCCCGGCGGAAGAGCAGGACGCAGACGACGAAGATCGCGCCGATCACCACCGGCACCGGCAGGCTGGTCGAGGCGAGATAGCTTTCCAGCGTCACCACCAGCGCCGCCCCCACCACCGGGCCGAGCAGCGTGCCCATGCCGCCGAGCAGGGTCATCAGCACCACCTCGCCCGACATCTGCCACGTCACGTCGGTCAGCGAGGCGAGCTGGAAGACCAGCGCCTTGGTCCCGCCGGCCAGACCGGCGAGGCTCGCCGACAGCACGAAGGCCAGCAGCTTGTAGCGCTCCGTCCGGTAGCCCAGCGACACGGCGCGCGGCTCGTTCTCGCGGATCGCCTTCAGCACCTGGCCGAAGGGCGAGTGGACCGCGCGCCAGATCAGGGCGAAGCCGCCGAGGAAGATCGCCAGCACGGTGTAGTACATGGTCAGCGGCTGGCTGAGGTCGAACAGCCCGAACAGATGCCCGCGCGGCACCGCCTGGATGCCGTCCTCGCCATGGGTGAAGGGCAGTTGCAGGGCCAGGAAGAAGATCATCTGGCTCAGCGCCAGGGTGATCATGGCGAAGTAGATGCCCTGCCGGCGGATGGCGAGCAGGCCGAAGACCAGCCCCATCGCTCCGGCCGCCGCGGTGGCGGCGAGCAGCCCGGCCTCGGGCGCCCAGCCCCATTCCTTGACCACATGGGCGGCGACGTAGGCCGCCCCGCCGAAGAAGGCGGCATGGCCGAAACTCAGCAGCCCGGCGAAGCCGATCAGCAGGTTGAAGGCACAGGCGAACAGCGCGAAGCACAGCACCTTCATCAGGAATACCGGGTACAGGGCGTAGGGCGCCAGGACCGCCAGGAGCAGCAGCGCCCCGGTCAGCAGGACCCTCGGCGAGCCGCCGCGCATGGCGAGTCCTTCGTGCAGCGTGTCCCTGGTTTGCAGGCTCATGGCTTATCTCTCCCGCCCGAACAGGCCGGCGGGCTTGACCATCAGCACCACAGCCATGATGACGAAGACGACGATGTTGGAGGCCTCCGGGTAGAAGACCTTGGTCAGGCCTTCCAGCAGCCCCAGCCCCAGGCCGGTGACGATGGCGCCGAGGATCGAGCCCATGCCGCCGATCACCACCACCGCGAAGACGACGATGATCAGGTTCGACCCCATCATCGGCGAGACCTGATAGATCGGCGCGGCCAGCACCCCGGCCAGACCGGCCAGCGCCACCCCGAAGCCGTAGGTCAGCGACACCATCACCGGCACGTTGATGCCGAAGGCCTGGACCAGGGTCGGGTTCTCGGTGGCCGCCCGCAGATAGGCGCCGAGCTTCGTCCGCTCGATGGCGAACCACGTGCCCAGGCAGACCAGCAGCGAGGCCGCGACCACCCAGCCGCGGTATGTGGGCAGATACATGAAGCCGAGGTTGGTCCCGCCCTTCAGCAGGTCCGGGATCGGGTAAGGCTGGCCCGACACGCCATAGTGATGGCGGAAGGCGCCCTCGAAGATCAGCGCGAGGCCGAAGGTCAGCAGCAGACCGTAGAGATGGTCGACCTTGTAGAGCCGGCGCAACAGCGTGCGCTCCAGCGCCAGCCCGACCAGCCCGACCGCCAGCGGCGCCAGAACCAGCGCCCCCCAGTAGCCGACACCGGCGTAGGTCAGCAGCAGCCACGCCACGAAGGCGCCGACCATGTAGAGGGCGCCGTGCGCCATGTTGACGACGTTGAGCATGCCGAAGATCACGGCCAGCCCGAGGCTGAGCAGCGCGTAGAAGGAGCCGTTGATCAGGCCGAGCAGAAGCTGGCCGAACAGGGCCTGCGGCGGAATGCCGAGCAGTTGGGACATCGGGCGTTCTTCTCCCGCTCACACGCCGAGATAGGTGTGGAGCTTGTCCATGTTGGCGTGGAGCTGGTCGTTGGGGATCATGTCCACCACATGCCCCTCTTCCATCACGTAGTGGCGGTCGGCGATGGTGGCGGCGAAGCGGAAGTTCTGCTCGACCAGCAGGATGGTGAAGCCGCGCTGTTTCAGCGCCCGCACCGCCACGCCGATCTGCTCGATGATGACGGGGGCGAGCCCCTCGGTCGGCTCGTCGAGCAGGATCAGGCCGGCGCCGGTGCGCAGGATGCGGCCGATCGCCAGCATCTGCTGCTCGCCGCCCGACAGGCGCGTGCCTTGCGTCGCGCCGCGGCCCTTCAGGTTGGGAAACAGCGCGTGGATTTGCGGGACGGTCATCCCGCCCTCCTTCACCACCGGCGGCAGCGCCAGATTCTCGTCCACGCTGAGGCTGGAGAAAATCCCGCGCTCCTCCGGCACGTAGCCGATGCCGAGGCGGGGAATCCGGTGCGGCGCCATGCCGATCAGCTCGTGGCCCTGGAAGCGGATGGAGCCGGTGCGCTTGCCCATGATCCCCATGATGGCGCGCATGGTGGAGGTCTTGCCGGCGCCGTTGCGGCCGAGCAGCGTCACCACCTCGCCCTGGCGCACATCGATGTTGACGCCGTGCAGCACGTGGCTTTCGCCGTAGAAGCCGTGCAGATCGGTGATGTCGAGCATCGCCGTCCCGGTCCCGGCGGTCGTCTTGCGCATCCCGTCAGGCATGTCCGGTCCCCATATAGGCCTCCATCACCTGCGGGTTCCGCGACACGGCCTCGTACGGCCCTTCCGCCAGGATTTCGCCGCGGCGGAGCACGGTGATGGTGTCCGACAGGTGGGCGACGACCGACAGGTTGTGCTCCACCATCAGGATGGTGCGGTCGGCGGATACGCGCTTGATCAGCGCGGCGGTGCCCTCGATGTCCTCGTGTCCCATGCCAGCCAGCGGCTCGTCGAGCAGCATCACCTCCGGGTCGAGGGCCAGCGTGGTGGCGATCTCTAAGGCGCGCTTGCGGCCGTAGGGCAGCTCGGCGGCCAGATGGTCGGCCCACGGGGTGAGGTTCACCGCCTCGATCAGCTCCAGCGCGCGGCCCCGCAGGTCGCGCAGCGTCTCCTCGGACTTCCAGAAGTGGAAGCTGGTGCCGAGCGGGCGCTGAAGCGCCACCCGGACGTTCTCCAGCACGCTGAGGTGCGGGAAGACCGCGGAGATCTGGAACGACCGCACCATGCCGAGCAGCGCCACGTCGGCGGGCTTCATGGCGGTGATGTCGCGCCCCTTGTAAAGAATCTGGCCGCGCGTCGGCGTCAGGAACTTGGTAAGCAGGTTGAAGACCGTGCTCTTGCCGGCGCCGTTGGGGCCGATCAGCGCGTGGATGGTGCCGCGGCGGACCTGGAGATTCACCTCCTTCACCGCGACGAAGCCCTTGAACTCCATCGTCAGGCCACGCGCTTCCAGGATGATGTCGCCGGTGTGCCCGGCCGTGTGTCCGGTTGTCGTGTGTCCGGTGGTCATGTCTGTCCTTTCCCGGTGATGAGCCGGCCTCGCGCCGTTCGCGCAAGGGACGCGACGCCGCCGGTGCCGCGTCGCCGAAGCGCCGCGTTCCGACGGCGTGTTTCGCCTTACATCTTCTTGACGAGCGGACAGTCGCTTTCCGACAGCGGCCGGAAGGCGCGGTCGGCGGGAACGCTGCGGACCAGCTTGTAGTAATCCCACGGCGCCTTGGACTCCGCGGGGGTCTTCACCTGGAACAGATGCATGTCGCGCAGCACCCGGCCGTCCTCGCGCACCGAGCCGTTCTTGGTCATGAAGTCGTTCACCGGGGTCGCCTTCATCGTCTTCATGACGTCGGAGGCCGCGTCCGTCCCGGCGGCCTTGATCGCCTTTAGGTAATGGCTGACCGCACCGTAGACGCCGGCCTGATAGAAGGTCGGCATCGCCTTGCGCTTCTCGAAGAAGCGCTTGGAGAAGGCGCGCGTCCCGTCGTCCATGTCCCAGTAGAAGGGGGTGGTCAGCATGATGTCCTGGGTCGCCTGAAGGCCCAGCGCATGGACCTCGCTGATGGCGAGCAGCAGCGCCACGATGTTCTTGCCCGACTGGCCGAGGCCGAACTCCGCCGCCTGCTTGATCGCGTTCTGGGTGTCGGCCCCGGCGGTGGCGAGCGCCACGACCTTGGCCGGCGACGCCTGCGCCTGGAGCAGGAAGGACGAGAAGTCGGCGTTGTTGGCCGGCACGCGGACGCTGCCCAGAACCTTGCCCTTCTGGCTTTCGACGACGGCGCCGGTGTCACGCTCCAGCGCATGGCCGAAGGCGTAGTCGGAGGTCAGGAAGTACCAGCTGCTCAGGCCCGAGGCCACCACCGCCTCCGCCGTCACATGGGCGAGGGCGTAGGTGTCGTAGGTCCAATGCAGCCCGTTCGGCGTGCAGGCCTTGCCGGTCAGGTCCGAACTGGCCGGGGAGGAGAAGATGGCGACGCGGTTGGCCTCCTTGGTGATCTGCTGCACGGCCAGCGCCACCGCGGAGTTCGGCACGTCGATGATGGCGTCCACCTGATCGACGTCGTACCAGCGCCGCGCCGTCGAGGCGCCGATGTCGGCCTTGTTCTGATGGTCGGCGAAGATCAGCTCGATGGGCGTGCCGTTGACGGCGCCGCCGAAATCCTCCACCGCCATCTGCGCGGCGGCGATCGAGCCCTGCCCGGTGCTGTCGGAGAGCTGGCCCGACAGGTCGGTCAGGATGCCGATCTTGATCTTGCCGTCGCTGTAGGCGGCACCCTGGGCGTGGGCCGGTTCGGAATGGGCCTGGGCGAGCAGGCAGGCGGCGATGGCCGCCGTCACGGCGTAGCGCTTCACGATTTCCTCCCAATGAATCCTTGGACCCGAGATTTTCTTATGATGGTCAGCCGGCGTTCCGCGACGCGGCCATGTCCTGGGCGGCGTGCTGGGCGGCGAGCCGGCCGAACACGGCGCCGCGCAGGACCGAGGTCGAGCCGGTGTAGACCTGGTGGTAGAGGCCGACCGTCTCGCCCGCTGCGTAGAGGCCGGGCATCGGCTGGCCGTTGCCGTCGAGAACGCGGGCGTCCACGTCCACCTTCAGCCCGCCGAAGGTGAAGCAGTTGGCCGAGACGATGGGGAAGGCGCGGAACGGCCCCTTGACCAGCGGGCGCGCCCAGTTGGTCTTGGCCGGGGTCAGGCCGGTCGTCGCCAGACCGTCCACCCGCGTCGGGTCGAAGCGGCTGGCGTCGGCCGGACAGGCGGCGTTGTAGGCGGCGACCGTCGCCCTGGTGGCCTCGGCCGGCAGGCCGAGCTTCTCGATCAGGGCGTCGAGCGTCGGCGCCTCGATGGCCGGCACGTCGCTGCGGATGCTGGTGCGCCAGCGCGGGATGTCTTCCACCTGATCGTCGAACAGGACGTAGGCGAGCCCGTCCGGCTGGTCGGCGACGACGCGCGTGATGTGGTCGTAGGTGGCGTCGGCGGTGCCCGGCGCCTCGTCGAGGAAGCGCTCGCCGCGCTTGTTGACCAGCACGCCGTAGGGCCAGATGAAGATCACCGCCTCGGGCTGGCGGGACCGCGGATCGACCGGCTCGGCGTGGTAGGAGCCGAAATCGCCGGCCGGCGCCGCCCCGGCGTCGAGCGCCATGCGGATGCCCTCGCCGCGGTTGTAGTAGCCGCCGCGCGCCACCGGCCGCACATGCTTGGCGCGCGCCCCCATGTAGCGGGTCATCATCTCCGTGTTGCCCTGGTAGCCGCCCGAGGCGAGCACCGTCGACCGGCCGCGGATGGCGACGCGCAGGCCGTCCGGCCCGGTGGCGTGGACGCCGCCGATGCGGCCCTGCCCGTCGCGCAGCAGGTCGAGCGCGGTGGTGCGGTAGAGCACGCGGGCGCCCAGCGCCTTCGCCTCGGCCATCAGCCGCTCGATCAGGGCGAGGCCGCCGCCCTGGGCGGCGATGCGCTGGGTGTTCTGGGTCAGCAGATAGATCGGCTGCGGCTCGAAGCGCAGGCCGAACTCCTTCAGCCAGCCGATGGTCGTCGGCACCCGCTCGGCGAAGCGGGCGATCACCTCCGGATCGGGAAAGGGATGGGCCTTCACGTAATCGGGCCAGTATTCGTAGGGCTCGGCGGCGGCGGCCAGCACGTTGGGGTCGATGTTCAGCCCGGCGTTGGCGGCGAAATGCTCCTCGAAATCGTCGGCGATCTCGGAATCGTTCTTCATCCTCATGTAGGCTTCGGTCCAGCGCGAGTTGCCGCCGAAATCCTCCTCCGGCGCCCGCTCCAGCAGCGTGACCGACAGCCCGGCCTGCAGCGCCGTCACCGCCGCCGAAAGCCCGGCGATGCCGCAGCCGACGATCACCAGATCGCTGATATCATTGTCGCTGAGGGTGTCGCTGGCGATGTTGTTGCCGGCCGGGCTCATCCTGGTTTCCTCCGTCATGTCATTCGTCTCCTGACCTGTCCCGCTTCATCCGGCGAGGCGTTTCTGATTCTTGCCCGGTGCACGGTCGGCGGTGCCATTGGTGGTGCCGTCGGCCACGATGACCCCGGCCTGCACCAGCCGCTCGACCACCGCCGGGTCGTAGCCGGCCTCGGCCAGCACGGCGCGCGTGTCCTGGCCGACGCGCGGCGGATCGCAGCGGATCGCCAGATCCGCGTCCGCCACATGGATCGGCAGCCGCGGCAGCGCGGTCCGCACCCCGTTGGGCAGGGTGGTCGGCATCAGCCCGTTGGTCGCCCGCAGATGCGGGTCGTCGAACAGATCCTCCGGCCGGGCGATCGGGGCGAAGGGGATGCGGGCGCGCTCGCACACCGACACCGCCTCCTCCATCGACAGGCCGCCGAACAGCGCCGTCAGCAGCGGCAGCAGGCGCGGCCGGGCGGCGATGCGGTCGTTGTTGGTGCGGAACTGCGGATCGTCGCGCAGGTCCGGCCGGTCGATGGTGGCGCAGAAGCGCTCCCAATGGCTGTCGGTGGTGATGCCGACGAAGATCGGCCGCCCGTCGGCGGTGTGGAAGGTCTCGTAGACCGCCCAGGCCGACACGCGCTCCGGCATCGGCGGGATCGGCGCGTCCGACTGGGCGGCGTAGCAGAGATGCTGCCCCATCAGGAACACCGTGGTCTCGAACAGCGCGGATTCGACGGTCTGACCCCGGCCGGTCCGCTCGCGCTCGCGCAGCGCCACCAGGATGGCGATGACCGCGAACATGCCGCCGGTGATGTCCACCACCGACGTGCCGGCGCGCAGCGGCCGGCCGCTCGGCCCGGTCATGTAGGCGAGCCCGGTCATCATCTGCACCACCTCGTCGAGCGCGAGGCGCCCGGCGTAGGGGCCGTCGAGGAAGCCCTTCAGGCTGGCGTAGATCAGGCGCGGATTGACGCCGGCCAGCGTCTCGGCGCCCAGCCCCAGCCGGTCCATCGTGCCGGGGGCGAAATTCTCCACCAGCACGTCGGTCTCGGCGACGAGGCGGCGGGCGATCTCGCGCCCCTCCGGTGATTTCAGATCGACGGCGAGCGAACGCTTGTTGCGATTGAAATAGCCGAAATAGCCGGTGCCGAAGCCCTTCAGATGGCGGGTGGGCTCGCCGTTGGGCACCGGTTCGATCTTCACCACGTCGGCGCCGAGGTCGGCGAGGATCATGGCGCAGGACGGCCCCATCACCGTGTGGCCGAAGTCGAGGACCTTGACGCCGGCCAGGGGCAGCGGGTTGTCGGCGGTCGGGCCGGTCATGCGCCGCCTCCCGAAACCGGGCGCGGCGCGGCGCCGTCGTAGCGGTAGGGGATGGACGGCGGCATCGGCCCCTTGATCCGGCCGCCCTGCTGCGACTGCTCCCAGGCGTGCGCCAGGATGCCGACCGAGCGGGACAGCACGAACAGCCCGCGCCCGAGACCGGGCGGGAAGCCGAGTTCCGCGAACACCACGGCGGTGGCGCCGTCGATGTTCATCGGCACGCGCTTGCCCTTGCGGGCGGCCAGCGCGTCCTCGACGGCGCGGCCGATGGCGGCGACCTCCCCGGTCACGGCCTCCTCGCCCCTCGCCTCGTCCACCAGGGTCAGCAGCCGGCCGGCGCGCGGATCGACGGGGTGGAAGCGGTGGCCGAAGCCGGGAATGTGCTCGCGCCGCTCCAGCCGGGCGGCGATCTCGGCGTCCGCCGCCGCGGCCAGGGTGGCGCCCTCCGCCATGCGGGCGGCGATGGCCGCGTACAGCTCCATGCCTTGCTGGCCGGCGCCGCCATGGACGTCGCCCAGCGCGTTGATGCCGGAGGCCATGGCGTTGTTCAGCCCGACGCCGCAGGTGGCGGCCATGCGGGCCGTGGCGATGGACGGCGCCTGCGGCCCGTGGTCCACCGCCGCGACCAGCGCGGCCCCCAGCAGCCGGCCCTGGGCCGGCGTCGGCAGGTCGCCGCGCAGCATCAGCCAGACCATGTCGGGAAAGCCGATCGTGCCGATCAGCTCCTCGATGGCGTAGCCGCGCACCCGGATCGAACCTGGATGGATGTCGATGATCGACGTCCGCCACCAGCCGGCGGCGGTATCGATGGTCGCTTCGGACATGGGAATGCTCCCGGGGCAAGGCCCCTGCAGGCCCGGCCTCAGCCGAGCACGAAGGGGTTGGCGCGGTTGGGCTTGGTGGTGATCCAGACGCTCTTGGTCTGGAGATATTCCTTGATCGCCTCCACGCCGCCCTCGCGGCCGAGGCCGGAGCGCTTGTAGCCGCCGAAGGGCGTGGTGAAGCTGGTGGAGCGGTAGTTGTTCACCCACACCGTCCCGGCGCGCAGCCGGTCCACGCACTGCATCGCGCGGTGCAGGTCGCGCGTCCACACGCCGGCCGCCAGACCGAACTCGACGTCGTTGGCGATGCGCAGCGCGTCCTCCTCGTCCTCGAAGGGGATGACGCAGAGGACCGGGCCGAACACCTCCTCCTGGGCGATGCGCATGTCGTTGCGGACGCCGGTGAAGATGGTCGGCGCCACGAACTGCCCCTGGCCGTACTCCGGTCCCGACAGCGCGTGGCCGCCGAGCGCGCAGACCGCGCCCTCCGCCTTGGCCATCTCGATCATCCGCAGGATCTTCTCCCACTGCGCGCGGGTGGCGATGGGGCCGATCTGCGTGTCCATCTTCGACGGATCACCGATGCGCGCCTCGCCCGCCGCCGCGACCAGCTTCGCGACGAAGGCGTCGTGGATGGTCTTCTGCACCAGCAGGCGCGAGCCGGCCATGCAGGTCTGGCCCGAGGCGCCGAACACGCCGGAGATGGCGCCCTTCACCGCCTGGTCGAGGTCGGCGTCGTCGAAGACGATGTTCGGCGACTTGCCGCCCAGTTCCAGCGTCACCTTCTTCAGGCCCGGCGCCGCCGCCTCGTTGACGCGCTGGCCGCCGATGTCGCCGCCGGTGAAGGCGACCTTGGCGGTCAGGCGATGGCGGACCAGCGGCTCGCCGACCTCGCCGCCGAAGCCGGTGACGACGTTGACGACGCCGCGCGGGAAGCCCGCCTCGTGGGCCAGCTTCGCCAGCTCCAGGATGGAGGCGGAGGTGTATTCCGACGGCTTGATGACGATGGTGTTTCCGGCGGCCAGGGCCGGGGCCATCTTCCAGGTGGTCAGGGCGAGCGGGGAGTTCCACGGCGTGATGGCGACGACGACGCCGAGCGGCTCGTACTTCACGTAGTTGAAGACGTCGGCCTTGTTGATCGGCACGACGGCGCCCTGAACCTTGTCGGCGAGGCCGGCGTAGTAATGGAACCACTGGGCGACGTTGCGCACCTGCCCGCTGACCTCGGCCATCAGCTTGCCGTTGTCGCGCTGCTCGATGGCGCCCAGCCGATCGACGTTGCGCTCGATCAGCTCGGCCAGCCGGCGCAGCAGGGCGCCGCGCTGGGTCGCGGTCAGCCCGGCCCATTCCGGAGCCAGGAAGGCGCGGTGCGCCGCTTCGATCGCGCGATCGGCGTCGCCCTGCGTCCCGCGCGGGATCTCCGCCCACGCCCGCCCCGAATAGGGCTCCGTCGATTCGAACCACTCGTTGGACACCGGATCGCACCAGTCTCCATCGATGAACAGCCTGTAGCGTTCCACCCTTCGCCTCGCAGAAGTTCTGTTAGATAGAACCATGTTTCATCTAAGAGAACATAAGCGTGCTAAATGCGTCAACCCCGAACCGTTCGGTCTCGAACATTTTTCAGCCCCGGACATCCTTGACGTCCGAGGGTTGTGTTGGGGCAAAATGCACGCTAAGGCCTGCCGATGGCCGAGCGTGCCGACGCCGGGCCGTCAACGAAGGATGCGACATGACCGACGAAAAGCCCAAGACGACCACGGCTCCCGCCGGCGGGGTGGAGGCCGTCGACCGGGCGCTGAGCATCGTCGGCTGCTTCCAGGCGGGCGATCACGCGCTGAGCTTGACGGAGATCGCGGCGCGGACCGGGCTCTACAAGAGCACCATCCTGCGGCTGACCGTGTCCCTGGAGAAGGCCGGCTATCTTGTCCGCCACCAGGACAAGTCCTACCGGCTCGGACCGGAGCTGATGCGGCTGGGCGGGCTCTACCAACGCTCCCTGCGCCTGGAGGACCATGTCCGGCCGGTGCTGCGCCAGCTGATGCGCGAGAGCGGGGAGAGCGCGTCCTTCTTCCGGCGCGAGGGGGCGTGGCGGATCTGCGCGTTCCGCGAGGATTCGACGCAGGCGATCCGCGACCACGTCCACGAAGGCGACCGCCTGCCCCTGGACCGGGGGGCCGCCGGCCATGTGCTCCTCCGCTTCTCCGGGGTGGTGTCGGCGGAGGACTTCGCCGCCCTGCCCCTGCTGTCCTTCGGTGAACGCGAATCCGAAACCGGCGCCGCCGCCGTCCCGGTCTTCTCCCAGCGGGAGGGGCTGGTCGGCGCCCTGACCCTGTCGGGCCCGCTGACCCGCTTCACCGAGGAGCGCGTGGCGGTGATGATGCCCCTGTTGCTGGCCGCCGGCCACCGGCTGTCGGAGACCCTGGGCGGGCATTACCCGAACTGAGCGGCGTCAGGGATCGCGCAGTCACGCTCCCGATCCCCGCACCGCCGTGGCCATGGCCCGCACACGGCTTCGGCCGGCACCAGGGTGCCGGCCGAAGCGAAATCGCGCGACATTGGCGCGGAGGCCGAGGGAGACGGCCCCGGGGAGCGGCCTGACCGTCAGGCCGGGGTCGCCGTCTGCGACCGGTACCAATCCAGGATTTCGGCGCCGGTCCACATCACGACGCCGTCATGACCGAGGATGTGGTCGTAAAGGGCCTCCAGATACTTGATCCGGTGCGGCACGCCGGTCAGGTACGGGTGGATGGAGATGGCCATGACACGGGGCGCCGTCGCGCCGTCCTGGTAGAGCCGGTCGAAGTGGTCGCGCCCGCGCCGGAGGATTTCGTCGGACGGCTGCTGCTGGACGGCGCTCATCACCACGTCGTTGATCTCCACCGTGTAGGGGATCGAGACCAGCGAGCCGGTGCGGGTGCGGATGGGCACCGGCTGCTCGTCGAGGACCCAGTCCGCGACATACTCGATGCCGGCCTCGGCGAGCAGATCCACGGTTTCGTCGGTTTCCGTCAGCCCCGGGCTTTCCCATCCCCGCGGCGGGCGGCCGGTGAAGTCGCTGATGGCCTTGATCGTGTCCGCGATCGCCGCGCGCTGGTCCTCGACCTTGTTCATGGGCTTCTGCACGAATCCGTGCCCCATGAAGTCCCACCCGGCGTCCCGCGCCGCGGCGCAGGCGTCGCGATAGACCTCGCAGGCGGTTCCGTTGACGGCGAAGCTCGCCTTCAGACCCCGGCTCCCCAAGGCTTCGACGAACCGCCAGAACCCGACGCGCATCCCGTACTCGTGCCAGGCCCAGTTCGGCACGTCGGGCAGGAGCGGCTGGCCCATGGGCGGCGGGAGAACCGCCCGCGGCATGGCCGCCTGCGGGCTCCAGTTCTCGACGTTGACGATGGTCCACACCGCCACCCGGGCGTCGCCGGGCAGGCGCAACGCGCGCCGCTTGTGGATCGGCTCGTAAGGCACTCGGGCGCGGATGCTCGCCCCGACATCATTGGTCATCGTTGGTCTCCTTGAATTCCCCCTGCGGCGCGGCCCATGCGCCACGCCGCCGTCGATTCCGGCCGGCCCGCTCAGCTCCCCGCGCCCCCGCCCCACGGACGGAACGCCGCCGACACATTGTCGCGACCGCCTTGCCCCCGGCGGAGAAGCAGGGTCAGCAGCACCTTCGCCTTCAGCCCGTCGAGCCAGCCGGCGCGGATCAGGCCCCGCCGCTGCAGGTCGATCTCACCGCCCGGAAAGCCATAGGTCCGGGCCAGGATCTCGCCGGCCCCGGTGCGCGACGCCAGCACGACCGGCATCGCCGCCGCCGCCCGTTCCAGCGCGTCCGCGACCGCGGGGGCGACGTGACCGCCGCCCGTCGCCTCGACGACCATGCCGTCGAAACCCGCCTGCCGGGCCGCGTCGATCAGCGCCCCGTCGTCGCCCAGCCCGACGGTGACCAGCGCGACGCGCGCCTCGCCGGCCTCGCGGGACTGCGGCACCACGGGAACGCGCTCCACCCGCGCCACCAGCCGCACCCGGCCCTCGCCGACCCAGCCGATCGGCCCCGCCGACGGCGAGGTGAAGGCCGCCGGGCTGCTGGTGTGGGTCTTGCGCAGGAAGCGGGCGGCGTGGATCTCGTCGTTCAGGACCACAAGACAGCCCAGCCCGCGCGCCGCCTCGCTGGCCGCCACCTGGACGGCGGCCAGGAGATTGGCCGGACCGTCGGCGCCGGGCACGGTCGGGTTGCGCATCGCCCCGGTGACGACCACCGGCGCCTCGATGCCGAGCAGGCGGTCGAGCGCGAAGGCGGTCTCCTCGATGGTGTCGGTCCCCTGCGTCACCACGACCCCATGGGCGCCGCCCGCCACGGCCTCCTCGACGGCCGCCGCGAGCGCCTCCAGATCGTCAAAGCCCAGATGGGCGCCCGGAAGCTGCCGGAAGGACCGGGCGTCGACCGCGGCCACCTCGGTGAGGGCCGGCACCGCCGCCACCAGCATGTCCCCGGTCAGGGTCGGCACCACGCCGCCCTGGTCGCTCCGCGTCATCGCGATGGTGCCGCCGAGCGCCAGCACCGTCACCCTTGGCTTCGTCATTGGTCGCATTCCTTCCGTTCCACCCGCCCCGCTCAGCAGCCTTCACTCAGCGGCCTTCACTCAGCGGCCTTCGCCCAGCAGCCGCAGCGCCGTGCCGCAGCACAACTCGTGGTTCTCCGTGTGGGTGATCCCCGGCACCGCGGCCAGCGTGTCCAGCGGCGTCTGATCCGCCATGTCGAAGGGCGAGTCCGTCCCGATGGCGATGCGGTCGGCGCCGACCAGATCGATCAGGTAGCGCAGCGCCTGCGGATCGAAGACGAGGCTGTCGAAGTAGAACCGGCGCAGCAGGTCCTTGGGATTGGTCCTGGTGTGGGCGTGGGTCTCGGGGCGGACCTTGTGCCCGTGCACCAGCCGGCCGATCTGGTACGGCGCGAAGCCGCCGCCGTGCGCCAGCAGGATCCTGAGGTCGGGCAGCTCGTCGAGCGCGCCGCTGAACATCAGGTTGGCGACGCAGACCGCGGTGTCGAGCGGGTTGCCGATCAGGTTGGTCAGATAGTGGCATTCCAGCCCCGACTTGGACCCGACATAGTAGGGGTGGGCGAAGACGAACACGCCCAGCTCGGCCGCCCGCCGCAGCACCGGCCGGAACCGCTCCTCGGCCAGCTGGGCGCCCTCGATCGACGTTCCGATCTCGACCGCCTTGAAGCCCCATTCCCTGACGACCCGCTCCAGCTCGGCGACGGCGGCGTCGGGGTGCTGCATAGGGATGCTGGCCATCCCGCGCAGCCGGTCCGGCCGGGCGGCGACCATGTCCGCCACCCCGTCGTTGACCAGCCCGGCGACCGTCAGCGCAAGGTCGGCGTCGGCCCAGTAGTAGAACATCGGCGGCGCCGGCGAGATCACCGACACGTCGATGCCCTTGCGGTCCATGGCCTCGAGCTTGGCCGCGGGATCGAAGAATTCCGGAAACAGGGGGTAGACGTAGCCCTGGTCGTGGACGACCCGACGCGCGGCCCCCTCGCCCTCGATGCGGGCGGCGAAGGTCTGCGGCTGTCCGGCGATCGCCTCGACGATCCGGGGCGGGATGACGTGGCTGTGAAGGTCGATGCGCATGGGTCAGCTGTACCTCTTCATCACGTCGTCGTCGGCGAACCAGTCGAAGGGGGCGCTGGACAGGTTGACGATGACGTTCTGGATCTGCGTGTACTCGTGATAGGCGGCGATGCCGTTCTCGCGGCCGATGCCGCTCATCTTGAAGCCGCCCCAGGGCGAGGCGGGGTCGATGCGGTGGTGGTCGTTGATCCACACGATGCCCGCCTGCATGCGGTGCGCGACGCGGTGCGCCTGCCGGACGTCCTCGGTCCAGACGCTGGCCGCCAGCCCGAACTCGGTGCCGTTGGCGAGCGCGATGGCCTCCTCCTCCTCGTCGAAGGGCATCACGCAGACGACCGGCCCGAAGATTTCCTCCTGGGCGATCCGCATGTCGTTGCGCACGCCGGTGAACACGGTCGGCAGGTACCAGTAGCCGCGCTCGTAGGCCGCCCCCTCCGGCCGGCGCCCGCCGACCGCCAGAGTCGCGCCCTCCTCCTGGCCGATGCGGACGTACGTCTCGACGATAGCGCGCTGGCGCTCCGAGACGAGCGGGCCGACCTGCGTCCTCGCATCCTGCGGATCGCCGAGGCGGAGCGCCCGGGTCCGCGCCACCAGCTCCTCCACCACGGCGTCGTGGATCGAGCGGTGGACGATCAGGCGCGACCCCTGCACGCAGGTCTGCCCCGTCGCGACGAAGGAGGCGAACAGCGCCGCGTTGACGACGGCCTGCGGCGCCACGCCCGGGAAGGCGACCATGGCGGCCTTTCCCCCCAGTTCGCCGGCGAAGCGGGTGAGGTTCTGCCCGGCCAGCGACGCCACGGTCTTTCCGGTTTCCGTGCCGCCCGTCAGGTCGATCTTGCGGATGCCCTTGTGCCGGGTCAGCGCCGCGCCGGCGTCGGCGCCGAAGCCGGGAACCACGTTGTAGACCCCGTCGGGAAGACCGGCGTCGCGCAGCACCTCGCCCAGCAGCAGCGGGGTCAGCGGCGCCAGCTCGCTCGGCTTCACCACCATGCTGTTGCCCGCCGCCAGGGACGGGGCGACCTTCTTGGTCAGGATCAGCAGCGGGTGGTTCCACGGCGTGACATGGCCGACCACCCCCAGCGGCACGCGCCGGGTGTAGTTCAGGAAGGGGCCGTTGAACGGCGGCACTGTGTCCTCATGGGTGCGGGCCAGCGCGCCGAAATACTCGTACCATTCCGGCAGGCGGGCGAGCTGCGCGGCCAGCTCCCGCCGCGCCCGGCCGGTCTGGTCGACCTCGATGCCCACGAATTCGTCCATGCGGCTGCGCAGGATCCCGGCGGCTTTCGCCATGACGCGGGCGCGGGCCTCGGGCGGAGTCCCGCTCCACCCGTCGAAGGCGCGCTGCGCCGCGGCCACCGCCGCGTCGATGTCCGCAGCGCCCCCCTCCGCCACCTCGGCCAGGACCGACGCGTCCTTCGGGTTCTCGACGGCGAAGGTCCGTCCGGACGCCGACGTCCGCCAGGCGCCGTCGATCCACATACCCCACGTCCGCTGTTCGTGCTCGACTGGCATCGGCAATACTCCCCCCTTGGCAGGCCGACGTTTCGGCTTCCGCCCCGTGTGTTCCGGTTCTTACGATGGTCGCCCGGGGCGGTCCGGCCCCGGGGTTGCCCGTCAGCGGCGGCTGAAGGTGCGCAGCGCCTCGTCGCCCGTCATCACCCAGCCGAAGGCGGCGCGGATGCAGGTCAGCGCCGCCTCGTGCGCCGCCGGGCCGTCCATGGTGTCGACGCAGTCCTCGATGCACACCGCGGCGTAATCCATGACGTTGGCGCGGACGGTGGTCGCCAGCACGCAGCTGTTGGTGTTCACCCCGGTGATCAGCAGCGTGTTGATGCCGTGCCGGCGCAGCATGAAGTCCAGATCGCTGGCGACGAAGCAGTCGTAGCGCTTCTTCGTGTTGACGATCCAGTCACCGTCCGCATGGAGCTGCGGCATGATCTGGCAGCCGGGCATGCCTTCGATGTTGTGGCGTTCGACGTTCTTCCGCGTCGCGGTCGGGTTGTCGGCCCGCGTGCGCCAGAACGGGTTGGAGCGGATCTCGTCGGCATCCCGATAGGTGGTGACGAGGTGCACGATGGGAATGCCGGCCGCCCGGCAGCCGTCAAAGAAGCGTCGGTTGGCCTCGATCACCACGGCGGCGCGGTCCGCCGCCAGGGGCATGGTCGCCACAGCGGGATCGAGATGCCCGCGGTGCAGGTCGATGGCGATGACGGCCGGCTTGGGGCTGTCGACTCCGAAATCCATGGGGAAGGTCCTCTTGATGCAGGGTGGTCCGTGCAGGCGCGCGCTCAGCCCTGGAGCATCGTCGGCCACATGACGCTGATCGGGATGTAGGTCGCCAGGAACAGCGTGATGAGCGCGAGCAGGATGAAGGGAATGACACTCTGCACGATCTTCGCGTAGCTGATCTTGAAGGTCGTGATGCCGATGAAGATGTTGAGCCCGAAGGGCGGCGTGATCATGCCGATCGCGAGGTTCAGCACCAGGACCGCGCCGAAATGCACCGGGTCGATGCCGGCCGCCATGGCGGCGGGGTACACCAGCGGCGCCAGCACGATGATCGCCGAGTTGGGATCGATGAACATGCCGGCGACCAGGAAGATGATGTTGACGACGAGCAGGACGGTCCACGGGCTCAGCCCGTCGAGCAGCCCGCTGATCTGCTGCGGGACCTGCAGAAGCGTCAGGTACCAGGTCATCGCCCCGCCGGCCGCGATCAGGATGAGAAGGGTGGCGATGACCGTGCCCGACGCCACGGACACCTTGAACAGGTCGGAGATGGGCAGCTGGCGGTAGACGAAGCACTCGACGACGATGGCGTACACGCAGGCCGCGGCGGCCGCCTCCGTCGGCGTGAAGACGCCGCCGTAGATGCCCCCGAAGATCACCGCCGGCAGGCCCAGCGCCCACACCGCCCGGCGCGCGGCGGTTACGATCTCGGGCAGCGAGGCCCGGGCGCCCCGCATGATGCCGTGCCGGCGGGCGTAGTAATAGGCGTACCCGGCGAGGACGGCGGTGAACAGGATGCCCGCGCCGAGACCCGCCAGGAAGACCGTTCCCACCGATGCGGAGGTCTGCACCGAGTAGAGGATCATCGCCACCCCCGGCGGAATCAGCATCGACAGGGTCGAGGCGGACAGGATGAGCCCCGCCGAGAAGCCCGCCCCATAGCCCTGCCGCAGCAGGGACGGATAGACGATCGGCCCGATGCTCACCACGGCCGCGGCGCCGATGCCGCTGATCGCGCCGAACAGCGCGCAGGACATGACGGTGGCGATCGCCAGACCGCCCGTGATGTGCCCGACCATCGCCTCGACCAGAGCCACCAGCCGGGCACCGATCTGGCCGCGCGCGATGATGTCCGCCGCGAAGACGAACAGGGGCACGGCGATGAGCGAGAAGATGTTGACGCCTTCCACCACCCGCTGCGCCATCACCATCGACGGCAGGGCCGGTCCGAAGGCCTCGAACGTCGTGATCGTCGCGACGAGGATGCCGAGGAAGATCGGAAAGGACAGGACCAGCAGCCCGATGAAGACCGCCGTAAAGAAGGGAACGGCCATTCCTCAATCCTCCCTGGGCTGTGGGGCGGGCTGTTCGGTAAACAGCGGGCGCGCGTTCCGCGGGTCGAGCAGGTGAGACAGCGCCATGTGCAGGAAGGCCAGCGCCATCAGCGCGCTGCCCAGCGGCAGGGACACATGGAGGAGCCCGCGCGGGATCGGCAGCACCGGGCTCATCTGGAATCCGGTCAGCATGCGCTCCGCCAGCGCGTAGCCGTACTTGGTGATGTAGACCATGGTGACGAGGCCGACGGTGCCGATGAGCACGGCGATCCAGCGCTGCACCGGCGGCGGCACCATGCGCAGCACGATGTCGATCATGATGTGCCGCTGCTCGCGAACCAGCACGTAGGACCCGAGGAAGGTCATCCAGACCATCAGGTAGCGGGCCAGCTCCTCGCCGCCGACGAAGCTGAAGTCGAGGGCGTAGCGGCCGAGCGCCCCGACGAACAGGGTCATGGTTATGGCGAGAAGAGCGAGGCCGACGAACGCCTTCGCAAACAGGTCGGCGCCCAGGAGGAGCCGGTCCAGCCACCACACGAGCGACTGGCCCGGCATGGCGAAGCGGGACACCCGCTCCCCCTGCCGCTCCGCCATCACTTGAGCCCCAGCTCGCTCTTGAAGCCGTCGAGAATCTCCCGGCCCGGGGCGCCCGCCTTGGCCACGTAGAATTTCTCCAGCCCCGGCAGGGTGGTTTCACGGAGCGTCTGGTACTCGGCATCGGACAGCTCGGTGACGGTGACGCCGCGCTCCTTGAAGGCCGTCATGGCCTGGCCGGTCATCTCCTCGGTCTTGGCGACGACCACGTCGGCCGCCTTGTCCACGGCCTCGCTCACCGCCGTCCGGCACTCGGCGGACAGCCCGTCCCACCACGCCTTCGAGACCATGAACAGCTGGTCGAGGTTGCCGTGGTTCGACATCGTCACGTTGCTCTGCACCTCGTGGAACTTCATCACGAAGGTCGTCACGAGGGGGTTTTCCTGGGCGTCGATCGTGCGGTTCTGCAGCGCGTTGTAGGTTTCCGGGAACGGCATGTTCACCGGGTTGAGGCCGAGGATCTTCTGCTGCTCCACCAGCACGGGCGACGGCATCACCCGCGCCTTGAGGCCGGCGAAGTCGGACGGCTGCTTCAGGGGCTTGTTGGCCGTCCACTGCTTGTAGCCGGTGTGCCAGACGCCCAGGCTGACGACGCCCTGCGCCTCGGTGGTCTTGAGGAGCTTCGCCATGGCCGGACCCTTGTGGACCTTCAGGAGGTCCTCGGTCTTCGTCGGCCAGAAGAAGGGGAAGTCGAAGATGCCGATCCTGGGCTCGAAGCCGACCATGAAGGAGGCCGGCAGGACCACGGCCTCGACCGAGCCGATCTGCATGCCCTCGATCAGGTCGGTGGTGCCGCCGAGCTGGGCGGACGGATAGACGGTCGCGTTGATGCTGCAGCGCGTGTCCGCCGCGAGGAGTTCCTTGACCTTGACGGCTCCGAGGTCGCGCGGGTCGCCGGACGGCACGACGTGCGCGATCTTCATGGTGGGGGTGGCCGCGTGGCCCACCGAGGCCAGGGCGATCGCTGCGGCGGTGAAGGTGAAGAAGAATCCCTTGAGTCGCATTGTTTCGCCTCTCCCTGTTTTGTGTTCGCCCTGTTCATGGTCGGCGGGGCATGCCCCGGTCATCCCGCCGGGGCATGACGCGCGGCCGTCAGCGCAGCGCGTTCATTTCGCGCTGGTCGATCTTGAGCTGGTCGGCCAGCCAGTCCGCCATCTTCTCCTGGCCGATCGTCGGGTTGTCGTGCTGGCAATGCTCGGCGCCCGTCTCTTCGACGCTGACCATCTCGAGCGTGACGTCGACGCCGTGCGCCTTGGCGTACTCGTAGACCTGGGTGGCCTGCCGCACGCTCAGCACGTCGCTGCCGCCGTGGCAGATCAGGTAAGGGCAGCGGATCTTGTCGATGTGGCCTTCGAGCTTGAAGTCGCGGCCCTTTTCGAAGGCCTCCCGCATGGAGGACACGCCGAAGACCCACTTGATGTGGTCGGCGAGGCCGTGGCCCTCGTTCGCCTCGCCCCACAGCTCGTTCACGTCCCACACGGCGCCGTGCGAGATCACCGCCGCGATGCGGTGCTCGTAGGAGGCGGCGCGGGCCGCGTAGAAGCCGCCCAGGCTGGAGCCGCAGACCGCGATGCGGTCGCGGTCGATGTCGTCGCGGGTGTGCAGGTAATCGATCATGGCGCCGACCGGCACCTCGTAGTCGGCGCGGTTCGGGATGCCGTGGCGGCGCAGCGTGCCGCCCTGCCCCGGTCCGTCGATCATCAGGACCGACATGCCGCGCTGGACCGGCGCCCGCGCGCTCATGAACCACATCTCGTCCTTGATGCTGTCCAGCCCGCCGAAGGCGATCAGGACCGGCTGCTTTTCGACGCGCACCGGGCTGCGGACGAAGTAGCCGTACATCTGGCCGCCCTCGTAGGGGATCGTGACCTCCTCCATCCGCGGCGTGAGCCAGCGCCCCCACTTCTTGGAGCAGTTCTCCATTTTGGTGAAGGTTTCCAGCCGGCGGGGGTCTGCGGCGTCGAGCCAGAACTCCGCCTGCCGGTAATAATCGACGGCGCGCAGCCAGCAGGCCTTCGCCGTCTCGATGTGCCCCTTCGCCTCCTCCTCGTCGCCGCGCCGGTCGTTCCGGTCGGCGATGTGCAGCCATTCCTTGTGCCAGCTTTCCTTGTCGCCGGGGATCATCCGGCTGGCGGCCTGGAAGCATTCGCTGATGGCGCCGCCGCCTTCCTGCGTTTCACCCAGGGCCCGGCGGAACTGGTAGGCCATCCAGGGATGGTCCGGCCAATGATGCCAGCCGTAAGGCTGGTAATGCGGGTCGCGTCGGTCGGTGACCGCGTTGATCAGTTTTTGCTCTGCCACCAAGGCCCCTGTCTCCCTCGAACATTGTTGGTTGGCTGCCGCGGCGCATTTCTTGGTGCACTGACTGCTGCCGGGTATGACCAAACAGTACGGAGGGGTGGAACCTCTGTCAAGTAACTTGAATGGCGTTCTATGAGCTTACCTGCGCTTCCCGTTGCGGGAGCCCGCTTCAGAAACTGGGAGGGGTGTTGAGCCACAGCACGCGCGTCGGCTCCGCGCCGCTGTTGCGGTAGCTGTGTGGGTGTTCGGAGCGGAAGCAGAAGGAGTCACCCGCGCGCAGCACATAGATCCGGCCGGCAACGGACAGTTCGAGTTCGCCCTCGAGCACGTAACCGAACTCCTCGCCCTCGTGCTCCAGGTCTCCCTCGCTGCCGCCGCCCGGCTTGATGTGATGGATGTTTCCCTGGAGCAGGTGACCGTCGGCGTAGGGAATCAGGCGCTCCAGCACCAGCCCCGAGCCGCGGCGGAGCTGGTCGGTCTGGATCATCGTGCGGCCGCCGGCGCGCGCCACGACATGGGCCGGGTCGTCCACCTGCGCGAACAGTTCCCCCACGGTCATGCTGAGGCCCTTGGCCAGACGCTGGATCATATTCAGCGACGGATTGGCCCGGCCGTTCTCGATCTTCGAAAGCAAGGATTCCGAACATCCGACCTCGTCCGCCAGCTGCTTCAGCGTCAGGCCCTTCAGCATGCGGGTGTGCCGGATCTTCACCCCGATGCGCGCCTCGCCCGAGGTCGTATCCGCCGGTGGGTTGGTAGCGCCGCTCATCACCATGTCCTCGACAAGTTCGTTCCAGCACATGTTACCACATGACAGTGACTTGAACAGGGTTCATGATGTGCATGTCGGCCGACCGCGGAAGCCGCCCTCAGAACTGCCAGTTCGCGGGGACCCAGGCGTAGCCGGCGTCGGTCTTGAGCATCCGACCGAGGCCCGGAAACGGAAAATGGAACCCCAGCACCGGAATGCGGTCGGCGGCGGCCCGGTCGAAGACGCGCCGGCGGGAGGCCAGGGCGGTGTCCTTGTCGCGGTCGGGTCCGGGACGCCAGGGATTGTCGACGTTGACGACCGGGTGGTAGGCGAGGTCGGCGGTCAACAGCAACTGGTCGTTTCCGGAATGGACGAGGAAGGTCGCCATGCCCGGCGTGTGGCCGGCGGCGACGATCGTCGTGAGGCCCGGCACGATCTCGGCGCCGGCCTCGTAGAGTTCGACCGCGTTGCCGACCGGTTCGAGGCTGCTCTTGATGGCGGCGGCGAAGCGGCGGCGGAAATCCTCCGGAACGGGCATGTAGGACAGGTCCGGATCGTTGCGGACGAAGAAGTCCCAGTCCGCCCGCGGCACGAAGACGGTGGCCCGGGGGAACGCCCGGCCGCCGCTCGCGGTCCTGAGATTGCCGACATGGTCGGGATGGGTGTGCGAGATCACGATGGCGTCGATGTCCGCGGGACCGAGCCCGATCGCCGCGAGGTTCTGAAAAATCCGCCCGCCGTTCGGCCCCATCGTCGCGCCCGCGCCGGCCTCGACGAGGATGCGCCGTCCGCCGGTTTCGAGCAGAAGGGTGTTCAAATTCAACGTCATGTGGTCCGTCGGCAGGAAGGCGCGCCGCAGCACCTCCTGAAGCTCCGCTTCGGGCGCATCGCTCGCGTAGACGCGCGGCGGACCGCCGATCACGCCGTCGCTCAACACCGTCGCACTGATGTCGCCGACCCGGAAACGGTAGTGGCCGGCGTTGCCGGTTGCGGGTGTTGTCGGCGTCGGTTGCGTCGCCTGCGCGGACGCGCTCCCACCACCGGGAGCGAACAGGGTCGCTGCGCCGACGGCGGCGGACAGCATGATCCGGCGTCGGTTCAGAGTGAGGGCATTCATCGGCGTATCCTTCCCAGTGGAGCGCCCGCTTCCCGCCACGGGGCCGGGGGGGACCGCTGGCGGACGGCGATCCGGGCGCGACGATCAACCGCAGATCGACCATGACACGGCAGGATTGCGCTGATAAGCTCTGCAAAAGTGATCGGCTTGATTAGGCCAGCTTCGCAATGAACCCCATTCGCTTGGACAGCTTCGATGTGTTCGCGGCGATCGTGCGCTGTGGCGGCTTCCGCGCGGCGGCGCTGGAACGGGGCGTCTCGTCATCGGCCTTGAGCCAGACGATGAACGCCCTGGAGGAGGCGCTGGGCATCCGGCTGCTCAATCGGACGACGAGGAGCGTATCGCCGACGGAGGCCGGGCAGCGCCTCCTCGACCGCCTGGCCCCGGCGCTGAGCGACATCCAGCTTGCGATCGCCGAGGTCGGCGAGTTGAGGGACAGCCCATCGGGAACGCTGCGGATCAACGCGCCGGCGCCCGCCGTCGATCATCTCCTCTGCCCGCTGGTCTTCGACTTCATGGACGCCTATCCCGAGGTGAGGATCGAGATCATCAGCGACGCCGCGGTGATCGACATCGTCGAGCAGGGGTTCGATGCCGGCGTCCGTTTCGGCAAGCAGTTGGCGCAGGACATGATCGCGGTCCCGTTCGGGCCGTCGCTGCGATACGCGATCGTCGCGTCACCGGATTACATCGCGCGGCATGGGCTGCCGGTGACGCCGCACGCCCTGGTCTACCACGACTGCATCAGGCGGAGATTTCCCGGCGGGACCCTCGTCACATGGCGCTTCGCCCGCGGGAGCGACGCGCTGGAGGTCACGCCCGCCGGACGCCTGACGGTCAGCACGGTGCACAACGAGCTTCAGGCCGCCCTGGCCGGCCGGGGCATCGCCCACGTCCTGGACGACTATGCGAAACCCCATCTCCGGGACGGCCGGCTGGTGGAACTTTTCCCGGAGTGGAGCCCCACCTTGCCGCACTGGTTTCTGTACTACCCGAACCGCCGCCTGCCGAGCGCGGCCATGCGGGCCTTCCTCGATCACATGAAGGGTTACGACTGGCGGGCCGGGGATCAGGCCAGCTTCTGAACGACGGTCGCGATGCTGGAGCCCAGATCACCCAGCGTCTTGACCGTCGCGCCGTACTCGTCCGCGTATTTCTTGAGAATCGTCTTCCAGTCGGCGTTTGGAATCGCGTCGTAGGTGGACGGGTCGAACGCCCGCCGCGCTCCGTCGATCAGCGCGTCCAGGCGCTTCAGATCGGCGCGGGCCGCGTTCAGCAGCGGGGTGAGGCGGTCGATCAGATCCTTGTACCGATTCACCTTGTTGACCAGACCCAGGAGGGTGGAATCCGCGGTGATGGTGATCCCGTCGATCTTCTTCTGGGTGAGGATCCGTTCCACGTCCGCGTATTTGGCCTCCGCTGCGCCAAGCTGCCGCTCCAGCTTGTTCACCGACTCCGCCATGAGGTAGCGTCGGCTTTCGGCCCGCTCGACCGCCTTCATCGCCTCCTGCGCGCTGGCCCTGTGTTTCTTCACGGCGCTTTGCAGAGCGACCACCTCGTCCGCGCCATCGTTGAAGCTGTCGTAGGCCGCCTTCCCTTCCTTGACCACGTCGAGCGTGATCTTGGCGCCCGCCACGACCAGCGGCAGCGCCGCGCCCCCGGTCAGCACCGTGGCCGTGATGGCAAGGGCGGTCGCCGTCAGAGCGAGGGCGATCTTTCCCACCGTCTTGGCGTAGACCTTCCACTTCATGTCTTCGAGCATCTTGCGCACGGCCGCGTCGAGGCCGGAGAAGGCCTTCTTGACGATCAGCTTCATGACCGTCGCGATGCCGCCGACGATTCCCCCGAAGCGGTCGGCGGCCCGCTGCTCCATGGTGTCGTTGATCGTGTTCAGGAACAAAAACAGGTTGCGGCCGTCGATCTCGTGCTTTTCGATCTTCTGATCCCACGCCTGGATCTGCTTCTTTATTTCGGCGACCGTCTTCTCTTCGGTCTTCATCAATTCCTGAATGGCCTCGCGCACATTCTTGTTGAAAAGATCGACCACCTTCTTCGGCATCGGCTTTCCCGATGGGTCCGTTTTCGGGGAATCCCAGGAGAACTCGACATCCACCTTGTTGTTGTTTCCGGAAAACTCGAAATATTTGTATTTTCCGTACTCGTAGGAGAATTTTATCGACTGGTCCGCCATGCTGTCCATCCTCCACCGCAAAATGCCGCAAGGCGTCGCCCAGTCGGGAAGACGGCCATGGCCACAGGGTGAGGCCCCGATGAATATGGGGGAAGACGAATTGTCTCCAGTTGGGATCGAACCGGTTCGCGACCCCAGCAATTTGGCGCGGGATGATATCTCCAGGGCAATCGCATTTGACCTTTATAGCCCTCTCCCCTCCGGGGAGAGGGTGGCCCGC
>NZ_QLKQ01000008.1 GCF_003349955.1 Azospirillum brasilense
GGCCCCAACCCCGTCGAGCCGCCCTTCCAACGCTCCCAGCAACAGCGACAGGGCGGCCAGCGGCTGGCGCAGGTCGTGGCTGGCCGCGGCGAACAGGCGCCCCGACAGGTCGGCGCCCGCTGCGGGTCCGCCGCCCGCGGCGTCCTCTCCGGCGGTGCGGCGGACGAACCCGCCCCCGCTGAGCGGCCAGTCCGTGACGGTGTGGCCGGGCGGCAGGCCGCGGAACAGCGGAGCCAGGGCTTCCGGCAGGGCGCCCTGGACCAGAAGGCGCCCGGCGCCGGCCAGCGCCTCCGCCGCCTCGTTCCAGGCGGTCAGCCGGTCGTCGGCGTCGAAGACCAGGACCGCGCCGGGACGTCCCACGCCATGCGGATAAGCTCCTTCGCTCGTCACGGGCGGCGTCTCCCACTGCGTGCACGCGATTTCCCGGCGACCGGAAGCGGTCGCTTGCGAACAGGCTACGAAAGTGGCGTCGAGGATCAAGCCCACCGTTCGTCCGACCCCCGACAGGACTATTCGGCAGGCCTCCCCATGGCAACCCGCCATGGCGCCCCAAGGCCGCTGGCCATGCAAACAATTCCACATATTTTATATAAAAGTCAAGAAAAGGCCGTGAACAGCTTTAGGGCACCCTAGTAACGACAGGAGTTGTCGCAATTTGTCGGTTGCATGTTCCTCAAAATTTTTCGACTATGCGATCAATGGATGCCGTGACCGAAACCCCTTTCCGCGACCGACAACCGGAGGCGGCAACGCCGGCTGGCGGGGGTTCCGTTGCGCTTTTGAACGGTCACGATCCGCTCGGATACGGCTCGGCCGGCCACGCACAGGCCGGCGACGCCCTGATGGGCGCGGCGATGGCGGCGCTCGCCGATGGCATCGGCGTGCTGGCAGCGATCATTGACGGGCCGGGCTTCAAGGACACGGGCACCATCACCGATTTCGAGTGGCTGACGGCCAACCACGCGGCGGAGCGGCTGTTTGGGCATCCCCTGGCCGGGCGCCGTCTGCGCGCCGACGATCTCCAGGACGGCGACGGCGCCGGCCTGTTCGCCTGTCTGGCCGACTGCGTGATGGAGAAGCAGGCGGTGCGCCGCCTGGTGGTCGCCCCCGGCGGGGCGCGCTGGCGGATCGCCGCCACTCCTCTCGACACGCACCCCCTGGGGGTTGGCCTTGCGGCGCCAACCGTCTGCGTCTCCCTGGTGGAACTCGGCCCCGAGGTTCCCACCGTGCCGGAATCGGACCGCGCCCATCGGGCCAAGGCGGAATTCCTGGCGCACATGAGTCATGAGCTGCGCACCCCGCTGAACGCGGTTCTCGGCTTCTCCGAAGTGCTGCTCGCGGAAACCTTCGGCCCGCTCGGCTCCCCCCGCTACCGCAGCTACGCCGCGGACATCCACGCCAGCGGCACGCATCTTCTCTCGCTGATCGACGGCATCCTCGACCTGTCGCAGAGCGAGACCACGCGCACGGAAATGCAGGAGGAGGCCATCAACGTGGCCGACGCCGCCCGTCAGGCGCTGGCCCAGATGGGCGATAAGGCGGCCGCCCGCGGCGTGGACATCGGCGAGGACCTGTCCGGCGATCTGCCCCTGCTGTACGGCGACGCCCGCGCGCTACAGCGGATGCTGACCAACCTGCTGTCGAACGCGGTGAAGTTCACCCCGTCGGGCGGCCAGGTGATGCTGTCGGCCAGCCCCATGCCGGACGGCGGAATCGGGCTGATGGTGGCCGACACCGGCGCCGGCATCGCCGAGGACGAGCTGACCCGCGTCCTGGAGCCCTTCGGCAGCGCCGACATGGCCGTTCCCCGTGGCGCCACCGGGACCGGCATCGGTCTGCCCGTGGTCAAGCGTCTGATGGAGATGCACGGCGGACGGCTCGACCTGTACAGCGAACCCGGCGCCGGCACGACCGCCATCCTGATGTTCCCGCCGCGGCGCAGTCTGCCCCATGCCGCCTCCCATGGGATCCCCCACGGCGTGGCCTGAGCCGGCGCCCGCCCCCTCGCATACCCCTTTCGTACTGACCGGGTCTGGCAAAAGTCCCTTGGCAAAGCGGCGAAGCCGGGTCATTGTGCCGCTTTGTTCCTGAACCGTTCCGTTTCAAATGGTCGATATCCTGTTGCACGGTGACGAGCCGCCGATGCCGGCGAGCGGCGCCGTTCCGATCTTTCGCGGGGTGCGCCGGGCGCTGGCCGCCCGCGGCTTCGTCAGCATGGCGGAGTTCCGGCTGGCCAGCGGGCGCCGCGCCGACGTCCTGGCGATGGACGGCGCCGGCACCGTCGTCATCGTGGAGGTGAAAAGCTGCGTGGCCGACTTCCGCTCGGACCAGAAATGGCCGGAGTACCGGGATTGGTGCGACGCCTTCTACTTCGCGGTGGACGACGCCTTCCCGGCGGAGTTGATTCCCGACGATTGCGGCCTGATGGTCGCCGATGCCTACGGCGCGGAGATCCTGCGCGAGGCGCCGGAACACCGGCTGGCCCCGGCGCGGCGCAAGACGCTGACCCTGCGCGCCGCACTCACCGGAGCCGGGCGCCTGCACCGGATCGAGGACCCGTCCTGGACCCAGGACACCTCGCCGGTGTGATCGAAGCTCTGTGATTGAAGCTCCATGGCAAAGCCGCGTCAAGCCGATGTACTCTGCGCCACGAACGGGAACGGGCGGGCGGACATGCACGCACAGGACGCCGGGCACGCACAGGACGCCGGGCCAACCGCCGCGGCGCAGACACATCATCGGGACCGCGGCCCGCGGAAGGGCGCCTTCGGGATCGGGGCCGCGTGGATCGGCGCGCTCGCCCTGGCCGCTCTGCTGGCCGGTGCCGGCGCCGGCGGCTCCGTCTGGCTCGCCCTGGCCGAGATGGACGCCCGCGCCCGCGGTCAGGCCGCCCGCAGCCTGGATGAGGCGCTTGACCTCATGCGCGTCGCGGAACTGGCCGCCGGACTGTCCTCCAACGCGGCCGAGCTGGAATCGGCGGGCACCGCCCAGCGCCGGCTGACCGCCCACAACGCGTTGCGCCAGAGAACCCAGCAACTTTCCGCCACGCTGGACGCCCTGCCGCGGGAATGGCACGCCGAGCTGCGGTTCGCCGCGCTGGCCATCCGCGCGGAGGCGGACGAGCTGAACGCCACGGTGGAGCGCCGTCTGGCCGTCCAGGACCGCTTTCAGGATCTCACCGGGCAGGTGGCGGCCCGCAGCGAGGCTCTGGCGGCGGCGCTCGCCTCGGCGCGCACGCCACCGCAGGATGGCGCCGCGCTGCGCCGGATCGACGACTCGCGGCAGGCGGTGGCGCTCCGGCTGCTCGCCAGCGCGACGGCGACGCCCTCGGCCACCATGGCCCTGAGCGATTTCCGCAAGGCCGCCGGGGCGCTGTTCGACGCCCTGAACGACCTGCCGATCGACGCCGCGAGCCCGCGCCGCGCCGACACCGCGCGCCAACTCGTCGCGCTGGGTATGGACGATCAGAACGTCTTCGACCTCCGCCGGGAGCAGGAGGCGCTGGCGGCCAAGGCGGCGGGGATCGCCGCGCTGCTGCGCGGCACGGCCACGGACCTCGCCCAACGGGCCGGGAGCGGCGCGCTGACCCTGCGCGACGGGTTGCTGGATGGGGACGCGTCCATCCACCGGCCGGGGGCGGCCTTGTCCGCCGCCGCTCCGACCGGAATCGGTCTGGTCGCCGGACTGGCGGTCCTCGCCGTCGGCCTGGGCGTTGCGCGGACCCGGCTCCCACGGTCCGCCCAGCCCAATTTAGTCCAGCCCGATCCAGTTCGCCCCAGTTCGGCCGGGGCTCAGCGAACCGGCGCACCGCCCGAGCATTCCGCGCTGCGCGTCCTTCTGGCGGAGGACGAGCCGGTCAGCCAGCAGGCCGCGGCCATGCTGCTGCGCCGCGCCGGCCACGCGGTGACGGTGGTGGGCGACGGCCGGGCCGCCCTGGCGGCGGTGGAGCGGGAACGCTACGACCTCGTCCTGATGGACGTGCAGATGCCGGGCATGGACGGGGTCGAGGCGACCCGCCGCATCCGCGCCCTTCCCCAGGGCGCCGGAAGCGCGGCGGCGGGGCTGCGCATCGTTGCCCTGACCGCTTCCGCCGTTCCCGGAACCGAGGAGCTGTGCCGGGCGGCGGGGGCCGACGCCGTGCTGGAAAAGCCGCTCCGCCTGCCCGCGCTGGACGCCTTGCTGGACCGCCTGTCCGCCGGCACCGCGTCGGCCATGGCGGGCATGCCCGAGCCGGAACCCGGCCCTCCTGTGTTCCAGCCCGTGTTCGATGAGGACGCCATCCGCCAGATGCGCGAGCATCTGCCGGCGGAGCGGGTCGCCACCCTGGTGGCCAACACCCTCGTCACCCTGCGCGGCTACCACGCCGCCCTGGAGCAGGCCTGGAACGCCGGAGACCGGGCGACGGCCGGAGCCATGGCTCACAAGATCGCCGGGGTGGCCGGCATTTACGGCTGCGCGGCCCTGCGCAGCGCGGCGCAGGCGCTGGAGCGTGCCCTGGACACCGATCAGGGCGAGGGCGATCCCGACGCGGCGCGATGCGCGCTGGACGCCGCGGTTCCTCCGGCCCTCGCCGCCCTGGACCGGTGGAGCGGCGGCTAACGCACCGCCACCGGCTGGCTCGGCCCCGCGCCTTGCGGAATGTCCGACCGCCCCGCTCCCAGGTCCTTTTGCATCATCACCACGTCCAGCCAGCGCCCGAACTTGAGCCCCACGGCCTCGACCACGCCGCAGGTGCGGAAGCCCAGGGCGGTGTGCAGTCCGATGGAGCCGGCGTTCTCCGACCCGCCGACCAGCGCCACCATCTGGCGGTAGCCCTGGGCCACGCAGCGGTCGATCAGCGCCTGGAGCAGCAGACGCCCGAGGCCCTGGCCGCGCGCCTCCTCGGCGATGTAGACGGAATCCTGGATGGTGAAACGGTAGGCGGAGCGGACGTGGTAGGCGCTGCCGTAGGCGTAGCCGAGGATCACGCCGTCGCGCTCGGCGACCAGCCAAGGAAGCCCGGCGCCGGTGATGGCGCGGAAGCGCCCTTCCAACTCCGCCACGTCGGGCGGCTCCTCCTCGAAGGTGCCGACGCCGTGCCGGACATGATGCTCGTAGATCCGCTGGAAAGCGGCAACGTCCTCGATGCGGGCGTCGCGGACGGTGGGGGTGCTGGTCATGGCCGGATGAATCCAAAGGAGGGGCAGGTCCACCATCCTGCCGCACGCATTTTGCTGTCGCAACCGTGCCACCCAGCCGATATGTACAGAACTGGAACGCGCTGTGTGCAACAGGGCTTTTAGGGCAGGTCTTTTCAGGGCAAGGGGTTGGAAGCGATGAAGATCAACGGCCGGACGGTGCTCGTCTGCGATTGCGCCCACAGCATGGCGCTCGACGGCAAGGCATTGGCCAGGGCCTGCGGGGCCGCGGCGGGGGCGGAGGGCGACCTGTCCGTCGCCACCCAGCTCTGCCGCACCCAGCTCGACCGCTTCGAGGCGCGCGTGGCGGAGGGCGCCCCGCTGCTCGTCGCCTGCACCCAGGAGGCCCCGCTGTTCGCGGAGATCGCCGCCCAGGACAACCCCAACGCCGACAACACCGAGGCGGCGCTCGCCTTCACCAACATCCGCGAACGCGCCGGCTGGTCGGAGGAGGGCGCGCTGGCCGGGCCGAAGATCGCCGCGCTGCTGGCCGAGGCGGCCATGGACATCCCGCCGACCGGCACGATCACCCTGGCCTCGGAAGGCACCGCGCTGGTCTACGGCACCGACGAGCGCGCCATCGAGGTGGCCCGGCAGCTGTCCGGCAGCCTGGACGTCACCGTTCTGCTGAAGGCGCCGAAGGACGTCGCCCCGCCGCGCGTCATGGACGTGCCGGTCTTCAAGGGCACCATCCGCGCCGCCAAGGGCTGGCTCGGCAATTTCGAGATCGTGGTGGACGACTACGCCCCGGCCATCCCGGCCTCGCGCGCCGTGCTGGGCTTCGAACCGCCGCGGCACGGCGCCGCCTCGCGCTGCGACGTCATCGTGGACCTGACCGGCGGCGCGCCGTTGTTCCCGGCGCACGGCAAGCGCGACGGCTACCTGCGCCCCGACCCGGACAGCCCCGCCGCCGTCGCCAAGGCGGTGTTCGAGGCCGCCGATCTGGTCGGCGAGTTCGAGAAGCCGCGCTACATCGACTTCAAGGCAGACCTCTGCGCCCATTCGCGCAGCCGCAAGACCGGCTGCACGCGCTGCCTGGAGGTCTGCCCGACCGGCGCCATCACGCCGAACGGCGACCATGTGGCGATCGACCCGCACATCTGCGCCGGCTGCGGTTCCTGCGCCTCAGTCTGCCCGACGGGGGCCAGCACCTACGCCCTGCCGCCGCTCCAGACGGTCTACGAGCGGCTGCGCACGCTGCTCTCCTCCTACGCCAAGGCCGGCGGGACGGAGCCGGTGCTGCTGGTCCACGACCCGCGGCACGGCGACGAGATGATCTCGCTGATCGCGCGGTATGGCCGCGGCCTGCCGGCGCGCGTGCTGCCCTTCGCGGTGAACGAAGTGACGCAGCTCGGCTTCGACGTGTTCGCGGCGGCGCTGGCCTATGGTGCCGCGCGGGTGCGCGTCCTCGTCGGGCCGGGCAACGCCGGCGAGACGGCGGGGCTGGCCAGCCAGATCGGCCTCGCCGAGACGGCGATGGCGGGCCTCGGCTACGGCTCGGGCCGGGTGTCGATCATCGACGCCCAGGACCCCGACGCGGTGGCCGCCGAACTGTGGGACCTGCCGCGCCAGGGCGCCCCCGCCCCCGGCACCTTCCTGCCGATGGGCGGCAAGCGCACCGTCACCATGCTGGCGCTGCGCCATCTGCACAAGGTCGCGCCGGAGCCGATCGAGGTGCTGCCCCTGCCGCCGGGCGCGCCCTTCGGGCGGGTCCAGGTGATGACGGAGGGCTGCACGCTCTGCCTGTCCTGCGTCGGCGCCTGCCCGACCGGGGCGCTGCTCGACAACGCCGACAAGCCGATGCTGTCCTTCTCGCAGGACGCCTGCGTGCAGTGCGGCCTGTGCAAGACCACCTGTCCGGAGAAGGTCATCGCGCTGGTTCCGGAGATCGACTTCCGCGACAGCGCCCGCGGCGCCAAGGTGCTGAAGGAGGAGGAGCCCTTCTGCTGCGTCAAGTGCGGCAAGCCCTTCGCCACAAAGTCCTCGATCGACAAGATCGTCGCGGTGCTGGCCGGACGGCACGCCATGTTCGCCACGCCGGAGGCCGCCGACCGCATGCGCATGTGCGGCGACTGTCGCGTCGTGGACCAGTTCGAGCGGGGCGACTCGCCCTTCGCGCTGGGTGCCCCGCGCGCGCCGCGCACCACCGAGGACTATCTGCGCGAGCGCGAGCAGGCCCGGAACGGCAAGAGCGGCGGCCCGGATAACGGCAGCGTCCACTGACCGGCCGGCGGCGCCGCGACTTGATCCCCGTCAAGCTCCGGCGCCGCCAGCCGTGGTTTCCTGCCCCCGAAATTCCGGGTGGCGAAAAAGCCGCAAGGCAAACCTATATATCAGAAGCGGATTCGGGGTCATAATCACGATCCGGACCGCATGATACGGACCCCCCTGGGGAGAAGCCTGACGATGACGACCGTTCCGCCGACCGCCGCCGCCCCGCTCGTCGATCCGTTCGGGCGCACCGTCAGCTATCTGCGCGTGTCCGTCACCGACCGCTGCGACCTTCGCTGCGTCTACTGCATGGCGGAGGACATGAGCTTCCTGCCCAAGGCGGAGGTGCTGACGCTGGAGGAGATCGACCGCGTCTGCTCCGCCTTCGTCAAGTTGGGCACCCGCAAGCTGCGCCTGACCGGCGGCGAGCCGCTGGTCCGCAAGGGCATCCATGAGCTGATCCACAGCCTGGGCCGCCACGTGAAGGCCGGCGACCTGGACGAGCTGACGCTGACCACCAACGGCAACATGCTGTTCAAGTACGCCGGCGATTTGGCGGAGGCCGGCGTGCGCCGGATCAACGTGTCGCTCGACACGCTCGACCCCCACAAGTTCCAGGCGATCACCCGCTGGGGCCGGCTGGACAAGGTGCTGGGCGGGCTCCAGGCCGCCAAGGAGGCGGGTCTCCAGGTCAAGATCAACACGGTCGCGCTGAAGGGCGTGAACGACGACGAGTTCCACAGGCTGGTCGGCTGGTGCGGCGAGCAGGGCTTCGACCTGACCTTCATCGAGGTCATGCCGATGGGCGAGATTGGCGACGAGGCGCGGCTCGACCAGTATCTGCCGCTCAGCCTCGTCCGGGCGGAGCTGGCCAAGCGCTGGACGCTGGACGAGATCGACTACCGCACCGGCGGCCCGGCCCGCTATGTGCGGGTGGCCGAGACCGGCGGGCGCATCGGCTTCATCACGCCGCTGACCCACAATTTCTGCGAAAGCTGCAACCGCGTGCGACTGACCTGCACCGGCACCCTCTACATGTGCCTGGGCCAGGAGGACGCCGCCGACCTGCGCACCCCGCTGCGCCTCAGCGACGACGACGGGCTGCTGGTCCAGGCGGTGCGCGACGCCATCGCCCGCAAGCCCAAGGGCCACGACTTCATCATCGACCGCCGCCACCAGGGCCCGGCGGTCCCCCGCCACATGAGCGTGACCGGCGGATGATCCGCCCGCAGCCGAGCGCCCTCGGCCCTCCGGGGAGAGGGAGGGGACCCACGCCGCAGGCGTGGGGAGGGTGAGGGGGTTGCACGTGGTGGTGCGTTCGGCAACAGCTCATCCCCCTCACCCTCCCCTCTCCCCGGAGGGGAGAGGGAACATGACGTGCGACGGCCCTGTCCGTCGACCGAAGCGGCCTTCTGCAACCGGGCATCCTGCGCTATGGTCCCCGTGACATGACCGAAACCGCCGCGAAGCTGCCCGCCGATCCGACCCTGGACCCGCTGGCGCCCGATCCCCGCAAGCCCGCCGACCTCCGCATCGCCTTCTGCGCGGCGAACACGGAAGAGGCGATGCGGGCGCGCACCCGGCTGGTCCACCGCTACGGCAACGCGCCGCTGGAGGACGCCGATGTCGTCGTGGCGCTGGGCGGCGACGGCTTCCTGTTGGAGACGCTGCACCGCGCGCTGAAGCGCGACGGGCACAACCCGCCGCCGGTCTACGGCATGAACCGGGGATCGGTCGGCTTCCTCCTGAACGTTTTCCGCGAGGACGAACTGGCCGAACGGCTGGCCAGCGCCCAGAGCGTCACGCTGCACCCCCTGCGCATGAGGGCCACCCGCTGCAACGGCGAGCAGGTGGAGGCGCTGGGAATCAACGAGGTGTCGATGCTGCGCGAGACGCGGCAGGCCTCGAAGCTGCGCATCACCGTGGACGGAGTCGTCCGTCTGCCGGAGCTGATCTGCGACGGGGTGCTGGTCGCCACCCCCGCCGGCAGCACCGCCTACAACCTGTCCGCCCACGGACCGATCATCCCGCTGGGCGCCGGGGTGCTGGCGCTGACCCCCATCAGCTCCTTCCGGCCACGGCGCTGGCGCGGCGCGCTGCTGCCGCACAGCTCCAAGATCACCGTGGACATCCTGGAGGAGGTCAAGCGCCCGGTCAGCGCCGTGGCCGACTCGACCGAGGTGCGCGAGGTCATCCGTGTCGATGTGGAAGAAGCGCGCGACGTCGCGCTGACCCTGCTGTTCGACCCGGAGCTGAACTTCGAGGAGCGGATCCTGAAGGAGCAGTTCTCGCCGTAACCGCCCCCCTTCCCCGCCCGGCCTTTACTCCGCGGCGCGGCGCGCGGTGTTCGCCTGCGCGTGGGCGCAGATGCGGCGGGTCAGCGTGGTCAGGTCGGCCTGGAGCCGGGCGAAACCCTCGTTCCGCTCCAGAGTCTCCTCGTTCATGTAGAGGCGCCGGTTGATTTCGAGCTGGAGGGAATGGCGGCCTCGCGCCGGGTCGGAATGGCGCGACACCAGCTCGACCCCCTTGAAGGGATGGTTCCGCGCCACCTTGTAGCCGAGGCCGGTCAGCACCTTCTCCACCAGAGCGGTGAAGCCGGGTTCGCAGGTGGTGCCGTCGCGGTCGCCCAGCACGAAATCCATGCCCAGCTTGTGCGCCGCCCCCGGCCCGACCGCGGAGGGCATGGAATGGCAGTCGACATGCCAGACGGCGCCGAACCGGGCGGCCAGATCGTCCATCACGCTGGCGACCTGGAAGTGATAGGGCCGGTAGTAGCGGTCGATGCGCTCCGCCACCTCGGCGACCGAGAGCCGCCCGTCGTAGAGCGGCATCCCCGGACGGCACAACGTGCGGATCAGCCCCATGCCGGCGGCGCTCTTCTCCGTCGGTCGCAGCGGTTCGGGCCAACGCCCGTCGAGAAGCGCCGGGTCGATGTCGTCGATGGCCCGGTTCGCGTCGATGTAGGTGCGCGGGAACAGGGCGCAGAGCAGCGTCGCGCCATGCTCCGGCGCGTGGGCGAACAGCTCGTCCACATGGGTGTCCTCGGCCTGCCGCAGGGTGGACAGCGGACAGACGAAGGCGAAGTCGCGCGGGTAGACGGTGCCGCTGTGCGGTGAATCGAAGAACACCGGCAGGCGCGGGACGATCGGATCGTTGCGGACGAGCACGTCCTCGATCACGAAACTCATGGCTGACCCCGGTGTACCAACTGCGCCGACCGACCACGGCGCCTGCCCGGATGACGTAGCAGGACGCTGCGGCGGATGGATTCGGGTATAGACGATGGCCGGAAGCCCGTCGACCAAAAACCGTCATACGCCGGTAAGGCAAAGGACATGATGAAACGGGGAAATGGCGGGGCTGGCGCGGCACCGGACTCTCCGCCATACTGACCGTTCGGCGAAAGCGCCCGGCACCGGCCAGACCCGCAAAGGCGAGATCCGCTTGACCGAATCCCTGCCACCGATCGAATTGACGCCGCCGGACATCGGCCCCTACCGCCGCGGCAACACCGGCATCGACCATGTCACGACGCTGGAGTCCGGGCGCCCCGGTCCCCACGCCGTCATCGTGTCGCTGATCCACGGCAACGAGATCGGCGGGGCGGTGGCGATGGACCGGCTGTTCCGGCTGGGCGTCCACCCAACCCGCGGGCGGCTGACCCTGGTCTTCGCCAACACCACCGCCTATCACGGCTTCGACGCCGAACGCCCCTACGCCTCCCGCTTCGTCGACGAGGACATGAACCGCGTCTGGTCGCCGGAGGTTCTCGACGGACCGCGCGACAGCGTGGAACTGCGCCGCGCCCGGCAGCTCCGCCCGGTGTTCGACGCCGCGGACGTCATCCTCGATCTGCATTCCATGACGGCGGACACGCCGCCCCTGACGCTGTGCGGGCGGACCGACCGCGCCCGCGCCCTGGCCCGCCGGCTCGGCCACCCGGCCTGGATCGTCGCGGATGAAGGGCACGCGGCGGGGCGGCGGGTGATCGATTACGCGGACTTCGCCGAAGCGGACGGGCGGCGCACCGCCATCCTGGTCGAATGCGGTCAGCACTGGCGGAACGAGACGGCGCTGGTCGCCCTGGAGAGCGCCATGCGCTTCCTGCTCGCCCAGGAGATGATCGACCCGTCGCTGGCCGACCGTCACATCCGCCGCCACCCCGATCCGCTGCGCACCGTCGAGGTGACCGAGGCGGTGACCGCGGAAACCGACGAGTTCTTCTTCGACGAGCCTTACGTGGGCATGGAAATCATTCCCCGGGCCGGAACGGTCCTGGGCCATGACGGCAGCCGCCCGGTCGTGACGCCATACGACGACTGCGTGCTGATCATGCCGGCCCGGCGCCCCAAATCCGGGCAGACCGCCGTCCGGCTGGGGCGGATCGTTCCTTGAACCGAACTCAATACACGGCATGACCATCGGACCGGGGCTCCGGCCCGTCGCGCTCGCCCTCGCGCTGGGAACGGCGGGGGGCGCGCTGTTCAGCCATTTCCACCTTCCGCTGGCCTGGATGATCGGCGCCATGACCGCCACCACGGTCGCCGCCATGGCCGGTGTCGCGCTGCATGTGCCGAAGCCGCTGCGCAACGCCATGATCATGATCCTCGGCGTGATGCTGGGCAGCGGCTTCACCCCCGATATCCTGGCACGGCTTGGCGAGTGGAGCCTGTCGCTGGGCGCGCTGGCCGTCTATCTCGTGCTGGCGACCACGCTTGGCGTGCAGTACCTGCGCCGTGCGGCCCGGCTGGACCCGCCCACCTCCTTCTTCACCGCCACCCCCGGCGGGCTGAACGAGATGGTGATGGTCGGCACCCAGATGGGCGGCGACAGCCGGACCATGGCGCTGTCCCACGCGCTGCGGGTGATGCTGGTGGTGCTGGTGATCCCCTTCGCCTTCCAGGCGCTGGGCCTCTACGACCCGGCGCGGCGCGGCGCGCTCGGCCCGCCCCTGCTGTCGCTCGCCCCGCTGGACGTGGCGCTGCTGTCCGCCTGTGCATTGGGCTATCCTCTGGCGAAGCTGCTGCGGATTCCCGCCGCCCAGATCGTCGGGCCGATGCTGCTGTCCGCCGCGATCCACCTCGCCGGGCTGACCGAGGGCAAGCCGCCGGGCGTTCTGGTCGCCGCGGCCCAGGTGGTGATCGGGGCGTCGCTGGGCTGCCGCTTCACCGGGTTGAACATCCGCCGCATCGGGCGCGACGGGCTGACCGCGCTGGGCCTCACCGGGCTGATGCTGCTGGTCACCACGGCGGCGGCCTGGATGGTCGACGAGGCGACGGGGTTGGGACTGGCCGCGCTGATCCTCGCCTTCGCGCCGGGCGGGCTGGCCGAGATGACGCTGGTCGCGCTGGCGCTGAACATCGACGTGGCGCTGGTCGCCACCCACCACATGGTGCGCATCATCCTGATCGTGACGCTGGCGCCCGGTGTCTACCTGCTGTGGCGCAAGTGGCGGTCCCGCCACGGCCAAGCCTGACGAGTCGCCGCCGAGCCTGCCAGCCAATCCGTCGCACACGCATGTGTGGAGTTTCCGTTGCACCCGTCCCGCACCCCGTGCGAGGTGGAGGCGCGGACGGGTGGTGGAGTGCCACCACCCCGCCGCTCAACGAGGAGGCTCGGAGGATGAAGGAAATCCTCGGTCTCCTGATCCTGCTGCTCCAGATCGTCAAGGCGATCCTTGATCTTCTGAACCGGCAGTGATCGGGCCGGGAGGCGGGGGATAGCAGCCCCTGCCTCCCAAGCCTGATGATGGCGCCGAGCCCGCCCGATTGCAAGCCATCCGATCATTTCACGGGAGGTTTACCCTTTTCCCACTGGGGGTTCGTGTCGATCAGCGGGACGCTGGAGATGGCCATCTTCGCCGAGGCGTCCTTCACCTGCCGGCTGTAGACGACGTAGATCAGCGTGTCGTTCACCCGGTCGTAGATGCGGCGGATGGCGATGGACTTGAAGACCAGGCTCTTGCGCTCGGAAAAGACCTCCTCGCCCTTCTGCGACAGCTCGATATCACCGATCACCAGCGGCCCGGTGCGCCGACAGGCGATGGAGGCGTTGGACGGGTCCTCGAACCAGTTCCCCTTGGTCAGCCGGTCGAGCACGCTGCGGTCGAAATCCACCAGATGGCAGGTGATCCCCTTCACCTTCGGGTCCTCGATCGCCTGAACCTGGAGCCCGTTGCCGGTCCAGTCGTTGGAGAAGCGCCCGACGACGGCGTCCTCGGCCGAAGCAGCGGTGGAGGCGGCCATCGGTGGCAGCACGGATAGCGCCAGGACCATCAGGCCGCGGCGAACGTTTATCGAAGGGAACGGGCTGCGCATCTCGTGGAACTCCGGTCATCGCGAAGCGGGGCCGCGTGGGCGCGGTCCTGGAATACCCCTAAATCGGGCGGGGGTCCGGCGCCGTCAAGCGTCCCCCGGCCCGCTACTCCCGGAGTGCCTGCCCCCGATGAGCGACCGAACGATCGATCCGCCCCTGACCCCGCCGCCGGAGCCGGTGACCGAGCCCCTGCCCCCGGCCCGGAACCCCCGCGACCCGACGCGGGTGGCGGTGATGGGGCTGTTCGTCATCGCGCTGCTGTTCACGGTGTATTTCGGGCGCGACGTGCTGCTGCCGATCATGCTGGCGCTGATCCTCAGCCTGCTGCTGCGGCCCTGCGTGCGCGGCCTCTACCGGCTCGGCCTGCCGGAGGCGCTGGGTGCGGCGGTGGTGGTGCTCCTGGTCATGTCCGCCGGGCTGGGCGCCATCTACACGCTGACCACCCCGGCCACCGAATGGGTCAACCGGATGCCCCGCGTGGTTCATGAGCTGGAGTTCAAGCTGGGCGACATCCGCGAAGGGATCGAGCGCGCCCGCGACGCCTCCCGCCAGATCGAGCAGATGGCCGCCGACCGCAACGGGGCGACGCGGGAGGTGGTGGTGCGCGGCCCCTCGCTGGCCGAGCAGGTGCTGCATCAGGCGGAGGCGGTGATCGCCAACGTGGTGATCCTTCTGGTGCTGCTCTATTTCTTCCTGGCCCGAGGGCGGCAGAGCCTGGAGGCGCTGATCGGCACGATGCGCGACGTCGACGACCGCGTGCATTACGCCATGGTCGCCGCCACGGTGCAGCAGAACATCGCCGCCTATCTGGCGACCATCACGGTCATCAACATCGGGCTCGGCCTGGCGACGACGCTGGCGATGTGGCTGTGGGGTGTGCCCAACGCGGCGTTGTGGGGAACGCTGGCCGGCCTCATCAACTACGTCCCCTTCATCGGGCCGGCGGTGATGACGGCGGTTCTGTTCCTGGTCTCGGCGCTCACCTTCGACGGAGGCGCGCACATCTTCGGGCCGCCGCTGACCTTCGTGGCGCTGACGATGATGGAGGGCAACTTCCTGACCCCGATGATCGTCGGACGGCGGCTGGCGCTGAACCCCATCGCGGTGTTCGTGTCCATCCTGTTCTGGGGCTGGATGTGGGGCATCCCCGGCGCCCTGCTGGCGGTGCCGATCCTGGCGATCCTGAAGATCCTGTTCGACGCGCACGAGCCGCTGAAACCTTTCGGCGCCCTGCTCGGCTGACGCTGTGGCTCTGGCCGGGACGGCGCGGCCGTGGCATGGTCGGAAGGAGGAAACGACCGGATGGGAGGTGGGGTGATGGTGGTCAGCGGTTTGACACTCTTCGTCATCGCGCTTCTGATCTTCGCACTGGCGCTGGTTCTGCTCGGCGTGCGAACCGTGCCGCAGGGCCAGGAGTGGACGGTGGAGCGGTTCGGCCGCTACACCCGCACGCTCCAGCCGGGCCTGCACCTGCTGCTGCCGCTGGTCGACCGCATCGGGCGCAAGCAGAGCATGATGGAAACGGTGCTCGACGTGCCCTCGCAGGAGGTCATCACCCGCGACAACGCCATGGTCACGGCGGACGGCGTCGTCTTCTTCCAGGTGATCGACGCCGCCAAGGCCTCCTACGAGGTCAACAACCTGGAACTGGCGATCCTCAACCTGACCATGACCAACACCCGCACGGTCATGGGCTCGATGGACCTGGACGAGCTGCTGTCGCAGCGCGACCAGATCAACGCCCGCCTGCTCGGCGTGGTGGACGAGGCGACCAGCCCCTGGGGCGTCAAGGTGACGCGCATCGAGATCCGCGACATCCAGCCGCCGCGCGACCTCGTGGACAGCATGGCCCGCCAGATGAAGGCGGAGCGCGACCGCCGCGCCTCCATCCTGGAAGCGGAGGGCCAGCGCCAGGCGGCCATCCTGCGGGCGGAGGGCGCCAAGCAGGCCGCCATCCTCCAGGCCGAAGGCCGGCGCGAGGCCGCATTCCGCGACGCCGAGGCGCGCGAGCGCTCCGCCCAGGCCGAGGCCGAGGCCACCCGGCTGGTCTCCGACGCCATCGCCGGGGGCAACGTCCAGGCCATCAACTACTTCGTCGCCCAGCGCTATGTGGACGCCCTGACCGCGGTGGCCGCGGCTCCGAACCAGAAGGTTCTGCTCATGCCGCTGGAGGCCGCCAACGTGATCGGCGCCATCGGCGGCATCGCGGAGATCGCCCGCGAAGCCTTCCCGAACCGCCCCCCGAATCCGCCGGCCTCCGCCCCGCCGCCGTCCCAGCGCGGCCCCTGGAATCGCGAAGAGCCGAACAGACGCGATGCGCCGGTGCCGCCGGAAACGTAAGGTCGGGGTCGTGAGATTGGGCGAAATTCCGAAGGCGGACCCGCGATGATCGAATTCTGGCACTGGTGGGTTCTGGCCGTGCTGCTCGGCGCGCTGGAGACGGTGGCGCCGGGGGCGGCCTTCCTCTGGCTGGGTGGCGCCGCCGCGCTGGTCGGCTTCGTGCTGCTGGTCTGGCCGTCCCTGCCGTGGGAACATCAAGGGCTGCTGTTCGCCCTGCTCGCCATCGCCGCGCTGGTGGGAACCCGCTTCCTGTCGCGCCGGTCAGCGCATACGACGCACACGCCGCATCTGAACCGCCGGACGGCGCAATACATCGGGACGCTGCACACGCTGGACGGCCCCATCGTCAACGGGCGGGGCCGGGCGCAGATCGGCGACGGGCTTTGGACCGTCGAGGGGCCCGACCTCCCCGCCGGAAGCCGCGTCCGCATCGTCGGCGCCGAAGGCACCCTGCTGAAGGTGGAGAAGGCCTAGGCGCCAGCCGAAGCGGCGCGTCGGGGCTTCGGCCAGATCATGTTGGATTTGTTCGGCGTGGCGCTCCAGGCGCCGCGCCAGGGCGTCCATGCTGCCGTCGCCGGTGGCCGCGGCGCGCTCCGCCGCCTGACGGCTGAAGGCTTCCAGTTCCCGCGCCATGGCGCGGTAATCGGGAGCGCCGCCTCTCGATCCGGATGTCCCGTCCATGGCCCCCGCCATGCTGCATTGCCGCAAACTACGAGGGTATGCTGGCACAGCGGGAGGGTGTCTGGAATCGGGCTTACGGCGGGTTCGGCTTCTCTTTCGGCACAGCGGAGTCGGCCCTTAGGTCCCTCCGCCTATGCTCTTCCGCAGAGTGGTGGAGTCAGTCGATCAGCTCATCCAGGGTCGCCCGGACGACCTGAACGATTTCCCCGCCATAATGGCTGACGTCGAGGTCGCGGGCGCCGACGATGATGGACAGCTCGCGCTCCGTCGTGGGAGCGAAGCGGGCGATTTCCGGCACCAGCTCGTCCGCCAGGATGGCGTCGCGCGGCAGCCCTTCGCCGGCCGCCCTGCGGTCCCGCCAACCGTTGAGGGCGGCGTTGATCGCGGCCTCGATCTGGAGGGATTCCTCCTTGCGCTTCAGGTCCTTGTAAAGCACGAGAACACGCCACGCGCCGTCGGCGTAGGCGGTGTCGATGCGCTGCACCTCGACCGTGCGCAGGAAGGAGGACAGGTGCCCCTGCGCCTCGTCCGCGCTCGCGTCGGGGATCATGAAGGTGCGGATTTCAGTGGTCATCCCAGTCCTCGATGCGTGCCTCGTCTTTTGCGCAAGACTACACGAAAGAGCCCGCACCCGGCTACTCCGGCACGATCCCGAGCGCTGCGCCCTTCGTCATAGGAGGTGCCAGCGGAAAACACGCCAGCGGAAAACACGGTGGAAAGCGGCGCGACGCGCGGGACCCAGCCCTTTCCCGAAGTGTTGGAGTCACCGGATATCACGCGCCGCCGGGCGCATCGCTGGGCGCACCGCTGGGAGGGAGCAGAGGGACCATGACCGGGCCTGTTGAACCGCAAAAGCACCGGACGGACCGGACCGGACCGCAAGCCAAGCCGCGGCGGTTGTGGATCACCTTGCTGGCGGTGATCCCCGCCCTGTTCGCGGCCGGAACGGCGGGGGCCTTCTGGACCGGCTACAGCCTGCATGACCGGCCCTTCGCCTGGTACAACAGCAACCGCATCGCCGCCACGGCGGAGCGGGCGGCGCGGGACCTGTCGCCCGTCGTGGTGGTGGCGCTCGGCGACTCGGCGCTGCGCCATGCCACCCTGGACGAGCCGGGCATGGCCGCGCTGGCGGCGAAGCATGGGGTGGAAAGCCTGCATTTCCTGCGCATCGTCCACGACCACGCCCGGATCGAGGACTTCGAACCGCTGCTGGGCGACGTGCTGAAGCTGAAACCGGCGCTGGTCCTGCTGGACGCCGATCTGCTCTTCGCGGAGCGCAGCGACGTCGCCGGTCTGCGCCGCTACGGCGCGCACCTGACCGAGGTGGCGATGCTCGGCCGCTCCTACCTTCCCGACCAGAGCGCCCTGCAATACGCCAAGCCGTGCCACGCGGTCGGCCCGCAGGGCTGGACCGCCACCGCCGCCGACCGCTGGGTGGAGGCCCGCGAGGCCGCCGTCCGCATGAACGACGCCTCGCCGGCCTTCGAGCGGGTGCGCCGCTTCGCCGACCAGGCGCGCGCCGCCGGGGTCGGGATCGCCCTGCTGCTTCCACCCCGCCCGGCGGCGGTGGAGGAGCGGTTGTACGGCGCTGGCAACGCCTACCGGCCGGCGGCGCTCGACCGGCTGAGCGGGCAGGCGGACCTGCCGCTGTGGCGTTTCCCCGACTCGGCGCGCCAAACGACGGCCTTCTGCCGCAGCGGCATGCTCGCGCCGGCAGGCCGCGATGCCTATTCGGCATGGCTGGCCGGCGGAATCGCCGAACGCCTGTCGCATCCGAGGGTGGAAGAGGCCGCGCTGCAATAAAGTCCGCCCGTCCCGGCCGGATAACGCCGCGCTGACACGCCGGCGTCATCAAAGTGCAATTCCCGGGGCCCTAGAATGCGCCCGCGTTCCCGTCGGTCCAACCCAACGGGGATCGCGCCTCTCTTCGGCCACGGGTGAACCACAGATGAGCGCCGCCATGGATTTCTCCGTCCGCGAGGCCCCGGCCAGCACCGAGATCGTGCTGAGCGGGCGCATGACCTTTGCCGACCACGACACGTTCCGCGACGTCATCGCCACCTTCGAGCGTCCGGCGGGGCACCGGGTGGTGTTCGACCTGTCGCGGCTCGACTTCGTCGACTCCTCGGGCCTCGGCATGTTCATCATCGCCCGCGACACCGCGCAGCGGCGCAACCTGGACTTCGCGATCCGCGGCGCCCGCGACGAGGTGCGGCGCCTGATCACGATCGCCAAGTTCCACACCATGTTCAACATCGCCGACTGACGCGGCGGGGACGGACGTGATGGGCCACGCCCGCGCCATGACGGTGCCGCCCGGCACGGACGACGCCGCTCCACCGCGCCCCGCCCGTCCCGGCGCCGGCGCATCGGTCTACGGGATGGAACTGGGCATCCCGCTCGGCGGCTGCCGGGTGCTGATCGCCGACGACAGCGCCTTCAACCGCAGGACGCTGACCCGCTTCCTGCAATGGGCCGGCATCACCCAGGTCGCCTTCGCCGCCTCGGCGGAGGAGGTGATGGAGCGGCTGGAAAGCTTCGCCCCCGACCTGCTGCTGCTCGACGCGGCCATGCCGCGGATGGACGGCATCGGCGTCTGCCGCAGCCTGCGCGGCGATCCGCGCTGGCGCGACCTGCCGATCCTGATGCAGAGCGCCCTGCACTCCGACCAGATGAGGACGGTCTGCTTCAGCGCCGGGGCGACCGACCTGATCGCCAAGCCGATCAACCCCGGCGAATGCATCGCCCGCGTGCGCTACCACCTGGAGCGCCGGTCGATGGTGCAGGAGCTGCGCGCCTTCCACGAGCGGGTGGAACGCGACCTGCGGCAGGCCCGCGCCATGCAGCTCGCCCTGGTCCCGGAAGCGGCGGAACTGGCCGCCCTCGCCGGGCGGAACGGGCTGGCGGTGGAGTCGGTCTTCCGCGCGTCGGACGAGATCGGCGGCGATTTCTGGACGGCCTTCGCGTTCGACGGAAACCGCGTCGGCATCTTCGCCGCCGACCTGTCGGGCCACGGCATCGCCGCGGCGATCAACGCCTTCCGCCTGCACACGCTGCTCACCCGCACGCCGACGGAGGATCTGCGCGACCCCGCCCGCCTGTTGCGCCAACTGAACGGGCGGCTGTGCGAGATCCTGCCGCTGGGCCAGTTCGCCACCGCCTTCTACGGGGTGATCGACCGCGCCGACGACACGCTGCTCTACGCCGCCGCCGCGTCGCCGAGCCCCCTCCTGATGACCAACTTCGGCATCCAACCGCTCGACGCCTCCGGCCCGCTCCTCGGCGCCTTCCCGGACTCGGTCTATGCGAACCGACGCGTTCCGCTGCGGCGCGGCGACGGCCTGTTCCTCTATTCCGACGGGCTGAGCGAGGCCCGGGACGCCGAGGGTGCCATGCTGGGCGAGGACGGCCTGCTCCGTCTGGCCGAGCGCGCGGCGGCGGACGCCCCCGACCGCCCCCTGCCCGCCCTGATGGCCCGCCACGCCGCGATCCATGGCGAGCGGCTGACCGACGACGTGACCGCGCTCTGGATCACCCGCCTCTGACGCGCCGCAGCAATTTATCCATTGGCCCCATACCCTTATTCGAGTTATGGATATTTCTGCGTCGGGCGACGTGTAACAGGAGACGGAACGGATATGGCTTCGATCATGATCAAGAAGGCCGGCGAGGGCCTGATTTCCCAGGCTCACCGCAACGCCGACGTTGGCCCGACCAGCGGCAGCTCGGTCGTGTACGAAATTCTCAACGTGCCGGCGGGCGTGTCGGTGGACGACGTCATCGCCGCCTTCAAGACCTTCAAGCCGGCGGACAAAAAGTACGAGTACGACTACGCCGACCTGTCCAAGTAAGGCGCTCGTTCGCCCTTCCCGCGGTTCCCGCAAGGGCGGGAACCGCGGGAAACGGCCTTTACCCCTTCTTGGGGAAGCGCTCGATCCAGCGCTCCAGCTCCGCCACATGCTCCGCCTCTTCGGAGGCGAATTCCTCGGCCATCATGCGGACCTCCGGGTCCGTGGTGGTGGCGGCCACGTCGGCGTAGAAGGCGTGGCCGCGCTTTTCGCTGTCGAGCGCCAGATCCAGCGCGTAATCCACCGTCATCAGATAGTGCGAGCCTTCCATGGAGGCCGCTTCGGGGCTTTCGCCGTCCGGCCACTGGAAGTCTTCCGGGGTGAGCGCCGGCACGTCGCGGAAGGCGGAGCGCTTGCGGGCGTCCGCCAGATGCAGGCGCGAGAACTCGGCCATCTTGGCGAAGAAGGCCGCGACGTCCGCGTTGCCGTAGGTCTTCATGGCCTCCGACAGGTCGGCGAAACGGTTGGCGGCGTCCTCCTCCAGCGCGCAGGCGTGGGCGAGGAACAGGGCGGGGTCGTGAATGTTGGCCATCGGGTCCCGGGATCGTTAAGTCACAAATGGTTTGTGGTTATTTGAACCATAACGCCTTGTTGCGAAAGCTTCTCGGATCGCCGGCCGGTTGCGGGCTCCTGCGACACTTTGACACGCCGATGAAGCGCCGCCTCCCAAGCCTCTGTTCGGAGGTTCCCTCTCCCCTCTGGGGAGAGGGTCAGGGTGAGGGGGTTGCGCTTTTGCCGAACGCAGTGAAATGCACACCCCCCTCACCGGCCCTTCGGGCCACCCTCTCCCCAGAGGGGAGAGGGCTAAATTGGCCAGATCCGATTGTCCTCCGGCATCGCGGGGCGGGAAACATGAAACCTCTGCAATGATCGGCAAGCAACGGCTCCTCGCTCTTGACCGCTTCCAATTCCAGGAATAGATCAGCGACAACGTCACCGCATGATTGGCGGGCGTCCGGACGCGTGAACCGGTCCCGCGCCGAGAAAGCAAGAGATGGACAGCCACAGTCGTCGACCCCGACCTATCTTCGGTTCTCCGCCGATCCTGGGCTGACCTTTCCGCAGGTTCGCCACGGCCGGCCGTGACGCCGACAGCCGCACAGGTGAACCATGGTGAATCCTTCCGTCACCATTCCGACGCCGCTCCGCGCGCCCTTGCCGCCGCCAGCGCCAAGCTGACCGCCCTCTCCACCCGTGACGCCCACCCGACGCCGCATGGCGTCGTGCGCCGGCACAGGTCAATTGCGCAGGACGAACGCGACCGGACTCCGACCCGGCCGTAGGATGGAGGGGCCATGGTCTGGACCCAGACAAGCGTTTCCGTGAAGACGGCGGCCACCACGCCCAACCGCTGGGACCTCGTGGCCCTGCCGCTGGTCGTCGGCCTGCTCGCGCTGGCCGCGGTCGGCGGCCACCAGATGGCGGCACCCCTGGCGAGCCTCGACGCGCCGGCCGTCTCGCTCGATCCCTGGAACCTGCCGGACTACGCGCTGCGCTCGACGCTGCGCATGCTGGCGGCGATGGCGGCCTCGCTGCTCTTCACCTTCGCCTACGCCACGCTGGCGGCCAAGAGCCGCCGGGCCGGGATAGTGCTGATCCCGGTTCTGGACGTGCTCCAGTCGGTGCCGGTGCTCGGCTACATCTCCTTCACCGTGGTCTTCTTCCTGTCGCTGTTCCCCGGCAGCGTGCTGGGCGCCGAATGCGCGGCGATCTTCGCCATCTTCACCAGCCAAGCCTGGAACATGACCTTCAGCGTCTACCAGTCGCTGCGGTCGGTGCCCCGCGACCTGGACGAGGCGGCGACCAGCTTCCGCTTCTCCGGCTGGCAGCGCTTCTGGCGGCTGGAGGCGCCCTTCGCCATGCCGGGGCTGGTCTGGAACATGATGATGTCGATGTCCGGCGGCTGGTTCTTCGTCGTCGCGTCGGAGGCGATCACCGTCGGCGACCACACCGTCACGCTGCCCGGCATCGGCTCCTATCTGGCCGAGGCCATCGCGCGGAAGGATCTCGGCGCCGTCGGCTGGGCGGTGCTGGCGATGCTGGCGGTCATCCTGCTCTACGACCAGTTCCTGTTCCGCCCGCTGGTCGCCTGGGCCGACAAGTTCCGCGTCGAGCAGACCGGCGCGCAGGAGGCGCCGGAGTCCTGGGTGCTGCGGCTGTTCCAGCGCACCCGCTTCTGCCGGGCGCTGCTCGCGCCGGTCGAGTCCCTGCTCGGCCGGGTGGCCTGGCTGCGCCTGTCACCGCTTTCCTCCCTCGCCACCGCCCTGCCGCCGGCCATCAAACGCCGGATCGCCGGCCCGCCCTCCCCAGCGCGCGAACGCGCGCTCGACCGGGCGTGGTACGCGGTCGTCGCCGCCGCCGCGCTCGCCCTGGGCTGGACCCTGGTGGCCTTCATCGCCGGCGGCGCCGGCTGGAGCGACGTCGCGACCACGCTGCTGCTCGGGGCGGCGACGCTGCTGCGCGTCGTGGTGCTGATCGCCATCGCCTCGCTCGTCTGGGTGCCGCTCGGCGTGCTGATCGGGCTGCGCCCGCGCCTCGCCGAGGCGGTCCAGCCGGTGGCGCAATTCCTGGCGGCCTTCCCGGCCAACCTGCTGTTCCCGGTCGCCGTCGTCACCATCCTGCGCTTCGACCTGAACCCGGACGTCTGGCTCAGCCCGCTGATGATCCTGGGCACGCAATGGTACATCCTGTTCAACGTCATCGCCGGGACGTCCGCCTTTCCCAACGACCTGAAGGAGGCGGCGTCGAGCTTCCGCATCCGCGGCTGGCAGTGGTGGCGCGACGTCATGCTGCCCGGCGTCTTCCCCTACTACCTGACCGGCGCGGTGACCGCGGCGGGCGGCTCGTGGAACGCCAGCATCGTCGCCGAGGCGGTGCGCTGGGGCGACGCCACGGTCACCGCCCACGGGCTGGGCAGCTACATCGCCCAGGCCACCACCGCGGGGGACTACCCGCGCATCGTGCTCGGCATCGCCGTGATGTCCCTGTTCGTCACCCTGCTCAACCGGCTGCTCTGGCGTCCGCTCTACGGCTACGCCGAACGCCGCCTGCGCCTTGCCTGACGGAGGCCGTACCATGACGCAGAACTCCCCCCTCTTCGAACTCTGCGGCGTCCGGCAGGCCTACCGCAAGCCCTCCGGTCCGCCGTATGTCGTGCTCGACGGCGTGGACCTGACGCTGCGCGACGGCGAGATCGTCGGGCTGCTCGGCCGCTCCGGCTCGGGCAAGTCCACGCTGCTGCGCATCGTCGCCGGGCTGGCGCCGCCGACCGCGGGCCAAGTCCTGCACCACGGCGCGCCGGTGGCCGGGCCGACCGACGGGGTGGCGATGGTGTTCCAGTCCTTCGCGCTGTTCCCCTGGCTGACCGTCGAGGAGAATGTGCTGGCCGGGCTGAAGGCGCTGCGCGTTCCGGAAAACGAAGCGGCGGCGCGCGCCGAGGAGGCCATCGACCAGATCGGTCTGTCGGGCTTCGAGAGCGCCTACCCCAAGGAGCTGTCCGGCGGGATGCGCCAGCGCGTCGGCTTCGCCCGCGCGCTGGTCGTCCACCCGGAAATCCTGCTGATGGACGAGCCCTTCTCGGCGCTCGACGTGCTGACGGCGGAGACGCTGCGCACCGACCTGCTCGACCTGTGGATGGAGCGCAAGCTGCCGACCCGGTCGATCCTGATGGTCACCCACAACATCGAGGAGGCGGTGCTGATGTGCGACCGCATCCTGGTCTTCGCCTCCAACCCGGGCCGCGTCGCGGCGGAGATCCGGGTGGACATCCCGCACCCGCGCAACCGGCTGGCCCCGGAGTTCCGCGAACTGGTCGACGACATCTACGGCCGGATGACCGCGCGCAAGCCGCTCAGCGCTCCGGCAACGACGACGGTGGGAACGACCGGGCGTCCACGGCCGGTCTATGCCGAGCCGCTCCAGCGGGTCTCGACCAATCTCTTGGCCGGCCTGATGGAGACGCTGGCCGCCCCGCCCTACCACGGCAAGGCAGACCTGCCGCACCTCGCGGCGACCCTGCGACACGAGATCGACGACCTCTTCCCCATCGCCGAGACGCTCCAGATGCTGGGATTCGCCGAGGTGGCGGAGGGCGACATCCGGCTGACCGAGCCCGGCCGCCTGTTCGCCGAGGCCGGGATGGACGACCGCAAGGCGCTGTTCGCCGAGCATCTGGTCCATTTCGTGCCGCTCGCTGCGCACATCCACGCCGCCCTGTCCGAGCACGCCGACCACCGCGCGCCTTACGCCACCTTCGCCCGCGAGCTGAAGGCCTTCATGAGCGACGGCTATGCCGAGGAGACGCTGAACGCCGTGACCGGCTGGGCGCGCTACGCGGAGCTGTTCACCTACGACGGCGAGGCCGGGGTCTTCTGCCGGGAGGAGGCCGAATAGACGGGGCGTCCCGGCGGAAGGCTTGACCGGGGCGCCCGCCGCTGCCAGGAACACGGGCGGCGCCCCTCTCCAGAAATTCGCAGTGTCCATGAGCATCCCGCCCCTTCCCATCGATCCCGTGCTTCCCGAGCTGCTGGCCGCGCTGGACGGGCGCGGCGTGGCGGTGCTCCAGGCGCCGCCGGGGGCCGGCAAGACCACCCGCGTGCCGCTGGCCCTGCTCGACCGGCCTTGGCTGGCCGGGCGCAAGGTGATCGTGCTGGAGCCGCGGCGGCTGGCCGCCCGCGCCGCCGCCCGCCGCATGGCCGCGATGCTGGGGGAAAGCGTCGGCGAGACGGTCGGCTACCGCGTGCGGCTGGACACCAAGGTCGGGCCGAAGACCCGGATCGAGGTGGTGACCGACGGCCTGTTCCTGCGCCAGCTTCAGGAGGACCCCGAACTGCCGGCGGTCGGCGCCGTGCTGTTCGACGAGTTCCACGAGCGCGGCATCGACAGCGATCTGGCGCTGGCCCTGGTGCAGGAGGCGCGCGGCGCGCTGCGCGACGACCTGCGGCTGGTGGTGATGTCGGCGACGCTGGACGGCGGCCCCGTCGCCGCCCTGTTGGGCGACGCCCCGATGGTGACCAGCGAGGGCCGCGCCTTCCCGGTGGAGACCCGTCATCTCGACGCCCCTGCGACCGGAACCCGCGTCGAGGACGCCGTGGCCGCTGCCGTCCGCCGCGCCCTGCGCGAGGAGAGCGGCAACGCGCTGGTCTTCCTGCCCGGCGCCGGGGAGATCCGGCGTGTGCAGGGCCTTCTGGAGTCGGCGGACCTCGGCCCCGGCACGGTGATCGCCCCGCTCTACGGTGATCTGACGGCGGACACCCAGGACCGCGCCATCGCGCCCAGCCCGCCGGGCACGCGCAAGATCGTGCTCGCCACCCCCATCGCCGAAACCAGCCTGACCATCGAGGGCATCCGCATCGTCGTGGACGGCGGGCTGATGCGCGTCCCCCGCTTCGACCCGCGCAGCGGCATGACGCGGCTGGTCACCGCCAAGGTCTCCCAGGCGTCGGCGGAGCAGCGGCGGGGCCGCGCCGGCCGGCTGGAGCCCGGCGTCTGCTACCGCCTGTGGCCCGAGCCGTCGCACAAGGCGCTGGCCGCCTTCACCCCGCCAGAGATCATGGACGCCGACCTCGCCCCGCTGGCGCTGGAGCTGGCGGTGTGGGGTGTGTCCGACCCGGCGTCGCTGGCCTGGCTCGACCCGCCGCCCGCCGCCGCCATGGCCCAGGCGCGGGAGCTGCTGGGCGAGCTGGGGGCGCTGGACGCCGGCGGCGGCATCACCGCCCACGGCCGCCGCATGGCCGGCTTCGGCGTGCATCCCCGGCTGGCCCACATGATGCTGAAGGGCAAGGCGATGGGGCTGGGGGCGCTGGCCTGCGAGGTCGCCGCCCTGCTCGGCGAGCGCGACATCGTCCGCGCCCAGCCCGGTTTCCGCGACGCCGACCTGCGGCTGCGGGTGGAGGTGCTGCGCGGGCTCGACGATGAGGGCCGGGTGCGCGGCGCCGGACGCGGCCTGACGGTGGAGCGCGGCGGCGCCCAGCAGGCGCTGAAGCAGGCCCGAAACTGGAAGCGCCAGTTGGGCGTGAAGGGAGGCGGCGGCGACCTGGGCGCCACCGGCCTGCTGGTCGCCCTGGCCTACCCCGACCGCATCGGCCAGCGCCGCCCCGGAGGAAGCGCTGGCGGGGCCGCCGCGCAGTACCGGCTGTCCAACGGGCGCGGCGCCTATTTCCAGGACGCCGAGCCGCTGAGCGCCGAGGACTGGCTGGCCGTCGCCGACCTCGACGGGGCCGCCCGCGAGTCGCGCATCTTCCTCGCCGCCCCGCTCACCCTGGCCGAGCTGGAGGAGGCCTTCGCCGAGCACATCCGCAGCGAGACCGTGGTCGCCTGGGACGGGCGGGAGCAGACGGTGCTGGCCCGTCGCCGCCGCATGCTGTTCGCCCTGGCCCTGGAGGACAAGCGCCTGCCCAACCCGCCCGCCGAGGCCATCGCCACCGCCATGTTGGAGGGCATCCGGGAAATGGGGCTGACCGCCCTGCCCTGGACCGACGAGCTGCGCAAGTGGCAGACCCGCGTCCTGTTCCTGCGCCGCATGGAGGGGGAGGAGTGGCCGGACGTCTCCGACGCCGCCCTGCTGGCGACGATGGAGGACTGGCTGGCCCCCTTCCTGAACGGCGCCTCGCGCCGCGCCCATCTCGACCGGGTGGAGTTGGGCAACGCCTTGCGCGGCCTGCTTCCCTGGGCGATGCAGCAGCGGCTGGACAAGGAGGCGCCGACCCATGTCGAGGTGCCCAGCGGCTCCCGCGTTCCCATCGACTACAGCGGCGAGGAACCTGTCTTGGCCGTGCGTCTTCAGGAGATGTTCGGGCTGGCCGAGACGCCGCGCATCGCCGGCGGGCGGGTGCCGCTGCTGCTGCACCTGTTGTCCCCGGCCCGCCGCCCGGCGCAGGTGACGCGCGACCTCGCCAGCTTCTGGGCCAACGCCTACAAGGCGGTGAAGGCCGACCTCAAGGGGCAGTATCCCAAGCATTATTGGCCCGACAACCCGCTGGAGGCCGAACCAACGGCGCGGGCGAAACCACGCGGACGGTAACGGAAAGGCGGACGGTCATGGCGATCATCGGGGTGATGGGGTCGGGGCAGGAGGAATGGGCGGATTACGCCGAGCCGCTCGGCGCGTGGATCGCCGGGGCCGGGCACGACCTGCTGACCGGCGGCGGCGGCGGGGTGATGCGGTCGGCCGCAAGGGCCTTCCACGGCACGCCGGGGCGCCGGGGTCGCTCCATCGGCATCCTGCCGTCCGAGCCCGACCCGATCCGCGGCCATGCGCCCCTGCCCGGCTACCCCAACCCCTACATCGACCTGCCCATCCTGACGCCCTTCGCGCGCAAGCCGGCCGGCGCGCCGCCGACGGAGCTGAGCCGCAACCACGTCAACATCCTGACCAGCGACGTGATCGTCGCCCTGCCGGGCCGCCACGGGACCTTGGACGAGGTCCGGCTGGCCCTGCGCTTCGGAAAGCCTATGATCGGTTTCGGACCGGAGCTTGACTTTCAGGCCATGCCCGCCGAATTGCGGACAACCGGCGACTTCGGAACGGTCACGGCCTTCGTCGCGGACGTCCTGTCCCGCCGCTGACCCTCCGTTCCCGAAGGGCGCCACCTGTGGCAGGATGGCGGGCATGGATGCGCAAGGGATTCTCGACCTCAGCCGCTGGATCGCGGAGGCCGGGCTGCGGGGGGTGCCGGAAACGGACCTCATCGGCGGCTTCTGCGAGCGGCTGGTCGCGGCGGGCGTGCCGCTGACCCGGACGGTGGTCGGGGCGGACACGCTGCACCCGACCATCGCCGGCCATGTGGTCACCTGGGACAGCAGCGGCCGCAACGCCGCCGAGGTGCGCCGGACCGAGTATGGCGGCGACGGCAGCGATCCCGACATCGACGAGAAATGGCTGCGCAGTCCCTTCCACCGGCTCTATACGTCGGGCGAGACCATGCTGCGCCTGCGGCTGACCGACGTCGCGGAGGGCGGCGAGTTCCCGATCGTCGACGAGCTGCGGGCGCAGGGCGCCACCGACTACATGGCCATCGTCAACCGCCTGGGCCCCCGCGCCGCCATTGGGGAGTTGGACTGCATCTTCTCCTCCTGGGTGTCGCACCACCCGGACGGCTTCAGCGACGCCCAGCGCGACGCCCTGCTCACCCTCACCGGCAGCCTGGCGCTGGCGCTGCGCGGCCACGCCATGGCGCACATCGCCAACACGCTGGCCGAGACCTATCTGGGGCGGGACGCCGGCCATCGGGTGCTGCGCGGCCACATCCGCCGCGGCGTGGCCGAGGAGCTGGACGCCGTTCTGTGGTTCAGCGACCTCCAGGGCTTCACCCGCATCACCGACACGGCGGCCCCGGAAACCATCCTGCCGCTGCTGAACGACTATGCGGAGCTGGTGGTGACGGCCATCCACCGGCACCACGGGCAGGTGTTGAAGTTCATCGGCGACGGCATCCTGGCCGTCTTCGACCGCTCCAGCGCCGAGGACGCCTGCCGCGCCGCCCTCGACGCGGCGGAGGAGGCGCGGGAGCGCTGCAAGGAGCTGAACAGCCGCCGCTCCGCCGCCGGGTTGCCGGTGACGCGCTTCTACCTCGGGCTGCACCAGGGGAAGGTGTTCTACGGCAACATCGGCGGGGTGGACCGTCTGGACTTCACCGTGGTCGGCCCGGCGGTGAACGAGGCCAGCCGGATCGCCGCCATGTGCCGGTCGCTCGACCAGGACATCCTGCTGTCCTCCGCCTTCACCGAGTCCGCTCCGGAATGCCGGGAGCGGCTGATTTCGGTCGGGCGCTACCTGCTGCGCGGCGTGGGTCGGCCGCAGGAGCTGTACACGCTGGACCCCGAGGCGTCGCCCCCACCCTGACCCTCCCCCGCTTTCGCAGGGGAGGGGACTGCCGCCGTCCTGCGATTATCTCCCTCCCCTGCGAAAGCGGGGGAGGGCCGGGGTGGGGGCAAAACGCCCCCATCACCCCCCGATGCCGCTGGGCGCGGTGACGGCGTGCTCCTTCAGGATGGCGTCGGACAGGGCCGACACCTCGACGAGCTGGACCTCGTACCCCCACAGGTTGGCGATGTGGCGCAGCACGGCCTTGGCGTCGCTCTCGTCCAGCAGCACGCCGTTGGTCACGCGGTGGTGCAGGATCAGCTTGCGGTCGCCGGCCAGATCGACGTCGACGATCTGGATGTCCGGCTCCAGGAAGCCCAGGTCGTACTGCCGCGCCAGCAGCTTGCGGATGCCCCGGTAGCCGCGCTCGTTGTGGATGTTCTCGACCAGAAGATAGGGGTCCTCCGCGTCGTCGCGCACGCTGAACATCTTGAACTTCCGCATCAGGTGCGGGCTGAGATACTGGAGCACGAAGCTCTCGTCGCGGAAGTTGGCCCAGGCGTCGCGCAGCGCGCCCATGCCGTCGCCCCGCCCGGCGAGATCGGGGAACCAGTAGCGGTCCTCGTCGGTGGGGGTCTCGGCGATGCGCTGGATGTCCTGCATCATCGCGAAGCCCAGCGCATAGGGGTTGATGCCCGAGAAGCGCTGGTCGTCGAACTCCGGCTGGAACACCACCGAGGTGTGCGAATGCAGGAACTCCAGCATCGCGCCTTCGCTGATCATCCCGCGCCGGTGCATCTCGTTCAGGATGGTGTAGTGGGTGTAGGTCGCACACCCCTCGTTCATCAGCTTGGTCTGCTTCTGCGGGTAGAAATACTGCGCCATGTGGCGGACGATGCGGAGGATCTCGCGCTGCCAATGCTCCAGCCGCGGCGCCTTCTTCTCCAGGAAATAGAGCAGGTTCTCTTCCGGCAGGCCGAGCAGCTTCTTGCGCTCGGACACCGACTTGGACGGACGATTGCCGCCGACGGCGGCCTTCGGCACGGTGCGCCACAGGTCGTTGAAGGTCTGCTCCTGGTACTCCTGCCGCTCCCGCTCGCGCTTCTGCTCCAGCCGCAGGTCGAGGCTGCGCTTCTTCGGGTATTTGTGCACGCCCTGGTTCATCAGCGCGTGGGCGGCGTCGAGCACCCGCTCCACGGCGTGGTGGCCGTAGCGGTCCTCGCACTGGCCGATGTAGGACTTGGCGAATTCCAGATAGTCGAGGATGCCCTCGGCGTCCGTCCACTGCTGGAAGAGTTGATTGTTCTTGAAGAAGTGGTTGTGGCCGAAGGCGGCGTGGGCGATCACCAGCGTCTGCATCGTCATGGTGTTCTCTTCCATGATGTAGCTGATGCAGGGGCTGGAGTTGATGACGATCTCGTAGGCGAGGCCGCGGTAGCCCTTGCGGTAAAGCATCTCGTCGCGGGCGAAATGTTTGCCGAAGGACCAGTGTTTGTACATCAGCGGCATGCCGATGGACGAATAGGCATCGAGCATCTGCTCGGCGGTGATGACCTCGATCTGGTTGGGATAGACGTTGAGGCCCATGTCCTTCAGGGCGATGTTCTCGATGGCGTCATAGACGCGCTTGATCTGGTCGTAATCCCAGTCCGCCCCGTCGTAGAGCAGGCTGTCGGTCTTGTCGATCACAGCGCTCATGCCTCACATCCTCTCGATACTCTGTGGGGCGTCGGCCCCGATTCTCTGGTGCGGCGTCGCGGTGGCGGGCGTTGCCCCCTCCCTGGCCCTCCCCCGCTTCGCAGGGGAGGGGGCTGGAAATCAGGCCCCCGCCTTCTCGCGGGCGAACAGGTCGCGGAAGACCGGGAAGATCTCCCGGCGGGAGCGGACGCGGCGCATGGCGATCGGCAGGTCCGGCCCCTGCACCGTCTTGTAGGTCCGCCACAGTTCCGTCTCGCGGCCCAGCGCCGACAGTCCCATGTTGTGCTCCGCCGCCACCTCGATGTAGGCGAAGTACTGGCACAGCGGCAGGATGCCGTCCCGCAGCAGACCCGCCGACCGCGCGTTGTCCGACGACATGTTGTCGCCGTCCGACGCCTGGGCGGCGTAGATGTTCCACTCGTTCTCCGGATAGCGCTCCTTGACGATGCGCTGCATCTCCTCCAGCGCCGTGGAGACCACGGTGCCGCCGGTTTCGGTGGAGTAGAAGAACGTCTCCTCGTCCACCTCCTTGGCCTCGTGGGTGTGGCGGATGAAGACGATGTCGACCGACCGGTAGCGCCGCTTCAGGAACAGGAACAGCAGCATGAAGAAGCGCTTGGCGAGGTCCTTCATATGCTCGGTCATCGAGCCGGAGACGTCCATCAGGCAGAACATGACCGCCTGCGCGATGGGCTTCGGCACCGTCTCGAAGCGGTTGTAGCGGACGTCGATCGGGTCGATGAAGGGGATGCGCTTGGAGCGGAGATAGTGCCGCTCCAGCTGGTCGCGCATCTCCCGCAGTTTCTCGGGGTCCTCGCCGCGGTCCTCCGCCTCGCGCAGGAGCGCTTCCAACTCCAGCATGTCCGCCGGCTTGGGGCGCTTCAGCGCGATGCGCCGGCTGAGGCTGTTGCGCATGGTGCGGACGAGGTTCAGGTTGGCCGGCGAGCCGGTCACCGAGTAGCCCGCCCGCGTCAGCGAGTGGGATTCCGTCTGCTTGACCTTCTGCTTGACGAGGTCGGGAAGCTCCAGGTCCTCCAGGAAGATGTCCAGGAACTCCTCGCGGGACAGGACGAAGCGGAAATCGTCGTCGCCCTCCCCGTCCGGGCTGCCTTCGTTGCCGCCGCGGCCGCCGCCGCTCTCCGGCCGCGCGATGGTGTCTCCCTCCACATACTCCTTGTTGCCCGGCACGACGTAGTCGCGCACGCCGCCGGCGCCGGAGCGGTGGAAGGAGGGCTCCCGAACGCCGCCGGTCGAGATGGTCACCTTCTCGCCGTTTTCGATGTCCTGGATGCCGCGTTTGCCGGAGGCATCCCGCACCGCCTTCACCACCTGCTCCTTGGCACGGCGCAGGAAACGCTGGCGGTTGGCCAGGCTCTTGCCTTGCGGATTCAGGCGACGATCGATGATGTTCATCAAGGGGGAGCCCCTCCTACCCGTTCACGCTCGTGTGGCGAAGCGGGCCGTCAGCCGGCCTGCTTCACGCGCATGTACCACTCGACCAACCGGCGGACCTGCCGCTCGGTGTAGCCGCGCGACATCATGCGCGACACGAACTCGTTGTGCTTCTTCTCGGTCTCGCCGTCCTTCTTGGACCCGAAGCTGATGACCGGAAGCAGATCCTCCACCTGGGAGAACATGCGTTTCTCGATCACCTCACGGATTTTCTCGTAGGACGTCCAGGAGGGGTTGCGCCCGGCGTTCGCGGCCCGCGCGCGCAACGCGAACTTGACGACCTCGTTCCGGAAGTCCTTCGGGTTGGCGATCCCGGCGGGCTTCTCGATCTTGGTCAGCTCCTGGTTCAGAAGCTCGCGGTTCATCAGCTGGCCGGTGTCCGGATCCTTGAAGTCCTGGTCCTCGATCCACGCGTCGGCGTAATCCACATAGCGGTCGAACAGGTTCTGCCCGTAGTCGCTGTAGGATTCCAGATACGCCTTCTGGATCTCGTTCCCGATGAACTCCGCATAGCGCGGCGCCAGCTCGGCCTTGATGAACTCGATGTACTTCTTCTCCGTGTCGTCGGGGAACTGCTCCCGCTTGATCGACTGCTCCAGGATGTACATCAGGTGGACGGGGTCGGCCGAAATCTCGTTGGAGTCGTAGTTGAAGGTCGCGGCCAGCACCTTGAAGGCGAAGCGGGTGGAGATGCCGTCCATGCCCTCGTCCACGCCCGCCTGGTCGCGGTATTCCTGCATGGACTTGGCCTTGGGGTCGGTCTCCTTCATGCTCTCGCCGTCATAGACGCGCATCTTGGAGTAGAGGCTGGAGTTCGGATGGTCGCGCATGCGCGACAGCACCGAGAACTTCGCCAGCATCTCCAGCGTCGACGGCGCGCAGGGCGCGGTCGCGAGGTCGGAGCCCTTGACCAGCTTGTCGTAGATCCGCTGCTCCTCCTGCACGCGCAGGCAGTAGGGGACCTTGATGACGCAGATGCGGTCGATGAAGGCTTCGTTGTTCTTGTTGTTCTTGAAGGTCTGCCACTCCGCCTCGTTGGAGTGGGCGAGGATGATGCCCTGGAACGGGATGGCGCCGATGTTCTCCGAGCCGACGTAGTTGCCCTCCTGGGTCGCCGTCAGCAACGGGTGGAGCATCTTGATCGGGGCCTTGAACATCTCGACGAATTCCAGCAGGCCCTGGCTGGCCCGGTTCAGGCCGCCGGAGAAGCTGTAGGCGTCGGGATCGTTCTGGCTGTACATCTCCAGCTTGCGGATGTCGACCTTGCCAACCAGCGAGGAGATGTCCTGGTTGTTCTCGTCGCCCGGCTCCGTCTTGGTGACGCAAATCTGGCGCAGCTTGCTGGGATGCAGCTTGACGACGCGGAAGCGGGAGATGTCGCCGCCGAACTCGTCCAGGCGCTTCACCGCCCACGGGCTCATCAGGCCGGTCAGGCGGCGGCGCGGGATGCCGTAGCGGTCCTCCAGCAGGTCGCCCATCTCGTCCGGGTTGAACAGGCCGAGCGGGCTTTCGAAGACCGGGCTGACCTCCTTGCCGGCCTTCAGGACATAGACCGGGCATTTCTCCATCAGCGACTTCAGCCGCTCGGCCAGCGACGACTTGCCGCCGCCCACCGGGCCGAGCAGGTAGAGGATCTGCTTGCGCTCCTCCAGACCCTGCGCGGCGTGGCGGAAGAAGCCGACGATCCGCTCGATCGTCTCCTCCATGCCGTAGAAGTCGGCGAAGGCCGGATAGATCTTGATCGTCCGGTTCATGAAGATCCGGCCAAGGCGCGGGTCCTTGGCGGTGTCGACGACTTCCGGTTCGCCGATGGCGGCGAGGATGCGCTCCGGCGCGGAGGCATACATCATCGGGTCGTCGCGGCATTCCTGGAGGTATTCCGTGAGGCTCATCTCGACCTCACGGCGCCCCTCGTAGGACTGTGTGTAGCGCGTGAACAGTTCGTCGGCCGGGAACATTCCGCTCTCCGTGTCTCTTAGTCCGATGCGTCGGGGCTGCCGCCGGGGGACCCGGGCGGCGGGGGCGGCACCTGCCGCAGGTGCGAACTCTGGGGCGTCACGGACACAACGGTCCCGCGGCACCCCCGCTCACCGTCGAAAGCCAGACCTTTTATCCAGTTGCCCTTCAAATGAAGCGCCCCCTTCGGAGTGCTAAACTCGAATGCTTCAAAACTGAATGTAATGCTCGACCTAGAGCTTTCCAGGAGGAAAGCCTTGATAGCCGGAAAAGACGGGCGGTCGGACACACCGGTCGTCAGTAATAGACCACGCGGCCGGGTTGTCCGGGAGAACCGGCGCGCAAGCACCGGCGGAAAGGACGGCAAAAGCAACGACGTTCGATGGGGTTGAAACTTCCAGCCGGCTTCCGGAACGCGGCCCGGATGCCGTTCGTCGGGGACTCGCTGGACTTCGCCGATCACCCATCGACCTCCAGTGCATCCACGCGCCTTAACCCACTAAGGCGCTACGGTTAACGTTAAGTGTGCCGTCTATTTCTTAACAACACACTTCCATGCCTGTGACCACCGCCGTGCCTCCGGATATTAACGCATGGGCGATCGGCGCGGTCCACACCTTCCAAAGAAGGATGGTGAGCCTCATCACAGCAGATCAACAAGGCGGAATTTGGATGAGCCGCCTTTGCCGTTGCGGCGCACAATCTCCAGTGAATCCGGAAGCCGGCTGGAATCAAGCACTTGGCCGCGTTCTTGCAGTCCTGCCACAGGTCGGGGAAAAAGTGTGACCGGCGAAGCCGTCGCGGGCCGCCCCTGCGTCCTCAGCCGAGCTTGGCGCCCAGCGTTTCCTTGAGCGACGCCGGCGTGGCCGGCTTGACGATGAAGATGTCGGCGCCGAAGGCCGCGGCCTCGTCCATCCGGCCCTGGTCGGCGCGGCTCGTCATGAAGACCACTGGCAGCGCGCGGTGGCGGGCGTCGGGGCTGGCCCGCAGCGCCTTCAGGAAGCCCAGCCCGTCCATGGGCTGCATCTCCACGTCGCAGACGACCAGATCGGGGCCATGAGCCTGCACGGCGGCCAGTCCGGCCTCGCCGTCGGCGGCCTGATGGACGGAACGGAAGCCCAGCGCGGCCAGCATCCGCGCCAGCACCATGCGGGTGAAGCTCTCGTCTTCGATCACCAGAACGGAAAAATCCCCGAACGCCGCCGGCATCGACCTGTCCCCCGAGTCCGATAGGCCGTGTGTGTACGCCGCGAGGACGTGCTTTGCAACCGGCTCGCAACGCCTCCGGCCGGCCGGGAATCGTTCCGCGGAAGAACGGTTGCGCGGCGGGGGGCGGCGGGGCTACACGGAGTCGCATGAGCTATCTCGACCACATCCGCGCGTGCAACGCGCACGACCTCTCCGGCTTCCGTCCGTTCGAGCTGGAAGGGCACCGTCTCGGCTGGGTCCGCCACGCGCTGGCCGAGCGGCTTCCCGGCGTCGATCCGGGTTTCGTCGTCACCGCCGACCGGGTGACGCTGGCCCCGGAGGTGCGCGATTTCGAGGCGCGGTCCACCGTGCTGGCGCACGCCGCCCAGTTCCTCGTCGAGACGGGGGCGGTCACCGCCCTGCGCGGCGAGTTCTACCCGGTCGCCCCGGCCTGGGGAGCCGAGCCGCTGATGCGCATCGACCGCGCGGTGGTGGCGCAGTTCGGCACCCTCTCCTATGGGCTGCACGTCAACGGCTTCGTCCGCCGACCGGACGGCGGCCTGTCGCTGTGGATCGGGCGCCGCGCCCGCGACCGCGAGGTGGCGCCGGGCAAGCTGGACAACATGATCGCCGGCGGCCAGCCGATCGGCCTGACGCTGACGGAGAACCTCGTCAAGGAGGCGCAGGAGGAGGCCGGGATCGACGCCGCCCTGGCGTCCCGGGCCATTCCCGTCGGGGCCGTCACCTACCGCATGGAGACGGAGGCCGGGCTGAAGCAGGACACGCTGTTCCTCTACGACCTGGAACTCGACGCGGATTTCGTCCCACGGAACACCGACGGCGAGGTCGAGCGGTTCGAGCTGTGGCCGCTGGACCGCGTGGCGGAGTCGGTCCGCGGGACGAAGGACTGGAAGTTCAACGTGCCCCTCGTCGTCATCGACTTCATGGTCCGCCACGGCTGGCTGACGCCGGATGAGCCGGACTATCTGGAGATCGTCAAAGGCCTGCGTCGGTAGACGCCGCAACCTCACCGAACGTTCCGCCCATCACTCCGCCGCGGCGCGCGACCTCGCCTCCTCCAGGTGGGACGACAGCTCCGACAGGGTGACCGGCTTGTGCAGGACGGTGAAGCCGCTGCGCCGCGCCTCGCGGATGCGGTCGGGGCTGGTGTCGCCGGTCAGCAGGATCGCCGGAATGAGATCGCCGGCGAAGGCGTGAATGTCACGGATGGCGTCCACCCCCGTCCGGCCGTAGCGCAGGCGGTAGTCGGCGATGATGACGTCGGGAAGCCGCTCCGCCCCGTCGAGTTGGCGCAACGCCTCCTCCCCCGACGCGGCGGACAGCACATCCCATCCCCACTGTTCCAGCACCAGCCGCAGGCTTTGCAGGATCAGTTCCTCGTCGTCGATGATCAAAGCCAGCGCGCCGGGCCGATCCAGGGACGGCATGGCGCGGTCCGTCCCGTTGGGATTCCAGGAAGCGTGCAAGGGAACCTCCACCGTAAAGCATGTGCCCCGCCCCGGCCGCGACCGCACGCGAACCGGCAGGCCGAGCAGACGCGACAGCCGCCTTACCACCGCCAGCCCGAGCCCGAGGCCGCGGCTGCGGTCGCGTTCGGCGTTGCCGAGCTGGACGAACTCCTCGAAAATCTCATCGAGCTTGTCGGTGGGGATGCCGACCCCCGTGTCCGCCACCTCGATGCACAGCATCATGCCCCGCCGCCGGCACCCCAGAAGCACGCCGCCCGACGCCGTGTAGCGCACCGCGTTGTCGAGCAGGTGGCGCAGCAGCCGCTCCAGCAGGACGGCGTCGCTGCGGACCTGCGCCTTGAGCGGGTGCACCCGCAGCCTCAGCCCCTTGGCGGCGGCGCGCGGGCCATAGTCGGCCTCCAGCCGTTCCAGCATCTCGTTCACCGCGACGGGCGCCATGTCGGGCGACACGATCCCGGAGTCGAGCCGGGCCACGTCCAGCAGCGCGTCGAGCAGGCCACGCATCGCCTCGACCGCCCGGTTCATCGTCTGGACCAGCGGCAATTGCGGGTGATCGGACAGGCGCTCCGCCAGGACCGCGCCGAACAGGGTCAGCGACTGGGCGGGCTGGCGCAGGTCGTGGCTGGCGGCGGCCAGAAAGCGCACCTTGGCCTGGCCGGCGCGCGCCACCTCGTCCCGCGCGGCGCGCAGGCTCTCCTCCTGCCCGCGCAGCTGCGCCTCCGCGGCCACGCGGCGCCCGGCGTCCGCCGCGGTCATGACGATTCCCGCGGGCTCTCCACCGGATTCGCCCGGGAGCGGTGTCAGCGCGATGTCGAGCCACGTCCCGTCGCCCGTCAGGGTCAGTTCCTGGACCATTCCCCGGCCCGCGCCGGCCACCGCCTGGGCGAAGCGGTCCGCCGCGTCCTCCCGGCCGCCCCAGACGAAGGCGCCGGCCATGTGCTGCCCGATCAGGAGGTCCGGTCGGCAGCCGATGGCGCGCAGCATCGCCGCGTTGAGATCGACAATGCGCCCCTCGCGATCGAGCAGCGCAATCGCCACGCCGACCGTGTCGAAGACCCGCCGCAGTCCGGCGGGGTCGGCGGGACGGCCAGCGTCCTCCGCCACATCCTCCTCCCGCATCGCTTGCCCCCTTTGGATTGCAAGCCGACCAACCGTTTGGCGCCAACCGTCGGGCATCGCAAACACTCAGTCGCGATTCAAAAGATACGTGCAAGAGGAAGGAGATTCCAGACGACCCGCCTCAAACGGATAGCGTGAGCGTCCTTGTAATACACAGTTGGTGGTAGATCATAACTCTTCCGGAAAGCCGGCTAAGGCACGCACCGCCGCCGCCGTTTGTCCCGATTCCCGAAGAGATCGCAAGGTCTTGGCATTGTCGCGTTTGGCAAGACGCTCGCCGCGCTCATTCACCAGCAAAGAGTGATGATGATAATCGGGCATGCCGACTCGAAGGAGTTCCTGGAGCAATCGATGCACGTGAGTCGCGAAAAAAAGATCATTTCCGCGCGTTACCAGGGTCACGCCCTGGAGGTGATCGTCCACGGTGACCGCCAGATGGTAGCTCGTCGGCGCGTCCTTGCGGGCCAGCACGACGTCGCCCAGGATTCCCGGCGTGGCCTCCTGCCAGCCGTGCCGCCGGTCGTGCCAGCGCAGCGGCCCGGTCATGGCCATGGCCCGTCCCACATCCAATCGCAGGGCATAGGCTTGGCCCGCGGCGATGCGGTCCTGCCGCTCCAGGTCCGACAGGCCGCGGCAGGTGCCCGGATAGAGCGGGCCGTCCGGCCCGTGCGGCGCGTGGCCGGCGCGGGCGATCTCGGCGGCGATGTCCTTGCGGGTGCAGAAGCAGGGGTAGACGACGCCCAGGCCGCGGAGCCGCGCCAGCGCGGCGCGGTGATCGTCCAGGTGCTCCGACTGGCGGCGCACCGGCTCTTCCCAGGTCAGGCCCAGCCAGGCCAGATCCTCGCGCAGATCGCGGTCGAACTCGGGACGGCAGCGCTGCGGGTCGATGTCCTCGATGCGCAGCAGGAAGCGCCCCCCGGCCTTGCGGGCGGTCGTCCAGCCGAACAGGGCGGAATGGGCGTGCCCGAGATGGAGATGGCCGGTCGGGCTTGGCGCGAAACGGGTGACGACGTCGGTCATCCCCGCCTTATACCCCAATCGTGCCCGGCCCGCATGCGGGACCGCGGGCGCAACGGGTGGGGTGCAAAGGGCGGTCAGATGTAAGGGTTGTCCTTGATCGGCTCGACCGGGATGTCCTCGCCCTCCAGATACATGGCGAGGCGGCGGCGCAGTTCGCGGTCGAAGGCGTCGATGCGGCGCTGGCGGTCGCGCTCCTCACGCTCGGCGCGCTTCTCGGCAAGGTCGATGATCGTGGCGCTCATGGATGTTCCCTTTGAAAGCGTCCCCCTCGGGCGCCGTCACCATCTCAGAGCATGGTTAACGCACAGTAACCACGATGTCGGAAAATGCACGATCAAGGCTCCACAACCAAATGTCACAGCCATTGCCCGTAGCCGCCCGAGACGCCGGGCGCCGCGCTCATCGAAAGGGTTACGGGATCGTGAAGAAATGACGCAGTGCGGCGCGACATATTGAGTCCGAAGCACAAATCAACTATGTATCTGGTGTTCCGGTCACCCGGCGGCGTGTCATACCGCGAGGGGGCGGAACAGCAGACTGAGGTTCCAGACACGTTTCAGAGAAGGGAGTGGCCATTGGCTCCACCACCCGATCACTGTCCGGCCCTGGTGCTGAACGCCGACTTCCGGCCGCTCAGCTACTTCCCTCTGTCGCTTTGGTCCTGGCAGGAGGCGGTCAAGGCCGTCTTTCTGGACCGGGTGAACATCATCTCCGAATATGACCGCGTCGTCCGCTCCCCCACCTTCGAGGTCAAGCTGCCGAGCGTCATTTCGTTGAAGGAGTTCATCCCGGCGACGCGGCGGCCGGCCTTCACCCGATTCAACGTTTTCCTGCGCGACCGCTTCACCTGCCAGTATTGCGGCCACCACTTCCCCACGCAGGAACTGACCTTCGACCACGTCATTCCACGGTCGCGCGGCGGGCGCACCACCTGGGACAACGTCGTCACCTCCTGCTCGGCCTGCAATCTGGCGAAGGGAAACAGGCTGCCGCACAGTTGCGGCATGATCCCCCTCAGTCCCCCGTTCCAGCCGAGTGCCTACCAGCTTCAAGAGAACGGACGTGCATTCCCGCCAAACTTCCTTCACGAAAGTTGGCGGGATTTTCTTTACTGGGACACCGAACTCGATCCGATGTAGAAACGCCGCGATCGGGAAGGCTGGACCGGGAAAAATTGGGTATGGACGACGAAAACCCCTGCGTGGGCATCTGCATCATCGGCGAGGACGGCTATTGCGAAGGCTGCGGGCGGAGCGAGGACGAGATCTACGGCACGCCGCCCGCCCCGGCACCCATCCCGGCGGAGAGCGGAACGGACGGCAAAGCCGCCTGAAGTCCGCTCCGCCCGCCCCCGGTCACACCCGCGCCCGTCACACCCGTTCGGCCACCCAGATGACCGCCTTGGTGCCGGCCTTGATGGCGGCGGACAGCACCGGATAGGCCGGGGCCTGCTCCGCGCCGTTGAGCAGGCCGATGTCGCGATGCTCCACCTCCTCCGCCTGGAACTTGAGGATGGAGGTCTTCAACGCCTCCTCTTCCGGGCCGAGATGCTTCAGCTGCGCCTCGTAATGGCCGTCGATGACCTGCTCGACGGCGACGGTGCAGGCCATGGCCGCGCGCTCGCCCATCACCGCGGTTCCGGCGCCCAGCAGGAAGCCGGCGACGTGCCACAGCGGTTGCAGCACGGTGGGGCGAACCTGACGGGCGACGAGCTGCTTCTCGAAATACTGGAGATGCTCCAGCTCCTGGTCGGCCATATGGCGCAGGGTCTTGGCGTGCCGCCCGCGGCCCATGACGGAGAGCTGGCCTTCGTAGATGCGCTTGGCCCCGTACTCGCCGGCATGGTCCACGCGCACGATCCGCGCCAGCCGCTGTTCCGGAGTCGGGTCGCCGGGCAGGCGGCCGCGCGGGCAGGGACGGGGGGCGGGCGACTCGCCGGTGGACGGAGCAGCGGCGGGCGGAGCGGCAGTGCTGTCGAGCGGGCTCATGCGAAGGTCCTGGAAACCGAGGTCCGGATGTAGGCGGCGCGGGCCGCCGCGAAGGCGAAGGCGGACAGCGCCAGGGAAATCACGACGTTGTAGCCCGCCATCGAAATCCCGAACAGCGACCACGCCACTTCGTCGCAGCGGGTGACCGGGGCGGCGAGCACCTGGGCGCGCAATTCCTCCAGCGTCTGGGGCGCGCGTCCGCTGGCGCCGCAGGCCGAGGTGCCGGCCCACCAATGCTGCTCCACCCCCACATGGTAGGCGGCGATCCCGGCACCGGCCAGCAGGGCCAGCCCGCTCGCCACCAGCAGCGCGTCGCCCAGCCCGCGCCATTGGCGGAACAGCAGGGTGACGATCCCGAAGGCCATGACCGCGCCGTAGGGCACGCGCTGCCACAGGCACAGGACGCAGGGCTGGTAGCCCAGCACGAACTGGAAAAACAGCGCGGCGGCCAGCACGCCGGCGCTGGCGATGGCCAGAAGCCCGGCGGTGTAGCGCGGATCGTCGATGGGGAGGCGGTTCGTCATGAGGGTGAGATTAGCGCGCCCCACAGGCTTAGGCCAGACACGCCGACGCATCCGCACAAAACACTTTGTCCCAGGGCCAATTCCCCTCTATATAGCGGGCACCGGTCGCCGCGAGCGCCGGGTCCGACAGGCACCGTGCGGGCGTGGCGGAATTGGTAGACGCAGCGGACTCAAAATCCGCCGTCCTCACGGATATGTCGGTTCGAGTCCGACCGCCCGCACCACCCCTTTCCCTTGGACGCCTCCACGGGCCGCCCCAAGGCGACATCCGCCCTCCCCGTCTGTTTCCGACGAACGGTCCCGGATTTGGGGCGAGGAGCGGAGGATTCGATCATGAAAATCACGCGGGTCGGCACGCAGCCATCCGTCACTGGACCGGCCGACTGGTTCACCGGCACCGTCCGCATCGATCCCATCGTTCAGGCCGACGCCCCGGCCCGCACCGCGGCGGCCAGCGTCACCTTCGAGCCCGGCGCCCGCACGGCGTGGCACACCCATCCCCTGGGGCAGACGCTGATCGTCACCGCCGGCGTCGGCCGGGTCCAGCGCGAAGGCGGCCCCGTCGAGGAGATCCGCCCCGGCGACGTCGTCTGGTTCCCGCCCGGCGAGAAGCACTGGCACGGCGCGTCGCCGACCATGTTCATGACCCACATCGCCATCCAGGAGCAGTTGGACGGCAAGGCCGTCGACTGGATGGAAAAGGTCACCGACGAGCAGTACGGGGGGTGAGGCGGCGGGACCGGCCCCAAAACCTCATTGCGTATGCGGGCTTGTTCCAAAGTCCAATTCGGCGGCCCGACCCAGCCCCTTAAAATGCGCGGCATCGACCGCCGCCGCGACCGGCGCCGCGGGTTTCTGGCTGGGGAGCCACCTCACATGTCCGTTTCCAGATTCGTCATCGCCGCCGCCCTTCTGCTCGCCGCCGGGACGGCCAACGCCGAAAGCGGGCCCGAGCCCAAGACGGCCGAGGAGGCCGCCGGCAAGCAGGTCTTCCATCAGTGCGCGGCCTGCCATTCGTTGGATTCCAGCAAGAACGCCTTCGGCCCGAGCCTGTACAACGTCGTCGGGCGCAAGGCCGGCTCGATCCCGCGCTTCGACTACTCCAACGCGCTGAAGGCGTCCAACATCACCTGGACCGAGGACAACCTGCGCCACTGGATCGCCGGCAACGACAATTTCGTGCCGGGCACCCGCATGCGGCACGTCGCCATCACCGACCCGGCGGAGCAGGACTATCTGATCGCCTTCCTGAAGTCGCTGAAGCAGTAAGCATCGAAAAGCCGGTTACGGGGCGGCGACCGCAACCGGCTTCCCCTCCTCGGTCGGCAGGCCCGCCTCGGCCCAGCCGTCCGCCCCGTCGCGGTACCAGAGGACGCGGCGGTAGCCCATCTCCAGGGCGCGCTTGCCCGCGTTCCACGACATCCAGCAATCCGCCAAGCAGTAGAACAGCAGGCCGCGCCCGCGGTCGCCGCCGGTCAGCCGCTCCAGGTTGGCCCGGAAATAGCCGTCCAGCTCCGGCGTCAGCGCCCCGAGCCCGACGTTGGGCAGCCAGACGCTGCCGGGGATCTGCGGAAAGGGCTTGGGCACCAGCCAGGGACCGCCGGGCAGCGTGCTGCGGTCCAGCTTCATCACGTTGATGGGAAGAGCCGCACCCGACTCCACCAGAGCGCGGGCCTGCGCCGTGTTCACCGTCTTGGCCCCGGGCAGCGAGGCCGGAGTCGGCGACCGGTATTCGGTCATCCGGTAGCCGTCCGGCACCGGAACCACGTCCGCCGCGGCGTCTCCCGCCGGCCCGGCCAGCAGCAGCGCCAGCCCGGCGGCGCCCAGCCATCGTCCGCGCACCACGTTCCCTCCCCGATTGTTCTGCGGCATCCACGAAATCCCCCCGTGCCCGACAGGGTCAAGTTGCCCGATAGTCGAATACCGGGGACCGGTGGGCGGGGCCTAAGCTCATTGTTCGCCACCATCGGTTCGCCATCGTGGAATTCCCGCGTTCCGCTGCGCCACCGCACCGCAGAGGCCTGCCTTGCAAACGACCGCAGGACGCATCATCATCAGGCTAGGGAGGCAGGGGTCTAGCCACCCCTGCCTCCCGGCCCGATCCTTAGCGGTTCAGGAGATCAAGGATGTCCTTGATCAACCGAACCAGCAGGATCAGGAGAGTGAGGATCTTTTCCATCCTCGACGCCTCCTTGTGATGGGACACGGGCGGTGGCCGATCCGCCGCCCGGTCCACCGCGCAACCATGACGCGGCCCAACCTTCATACAAATGCAATTTTTGACGCAGGGGCAGTGCCATGCGCCTGATGCCCCTCGTCCGGCTGTTTCTGGTCCTGGCGCTGATCTGCGTCGCCACCGTGGCGCGTGCGGCGGATCGGCCCGCGGTGACCATCGGGGTGCTGAAGTTCGGCACGGTCAGCTGGGAGCTGGACGTCATCCGCCACCACCGGCTGGACGAGGCCGCCGGCTTCGAGCTGAAGCTGATGGAACTGGCGAGTAGCCAAGCCGCCCAGATCGCCCTGCAGGGTGGGGCGGTGGACATGATCGCCAGCGACTGGCTGTGGGTGGCCCGCCAGCGCGCGGCGGGGGCCAACCTGACCTTCATCCCCCATTCCGCGGCGGTCGGCGCGCTGATGGTGCCGGCGGCCTCGCCCATCGCCTCTATCGCCGACCTGAAGGGCAGGCGCATCGGCGTCGCCGGAACCCCCATCGACAAGAGCTGGCTGCTGCTGAAGGCGCTGGCCCGCGACCGCTACGCGCTCGACCTCGACGCCGCGGCGACGCCGGTCTTCGCCGCCCCGCCCCTGCTGAACCAGAAGGCCACGACGGGGGAGCTGGACGCCGTGCTGAATTTCTGGCCCTACGCCGCCCGTCTCCAGGCGGCGGGGATGCGGACGGTCATCGGGGTGGATGGGATGATGCGGGACCTCGGCCTGTCGGCCCAGGTGCCGGCGGTCGGCTTCGTCTTCCATGAGGGCTGGGCCAAGGCCAACCCGGCGGCGCTCGACGCCTTCGTCGCCGCCTCGCGCAAGGCCAAGGCGATCATGGCGCAATCGGACGCGGAATGGGACCGGCTGCGCCCGCTGATGAAGGCGGAGGACGAGGCCACCTGGGCGGCGCTGCGCGACCAGTTCCGCGCCGGCATCCCGCAGCGTTGGACGGAGGAGGAGCGGGAGGCCGCGGCCAGGCTCTACGGGCTGATGGCCAAGCTCGGCGGGCGGGAGCTGGTGGGCACCGCCATGGCCCTGCCGGACGGCACCTTCTGGCCGGGGGTCCATTTCTGATGCGGTGGCGGCGGCTGGCCCCGGTCCTGTCGCTGGCTCTGCTGGTCGGGCTGTGGGCCGTCGCCGCCGAACTGGCGGCCAGCCGCAGCCTGCCCGGCCCCGCCGCCGTGCTGTCGGTCCTGGTCCGCGAGGCGGCGGACGGCGCGCTGTTCCATCACCTGGGGATCACGCTGGCGCGCATGGCCGCGGCCTTCGTCATCGCCATGTCCATCGGCTCGGCGCTGGGCATCCTGCTCGGCCGCTCGGCCACCGCCGACCGGCTGTTCGGGCTGTGGCTGACCGTGTTCCTGAACATCCCGGCGCTGGTCGTCATCGTGCTCGCCTATGTCTGGTTCGGCTTGACCGAGGCGGCGGCGGTCGGCGCGGTCGCCGTCAACAAGATCCCCAACGTCGTGGTCGTCCTGCGCGAAGGGACGCGCGCCATCGACGAGCAGTATGTCGAGATGGCACGGACCTTCCGCATGGCGCGGTCCGACGTGCTGCGCCATGTGCTGCTGCCCCAGCTCACCCCCTACTTCGCCGCGGCGGCGCGGTCCGGCCTTGCGCTGATCTGGAAGATCGTGCTGGTGGTCGAGCTTCTGGGCCGCAGCGACGGGGTGGGGTTCCAGATCCACCTCTACTTCCAGATGTTCGATGTGGCCGGCATTCTTGCGTACACCGTCGCCTTCGTGGCCGTCGTCCAACTTCTCGAGCTCTGCGTCCTGCAACCCGTCGAGCAGCGGTTCACCCGCTGGCGGCCGGTGCGCGCTGAGGCTTGAGATCCGCTCCAAGCGCTTCGCCGGGCGGGAGGTCATCCGCGGCCTGTCGCTGACGGCGGCACCCGGCGAATTCCTGGCGCTGGTCGGCCCGTCCGGCTGCGGCAAGACGACCGCGCTGACCATCGCCGCCGGGCTGGACCGTGATTTCGACGGAACGCTCGACTTCGGCGGGCCGGAGCCGGTGCTCGGCTGCGTCTTCCAGACGCCCCGCCTGCTGCCCTGGCGCACGGTGCGCCAGAACGTGGCGCTGGTGCTGCCCAAGGCACGGCGGAGCGATGGCACGGCGGAGCGCTGGCTGGCCGCCATGGGGCTGGAGGCGGCGGCCGACGCGTATCCGGGCCGCCTGTCCGGCGGCATGGCGCGGCGGGTGGCGCTCGCCCGCGCCTTCGCGGTGGAGCCCGGCCTGCTGCTGATGGACGAGCCCTTCGTCTCGCTGGACGAACCGACGGCGCAGCGGATGCGCGCCCTCCTCGCCACCATGCTGGAGCGGTCCCCGGCCACGGTGCTGTTCGTCACCCACAATCTGCGCGAGGCGATCCAGCTGGCCGACCGCATCCTGGTGATGGCCCCCGGCCCGACGCGGGTGGCGGCGGAGGTGCCGTTGGAAACGCCGCGCGCCGTGCGCGACGACGCGCTGGTCGAGCGCGTGCGGGCGGACCTGCTGGCCCGGCCCGATCCGGCTTTCCGGCTGCTCGCCTGACTCTTTCGCCGAACCTGTGAAGCGGCTCACACCCGCCGCCCTCCGCCGGGCGCAGTCTGTCCCGCTGCGACGAAACCGGCGGAGACGACGATGCGCACCCTGTTCCTGCCTCTGATTTTGCTTGGCGCCGGCTTGGCACTCCTGTCCGGCGCGGCGCGCGCCGGGGAGATCGTGATCCTCGACCAGCACGGTCCCGGCCCCAACCACGCCGACCGGTCGCGCGATCTGGCAATCATCGGCGATTCCGCCACCGGCTCCTCCATCGTCATCATCGAGCGGACGACGCGCGACGAGCAGCTCGGGCGGCGCGACCCCGGCCTGGAGGCCCGGCGCGCCGTGCGCAAGGCGGAGGCGAAGCGGCGCAGCAAGGACAAGGACTGGTCGGATTGGGCGGAGTTCGACGGCCACGCTCTCGACGGCCTCGGCTGGCTCAATGGCGGCTGGCTCGACGGCCCGGTGCCGCTCGGCTTCGGGCGGGGCGATCCGGGGCAGGAGGCGGCGCGCGCCGCCGCGGACGCGCGGCGGATGCGGAACCGCTGAACGGTTGGGGCTGAACGGAAAAAGGCCCGCCGGCTCAAATGCCGAAGCGGGCCTTTTCCAGTTGCAGGCGGTTGGCGAAGACCACGGCCTGGGTGCGGCTGTAGACCTTCAGCTTTTGCAGGATCGCCGAGACGTGGGCCTTCACGGTGGTTTCCGTGATGCTCAGCTCATAGGCGATTTCCTTGTTGAGCTTGCCGGTGCCCAGCATCTCCAACACGCGGAGCTGCTGCGCCGTCAGGGTGGACAGGCGGCGGGCGATCTCCGCCGTCTCCTCGTCCTCCGCCGCAGCGCCCTCCTCGACCGAGGCGGGCAGATAGACCTCCCCGGCCAGGATCTGGCGCAGCGCGCCGGCGATGGCGTCCCGCGGCGTCGATTTCGGGATGAAGCCGGCGGCGCCGCAGCGCACCGCCTCCAGCATCACCTTCCGGTCCTCGTGCGCCGAGACGACGGCGACGGGGATGGCCGGGAAGCGGCGGCGCAGGGCGATCAGCCCGGTCAGACCGTTCATGCCCGGCATGTTGAGGTCGAGCAGGACGAGGTCCGGCTCCCCCTTGCCGCCGTGCATGGAGTCGAGGATGGAGATGGTTTCGTCCAGGCAACCGGCCTCGTGGATCTCCTGCGCCTGGCAGGAATAGAGGACGGCGCTGCGCAGGGCGTCGCGCACCAGCGGATGATCGTCCGCAATCAGAATTCGGCTCATGGCGTGGTTCCCACGCTCATCGTTTCGGGGCGTTTCCGGGTGCGATCATGCCGGACCGTTCAAGAATACGCAAGGACGGGAACGGGTACTCCCCAAAACAGCCGATCGTAGGCAATTCCGTTCCAAATCCATGCCCAAATCCTCTTGCAAGCGGTTCGCAAGAAAAGACGGCCCGAAGTTTTCGGGCCGTCCCTTCCTGGTCCGGTCACGGCACGGGGTTTCCCCCTCAGGCCTTCGGCAGCTTGAAGACCCAGAGCGAGCCGCCCTGGTTGATGTCCTTGACCAGCTTGGCGACGTCGCCGCCCCACAGCGGCACCGCACCGCCCCAGCCGGAAACCACGGCCACATACTGCTCGCCGTCCTGTTCCCAGGTGACCGGGGAGCCGACGACGCCGGAGCCGGTGTTGAACTTCCAGACCTCCTTGCCGGACTTGGCGTCGAAGGCCTTCAGGTAGCCTTCCGGCGTGCCGGTGAAGACGAGGTTGCCGCCGGTGGTCAGCACACCGCCCCACAGCGGCGCCGGGTTCTTGTATTCCCAGACGATCTTGCCGGTCTTCGGGTCGATGGCGCGCAGCGCGCCGATGTAGTCGTCGTACAGCGGCTTGATGGTGAAGCCGGCGCCCAGATAGGCCGCACCCTTCTTGTAGGTGATCGGCTCGTTCCAGATGTCCATGCCCCACTCGTTGGCCGGGACGTAGAACAGCTCGGTCGCCGGGCTGTAGGCCATGGGCATCCAGTTCTTGGCGCCGAGGAAGGCCGGGGCGGCGAAGACCGACTTGCCCTTCTCCGCGCCGACCGGGGTGCCCGGACGGTTGTCGTCGTTGTAGACCGGCCGCCCAGTCTTCACGTCGATCTCCTTGGCCCAGGTGATCTTGGTGACGAAGGGCGAGGCGCTCAGCAGCTTCCCGTTGGTGCGGTCGAGCACGTAGAAGAAGCCGTTGCGGTCGGCCTTGGCGCCGGCCTTGATGGTCTGGCCGTCCTTCTTCAGGTCGAAGGAGACCAGCTCGTTCACGCCGTCGAAGTCCCAGCCGTCGTGCGGCGTGGTCTGGTAGTGCCACTTGATGTCGCCGTTGGCCGGATCGATGGCCAGCGTCGAGGAGGTGTAGAGGTTGTCGCCCGGACGCAGGTGCGAATTCCAGGGCGCCGGGTTGCCAGTGCCGAAGAACAGCGTCTTGGTCTCCGGATCGTAGGTGCCGCCCAGCCAAGTGGCGCCGCCGCCGGTCTTGTAGAGATCGCCCGACCAGCTGGCGTTCATCACGCCGGTCATGGTCGAGTCCTTGCCATTGAGGGTGCCGATGTTGCCCTCGATGGTCGGGCGCTGCCAGACCAGCTCGCCCGTCTCGGCGTCGCGCGCCTCGACCATGCCGATGATGCCGAACTCGCCGCCGGAATTGCCGGTGATGACCTTGCCGTCGACGATCAGCGGCGCGGCGGTCGCCGAATAGCCGGCCTTGTAGTCCTCGATCTTCTTCGACCAGACGACCTTGCCGGTGTCCTTGTTCAGCGCGACCAGACGGGCGTCCAGCGTCGCGAAGTAGATCTTGTCCTTGTAGAGCGCGGCGCCGCGGTTCACCACGTCGCAGCAGGGCATGATGCCTTCGGGCAGGCGGTGGTCGTACTGCCACTTCTTCTGCCCGGTCTTCACGTCCACGGCGTAGAGGCGCGAGTAGGAACCGGTGACGTAGATCGTGCCGTCATGGATGAGCGGCTGCGACTCCTGCCCGCGCTGCTTCTCGCCACCGAAGGAGAAGGACCAGACCGGCACCAACCCCTTGACGGTGTCCGGGTTCAGCTTGTCGAGCGGGCTGAAGCGCTGCGCCTGGAGACCCATGCCATAGGTCAGGACGTCGCCCGTCGACTTGGCGTCGTTCAGCAGGTCGTCGTTGCTCGGTCCGTCGGCGGCCGATGCGGGGCCGCCCAGGCCAAGGCCGGCGGCCATGGCGCTTGCAAGCAGGCAGGTGCGGAAGAGACGCTTCATGATGCGGATACCTCCCAGGGGAATGGACAGCCGGAGGCGCGGGCAGAGATCATGTGTAGACAAATGATCAGTCGCAGACGAATGGCGGAATCCGTCTGCCTCGCCTGCCCGTCCTCGGCTTCTTTTCGGAACAATCAGGGGTTCAACGCAGGGGCGACGCGGCATCGCGAAGCCCCTATCCTTCTGACAATAAAGCAGTTTACCGGCGCCCTGACTGGGGTCCATTGGCAAATAGTCGAATGGGCGGATCGTTCTTCTGGCCCCGGGAAATGTTTCATTGAGAAGGGCGTCAGTTGACCCGCGGCAGGATTGTCCGCTCGATCCGCGGCCAGAGGTGGGAGACGGAGCGGCGGTACTCCTCGCGCAGCACGCCCATCCCGGCGAAGCGCTCGGGGATCGGCGCGTCGAGCAGCTCGGCCATGTCGGCTCCGGCCTCCGCCCGTTCGCGCAACGTGCTGTCCAGCCAGCTCAGCCAGTCGCGGGTCTGGGCGATGGCCGCCCTGTTGGCCGCCGTGTCGGTGCGGATGCGCCCGTGGTTGGGCACCAGAACCGTCACCTCCAGCGCGTCAAGGGCATCCAGCGCCGCCAGCCATTGGCCGATGTCGGCGTGGGGCGTCGTCGGCGTCCGGTCGGAGAAGACGACTCCACCAGCGAACAGAACGCCCGTCGTCTCGTCCAGGATGGCGAGATCGGCGACGGTGTGGCCCTCCAGCGGGATCAGCCGCAGCCGGTGCGCGCCGAAGACGACGGTGGAACCATAGACCGTCTCGGTCGGGACCAGCGGCTCGGTCCCGCGCATCCAGTCGCCGACGAGGCGGTACATGTTCTCGGTCATCCCCGGACCCTCGGTCTTGATGCCCTCGATGGTGCCGGGCAGCGCGGCGATGGGCACGTCGGCGAAGGCGCGGTTGCCCAGCCAGTAGTCGGGGTGCAGGTTGCTGATGAAGACCTTGCGGATCGGCTTGTCGGTGACCGTGGCGATGGCCGCGCGCATCTCCTCGCCGAAGCGGCGCGACGGGCCGGTCTGGATCACGATCACCCCGTCGTCGGTCACGATGAAGCCGGGGTTGAGGATGTTGCCGCCGTTGGTGCGGGTGAAATGCTCCCGCGTGCCCTCGAAGACCCAGGTGTCCGGGGCGATGGCGACAGGCTTCAAATTATAGGTCAGCGGGCCGGCGGCCCAGCCGGGCGCGGCGGAGACGAGCAGCAGGAGAAGGGCGGCGAGCGCTCTCATGGCAGCGCTCCCTGGATCGCCCCTTGGACCCAAGGGAGTGGAATGGCCGCCTTGACCTCGCCGCCCTGGTTGTCGCGCCCGTCGAGCGTCAGGCTGCGCGCGCCCGCTCGGGGCTGCACCTCCAGCGTGAAGACGGGATTTTCGGACAGCGGCTCCGCGGTCTGGAGCCGGGCCAGCGCCCGTCCGTCGGCGTCGCGCAGGGTCAGCGCCTCGATGAAGTAGGCGGGGATGCCGGCGACCAGACCGGTGTCCATGGGGTGGCGGACGAGAAAGCGGACGCGCGTCGCCTTGCCCTCCCCTGTCGGAGCCCAGGCGCGGCCTTGCACCTCGCCCACATGGTCGGCCCAGTCGGCGGCGGCGTAGGTGGCGGGCGGCGCGGTGCAGCCGCCGCCCGCCGCGTCGAGCAGCTTGCCGCCGATGTGCCAGACACCGTCCGGCGTGCGGGCGGCGGCGCGCAGCGGTGTCGCCTGCTGGACCTTGAAGCGCGTGGCGATCACCGGCTTCGCCGCCAGCGGCTGGAAGCGCAGGATGACCGGGAAGGGGTTGAGGTCGGCGAACAGCACCATCTCCTCCACCGCGCCCAGTGCCGTGGCGTCGGCCATCACCGGGACGGCGGCGGCGTTCTCGGCGTTGTCGGGGGCGGTGACGGTCACCCGCTCGTCGAACTGCACGGGGGCCGTTCCGAACAGCTCCGGCCGCAGCACGTCCCACATGACGGAGGCCAGCGGGTCGGCGGGGTCCGGCGGGCCGGCCAGGGCTGGGCCGCCCAGGGCTGGGCCGGAGAGCGCGGCCAGGAGCGCCGCGGCGGCGAGATGGCGGTTCATGGCGGTTTCCCCCCTCCCTTGCGTCGTTGTTCTTGTGTGGGCTCTTGCCCCCTCCCTAACCCTCCCCCGCTGCGCAGGGGAGGGGACTGCCGCCGCTCCGCCCCAAATCCCCTCTCCCGCGAGAGCGGGGGAGGGCTAGGGAGGGGGCCGCAGACGCGTCACTCCACCGGAATCGCGTTGTGCGTCACCCCATGCCTGCGGAAAATCTCCGGCAGCGTTCCGTCCTCCAGCAGCGCCGTCACCGCGTCGCCCACCGCATAGGCGAGGTCGCGGGAATTCTCCTTCACCGCCATGCCGATGTCCCAGCTCGACGCCATCATGCCGGGGAAGGTCACCGGCGTGATCGGGAAGCCGGCGGCGCGGTCGCCCAGCGCGGCCTCCACCTGGCTCTGCGTCGCGACGACGGCGGCGACGTCGCCCTTGACCAGGGCCTCGACCGCCTCGGGGATCGTCATGTAATGGACCAGCCGCTCGCGCAGCCGCCCGCCGAAGGCCCCCAGCAGGTAGAAGTCGGGAATGCTGTCGATCTCCACCCCCACCGGCTCGTCGGGCAGGGAGGCCAGCATCGGCTGGGTCATGCGCATCGGGTTGCGGGCCAGCGCGAAGCCCTCCCGCTGGTAGGGGCCGAACAGCACGGCCTCCGGGTTGCGCAGCCCGAACTCCTTCTGATAGGGCACATGCATCATCACGTCGGCCACGCCGCCCCCGACGACCGGGCCGCGCCACACCGCGTTGCGCAGGTCGTCCGACACGGCCTCCCCGGCGGTCAGCTCCATGAACTCGACGCCGACGCCCAGCCGCCCGGCGATGGCGCGGGCAAGGTCCACGTCCACACCGACCAGGGCGCCGCCCTTGCGGTGGGAGAAGGGCGGGTTGTCGCGGTAGACCGCGACCATCAGCCGCCCGGCGGCCACCACGTCGTCCAACGGGCGCGCGCCGGCGCGCCGGGGGAGGACCCCGGCGGCCAGCGCGGCGGCGGCGAAGGACAGCAGGTGGCGCCGCGTCGGAAGCGCCCTCATTCCAGGCGCCGTCATTCCTCGTGCACCGTCTCCAGCCACGACCGGATCGCCCACAGCGCCTCCTGGCCCAGCGCCTCTCCGAAGCGCGGCATGTAGGTGACGCCGTTGCGGATCGAGCCGTTGGTCACCCGCTCCTTGAACCACTCGTCCCCGGCGTCGCCCTTCTCCAGATAGCGCAGGTCCGGCGCGATGCCGCCCGACACCGCGCCCAGCCCGTGGCAGCGCGCGCAGTTCTGGTTGAAGGCGGAGGCGCCGATCTCGATCGCGCGCGGGTTGCCGCGGTAGGGGTTCGCGTCGCGCCAGTCCTCGCCCAGCTTGTCAAGGCCGGTGGTGTCCACGGCCTGGGGGGTCACGTCGCCATGGGCGAAGACCGTGGTGGGGACAACCGTGGAGGCGACGGCGGCCGCGCCGGTCAGGAAACCGGCCATCGCGAGCCGGAGAAGCCGTGCGTTCATAAGGGGCGTCCTCATTCAGAGAAGATGCGAAGGGAGCGTTGTCCGTTGCCCCGGAGCATAGCGGGCGGTCCGCGACGCCAATAATTGGACTTTGGTAGCAACCGTGCGCGACGCCCGCCGCGATCGGATCGAAACGACGTTTTCCGCCCGCGCAATCGTACCAAAGTTGCATTCCGGGACGCCGCCCGGCGGGGATACCCTGGTCTCCCGAAACCAGGCGAGTGCAAACCCGCGATGCGTTTCAGCCTTTGGTTACCCTCCTTGATGCAGATCGCCTTGCTGGCCGGCGGGCTGTGCGCCTCGCCGGCCGCCTTTTCGCAGGAGGCGGCGCCAACGGACCTCTCGACCGTCCGCATCGCCTACCTGACGCAGGAGGTCGAGCATCCCCCCGCCCTGTCCAACCTCGACGAACCGCCCGCCGACGAAGGGTTGGCCGGCGCCCGTCTCGCCGTGGCGGACAACAATTCCACCGGCCGCTTCCTCAAGCAGCGCTTCGATCTGGAGGCGGTGACCGTCCCCATCGACGGCGACCCGGCGCAGGCGCTGCGCGACCTCGTCGCCGCCGGGCACCGCATCGTCGTTCTGGACCTGCCCGGCGAGACGCCCGGCGCGCTGGCCCGCCTGCCGGAGGCGGCGAACCTGCTGCTGTTCAACGCCGGCTCGACCGACGACAGCCTGCGCAACGCGCTGTGTGCGCCCAATCTGCTGCACACGGCCCCCGACCGCGCCATGCTGGCCGACGCGCTGGCCCAATATCTGGCGGTCAAGCGCTGGACGAAGTGGCTGCTGATCGTCGGCACCCGGCCAGAGGACCGGCTCTACGCCGCCGCGGTGAAGCGGGCGGCCAAGCGCTTCGGCGCCGAGGTGGTCGAGGAGAAGACCTGGAGCGAGGACCACGACGCCCGCCGCACCGCCCAGGCCGAAATGCCGGTCTTCACCCAGGGCAAGCGGCACGACGTGGTGATCGTCGCCGACGAGATCGGCGACTTCGGCGACTACGTCCTGTACCGCACCTGGGAGCCGCGCCCGGTTGCCGGCACGCAGGGCCTCGTCCCCACCAACTGGCACCGTGCCCACGAGGCGTGGGGGGCCGCGCAGCTCCAGTCCCGCTTCAAGGCCGCCGCCCAGCGCACCATGCTACCCCGCGACCACGCCGTCTGGGCCGCCATCCGCGCGGTGGGCGAGGCGGCAACCCGCACCCGCTCCACCGATCCGGCGGCGCTGGCCGCCTACATCCGCGGGCCGGATTTCACGCTGGCCGCCTTCAAGGGCGTGCCGCTGTCCTTCCGCAGCTGGGACGGGCAGCTCCGCCAGCCGGTGCTTCTCGCCGCCGACCGCTCGCTGGTGTCCGTCTCGCCGCAGGACGGCTTCCTGCACCCCAGGACCGAACTCGACACGCTGGGCCACGACCAGCCCGAAACGGGTTGCCGTCGCTGACCTTTCCCAACCGCTTCCGCCGATAAGGACGCCGCCCCGATGACCACCGCCCGCTCCCTTCTCCTCGCCGCCCTGCTGGCCGGCTGCGCCGTTCCTGCTTTGGCGGAGACCGTCTATGTCTCGAACGAGAAGGACAACACCCTGTCCATCATCGACGGCGCGACCCTGACGGTAACGGAGACGGTGAAGGTCGGGCGGCGCCCCCGCGGCATCACGCTGAGCGCGGACGGCAAGCACCTCTACATCTGCGCCAGCGACGACGACACGGTGCAGGTGATGGACCTCGCGACCAAGAAGATCCTGCACAACCTGCCCTCGGGCGAGGACCCGGAGCTGTTCGCCCTGCACCCCGACGGCAAGCACCTGTTCATCGCCAACGAGGAGAGCAACGTCGTCACCATCGTGGACGTGCCCAGCCGCAAGGTCGCCTATCAGGTGGATGTCGGCGTTGAGCCGGAGGGCATGGCGGTCAGCCCCGACGGCAAATGGGCGGTGAACACGTCGGAGACGACGAACATGGTCCATTGGATCGACACCGAGAAGCGCGCCGTCGTCGACAACACGCTGGTCGACGCCCGCCCGCGCTACGCCCAGTTCAGCAAGGACGGCGGCCGCCTGTGGGTGTCGGCGGAGATCGGCGGCACCCTCTCGGTGATCGACACGGCCAGCCGCAAGGTGGCGCAGACCATCCGCTTCAAGATCAAGGGCGTGCCCCAGGACCGCATCCAGCCCGTGGGCATCAAGCTGACCGACGACGGGCGCTACGCCTTCGTGGCGCTCGGCCCGGCCAACCATGTGGCGGTGGTGGACGCCCAGACCTTCGCGGTGAAGGACTATCTGCTGGTCGGCCGCCGCGTCTGGCAGCTCGACCTGTCGCCCGACCAGAAGCGGCTCTACGCCACCAACGGCGTGTCGGGCGACGTGTCGGTGATCGACGTGGACAGCCTGAAGGTCGTCAAGTCGATCAAGGTCGGCCGCTACCCCTGGGGTGTGGCGGTCAAGGGCTAAGCGGGTGAAAGGGTAAGGGCATGGCGGAACCGGCGCTGTCGATCGAAGGGCTGAGCTACGCCTACGGGCGCGGGACCTTCGCGCTGAAGGACGTGTCGCTGGCGGTCGGGGCGGGGTCCTTCACCGCCCTGCTCGGCCCCAACGGGGCGGGCAAGACGACGCTGTTCGCGCTGGTCACCCGCCTGTTCGAATCGCCGGGCGGCACCATCCGCATCGGCGGGATCGACCTGCGGCGGGAGCCGGCCCGGGCGCTGGGCCGCATGGGGGTGGTGTTCCAGCAGCCCACGCTCGACCTCGACCTGACGGTGCGGCAGAACCTGCTCTATTTCGCCGCCCTGCACGGCATCCCCCGCCGCACCGCCGAGGCGCGGGCGCGGGAGTCGCTGGAGCGGCTGGGCATGGCGGAGCGCATCGGCGAGACGGTGCGGGCGCTGAACGGCGGGCACCGCCGCCGGGTGGAGCTGGCCCGCGCCCTGCTGCACGAGCCGGCCCTGCTGGTGCTGGACGAGCCGACCGTCGGGCTGGACGTCCCGGCGCGGCGCGCCATCGTCGAGCATGTCCACGCGTTGTGTCGGGAGCGCGGCATCGCCGTGCTCTGGGCCACCCACCTGATCGACGAGATCGGCGACGGCGACCGCGTGGTGGTGATCCACCGCGGCCGGGTCCGCGCCGCCGGGCCGGTGACGGAGGTGAACCGCGCGACCGGGGCGGACACGCTGACCGAAAGCTTCACCCGGCTGACGGCGAAGGAGGCGGCGTGACGGCTATTGCCCATTACACGCGCGCCCTCGGCGGGATCGTCGGGCGCGAGGTGCTGCGCTTCGTCCACCAGCGGGAGCGCTTCCTGTCGGCCCTGGTCCGGCCCCTGCTCTGGCTGTTCGTCTTCGCGGCGGGCTTCCGCGCGGCGCTGGGCATCGCCATCACCCCGCCCTACGAGACCTACATTCCCTACGAGGTCTACATCGTCCCCGGCCTCGCCGGGATGGTGCAGCTCTTCAACGGGATGCAAAGCTCGCTGTCGATGGTCTACGACCGCGAGATGGGCAGCATGCGGATGCTGCTGGTCAGCCCCCTGCCCCGCTGGTTCCTGCTGACGGCGAAGCTGCTGGCCGGAACGGCGGTGTCGATCCTCCAGGTCTACGCCTTCCTCGCCGTCGCCTGGGTCTACGGGGTGCAGGCGCCGCCGCTCGGCTACCTCACGGTCTTGCCGGCGCTGGTGGTCAGCGGGCTGATGCTGGGCGCGCTGGGGATGCTGCTGTCCTCGGCCATCCGCCAGCTGGAGAATTTCGCGGGCGTGATGAACTTCGTCATCTTCCCGACCTTCTTCCTGTCCACCGCGCTCTACCCGCTGTGGAAGATGCAGGAGGCCGGGGAGCTTCTGTATGTTCTGTGCACCGTCAACCCCTTCAGCCAGGCGGTCGAGCTGATCCGCTTCGCGCTGTATCTGGACGTGAACCTGCCGGCGCTGGGCTGGACGGTGCTGGCGCTGGCGCTGTTCCTCGGCGGCGCGATCTACGGCTACAACCCGGCGCAGGGCTTCCTGGCGCGCAAGACCGGCGGGGAGTAGGAGGCTCCCCTCACAGGAGGCTGCCGAAGCCGTTGGTGATCGGGTAGCGGCGCTCGCGGCCGAACGGGCGCCGGGTGATCTTCGGACCGGGAGGCGCCTGACGGCGCTTGTATTCGGCCGCATGCAGCATGCCCCAGACCGCGTTCACCACCTCCGGTGCGTGCCCGCGGGCGACGATCTCCGCGGCGCCCAGGTCCTCCTCGATCAGGCAGCGCAGAATGTCGTCCAACGCCTCGTAGGGCGGCAGCGTGTCCTGGTCGGTCTGGCCGGGACTCAGCTCGGCGGTCGGGGCCTTGACCAGCACCCGCTCCGGCACGACGCGGCCCGCCGGGCCGAGCGCCCCCTCCGGCACATGGGCGTTGCGCCAGCGCGCCAGCGCGTAGACCGTGGTCTTGTAGACGTCCTTCAGGACGGCGAAGCCGCCGCACAGATCGCCGTAGAGCGTGGCGTAGCCGACCGACATCTCCGACTTGTTGCCGGTGGACAGCACCATCGGGCCGAACTTGTTCGACAGCGCCATCAGCGTGACGCCGCGGGCCCGCGCCTGGATGTTCTCCTCGGCCACGTCCGGGTCGCGCCCGGCGAAGGCCGGCCGCAGCATCCGCTCGAACGCCTCCATCGCCGGCAGGATGGGCACGGTGTCGAGCCGACAGCCCAGCAGCTCCGCCGACTCCGCGGCGTCCTCCTGGCTCTCCGGCGCGGTGTGGGGCGAGGGCATCATCACGCCATGCACCCGCCCGGCGCCCAGCGCGTCCACCGCGATGGCCGCCGCCAGCGCCGAATCGATGCCGCCCGACAGGCCGAGGATCACGCCGGGGAAACGGTTCTTGGTCACATAGTCGCGCAAGGCCAGCACCAGCGCCGCGTAGACCGCCTCCAACTCGTCCGGCGGGGCGACGCACTCCGTGTCGGCGCAGCTCCACACATCGTCCTCGCCACGCTCCCAGCGGGTGATCAGCAGATGCTCGGCGAAGGCGGGGGCCTGCGCGACCAGCCGGCAATCGGCGCCCAGCGCGAAGCTGGCGCCGTCGAAGACCAGCTCGTCCTGCCCGCCCACCTGATTCACGTAGAGCAGCGGCAGGCCGGACTCGGTGACCCGCCGCACGGCGAGCTGCACGCGCTGGTCGTGCTTGCCCAGCTCGAACGGGCTGCCGTTGGGGACCACCAGGATCTCCGCCCCGCTTTCCGCCAGCGTCTCGATCACGTCGCTGGACCACATGTCCTCGCAGATAGGAACCCCCAGCCGCACGCCGCGGACGTTGATCGGGCCGGGCAGCGGGCCGGGGTCGAAAAGGCGCTTCTCGTCGAAGACGCCGTAGTTCGGCAGGTCCACCTTGAAGCGGGTCGCCGCGATCCGCCCGCCGTCGAGCAGCAGGGCGGCGTTGTGGCGTTTGCCTCCGTCGCGCCAGGGCGCGCCGACCAGCAGGGCCGGACCGCCGTCCGCCGTCTCGGCGGCGAGTTCACGCACGGCCTGTTCCACCACGTCCAGGAAGAAGGGCTTCAGCACCAGATCCTCCGACGGGTAGCCGGTCACCGCCAGCTCCGGGCAGACCATCAGGTCGGCGCCGCGCGCGGCGGCCTCCGCCCGCGCGGTGCGGATGCGGTCGATGTTGGCGGTGATGGCGCCGACGGTCGGGTTGATCTGGGCCAGCGCGATGGAAAGGCGGTCGGTCATGGCGTCGTCGTCCGGTGAAGCGGCGGATCGGCGACACCGTAACAGCCGGAGCCCGGAGGCGGAAGCGGCGCACGGCCGCAGCGGAACCGCGCCACCGCACGCTGTGTTGCCGGAAGGACAGGACGCCAACAGAAGGATGACCGGTCATGCAACAGTCCGGGCAGGGTTCCGGTGCCACGACCTCCGTCTGGATGGACCGCGGCGGGGCCGCGATGCCCGCCGGGACCGTCGCCCCCACCGCCGCGGCGCTGGGCGCCCTGCAACCCGACGTGGTCGTCGTCGGGGCGGGCATCGCCGGGGTGACCACGGCCTATCTGCTCCAGCGCTCCGGCAAGTCGGTTCTGCTGCTGGACGACGGGCCTCCCGGCGGCGGCGAGACCGGGCGGACCACGGCGCATCTCTCCAACGTCATCGACGACCGCTTCGCCGAGATCGAACGGCTGCACAGCGAGTCCGGCGCCCGCATGGCGGCGGACAGCCACGGCGCCGCCATCGACACCATCGAGCGGATCGCCCGCGAGGAAAACATCGACTGCGGCTTCGCCCGGCTCGACGGCTATCTGATGCTGGCGCCGGGGCAGGACCCCGCCGGGCTGGACCGCGAGCGCGACGCCGCCCGCCGCGCCGGGCTGGACGATGTGGAGCGGCTGGACGCCCCGCCCATCCGGCACCCCGGCCCCTGCCTGCGCTTCCCCCGGCAGGCGCGCCTCCACGCTCTGGACTATCTGGCCGGGCTGACCCGCGCCTTCCTGACGCGCGGCGGCGCGCTGTCCACCGGGGCGCATGTCTCCACCATCCGGCAGGACGGGGAGCGCGTGCGCGTCGAGGCCGGGCCGGACCACGCGCTGGTCGAGGCCGATGCGGTGGTCGTCGCCACCAACTCCCCGATCAGCGACCGCTTCGCCATCCATTCCAAGCAGGCGCCCTACCGCACCTACGCCATCTCCCTGCGGGTGCCGAAGGGCAGCGTGCCCGACGCCCTCTATTGGGACACGCTCGACACCTATCACTATGCGCGGCTCCAGCCGGAGGCCGACCACGACCGGCTGATCGTCGGCGGCGAGGACCACAAGACCGGCGAGGCCCGCGACATGGCGGAACGCTGGGCCGCGCTGGAGGCCTGGACGCGCGCGCATTTCCCCCAGGCCGGGGCGGTCGAGCACCGCTGGTCCGGGCAGGTGATGGAGCCCTTCGACGGGCTGGCCTTCATCGGCCCCGACCCGGCCTATGGCAGGCGGGTCTTCATCGCGACCGGCGACAGCGGCATGGGCATGACCCACGGCACCATCGCCGGGCTGGTCCTGTGCGAACTGATCCACGGCGGCGGCAGCCCGTGGGCCGCGCTGTACGACCCCGGCCGCAAGATGACCAGCACGCTCGGCATCTATCTGCGGGAGAATCTGGACTTGGCCCGCCACTTCCTGCCCTACGTCCAGGGGCCGGAGCTGGAGGGCGAGGACCGCATCGAGCCCGGCCAGGGCGCGGTCCTGAAAGCGGGCGTCTGGCCCGTCGCCGTTTTCCGCGACGAGTCGGGGGCGTTGCACCGCCGCTCGGCCATCTGCCCCCATCTGAAATGCGTGGTGCGCTGGAATCCCGGCGAGCGGAGCTGGGACTGCCCCTGCCACGGCTCCCGCTTCGCGGTGGACGGGGCGGTTCTGAACGGCCCGGCCACCCAGCCCCTCGCGCCCGTGGAGGACTCCGCAAGCAAAAACTGATAAAATCCTTCGAAACCGAAGAGTTTCGACCGGACGTTGCAGGAGCCCTGCGACGAATTAACCTGTGGTAAAGGACTCCGGTACGATCATACCCTTACGGCGAAACGATCACGCGCGGGAGGCGGCGATGTATTACTCGGAAATGTCCGGACCGACAGGGACGACCAGCACGGTCCTGCAACAGGCGAACAACGCCAAGAAGGCAACCGAGAGCAAGGCCGCGGACGGCGCCAAGGCCGCCACCACGACCACCGCCACCACGGCCGACGCCGCGACTCCCGCGAAGAGCGCCAGCCCGGCCTACACGATCAGCCAGTCGATGGAGAACCTGCTCGACAACCTGTCGGGCAAGAAACCCGCGGCGGCGGGTGCCGATGGCGCCAGCGCCGGTGCGGCGGGCGACACGGCCGCCGGCGGCAAGACCGGCGCCCAGGCGATGGCCGACCGGGCCAAGCAGGCCCAGGAGATCATGCAGCAGGCGCTGGAGCAGTCCAAGGGCCTCTCCGGCCTGTTCGAGAAGGCCATCGACAACATGGCCGGCGACCTCGGCAGCCTGCTCGGCGGGCTCGGCATGTCGGACGACGACGTGAAGGGCGCCGTCGGCGATTTCGGCAGCGCCATGAAGGACAAGCTGAAGTCCATGGACTTCAGCCAGATGGGCATGAGCATGCAGGAAGCCCGCTCGCAGTGGTCCATCGAGTCCCGCGGCATGGAGCTGACCATCCAGGACGGCGACAAGTCGGTCCGCATCTCCTTCGCCAAGTCCACCCTGGACTTCACCCGCGAGGACCGCGGGCTGTCGGCCACGCTGAACGCGGACGGCTCGGGCAGCGCCATGTTCTCCGCCGCCTCGACCAAGGTGTCCGGCAAGGCCACCGGCATGATCGTGCGCGCCAACGGCTTCAGCGACGACGAGATCAAGGGCGTCCTGGAGAAGCTGAACGGCATGGCCGCGAAGGGCGGGATGAAGGGCCTCGGCGCCCTGACCCCGACCAAGAGCGCCGATGGCGTGATGCACCTGAACCTCGACCTGTCGCAGCCCATCCCCGGCCTGACCGACGGCAGCGCCGCCAAGGGCGCCGCCGCGGCGGACACGGCCCCGAAGGTCGACATCAAGGCGTGAGGCGGGGTGGGCCGTTTTCCCGGAAGGGGCGCCCGCAAAAGGGGTGCGATCTGTGATAACGGGGGCCGGCGCTTGCCGTCGGGCCGGCTCCCTGTATAGAAGCGGCTTTCGCTGTTTCGGAGATTCGCTTCCCCATGACCGACCGCCCCACGACCGGCCGCCCCACGACCGACCGCGATGCCGTGCTGGCCGCGAACCGGGCTTTCTACCAAGCCTTCACCGGGCGTGACTTTTCCGCCATGGACCGGCTGTGGGCCTCCCGCCTGCCCGTGTCCTGCATCCATCCCGGCTGGACCATCCTGTTCGGCCGGGAGGCGGTGGTGTCGAGCTGGCAGGACGTGCTGCGTTCCCCCCGCGGCCCGGCGGTGCAGGCGCGCAACGAACGCGTCAGCCTGTATGGCGAAACCGCGGTCGTCCTCTGCGAGGAGATCGTGGGAGACGCCGTTCTGGTCGCGACCAATCTGTTCGCGCGCGAGGACGGCGAGTGGCGGCTGGCCCACCACCAGGCCGGACCGGTCGCCGAACCCGCCTCGCAGATCCTGACGCCGTCCGACCGCCTGCCCCCCGGCGGTCTGCTGCACTGAGCGCGGTCCCTCTTTTCCCCTCCCGCGCTCAACGGGCGTTCAGCGGGCGTTCAGCGGCGCTCCGCCGCCCTCTCCAATTGCCAGATCAGATCGCCGACCACCCGGTCGGCGGTGGTTCGCTCGGGATCGCTGTTGGTCAGGGCCACCGCGGCCCAGCGGTGGGCGCGTGAGAAGGCGATGTAGGCGTTGAAGCCGCCGGTGGAACCGGAATGCCAGAGGATCGGCGTGCCGTCCGCCGCCCATGCGACGAACCAGCCAAGCGCCATCGCCCCCTGCCCCAGCGCTCCCGGATCGCGCAACGTCCGCCCGTCCACCTGCACCGACTGGGCGAGCGCCAGCGTCGCGGCGGTCTCGTCGTCGCAGGCGGCCTTTCCCAGGCCGGTGCAGTCGCCCATGTTGGCGCGCAGCCAGCGCAGCAGGTCGTCGGCGGTGGAATAGAGGCCAAAGGAGGGCTGCATGGCCGGCGCCTCCCAATCGGGCACCACCTGCCCGCGGGCGTGGCCCACCGCCTTTCGGGCGCGCTGCCCGGCCGTGGGCGCCAGCGTGGTGTCGGTCATCCCGAAACGGTCGGTGACCACCCGTTTCAGCAACGTCTCGTAGGGAATGCCCGACGCGGTGGACAGCGCCTCCCCCAGCACCGCCATCCCGACGTTGGAGTAGCGGAAGCGCGTGCCCGGCGGCACCGTCAGGCTGAAGCCGGACAGCCACGCCCCCACCTCCTCCCGAGTCAGCGGCTTGTAGGGGTTGCGCGGGTCCTCCAGCCGGCTCCAGGAGAAGCGCGGAGTCTCCGGCACGTTGGGCAGCCCCGCCGTGTGGGTGGCGAGGTCGAGCAGGCGGATTGGCGTACCGTCGAAGTCCGGGGCGTGGACCGGCTTGGGCAGATGGCGGGCCAACGGGTCGGTCGGGGCGACGCGCCCGGCGCGGATCAGCTCGGCCAGGATGGTGCCGGTGAAGGGCTTGGTCAGGGAGGCGATCTGGAACAGGGTGCGCCCGTCCGGCGGGCCGCCGTCGGGCCGCCCGCTGTCGCCGCGCCCGACGACGAGGCTGCGCCCGTCGCGGATCACCCCGACGACGATGCTGCCCGCCCCCGCCTCCTCGAGACGGCGGTCGGCCAACGCCGTCACCGCCTCCCGAAGACGGTCCGGGGGCACCGCGTCCGCCGGGGCCGGGGCCGTCGCCCAGACGGTGAGCGCAAGAAACGACACGACACCGAGCACCGGCCCCCGCATCCCCACCCTCCGTCATCGGCGCGCGGAATGGGCGCGCTTGAGGGAAGAGTGGGAAGCGGTCCCGCCCGCGGGTACGCCCGCGGACGGACATCACGCCAACGGAGCAGCCCGCGCCGGGCGGGTTAGACCGGTGAGAACCCGTCTATTCGGTCGGGATTTCCGCCTGCGGCGGGCGGCGGTCCTTCACGATGGTCAGCGGCACGTCGTCGGCGGCGATCTCGATGATCGGCTGACCGCCCAGCAGGCTGGGGCACTGCTTGACCTGGGTGAAGGCCATGAAGAAATCGGCCTTGCGCCAGTCCATCCCGGTGCCGTTGATCAGCTTCAGCCAGGGCGGCAGCTCGAAGCGTACGGCCAGCGTGTTGCCGCAGACCGACAGGGTGTACTGGCGCGGCGGCGCCTTGCCGCCGTTCTCGCGCTCCACCAGGGCCACCAGCTCGGCCAGCGCCTCGTGCTGGGAGTTGCCCCAGTAATCCAGTTCGAACCGCCCCTCGGCGCCCTTCAGCCCGCCGGCGAACTGGTTGTAATAGACGTACTGGTTCGGGTGCATGGCGCCGAGCTGCCACGCGTACAGCACGGCCACCGCGATGGCCGCCGCCCCGTACGCCTGCCCCGTACGCCGGCCCAGCGCCTCGGCCCCGCTCCACAGCCGGTCGAAGGCGATGCCGGCCAGCACCGCCATCGGCGGCGCCACGAACAGGAAATGGCGGATGCCGTTGTAGACGGACGGCCGCATCAGCATGAACAGGACCACCGGCAGAAAGGCCGCCAGCGCCAGCGGCACCCAGCGCACCGCGCCGAAGGCGCCGTCGACGCTCCGCCAGCCGCCGCGCACCACCCACAGGGCGGCCAGCACCACCGCCGCCAGGGTGCCCAGCAGCACCGCCTCCGGCAGCTTCACCCCCAGATAGACCGGCAGGTAGAGCGCCGGCGGGGCGGCGGAGCTGACCATCTGCCCCATGAACAGCGTCTGGATGTCGATGGGGAAGTGCGAGACGACGCGCAGCGCCTCCAGCGGGTTCAGCGGCTTCTGCACCGCCCAGGGCCAGAACAGCGCCATCACCGCGTAGGCCAGCGGAATCGCCGGCAGCAGCGGCGGCACGGAGCGCCGGACGACGCCCAGCGCCGGCCGCAGCCCGCCCTGCCACGCCACCAGCACCACATAGAGCGCCAGCGCCACCGCGAGGTAGAATCCGGCCAGCACCCCGCCCACCCGGATCGCCAGGGTCAGGCCCAGCGCCAGCCCGAACTTCAGCACGGCGCTGCGGCGCGGGGCCGGCATCTGGCCGATGATGCGGGTGGCGAAATAGAGCGTCCACACCATGCCCGCGGCGAAGGGCACATCCTTGGTGTTGTTGAACATGGCGCCGTAATAGACGCCGGACAGCGCCAGCAGCGCCGCCGCCAGGAAGCCCGCCCGCGGCCCGGCCAGCAGCCGGGCGTAGCGCCAGCAGCCGGCGATGCCCAGCACCCCGACCAGGGCGCAGAGCAGGTGGCGCGTCTCGTACTCCTCGAACGGCGAGATCGGGACCACCAGGGCCGTCACCAGATCGAACAGCCCGCCGTAGAGGTACAGATCCTTGAAATGGAAGGCCGACCGGTCGGTGAAGCCGGACAGGTAGAAGGACAGCAGCTTCTTGCCGTAGATGTGCTGCACCTCCTCGTCGGTGCTGATTCCGTAGTTCCGGAAGGTCAGCGCGGCGAGGATGATCAGGCACAGCAGGAAAGCGCGCGCCATGTCGTCCCACAGGGCGCCGGCGCGGCGTTGCGCCAGGGCACCCGCCGGGGGCGTCGCCCCGAGGGGATTCAGGCCGAGCGGCGGCATCAGGCTCATGAAGGGCGGTCCTCGCTTCCCGGCCGGCGCCAAACACCCGCATTGGCACCCTGATGTGGCGTCGCGGCCGCGGAATCCTCCGCGAAGCCATGGGCCGAACGGACGATGTAGAGGGGACGCCCCTTCACCTCGTTGAACACGCGGCCGAGATAGTCGCCGATAACCCCCAGCGTGACGAGCTGGATGCCGCCCATGAACAGCACCGCAGCCAGCAGCGATTCATAGCCGGGCACGTCGATGCCGTAGATCAGGGTGCGCAGCAGGCGCAGCAGGATGTAGACGAAGGCGAAGCCGGAGATCGCCATGCCCACCAGGCTCCACACCCGCAGCGGGAAGGTGGAGAAGGCGGTCAGCCCGTCGAAGGACAGGCTGAGCAGCTTCAGGAAGCCCCATTTGGTGTCGCCGCCGGCGCGCTCCCCCTGCTGGTAGGGGATGCTGGCCTGACGGAAGCCGACCCAGGCGAAGATGCCCTTCATGAAGCGCGTGCGCTCGGGCATGCGGTTGATGACGTCGACCACCCGCCGGTCCATCAGCCGGAAGTCGCCGACCTCGCGCGGCAGCTTGACCTCCGACAGGTTGTCGAAGATCCAGTAGAAGGCGCGGGCGAACACCCGGTGCTTCAGGCTCTGCCCCACCCGCGCGTGGCGCACGGCGACGACCACGTCGTAGCCCTCGCGCCATTTGGCGAGGAATTGCGGTAGCAGCTCCGGCGGGTGTTGCAGGTCGGCGTCCATCGGCACCACGGCGTCGCCGGTGGTGTGGCGCAGGCCGGCCGACAGGGCCAGCTCCTTGCCGAAGTTGCGCGACAGGTCGACCACCTTGACCCGCGGGTCGGCGTCATGGACGTCCAGCAGGCGGTCGAGCGTGTCGTCGCGGCTGCCGTCGTTGACGCAGACCACCTCCCACTCGGCGTCCAGCCGGTCGAGCACCGGCACCAGCCGTTCGAACAGCGCGGCGATGTTGGGGCCTTCGTTGTAGAAGGGGATCACCACCGACAGACGCCCCCGCTTCGTGCGGGCGGAACGCGACGGCTTCGGAGGGGAAGCGGCGTCGCTCGGCTTGGGGATGGTGGCGGGAGAGGTGTCGGCGGAAGCCGCCGGAGTGGGCGCGTCGGTCAGGGACATGGCCGGCCGTTGGGTGAGATGATCACGAGCCGGGTTGGAAGGGTCCAGGCAGGCGTCCCCGGCGGGGCGCTTCGCCCTTTGGCATATAGCACGATACATGTGGATGAGCAAAACGCCTCTATTGTGACCATCCACGGCCTAAGCCGTGACCAGCACGCCGCTGGAACCGGCGCCGGAACGGTCCGTCGCTGGTGGGCTAACGCCACGGTCCCGACAAATATTCCAAGCCCCCGCGAAACCGCCAGAACCCGGAAGGATAAGGGCATCCCCAAGCGTGCGCGGAAGGGCTCCATGCCCGTTTTCGGGGGCCGGAAACCAGTTGGCACACTTAATGAATTGGTAAGCGGACACTGCCATGTTTTGTATCTAAACCATTCAGCCTCATCCGGAGTTTTCCCGATCATGAGCCTGTTCAACCATCTTCGGGTCGGCACCAAGATCACGGCGGCCAACGCCGGGGTTCTGCTCTTCCTGGTCGCCATCGGCGGCCTCGGGGTCTATGCCCTGATGGACGCCAAGCACGGCTTCGCGACCTATCAGACCCTGGCCCGCCAGACCACCGAGGTCGGGCGCATCCAGGCGACGATGCTGGAGGTCCAGCTCCAGGCCAAGACCTTCCTGCTGACCGGCAGCGAGGAGGCCGCCCACACGGTGGACTCGCTGGCCGCCGACCTCGACGGGCGGATCGACGAGGCCAAGGCCCTGTTCACCGAGCCGACGCTGAACCGCACGGTGATCCAGATGGACAACGAGCTGGGCCAGTACCGCGAGGCCTTCACCCGCATCATGGAGTTCCAGGCGACCCGCAACGAGGCGGCGGCGGAGCTTGTGGACCTTGGGGCCAAGATGGAGAAGGCGCTGAGCGGCGTCATGGACAGCGCCTACGCGGACGGCGACACCGAGGCCGCCTATCAGGCGGGCATGGCGTCCCGCCACTTCCTCGCCGCCCGCAACACCGCCAACCGCTTCCTGACCGACGGTTCGGCGGAGAGCGCCGACATCTTCCGCAAGGAGCTGCAGAACGCCCGCGAGCGCGGCAACGCGATGCTCGCCAAGCTGACCGAGCTGGAGCGCCGCCGCGGCGCCTCGTCCTTCCTGGCCTACCAGCGCGTCTTCGCCACCCAGTTCGAGAAGGCGGTCGTCGCCACCACCAAGCGGGACGAGCTGGTCGCGCAGGTGCTGGAGACGCTCGGCCCGACCGTCAACGCGCGGGTCGAGCAGCTCCGCGACGCCAGCGCCCGCCAGCAGGCGGCGCTCGGCACCTCCGCCACCGAGACCATCGACCGCGCCCGCACGGTGACCACCGCCGCCGCCGTGGTCGCCGTCCTGCTCGGGCTGATCTCCGCCCTGCTGATCGGGCGCGGCCTGTCGCGGCCCATCGTGTCGATGACCGACACCATGACCCGTCTGGCCGGCGGCGACCGCCGGGTGGAGGTGCCCGGCCTGGACCGCGGCGACGAGATCGGCGGCATGGCCAAGGCCGTCGAGGTCTTCAAGCACAGCCTGATCGACGCCGACCGCATGGCCGCGGAACAGGCCGCCGAGCATGCGACCCGCCGCGAGCGGTCGGAGCGCATCGACTCCCTGACCCGCGAGTTCGACCGCATGGTGATGGAGGTGCTGTCCCGCGTGTCCTCCGCCGCCACCCAGCTCAACAGCACGGCCCAGGGCATGTCGGCCACCGCCGAGCAGACCACCCGGCAGGCCAGCGCCGTCGCCGCCGCCTCCACCCAGGCGACCGCCAACGTGGAGACCGTCGCCGCCGCCGCCGAGGAGCTGACCAGCTCAATCCAGGAGATCAGCCGGCAGGTGGCCCAGAGCAACAGCATCGCCGGGCAGGCGGTCAGCACCGCCGAACGGACCGACGCCACCGTGCGCGGGCTGGTCGACGCCGCCCAGCGCATCGGCGAGGTGGTGCAACTCATCAACGACATCGCCAGCCAGACCAACCTGCTCGCCCTGAACGCCACCATCGAGGCCGCCCGCGCCGGCGAGGCCGGCAAGGGCTTCGCCGTCGTCGCGTCGGAGGTCAAGAGCCTCGCCAACCAGACGGCCAAGGCGACCGAGGACATCTCCGGCCAGATCGCCGGCATCCAGCAGGTCAGCCGCGAGGCCGCCGGGGCGATCGCCGAGATCGGCCGCGTGATCGGCGAGATCAGCCACATCTCCACCACCATCGCCGCGGCGGTCGAGGAGCAGGGGGCGGCCACCCAGGAGATCAGCCGCAACGTCCAGCAGGCCGCCCGCGGCACGCAGCAGGTGTCGGGCAACATCGCCGGGGTGACCCAGGCGGCGGAAGCCACCGGCGACGCCTCCCGCCAGGTGCTCGACGCCGCCGACGGGCTGAGCGGCGAGGCCGAGGGGCTGCGCGGCTTCGTCTCGCGCTTCCTGACCGACATGCGGGCCGCCTGACGGTTTCGTCTTCACCCCTCCTCCATCCGATTGCGGTGGAGGAGGGGTTTTTCTTGCGCCGCCCCGGCCCTGTTGGGCAAATAGGGGTCATTGCGCACCCCGGACCGCTGTTCCCATCATGATCCTGACCCCGATCCCGGCCGAGACGATGCCGGAGGCCCTGGCGACCTTCGAGCGCCTGCTGGCCGGCAAGCCCCTGCCCCTCGCCGCTTTCCGGCGCATCGCCGCGACGTGGCCGGTGCCCGGTGGCGTCGACACGCCCGAGCAGCGTGCCGAAGCGGTGCGGCTGGCCCACGCCCACGGCATCGGCACGCTGGACGAGCCGCCGAACGCCTCCTTCATGTGGGACGGCGCGGTCATCCGCACCGACGTGGAATCGACGGTCATTGTTCATGAGGTCGCCCACTGGCTGGTCGCCGCGCCCGAGCGCCGTCCGCTCTACGACTTCGGCCTGGGGCCGGGGCCGGAGACGACGCTGCGCAAGGAGGCGCGCAGCCAGCAGAAGCTGACCTTCGAGGAGTGCATGCACGAGGAGCAACAGACCTCCCTGCTCGGCGTGCTGTGGGAGGCCGAGTTGGGCCAGCCGGCGATCCTCGCCTTCCTGGAGCAGAACTGGATGGAGCGCTGGGAGCGGGAGAGCACCGCCGCCTTCTTCATCCGCCATGTCGAGGAACTCTTCACCCGCGGCCTGATCGACGCCGAGGGCCGCCCGTCCACGGCGCGCGCCTGGGCGGACGAGCGGGCGGACGAACGGATGCGGGCCGCCTGAACTTTGCGCTGCCCATAAATCAATCATAAAATCCCTGGAGGCTGGACCGTCATGACCCGCAACCTGCTTACGCTGGCCTCCGCGCTGGCCCTGCTCGCCACCCCGGCGGCGGCGGACACGCTGAAGATCGGCATGATCACCACCCTGTCCGGCCCCGGCGCGGGGCTGGGCATCGACATCCGCGACGGCTTCGCGCTGGCGGTGGAGCATGCGGGCGGCAAGCTGGGCGGGCAGGACACCCAGGTCATCGAGGCGGACGACCAGCAGAAGCCGGACGTCGCCGTCGGCCTCGCCAACCGCATGGTCGAGCGCGACCGTGTGCAGGTGGTGACCGGCGTGGTCTGGTCGAACCTCGCGCTGGCCATGCTGCCGACGCTGGCCGGCGGGCAGACCTTCTTCATCAGCCCGAACGCCGGCCCGTCGCAACTGGCGGGCGCGCAGTGCAACCCGTACTTCTTCAACGCCGCCTACCAGAACGACCAGATCCATGAGGCCGTGGGCAAGCATGTCCAGGACGAGGGCTTCAAGAAGGTCTATCTGATGGCCCCCAACTACCCGGCGGGCAAGGACGGCTTGGCCGGCTTCAAGCGCTACTACAAGGGCGAGGTCGCCGGCGAGGTCTACACCCAGGTCGGGCAGCTCGACTACGCGGCGGAGCTGGCGCAGCTCAAGGCCGCGGCCCCGGACGCCGTCTACGTCTTCTACCCCGGCGGCATGGGCATCAACTTCATCAAGCAGTATGAGCAGGCCGGGCTGAAGGGCGCCGTGCCGCTGTTCGGCCCCGGCTTCTCCTTCGACCAGGACATCCTGGCGGCGGTCGGCGAGTCGGCGCTGGGCGTCAAGAACTCGGCACAGTGGAGCCCGGACCTCGACAACGCCGCCAACAAGAAGTTCGTCGCCGACTTCAAGGCCAAGTACGGGCGCATCCCGTCCATGTACGCCGCCCAGGGCTACGACACGGCGCTGCTGATCGACACGGCGGTGAAGGCGGTCGACGGCAACCTGAAGGACAAGGACAAGCTGCGCGCCGCCCTGGCCTCCGCCAAGCTGCAGAGCCTGCGCGGCGAGGTGGCGTTCAACACCAACCACTACCCGATCCACAACATCTACCTGCGCGAGGTCGTGAAGGGCGCCGACGGTGCGGTGACCAACAAGACGGTCGCCACGGTCTTCACCAACCACGCCGACGCCTACGTCAAAGACTGCCCGATGAAGTGAGGCGCAGGCAGGACGCCGGAGAATGGACGCGCTCCTCCTCGTCGAACAGGGGCTGAACGGGCTTCAGCTCGGCGTGATGCTGTTCCTGATGGCCGCCGGGCTGACGCTCGTCTTCGGCATCATGGACCTCATCAACCTCGCCCACGGCACCTTCTACATGGTCGGCGCCTACCTGACGGCGGCGCTGGTCCCGGTGCTCGACAGCTTCCCGCTGGCGCTGGCGGCGGCGGTTCTGCTGACGGCGCTGCTCGGGCTGGTCGTGGAGGCGGTGGCGCTGCGCACGCTCTACCGCCGCGACCACCTGGATCAGGTGCTGGCGACCTTCGGGCTGATCCTGTTCTTCAACGAGCTGGTGAAGATCGTCTTCGGCCCGGTCCCCATCTTCCTGAACCCGCCGGCGGCGCTGGCCGGGACGGTGGACCTGTTCGGGCTGAAATACCCGGCCTTCCGGCTGGCCATCCTCGCCGTGGGCCTCGCCGTGGCGGTGTTCCTGTGGCTGCTGATCGCCCGCACGCGGGTCGGCATGCTGATCCGCGCCGGCGCCACCAACCGCGAGATGGTGATGGCGCTGGGGGTGGACGTCCGGCTGCTGTTCGGGCTGGTCTTCGCGCTGGGCTGCGGGCTGGCCGGGCTGGCCGGCGCCATGGCCGGGCCGGTGCTGGCCGTTCAGGTCGGCATGGGCGAGCAGATCCTGATCCTGACCTTCGTGGTCATCGTGATCGGCGGCATCGGCTCGATCCGCGGGGCGCTGGCCGGCGCCCTGCTGGTCGGCATGGTGGACACGCTGGGCCGCGCCCTGCTGCCCGCCGCCTTCCGTCTGGTGATGGACGCCGCCAACGCCAGCGCCGCCGGGGCGGCCCTGGCCTCCATGGCGATCTACGTGCTGATGGCGGTGGTCCTGGCGATCAAGCCCAAGGGGCTGTTCCCGGCGCACTGAGGTCCGGGAGTCTTGGGGGCAACAGGGTCTTCACGGATTGCACGGATTTTGGCACGGATGACACGGATTTCTTTTTGAGCGTGCTCGGCGCGTGCCTATCGGAAAGGCCTGCACTGGGAACGGATCAAAGAAAATCCGCGAAATCCGTGTGAATCCGTTGCCCCCGAAAATCCCGGACCTCACCGCGGCCCATAGGCCACCGGGTCGGCCAGCCCGGCCTCCTGGAAGCCCTTCAACCGCAGCAGGCAGCTGTCGCAGGAGCAGCAGGCCGCGCCGTCCGGCGCCGGATCGTAGCAGGAGTGGGTCAGGCCGTAATCCACCCCCAGCTCCAACCCGCGGCGGATGATGCCCGCCTTGTCGAGCGTCATCAGCGGGGCGTGGATCTTGAACCGGCTGGTGCCCTCCACCCCCACCTTGGTGGCGAGATTCGCCATGGTCTCGAAGGCGGCGATGTATTCGGGCCGGCAGTCCGGATAGCCGGAATAGTCCAGCGCGTTCACGCCGATGAAGATGTCCGACGCCTCCAGCGTCTCCGCCCAGGCCAGCGCGAAGGACAGGAACACCGTGTTGCGCGCCGGGACGTAGGTCACCGGGATGCCCGTCCCCAGATCCGCCGCGCTGGCGTGCTTGGGCACGGCGATGGCGTCGGTGAGGGCGGAGCCGCCGAAGGCCCGGAGGTCGATGTCGGCGATGACGTGGCGGTCCACCGCCATGGCCGTGGCGACGCGCCGGGCCGCCTCCAGCTCCACCGCATGGCGCTGCCCGTAGCGGAAGCTGAGCGCGTTCAGCCGATAGCCCTGCTCCCGGGCGATGGCCAGCACCGTCGTGGAGTCCAGCCCGCCGCTGACCAGCACCACCGCGTTCCTTGCGTTCATGTCTCCGCCCTTTCCCATGACCTCATGGCCGGCCCGGCATAACCCCGTCCTCGCCGTCGGTCAATGGCGGCGGCCAACCGGTGGCAATCACCCTCGCGACGGAAAAAACGTCAGGCTGTTAACGCTTCGGAAATTCCCCTTGCAACACACTTGTTAGCGAACAGAACATTCAGAAAGCAGGTACGAAGCCGGCGCCGCGACCTCCGCCGGTTGCGAGGGAGACATTGCCGTGAACGCAGTCCAACCGCCGCCCAGCGCCCAGGACGACCACACGGACCGGACCGGCATCGCCCCCCCTTGTCACTGCGACGGCGCCGCCAAGGCGGCGGATTGCCAAGCCTCCTGCCATCTGAACGATTCATCCTTCCGCGAGCGGGCCAGGGAAATCCTCTTCAGCGGCCGGCTCATCACCGCCGGGGCGGTGCATCTGATCGGGCTGGAGGACATCCGGGAGCATCTCGGCGACCGCTGGGAGCGGGTGAAGGAGCGGGTCCACGTCTACACCGACCGCCTGCTCGAAAAGATGCTGTCCCCCCAGGACGTGTGGTTCCGGCACGGCGATTCCCAGTTCATCATCGTGTTCGCCCACGCGGACATCCAGGCGGCGCAGCTCATCTGCGGGAAGATCGTCGAATCCCTGCACCAGTCCCTGCTGGGGCACAGCGACACCAGCCAGATCGTCGTCAAGACCGCGCTGATGGAGATCGACGGCAGCATCGCGGTCGGCAGCGCGCGGCTGGACGAGCTGCTCAACGCCGCCAGCCAGTCGAAGGCGCCCGCCGGCCAGCCGCCGTCCGGGGAGCGCCGGCGCCCCTCGCTGGCGGCCTTCGCGCTCGGCAACGACGAGCCGCCGCCGCCGCCCAAGGTGCTCTTCCGCCCGGTCTACGACGTGCGCCACAAGGTGATTTCCACCTACACCTGCCGTCCGGACCTCCTGACCTGCCGGAACATCAACCAGATCATCATGGCCGAATTCCTGCAGGAGGAGGCCATCTTCGAATACGACATGGAGGCCCTGTGCCACGCCGTCCGCACCTACGATGAGCTGTACAAGAAGAATTTCCGCTACGCCCAGACCATCCCCGTCCATTTCGAAACCCTCGCCTCGGCGCGGCGGCGGCGGGAGTATCTCCAATCCTGCCGGATGATCCCCCCCTGCCTGATCCCCTTCCTGGCCTTCGAGCTGGAAGGGTTGCCGCAGGGCATTCCCAACGGCCGGCTGGCCGAATTGGTCACCCTGCTCCGCCCCTTCGGGCGCGCCACCATCGTCATCCTGCGCGAGGAGAACACCGACATCGGCACCTACGCCAGAGCCGGCGTCAAGGGTGTCGGGCTGGCCATGGACTTCCGGGACGGCGATCAGCGCTGCATCGACAAGATCAACGCCTTCTGCCCCGTCCCGCGCAAACACGGCCTGTTCGCCTATCTGGACGGCATCCGGAACGTCGAGCAGTTCCAGGCGGCGATTGAGGCCGGGGCGGCCTATGTCGGCGGGGCCGTGGTCGGCAAGGATTCCGAGTTCCCGGAACACATGCGGCGCTGCACCGAGCGGCAGATGCTCTTCCGCGCCCGAGTGAAGGCACGCCGCGAATCGGCTTAGCCAAATCCGGCGAAGGCACGCCCCTTTCCGCATAGGACATCAGGAGGCAGCGGCCGGACGGCTTTGTTAACGCATTAGCAAGTGCGAAAGGATCATCCTGTTTGTGCAGTCGATCCAGTCATCTTCGCACCCATTCCAGGCGGCTGCCCTGCCTTTGGGTTCGCGCTCCCCACAACCGGAAAGGGAAGCTCGGCCATGGTCATGAATCACCCCTCCGGTCCCGACGGCACCATCCCGGAACAGGATGACGGCGCCACCCCGTCCGCGCCCCCCACCCCCGGCCAATCGATCGACGAGTCCTTCAAGGAGCGCGCCCGGCAGATCCTGGCGCACAGCCAGACGGTCACCGCGGGCTCGGTCCACCTGATCGGCCTCGACGAGATCCGGCAGGAGTTGGGCGACCGCTGGGGAAGCGTGAACGAGCGGGTGCACGTCTACACCGAGCGCATGCTCAAGAAGGTGCTGTCGCCGCGCGACGTCTGGTTCCGCTATGGCGAAAACCACTACATCATCGTCTTCTCCCAGGCGGACCGGAAGTCGGCGCAGCTCACCTGCAGCAAGGTGATGGAAAGCCTGCACCAGGCGTTGCTGGGTCACGCCGACACGCGGCGCATCACCGTCAAGACCGCGGTGGTGGACGTCGGCGGCGGGGTCGCCCTGGACACCGCCCGGCTGGCCGACCTGCTCAAGGACGCCGTCCACAAGCCCGAGGCTGTCGTGGCGACCTCCCCCCCGCCGGCCGAGGGCGCCGTTCCGGCGGCGGCGGCGGAGGCGCGGCGCCCGCATTGGACCGAGATGCCGGCGGACACCGTCACGCCGCAGCATCGGCCCAAGGTGCTGTTCCGTCCGGTCTTCGACGTGAAGCACAAGGTGGTGTCGACCTACTGCTGCCGCACCGACGCGGACACGGCCCGCTACCTGAACCTGATGGACTCCTTCGACCCGGAGCGCGAGGAGGCCGTCTTCGACCTCGACATGGAGACGCTGAGCCTCGCGGTCAGCACCTACAACGAGCTGTACGCCAACAAATTCCGCTACGCCCAGACCATCCCCGTCCATTTCGGCACGCTCGCCTCCAGCCGGCGGCGGCGGGAATACATCCAGGCCTGCCGGATGATCCCACGCGTCCTGATGCCCTTCCTGGCCTTCGAGCTGGACGGGCTGCCGGCCGGCGTTCCCTATGGCCGGCTGGCCGAGATCGTGGCGATGTTGCGCCCCTTCGCCCGGGCCGCCATGGTCATCCTGCACGAGGACGCGGGCGACCTGTCGGTCTACGCCACTGCCGGCGTCAAGGGGGTCGGGCTGCGGCTGGACGGGCGGGAGGACGAGCCGCACATCCTGGAGCGGGTGCAGGCCTTCTGCCCCGGACCGCGCAAGTTCGGCATGTTCGCCTACGTGGACGGCGTGCGCACCCCTGTGGAGCTGGAGGCGGCGGAGGCCGCGGGCGCCGTCTATCTGAGCGGCCCCATCATCGGCGAGGATTCGGAGGTGCCGGAGCACATGAAGCGCTGCACCGAACGCCAGCTCCTTCAGCGGTCGCGGCGGCGCCACCACCACGACACGCCCTGGGGGTGAGAAGGCGGGGGTGAGAAGGCGGGGATGAGAGGGCCGGCGCGACCTTTTGTGTTCAAGCCCGCCCATCTGTGCGAAAAGACGGGCTTGCCGATTGGCCTGCTGACTGATTGACCGCCCCTCTTTTCCGGCCCTCCATGCCCCCGACCGCGCCCCGATCCGCCCTGCTCACCCGCCCCCGCATCGCCCTGCTGATCCTGCTGGCCGTCGCGCTGGCGCTTCCCACCGTCGCCGGCTGGATGGGGGAACCCTTCTATGTGCGGCTGGCGACGCGCATCCTGGTCTTCGCCCTGGCGGCGGTCAGCCTCGACCTGATCCTGGGCTTCGGCGGGATGGTCAGCTTCGGCCACGCCGCCTTCGTCGGGATCGGCGGCTACGCCGTCGGCATCCTGTTCGCCCACCAGGCGGACGGATCGACGCTGTTCGGCCTTCCCGGCACGGTGAACGGGCTGATCGTCTGGCCGCTGGCCATGCTGGCCGGGGCGCTGGCGGCGCTGCCGGTGGGGGCGATCTCGCTGCGCACCACCGGCGTTCCCTTCATCATGATCACGCTCGCCTTCGCCCAGATGCTCTTCTACCTGATGACCGGGCTGAAGGCCTATGGCGGGGACGACGGCATCGCGCTGTGGAGCCGCTCCACCCTGCCCGGCCCGCTCAACATCGCCGACCACACCACCTTCTATTACGTGGTGCTGGGGCTTCTGGTGGCGGCGCTGGCGCTGGGCTGGCGGCTGGTCAACTCCCGCTTCGGGCGGGTGATCCGCGGCGCCAAGGACAACGAGCGGCGGATGGCCGCGCTCGGCTACCCGGTCACCCGCTACAAGCTCGCCGCCTTCGTCATCGCCGGGGCGCTGGCCGGGCTGGCCGGCGCGCTGCTCGCCAACGCCACCATGTTCGTCGGGCCGCAGTACCTGCATTGGAGCCGCTCCGGCGACCTGATCGTGATGGTCGTGCTGGGCGGCATCGGCACGCTGATCGGCCCGGTGCTGGGCGCCGCCGCGCTGCTGCTGCTGGAGGAGTTCGTGCCGGAGCTGATGGACCTCGCCCACGCCGGGCTGGGCGAGCATTGGAAGATCGTGCTGGGGCCGGTGCTGATCCTTCTGGTTCTGTACGCCCGCAAAGGGTTGTGGGGCGTCGTCGCCGGGAGGCGCCCGTGAGCAGTCCCCTGCTGAGCACAAACGGACTGGTCAAGCGCTTCGGCGGGCTGGCTGCCACCGACGGCCTCTCGCTGTCCGTCGCGGAGGGGGAACTCCACGCCCTGATCGGCCCGAACGGAGCCGGCAAGACCACCCTGATCGGCCAGCTGTCGGGGGAACTGACACCCGATTCCGGAACCATCCGGTTCGACGGGCGCGACGTCACCCGCCTGCCCGTGCACAAGCGGGCGCAGCGCGGGCTGGCGCGCAGCTTCCAGATCACCTCGATCTTCCCCAGCTTCACCGCGCTCGACAACGTGGCGCTGGCGGTGCAGGCCCACGCCGGGCACAGCTTCCGCTTCTGGCGCGACGCCGGGCGCGACCGCCGGCTCGCCGACCCCGCCCGCGCGGTGCTGGAACGGGTCGGGCTGGGCGCGCGGGCCGGCACCCGCGCCGACGCGCTGGCCCATGGCGAGAAGCGGCAGCTCGAACTGGCGATGGCCCTGGCCACCGGGCCGCGGCTGCTGCTGCTCGACGAGCCGATGGCCGGCATGGGACCGGAGGACTCCGCCCGCATGGTCGAGCTGCTGCAAGAGCTGAAGGGCGGCGTGACGATCCTGCTGGTGGAACACGACATGGACGCCGTCTTCGCGCTGGCCGACCGCATCACCGTTCTGGTGCGCGGCAAGGACCTCGCCAGCGGCACCCCGGCCGAGATCCGCAACGACCCGGCGGTGCGCGAGGCCTATCTCGGCGACGAACTGGAGGTCGCCTGATGCTGCGCGTCGCCAACCTGACCGCCGCCTACGGCTCCAGCCAGGCGCTGTTCGGCATGGAGCTGTCCGTCGACGCCGGGGAGGCGGTGACCCTGATGGGCCGCAACGGCATGGGCAAGACCACGACCATCAAAGCCATCATGGGCCTCGTGGCGCCGACCGGCGGCTCCATCGCCTTCGAGGGGGCGGAGATCGCCGGCCGGCCGCCGCACCGCATCGCGCGGGGCGGCATCGCCCTGGTCCCGGAGGGGCGGCAGGTCTTCCCCACCCTGACCGTGCGCGAGAATCTGATCGCCACCGCCGCCAACCGCTTCGCGCGGCGCGATCCCTGGACGGTGGAGCGGGTGCACGCCCTGTTCCCCCGGCTGGCCGAGCGCGCCGGCAACCTCGCCCGCAACCTGTCGGGCGGGGAGCAGCAGATGCTCGCCGTCGGGCGCGCCCTGATGACCAACCCCAAGCTGCTGATCCTCGACGAGGCGACGGAGGGGCTGGCCCCGCTGGTCCGCCAGGAGATCTGGGACTGCCTCGCCCGCCTGAAGGACGAGGGGCAGGCGATCCTGGTGGTGGACAAGAACGTCCACGCCCTCGCCGCCCTGGCCGACCGCCATCACGTCATCGAGAAGGGGCGGCTGGTCTGGTCCGGCAGCTCCGCCGCCCTGCTCGCCGACCCCACCCTGAAGGAGCGCTACCTTGGCGTCTGACCCTCTGTACAGCGGCATGACCGCCGCCGAGATCGACCGCCAGTACAATTTCCGCAAGCTGGTGCCGGAGCACCCGGCCTATTTCGCCCGCTGGCAGGCGGAGAGCGAGGCGGTGCGCGCCCGGCTCAACGGCCGCTACGACATCCCCACCGGCCCGCACCCGCGCCAGCGCGCCGACGTCTTCCCCGCCGGCCTCTTCCCCGCCGGAGACGGCGCTCCGGTGCTGGTCTTCATCCACGGCGGCTACTGGCGCGCCCTGTCGAAGGACCTGCATTCCTTCATCGCCGCTCCCTATGTGGAGCGCGGGGTGGCGGTGGTCCTGCTCGGCTACGGCCTGTGCCCGGAGGTGACGATGGACGAGCTGTGCGGCCACGCCCAGACTGGGCTCGACTGGGTGTTCGCCAACGCGGCCGGCTTCGGCGGCGATCCGCGGCGGGTGGTGGTGTCCGGCCATTCGGCGGGCGGCCACCTGACGGCCAAGCTGGTCTCGGAGAACCGCGACCGCGTCGCCGGCGGCATCCCGATCAGCGGCCTCTACGACCTGGAGCCGATGCTCGGCTTCGAGGTGAACGAACAGTTGCGGCTCGACGCCGACTCGGCGCGGCGGCTGAGCCCGATCCACGCCGTTCCCGCCCCCGCCCCGCTGCTGATGCCGGCGCTGGGCGGCCTTGAGACCGACGCGATGCACCGCCAGCAGGCCGACTACGCCCTGGCCTGGGCGGCGCAGGGCAACGCGGTGCGGGAGATCGTGGAGCCGGGCGCCGACCATTTCAGCGTGGTCGACCGTTTCGCCGAACCGGGCAGCCTGCTGTTCGAGGCGGCGCTGGCGATGCTCCGAGGAATGTAATGCCTGTATTCCTTGACACTTACTCAGAATCAAAAAATGGATAGATTTCATCGGTAGCTTATACTCTAAGTCTTAGTGAAATTTTAATAATCCCCTAACGCTATCATATATTCTTTAAATAAGGAATATCGCCATGAGTAGAATAGTCATCTACCTTGACAATAATGCTTGGAATTTTTTAGAGAAAAATAAAATTTCGTTGGATAAGGAATTTCCTGCTGAAAATTTTTCTATCTTCATAACGAAGGAAATTGAATTTGAAATAAAACCAATACCTGACGAAAAATCTTCATTAAAAGAATATATCCAACTGACTATCAAAAAATGCTCAATAAAGGTAGATTCACTTTTTGGATTTTACGATGATAAGCACACTCCTGAAATGCAGAGATTAGGTGGATTTGGTGTTGGAAGATGGGCAAGCAAAGAGGAGCTTGATTTTATTCAAAAACACGCCCATCTTATAAAGAATGAAAAAATAAAAAAATCAGGAATGTTTAAAAACGAGACGGACGTATCTCTAGCCGCTCGATCTTTCAACGCTATCGTCCTGACTCTTGATAAAACGCCAAACGATCCTCTCGATATAGCAAAAAAACAAGGTGGAAATGTGGTATTCTTGACTGATTTCCCTGACAGCGGCTTATCCTTACGCGAATTCGTTCTCAAGGAAGCCAACACCTAAACACGAAGGTTTGCCGTACTGGATTGCGCGCCAAGTCTGACCGTTTGCGATAACGGCCCGTACCGTAGAACGCAGAGTGGTACGTGCGTGGCACACCTATCTACAGATCGCTTTAGTTTTCGCTCGCGATTATTCGCCAGTAGCGAATGGAATTAGCTAAGACCGCAAAAACAGGCGCCGAAAACGAAAAAAGCCTTCCCGGTCGGGAAGGCTTCTTCGTGTGAGCGTTCGCTCGAATGAGAGTGGCGGATGGGGGGAGATTCGAACTCCCGATACCCTTGCGGGTATGCCGCATTTCGAGTGCGGTGCATTCAACCGCTCTGCCACCCATCCGCTGCCCCGTTTCCGGGGTGGCGCGGAACCTACCCAAAAGCCTGGGGGGATGCAAGCCCTTGTTTGCAAGAAAATGAACGGGAAAATGCCACCATGCCTGTTGACTCCCGGTGGCCCATCGGTTAAATCCCCGCTCTCACGAACGGGCTTGCACCTCAAACGGTGGGCGAGCGGCCCTTCCGTTTGTTTTGAGATAGGCAGTGACGACGATGTTTGCAGTGATCCGCACCGGCGGCAAGCAGTACAAGGTCGCCAATGGCGACGTGATCCGCGTTGAGAAGCTCGAGGCCGAGGCCGGCGCTTCCATCACGCTCAACGACGTGCTGATGGTCAGCGACGGCGGCAGCACCACCCTTGGCACCCCGACGGTTGCCGGCGCTGCTGTGACCGCCGAGATCGTCGCCCAGGATCGCGGTCCGAAGATCATCGTCTTCAAGAAGAAGCGCCGCCAGAACTACCGCCGTAAGAACGGCCACCGCCAGGACCTGACCGTCCTGCGCATCACCGGGATCAACGGCGCCGCCTGAACGGCCGCCGACCAGTCACAGGAGTAACTCCCCATGGCCCATAAAAAAGCAGGCGGCTCTTCGCGCAACGGCCGCGATTCCGCTGGCCGCCGCCTCGGCGTGAAGCGTTTCGGTGGCGAGAACGTCGTCGCCGGCAACATCATCGTCCGCCAGCGCGGCACGAAGTTCCACCCCGGTGAGAACGTCGGCATCGGCAAGGACCACACCCTGTTCGCCAAGACGGACGGCGTGGTGGCCTTCAAGCACAGCGCCCAGGGGCGTACCTACGTCGCCATCGAGGCGGTCGAGGTCCCGGCGGTCGCGGCCGAGTAATCTCGTCCGGCCCGTACGGTGTGTTGGGACAATCGGGGGTTCGGGCAACCGGCCCCCGATTTTCTTTTGTTGATGTGGTGGTCACCGCCCCCTTCCCACGGTTGGAGGACGGTGCGCAAACGGTAGATTGGCCGGCACGGTCCCCGATGAAGTTCCTCGATCAAGCCAAGGTGTATCTGAAAAGCGGCGACGGCGGCCCCGGCGCCATCGCCTTCCGCCGCGAGAAGTTCATCGAGTATGGCGGACCGGACGGCGGCAACGGCGGCCGTGGCGGCGATGTCGTGATCGAGGTCGTGAACGGCCTCAACACGCTGATCGACTACCGCTACAAGCAGCATTTCAAGGCGCAGCGCGGCAACCACGGCATGGGCGCCAACCGCAACGGCGCCCGGGGCGAGGACGTGGTCCTGCGCGTGCCGGTCGGCACCCAGATCCTCGACGAGGACCAGGAGACCGTGCTGCTCGACCTGACGGAGCCCGGCCAGCGCGTCGTCATCCTGAAGGGCGGCGACGGCGGCTTCGGCAACGCCCATTACAAGACCCCGACCAACCGCGCCCCGCGCAAGTCGCACCCCGGCTGGCCGGGCGAGGAGCGCTGGGTCTGGCTGCGGCTGAAGCTGATCGCCGACACCGGCCTGCTCGGCCTGCCCAACGCCGGCAAATCCACCTTCCTGGCCGCGACCACCGCGGCGCGGCCGAAGATCGCCGACTACCCCTTCACCACGCTGGCCCCCAACCTGGGCGTCGTCCGCGCCGGTGACGAGGAGTTCGTCATCGCCGACATCCCCGGCCTGATCGAGGGCGCGCACGAGGGGCACGGGCTGGGCGACCGCTTCCTCGGCCATGTGGAGCGCACCCGCGTGCTGCTCCACCTGATCGACGGCACGGCGGAGGATGTGGTCCAGTCCTACACCACCATCCGCAACGAGCTGGTCGCCTATGGCGGCAACCTTGCCGACAAGCTGGAGATCATCGGCCTGAACAAGGCCGACGCCCTGCTCGACGAGGAGATCGCCGAGAAGAAGGCGGCGCTGGAGGCCGCGTCGGGTGCCGAGGTGATGGTTCTGTCCGGCGCCACCGGCCAGGGCGTCCAGGCGGTGCTTTACCGCTTGCTCACGCTCATCAAACAGTCCAAGGAAGAGGAGCCCGACGTCATCCAGGCTCCGGTCACGCGCTCCATCCCCCGGCCCCCGGTCGGCCAGAAGATGGACGACGAGTATGCGGGCTGGAACGAGGAGACGGGCGAGTACGACGATCTCCCCGAAGAGGCAAACGACGACTCCGACTCGGACGGGGATGACTCGGACGGAGACGACTGGGACGATGAAGGCGACGATGACGGTGACGACACCGAGCACAGCGGCAACGGCGACGACAACGCCAAAGGCTGATACCTCCTCCCTGCTCCCCACCCTGCTTCCCACGTTGCTCGATGCGCGGCGGCTGGTCGTCAAGATCGGCTCCGCCCTGCTCGTCGACAGCGCCACCGGCCGGATGCGCCGCGAGTGGCTGGACGCGCTGGCCGACGACGTGGCCGCCTGCCGCAAGCGCGGCCAGGAGGTGGTGATCGTCACCTCCGGCGCCGTCGCCTGCGGGCGCGAGCATCTCGGCCTCGTCGGGCGCGCCCTGCGGCTTGAGGAGAAGCAGGCCGCCGCCGCCACCGGCCAGATCCGGCTCGCCGCCGCCTATCAGGAGACGCTGGCCCGCCACGGGCTGACCGTCGCCCAGGTGCTGGTGACGCTGGAGGACACCGAGGAGCGCCGCCGCCACCTCAACGGCCGCGCCACCATCGACACGCTGCTGAAGCTCGGCGCCGTCCCCGTCATCAACGAGAACGACACCGTCGCCACCGCCGAAATCCGCTTCGGCGACAACGACCGTCTGGCCGCCCGCGTCGCCCAGATGATCAGCGCCGACACGCTGGTCCTGCTGTCGGACATCGACGGCCTCTACACCGCCGACCCGCGCAAGGACCCCGAGGCCCGGCACATCCCGGTCGTCCAGGAACTGACCTCCGACATCGAGAACATGGCGGGCGAGCCGCCGCCCGGCTACAGCTCCGGCGGCATGGTGACGAAGATCGTCGCGGCCCGCGTCGCGCTGGCCGCCGGCTGCCGCATGGTCATCGCCAAGGGCAAGCGCATGAACCCGCTGGCCGCGCTGGAGCAGCGCCCCGAGCAGGGCGGCGCCCTGTGCACCTGGTTCCTGCCCGCCGCCTCCCCCTCCTCCGCCCGCAAGGCGTGGATCGGCGGCAACCTGAACGCCCACGGCGCGCTGACGGTGGACGCCGGCGCGCTGACGGCGCTTGCCCGCGGGGCCAGCCTGCTGCCCGCCGGGGTGCGCGCCGTCGAGGGCGACTTCGAGCGCGGCGACGTGGTGGTGGTCAAGGCGCCGGACGGGCGCGAGGTGGCGCGCGGCCTGACCGCCTATGCCGCCGAGGACGCCCGCCGCATCGCCGGCCGCAAGAGCCACGAGATCGAGGAGATCCTCGGCTACCACGGCCGCGACGAGATGATCCACCGCGACGATCTGGTGGTGCGGTGAGCGTTCCGATCGTGGGCCGCCCGCCCCTCCAGGCCATCCTGTGGGACATCGACGGCACGCTGCTCGACAGCGAGCCCTGGCACCAGCGCGCCACCATCGCGGTCTGCCGGCTGCACGGCCATGCCCTGTCCGACACGGACTACGCGGCCACGCTGGGCGTCGCCTTCCCGGAGCTGTACGCCCGGCTGCACGCCGCCCGGCCCATGGCCCTGACCTTCCGGGAATGGGCGGACGCCATAACCGACCTCTATCTGGAGCGCATCGCCGAGGTCGAGGCGCGGGCCGGCGCCCTGGCGCTGGTCGACGCCTTTGCGGAGCGGGGGCTGCTGCAGGCCTGCGTGTCGAACAGCGGGCGCCGGGTGGTCGAGGCCAACCTGCGCCACATGGGCAGCCCGCATTTCCTGTTCGGCCTCAGCCGCGACGACGTGGGCAAGGGCAAGCCGGACCCCGAGCCCTACCTGACCGCCGCCGCCCGCCTCGGCGTGCCGCCGGCGGCCTGCGCGGTGATCGAGGACAGCCCGACCGGCGCCCGCGCCGCCAAGGCCGCCGGGATGCTGACCATCGCCTGGCCGCAGCACGCCGACCTGCTGTTCGAGGCCGCCGACCATGTGGTGGATGACCCGGCGGCGCTGGACTGGGACGGCCTGTGCGGTATCGCGGAGCGCATGGCGGCGGATTGACCGCCGCCCGCCCTTCTCACGCCTTCACGACGAAGAAATAGACCGTCATCGCCACGCCCACCAGGATCACGAACTTGCGCAGGATCGGCGGCGGGATGTGGCGGGCGACCGCGGCCCCGGCGTAGCCGCCGGCCATAGCGGCGACCAGCATGATCAGCGCCTCGTTCCAATAGACCGCACCGCCGAAGACGAAGGCCACCACCGCCACCGCATTCAGGCAGCCGGAGACCAGCGCCTTCAGCCCGTTCATCGCGTGCAGGTCGGTCAGGCCGAAGACGCCCAGCGTCGCCAGGATCAGGATGCCGATCCCCCCGCCGAAATAGCCGCCGTAGATGGCGATGAAGAACTGCACGATCAGCACCGTGGCGTGGCCGACCTTGAAATTGCGGCGGATGTAGGCCGACACCTTAGGGCCGAAGGCGAACAGCACCGTCGCGAACAGCAGCAGCCAGGGAATGACCGCCTCGAACACCCGCTGCGGCGTCCACAGCAGGAGCAGCGCGCCCAGCAACCCGCCGATCAGGCTGACACCCAGGAAGGCCGGCAGGCTGACCTCCTTGATCCGCCCCAGCTCCCGCCGGTAACCGTAGGCGCTGGCCAGCGCGCCCGGCGACACCGCCACCGTGCTGGTCGCGTTGGCGTTCAGCGGCGGCACGCCGGCCATGATCAGCGCCGGGAAGGTCAGGAAGCTGCCGCCACCGGCCACGGCGTTGAGCACACCCGCGAAGAAGGCGGAGACGATCAGCAGCAGGGTCAGCATGGGGCCACGGTCCGGCGGGTGGAAAAAGCCCGCGGACTATGCCCTCTCGGCAAGGCTTACGGTACTGCGTTTTCGGCGGTGCGGTATTTCACGCACGCCCGGTGGGGTCTAGCGGGTCGGGGGAAGCGTACGGAGATAGGCGACCAGGGCGCCCAACTCGCCATCGCTCATGGATTTGTAATAGTGATAGCCCATGGGCGGGCTCAGCCGGCTGCCGTCGGGACGTACACCTTCGGTGATCGCCTTGCGGATTTCCGCGTCGCTCCAGCCGCCCAACCCATGCTCCTTGTCCTGCGTGATGTTGCGGGACACCGCGTTGCCCCACGGCCCGGTGAAGTTCCGCCCGCCGGCCCCCATGCGCGTGATGTCGAGCCGCCCGTCCGGCAGCATCGGCGTGTGGCACTCCATGCAGTGGCCGAGCGGACCGGCCATGTACGCTCCGTACGTCACCGGGTCCGTACGCGGCACCTCCGCCACCGACCCGACCGGCGGACCGTAGGCGGCGGGCAGCGCCATGCGGTACTCGGACTTCGGGACAGAATGCCGCACCGGCGGAACGCTGCGCAGATAGGCGACGATGGCGTGCAGGTCGCCATCCGACAGGCCGCGGTAGAAGCCGAAGGGCATCGGCGGCCCGATCAGGCTGCCGTCCGGCCGCCGGCCCTCGCGGATCGCGGTAATGAGTTGTTCGTCGGTCCAGCGCCCGATCCCGGTCTCCAGGTCCGGCGTGATGTTGGAAGCGTAGGCGGTGAAGGGCTCCTCGACGAAGGGCGTCCCGCCGGCCAGCTCGCGTCCCGCGACCGGCCCGCCCGGCCCCTGCGGGGTGTGGCAGTTGCCGCAGGCGACGATGCCGTTGACCAGGGCGCGCCCCCGCTCCACGGGCGATTCCGGCGGCGTTTCCGCCCAGGCCGCTCCGCCCAGCCACACCACCCCAACGGCCACGGCGGCGCCGTGGCGGACCAGCCGGTTCATGAAAGGCCCCCTCGCCAATGTCCCATGACGGAACGCTACCCACGCAACAATCGGCGGCCCAGTCGGATTGTTGAGTATTCCACTCAGCATTTCGGCTTAGCCGCCATGGCTTTCGCGGCGGCGCGGGATGGGCTATGGTTCCGGCCCTTTTCAATTGGCGAACGCCACTGGAGTGAGACCGATGTCCGCCCTGCTTGAGACCACCGACGCCTTGCACGATCAGATGCTCGCCCTCGGCCGCGCCGCCCGCGCTGCCGCGGCGGAGCTGGCGACCGTGCCAAGCCCGTCGAAGGATCAAGCCTTGCGGGCGGCGGCGGCCGCGATCCGCGACCGCAAGGCGGAGATCCAGGCGGCCAACGACGCGGACGTCGCCGCCGCCCGGGAGCGCGGCCTCGCCGGTCCCATGATCGAGCGCTTGGCCCTCAACGACGCCCGCATCGAGGCGATGGCCAAGGGGCTGGAGGACATCGCCGACTTCCCCGATCCCATCGGCGGCGTCATCGCCGAATGGACCCGTCCCAACGGGCTGGCCATCCAGCGCGTGCGCGTGCCGCTGGGGGTGATCGGCATCATCTACGAGAGCCGGCCCAACGTGACCGCCGACGCCGGCGGCCTCTGCCTGAAGTCGGGCAACGCGGCGATCCTGCGCGGCGGGTCGGAAAGCATCCGCTCGTCCCGCGCCATCGCCGCCTGTCTGGCCGACGGCCTGCGCGCCGCCGGGCTGCCGGAGGCGGCGATCCAGCTCGTCCCGACCACGGACCGGGCGGCGGTCGGCCATATGCTGACCATGCGCGACTTCATCGACGTGATCGTCCCGCGCGGCGGCAAGTCGCTGATCCAGCGCATCGCCGAGGAGAGCCGGATCCCGGTCATCAAGCATCTGGACGGCAACAACACCGTCTATGTCGACGCCGGGGCCGACCCGGAGAAGGCGCGCAAGGTGGTGATGAACGCCAAGATGCGCCGCACCTCGATCTGCGGCGCCGCCGAGACGCTGCTGGTCGACCGGGCGATCGCCGACGCCATCCTGCCGGTGCTGGTGAAGGACCTGCTGGACGCCGGCTGCGCCGTCCGCGGCGACGCCGCCGCCCAGGCCACCGACCCGCGCGTGACGGCGGTGACGGCGGAGGACTGGGACACCGAGTATCTCGACGCCATCATCGCCTGCGGCGTGGTGGACGGGGTGGACGGGGCGATCGACCACATCAACCGCCACGGCTCCCACCACACCGACGCCATCGTGACCGAGTCCCCGGCGGCGGCGGAGCGCTTCCTGCAGCGCATCGACAGCGGCATCGTGCTGTGGAACGCCAGCACCCAGTTCGCCGACGGCGGCGAGTTCGGCATGGGCGCCGAGATCGGCATCTCCACCGACAAGTTCCACGCCCGCGGCCCGGTGGGAGCGGAGCAGCTGACCAGCTACAAGTATGTCGTGCGCGGCGATGGCCAGACGCGGCCGTAACACGCCCATCCACGAGCCCCCCTCCCAACCTCCCCCCGCTGCGCAGGGGGAGGAGTCAATCCCCTCCCCTGCGCAGCGGGGGAGGGTTAGGGAGGGGGCACCGTTGAAAGCGCTGTCATCACCGTGAATCCACCCCCCCACCGCTACGCCGGCCCGCTCCACGCCGGCCTGCGCGTCGGGCTGCTCGGCGGGTCCTTCAACCCGGCCCACGCCGGGCACCGGCACATCAGCCTGTACGCGCTGAAGGCGCTGGGGCTCGACCAGGTGTGGTGGCTGGTCAGCCCGCAGAACCCTCTGAAGCCGGTGCGGGGCATGGCGCCGCTGGCCGAGCGGCTGGAGGAGGCCCGGCGCACCGCCCGCCATCCGGCCATCCGGGTCACCGCCATCGAGCGGGAGCTCGGCACCCGCTACACCGCCGACACGCTGGCCAAGCTGAAGCGGCGCTTCCCCAAAACACGCTTCGTCTGGCTGATGGGGGCGGACAATCTTCGGCAAATCCCCCGTTGGCGGCAGTGGACGCGCATCTTCCGGCTGGTGCCGGTTGCAGTTCTCGCCCGTCCAACTTATTCTATGGGAGCGCTTGGTGGCATAGCCGCTCAGCGCTATGCCCGTCGCCGGGTAAGCATGCACAAGGCCAAGGGGTTGGCCGGTTCGAAAACACCGGCCTGGATTTTCCTCCGCAACCCGCTGCATCCGGCTTCGGCGACGGCGATCCGCCGGGCACGCGCCAGCGGGTCGTGACCCTGTATCGCGAGGTAGGTACCATCAACACGTTCATCGAACCGGCCGCGCCCGTTGTGCGGCCCGCGCCCGTTCCCGTTCCCCAGCCGGACGAACTCAAGGCGCTCGTCGAGAAGTCCCTGGACGACGATCAGGCCGAAGACGTCGTCGTCATCGACCTTGCCGGCAAGACCAGCATCGCCGACTACATGATCGTGGCGTCGGGCCGCAACACCCGGCACATCGCCGCCATGGCCATGAAGCTGGCCGACCGCATGAAGCAGGCCGGCCTGCGCGGCGTCGAGGTCGAGGGCCTGAACCAGTGCGACTGGGTTCTGGTCGACGCCGGGGACGTCATCATCCACCTGTTCCGCCCGGAAGTCCGGACCTTCTACAACATCGAGAAGATGTGGGGTCTGGAGACGCCGCGGCCCTCCGCCGAGCGCATGAGCGCCTGACGGACACCATTCAGGACGGGTGAGGAACGGGAGTCGGACCGATGCGTCTGTGGCTTGCCGCGGTTGGGCGGTCACGGACCGGTCCGGCGCGCGACCTGTATGACGAGTATGCCGGCCGCCTGTCCTGGCCGCTGACTCTGCGCGAGGTCGAGGTGAAGAAACGCCTCGCCTCCGACGAGTTGAAGCGGCAGGAGGCGGAGCTGCTTTTGGCCGCCATCCCCGCCGGGGCCATCGTCGTGGCCCTGGACGAGCGCGGCAAGACCATCACCAGCGAAGCCTTCGCCGCCAAGATCGGCGGCTGGCGGGACCAGGGCGCGGGCGACATCGCCTTTCTCATCGGCGGGGCGGATGGCCACGGCGACGCCGTGCGGGCGCGCGCCGATTTTCTTTTGGCCTTGGGCGCCATGACATGGCCGCATATGCTGGTGCGAGGCATGTTGGCGGAGCAAATCTACCGTGCCCAGCAAATTCTGGCCGGACACCCCTATCACCGTGCATGACTCCCATTGTGCGCGTGCGCAGGCATGCCATTTTGTGATCCGGCCCAAGGCGATAAGAACCCGGCCCCAAGAAGGCCGGCATCAGACCGTTCGACCGAGACCCGCAACCCGACCGTGACAGGCGTATGAGGACCGTGATGACCGAGACCAATCGTCCCCGACCCGTAGTGCTGTGCATCCTGGATGGCTGGGGCTACCGCGAGGAGCGCGAGGACAACGCCATCGCCCAGGGCAACACGCCCAACTGGGATCGGCTGTGGTCGTCGGAGCCGCGCGCCTTCCTTGAGGCCAGCGAGGAGGAGGTCGGGCTGCCCAAGGGCCAGATGGGCAACTCCGAGGTCGGTCACATGAATCTGGGCGCCGGCCGCGTCGTCCGCCAGGATCTGGTGATGATCGACCACGCCATCGTCGAGGGCGAACTGGAGCGCAACGCCGCGCTGAACGACCTCGCCAAGACGCTGCTGGCCTCGGGCGGGCGCTGCCACATCCTGGGCCTGCTGTCGCCGGGCGGCGTCCATTCGCACCAGGACCACATCGCGGCGCTGGCCGGCGTGCTGGCCCATGAGGGCGTCCCGGTGGAGATCCACGCCTTCACCGACGGCCGCGACGTGCCGCCGCAGAGCGCCAAGGACCAGATGGCCGAGTTCATGGCCGACGTGCACGCCCTGCCCGGCGTCAACGTCGCCACGGTCAGCGGGCGCTACTACGCCATGGACCGCGACAAGCGCTGGGACCGCGTCGCCAAGGCCTACGCCGCGCTGGTCAGCGCCGAGGGCCTGACGGCCGCCGACCCGATCCAGGCGATCGAGCAGAGCTACGCCGCCGGCACCCACGACGAGTTCATCCTGCCGACCGTCATCGACGGCTACACCGGCATGAAGGACGGCGACGCCATCCTGATGGCGAACTTCCGCGCCGACCGCGCCCGCGAAATCCTGGCCGCCTTCGTCGACCCGGCCTTCGACGGGTTCGAGCGCGCCTCGGTCCCGAAGCTGGCCGCCGCCGTCGGCATGGTCGAATATTCGTCCACGCTCGCCAAGCTGATGACGACCATCTTTCCGCCGAAATCCTTGACCAAGGTGCTGGGCGAAGTGGTCAGCGAGGCCGGATTGACCCAGTTGCGCATCGCCGAGACGGAAAAGTACCCGCACGTCACCTTCTTCTTCAACGGTGGCGAAGAGCGCGTGTATCCGGGTGAGGACCGCATCCTGGTGCCCTCGCCGAAGGTCGCGACCTACGATCTCCAGCCGGAGATGTCCGCCGCCGAGGTGACCGACAAGGTCGTCGCCGCCGTGGACAGCGGGAAGTACGATCTGGTGGTCATCAACTACGCCAACCCCGACATGGTCGGCCACAGCGGCATCCTGTCCGCCGCCATCAAGGCGGTGGAGGCGGTGGACGCCAGCCTGGGCCGTCTGGAGGCCGCCGTGCGCGCCCAGGGCGGCGTGATGCTGGTCACCGCCGACCACGGCAACTGCGAGCTGATGAAGGACCCGCAGACCAACGGCCCGCACACCGCCCACACGCTGGACAAGGTGCCTCTGGTGCTGGTGAACGGCCCCGCCGGGGTGTCGGCGATCCGCAGCGGCCGTCTGGCCGACATCGCCCCGACGCTGCTCGATCTGATGAAGCTGCCGCAGCCGGCGGAGATGACCGGCAAAAGCCTGATCGACCGCGCCAGCGCGCGGGCCGCCGCGGAATAAGGCGGAACCGGAGCATGGGCGCAGGGCGCGATCATCCGGCGGGTGTTGCTCTGCTCCCCCTCCCCGTCTCCCGTCCGCAAGGCGCCGGGCGGGGACGGGCGTTTTCCTGGCGGCCGGCCCTGCTGACCGCCAGCCTTCTCGTCCTCTCCGCCACCGCCGCGGCGCAGACCGAGTCCCCCGGCCAGACGCTGAAGCGGGTGGAGCAGGATCTCCAGACCGACAAGGCCCTGCAACGGCAGCTCGACCGTCAGTCGCAGACGCTCCAGAAGGAACTGGACGAACTGCGCGACCGGCTGGTCGGTCTGGCCGACCAGGAACGGGCGCAGGAGGAGGAACTCGCCCATCTCGAAGAGTCCCTGACCGCCCTGGAGACTCAGGAGCGCACCCAGGCCGAAAAGCTGGAGGGCGAGCGGCAGCAGATCGCCGCCTTGCTCGCCGCCCTGCAGCGCGTCGCCCGCATCCCGCCGGAAGCGGCGCTGGCCCGCCCCGACGGGCCGGTGGACACGCTGCGCTCCGCCCTGCTGCTGCGCGACACGGTGCCGGCCCTGCGCGCCCGCGCCGACGCGCTGGCCCAGGCGCTGACCCGGCTGGCCGAGACGCGCGAGACGCTGCAGGCCCAGCGCACCCGCACCTACGCCGCCCGCCTCACCCTGATCGACCGCCAGAAGGAGATCGGCCAGCTCGTCGCCCGGCGCGAGGAGCTGTCGCGCCAGACCGAGGAGGAGCGGCAGCAGGTCGCCCAGCGCACCGCCCGGCTGACCGGTCAGGCCGCCGACCTGCGCCAGCTGATGGACCGCATCGAGGCCGAACGCCGCGCCGCCGCCGCCATGGCGGCCAAGCGCGAAGCCGAGCGGCTGGAGGCGGAGCGCCGCGAGGCCGAACGCCGGCTCGCCGAGCAACGGGCTGCGGAACAGAAGGCGGCCGAGCAGAAGCTGGCGGAGCAGAAGGCGGCGGAACAGAAACTCGCAGACCAGCGGGCCAGCGAACAGCGGGCCAGGGCCGAGGCGGAAACCGCCCGCGCCGCGCCCAGCGCGCCGGCTGGGGAGCGCCTGCCGGTGGGCGGCCGGGTGACCGTCCGCTACGGCGAGGCCGACCGCTACGGCGCGACCAGCCGGGGTGTGACCATCCAGGCCCGCGCCGGCTCGACGGTGGTGTCACCGCAGACCGGAACGATCGTCTTCGCCGGGCCGTTCCGCGGCTATGGCCAAATCTTGATCGTGGAACACAGCCACGGATATCATAGTCTCATCGCTGGATTTGGCCGCATCGACACGGCCGTCGGACGGCGCGTGGCCACGGGGGAACCCATCGGCCTGATGCCCGCCGACGGGTCACCCGATCTTTACTTCGAGCTTCGACGTCACGGACAGCCGATCAATCCACAGCGCGGTTTCGGCGCCCCGGAGGGGAAAGGACAAGGGTAGATGAGGATAGTCAAGCGTGCCGCCACCGCCGCGGCCCTGGTGTTTCTGGGGGCCGGCGTCGCCACCGTCACCGCGCAGGTGAACAGCACCGGCAACAGTTCCGAGACCTACCGCCAGCTCAACCTGTTCGGCGACGTCTTCGAGCGCGTGCGCGCCGAGTATGTCGAGTCGACGACGGACGAGCAGCTCATCGAGTCCGCCATCAACGGCATGCTCACCTCGCTCGACCCGCATTCCAGCTACCTGAACCGCAAGAGCTTCCAGGACATGCAGGTTCAGACCCGCGGCGAGTTCGGCGGGCTGGGCATCGAGGTGACGATGGAGAACGGCCTGATCAAGGTCGTGTCGCCCATCGACGAGACTCCGGCCTTCCGCGCCGGGCTGCAGCCGGGCGACCTGATCATCCAGCTCAACGGCGAGGCCGTGATGGGCCTGTCGCTGAACGAGGCGGTGGAGAAGATGCGCGGCCCGGTGGGCAGCGACATCAAGGTCACCGTGCGCCGCGGCGAGGCCGGCGAACCGTTCGAGGTCACGCTGACCCGCGCCGTCATCAAGGTGCAGTCGGTCCGCTACCGCACCGAGGGCGACATCGGCTACGTCCGCATCACCAGCTTCAACGAGCAGACGCAGCAGGGTCTGGAGAAGGCCATCGCCTCGATCCAGCAGCAGTTGGGCGACAAGCTGAAGGGCTACGTCCTTGACCTGCGCAACAACCCCGGCGGCCTGCTCGACCAGGCGGTCTCGGTCTCCGACACCTTCCTGGAGAAGGGGGAGATCGTCTCCACCCGCGGCCGCAAGGCCGAGGAGGGCACGCGCTACAACGCCAAGCCCGGCGACCTCGCCAAGGGCCTGCCGATCGTGGTGCTGGTCAACGGCGGCTCGGCCTCGGCGTCGGAGATCGTCGCCGGCGCGCTGCAGGACCACAAGCGGGCGCTCGTCCTCGGCACCCAGTCCTTCGGCAAGGGCTCGGTCCAGACGATCATCCCGCTGCCCGGCCACGGCGCCATGCGCCTGACCACGGCGCGCTACTACACGCCGTCGGGCAAGTCGATCCAGGCGCTGGGCATCACCCCGGACATCGAGGTGCACCCGGCCCGCGTCGAGGAAACCGACCAGGGTCTGATCCGCCGCCGCGAGAGCGACCTGCGCGGCGCGCTGCGCAACCCGGACGCCCCCCGTCCGGCGACCACCCAGCCGGCCCCGGCGCCGGGCGCCAGCAACGCTCCGGCCCCCGGTGCGGCGCCGGGCGCGACGCCGGCCCCCGCCAACGGCAACGCCCCGGCGGCGCCATCTGCGGAGAATGGGGAGGGCGCGCCCAACCAGCCGCCCTTCGACTACCAGCTGGCCCGCGCGCTCGACCTGCTGCGGGGCGTCGCCCTGTTCCAGGCCCGCGCGCACTGAGGGAAGGGGAACGGGTCCGTGAACGCAGCCGCCCTGCTGGGCCGCCTGAAGCCCGCGAAACGGGAACGTTCCGGACCCGGCCTGCTGGCCCGCCTCCGGCGCCGGAAGGCCGGCGGCGATTCGGACGACGCGCCGCGCGCCCGCAAGGAGCGCCGCCCATTGTCGCCCCTCGCCAAGAGGCTGCTCGGCGCCTACGCGGTTCTGGCCCTCGGGCTCGGCGGGTTGGCCGCTTGGCTGGCGATGAACGGAGAGCACACCACCGAAGCGTGGCGGGCCGCCATCCCCAGCGTCGAGGTGGCGGTGAAGGGCGCCCAGCCCCCCGCACCGCCCGCAGCAGCGGCCGCCGTTCCCGTCCAGACGGCCCCTCCGGCCGCTGCCCCGGCGACGGCCCCGCCGCCCGCCGCTGTCGCACCGGCACCACCAGCGGCACTAGCACCGCCGCCTCTCGCCGTGGCTGTGAACGAGCCGGTCACCCTGACACCGGCGCCGGTCCCGGGACTGGTCGAAGATTCGCGCAACGGACCCCTGCCGCGCATCGCCGAGGACGGACGCAAGCCCTGGCAGGTCTACGCCCGCCCCTTCCCCGCCGCCGACCGCCGACCGCGCATCGCCATCGTGCTGGCCGAGATGGGCATTTCCGGCGTGACCACCGGCAACGCCCTGCAGAAGCTGCCGCCGACGATCACCCTGGCCTTCGTCCCCTACGCCGACCGGCTGGACAACTGGGTGGAGCGCGCCCGCGGCAAGGGGCACGAGGTGATGCTCTCCATTCCCATGGAGCCGCAGGACTACCCGCGCAACGATCCCGGCCCCAACGCCCTGTTGAGCATGCTGCCGCCCGAGCGCAACATGGAGCGGCTGGAATGGTCGCTGGGCAAGGCGGTCGGCTATGTCGGCATCACCAGCACCACGGGCAGCAAGTTCACCGCCAACCCCGACGCGGTGAACCCGGTCATCGCGGCGATGAAGGCGCGCGGCCTGATGGTCCTGGACGCCCGCGCCAACCCGCGCAGCGTCGCCGGCACCCTGGCGGGGCAAGCCGGCGTGCCCCGGGCCTTCGCCGACCGGGTGATCGACCGCGACCTGTCACGCGGCGCCATCGACGACCAGCTCGCCGAGCTGGAGGCCATCGCCAAGGCCAACGGCGCGGCGGTGGGCATCGGCGCCCCTTACCCCAGCACCATCGAACGGATCAACCTGTGGCTCACCGGGCTGGCCGACCGTGGCATCGCCATCGTGCCGGTCTCCGCCGTGGCCAACATGCAGAAGCAATAAGGCGCATGAGCAAGAAGCCCATCGACCGCGAGTCCCTTCCCTACCGCCCCTGCGTCGGGGTGATGCTGCTGAACGACCGCGGGCAGGTCTTCGTGGCCCGGCGCTGCGACAGCAAGGACGCTTGGCAGATGCCCCAGGGCGGCATCGACGAGGGTGAGGGCGTGCATGAGGCCGCCCTGCGCGAGCTGAAGGAGGAGATCGGCACCGACAAGGCCGAGATCCTCGGCGAGACGGCGGAAAAGCTGCGCTACGACCTGCCCGACCATCTGCTGGGCAAGGTCTGGAAGGGCCGCTGGCGCGGTCAGGAGCAGGTCTGGCTGGCCGCCCGCTTCACCGGCGTGGACAGCGACATCGACCTCGCCACCGAACACCCGGAGTTCGACGCCTGGACATGGGTCGATGCCGACGACCTGCCCGGCCTGATCGTGCCCTTCAAGCGCCCGGTCTATGAGTCGGTGCTGGCGGAGTTCGCCCCGATCATCGCGGCGCTGCGACGGGGCTGACCCCGCCGCGTCCGGCCTTTTCTCTTACGCGACCTTGGCCAGCCGCTTGGCCCGGCTTTCGATCAGCCACCAAGCGCCGCGCGCGGCCACGCTGTAGAAGCGGGTGTGCGGCTTCAGCCCGCAGGCTTTGAAGACCATCGCCACGGCGCGGTCGACGTGCTTGGGCCGGTAGCGGCCGTAGGCGCGGCGCATGTAGGCCTGGTTGTAGGTCTTGTGCGCGTAGGGCTCGCCCTCCGGCGCGTTGGCCGCGTAGTAGGCGTAGGCCAGTTCGTCGTCCTCCGACTCGCCGATGCGCGACAGCGCCACCTTGAGCCGCTGGAACTTGTTGAGCTGCTCCAGCTCCAGATACTTCTTCGTGTAGGTGTAAAAGAGCTTGAAGTGGCGCAGCTCGTCGGCGGCGATGTTCTTGCAGATGAGCTTAAGCACCGGCTCGTCCGTCGAATCGCCGATGGCCGCGTAGTAGCTGCTGGTGCCGGTCTCGACCATGCAGCGGGCGATCATTTCGCCGGTGCGCGAGCCGCGGACCGAGGCGTCGAGGTCGATCGGCACCTTGTAGCCGGCGCGGAAGCGCTCGACGGCCCGGTCGAAGTCGAAGGTCGGGTCGACCAGCTCCGCCCATTTGCCGAGCGCCCGGCCATGCTGGACCTCCTCGACCGCCCAGCCGTGCGCGACCTCCTGGAACTCGGGATCGTCGTGGAAGACGTTGCAGAGATAGGCCGTGTAGTCGTCGGCGTTGAACTCCACCAGGGCCGCCGCCTTGATGAGCGGGACGAGATCGGGATCGACCTTCGTATGGTCCAGCTGATCCCAGGGAAGTTCTTCGTATTTCCAGTGCAACGCCACACTCCACTCCCGCTGCTGGCCGCCGTTTTGGGCCGGTTGTTCCACGCTCTGACGGAGAACAGGACCATAAAAACAAAAACGCCTCGACGGACGGGCCGGGAGGCGTTCGATCCCTTGCGGGATACTATGTATGGCTGCGATGGCGCAATGCAACGGAAACGGCCCGGCCGGCGGTCACCGCCGCCGGGCCGCGCCCGGTGTCAGTGCGTGGTCGCGCCGGTCGCGTCGAGCTTGGCGCGAGCGATGGCGATCTTCGCCTCCACGCGGGCCTTCTCGTCGTCGGACTTGGCGTCTTCCAGATCCTCGCCCAGGTCGCGGATCTGCTGCTCGACCTTGGCGCGGTCGATCTCGGCGACCGCGATGGCCTCCTCGGCCAGGACGGTGCAGCGGGTCTCGGTCACCTCGGCGAAGCCGCCGGCGACGAACACCCGGTCGACCACGCGGTCGGCCTCGTAGACGTCGATCACGCCCGGACGGACGGTCGAAATCATCGGCGAGTGGCCGGCGAGGACGCCGAAGTCACCTTCCGAACCCGGCACCACGACCATGTCGACGGGCTGCGAGGTCAGCAGCTTCTCCGGAGAGACCAGCTCGAATTCGACTTTATCGGCCATGGGTTTCCTGGTGCCTCTTCATAAGAACCCCCTCCCCCGCGCGGGCGAAGGAGAGGGTTAGCCTCGTTACCGAACCTCAGCCGACCTGGATCAGGCGGCTTCGGCGGCCAGCTTCTTCGCCTTGGCGATGGCTTCGTCGATGGTGCCGACCATGTAGAAGGCCGCTTCCGGCAGGTGGTCGTAGTCGCCGTTCACGATGCCCTTGAAGCCCTTGATGGTGTCTTCCAGGCTGACGAGCACGCCCGGGGTGCCGGTGAACACCTCGGCGACGTGGAACGGCTGCGACAGGAAGCGCTGGATCTTGCGGGCGCGGGCGACGACCAGCTTGTCCTCTTCGGACAGCTCGTCCATGCCCAGGATCGCGATGATGTCCTGCAGCGACTTGTAGGTCTGCAGAACGCGCTGCACCGAACGGGCGACGGTGTAGTGCTCCTCACCGACGACGCGCGGGTCCAGGATGCGGCTGGTCGAGTCCAGCGGGTCCACCGCCGGGAAGATCGCCATTTCGGCGATCGAACGCGACAGCACCGTGGTGGCGTCCAGGTGGGCGAAGGAGGTGGCCGGGGCCGGGTCGGTCAGATCGTCGGCGGGCACGTAAATGGCCTGCACCGAGGTGATCGACCCCTTCTTCGTGGAGGTGATGCGCTCCTGCAGGGCGCCCATGTCGGTGGCCAGCGTCGGCTGGTAACCCACCGCCGACGGGATGCGGCCCAGCAGAGCCGACACTTCCGAACCGGCCTGCGTGAAGCGGAAGATGTTGTCCACGAAGAACAGCACGTCCTGGCCTTCCTCGTCGCGGAAGTACTCCGCGAGGGTCAGGCCGGACAGGGCGACGCGGGCGCGGGCGCCCGGCGGCTCGTTCATCTGGCCGTACACCAGGGCAACCTTGGAGCCCGGGCCGTCGAGCTTGATGACGCCCGACTCGATCATCTCGTGGTAGAGGTCGTTGCCCTCACGGGTGCGCTCGCCCACGCCCGCGAACACGGACACGCCGCCGTGCGCCTTCGCGACGTTGTTGATCAGCTCCATGATGGTCACGGTCTTGCCCACGCCGGCGCCGCCGAACAGGCCGATCTTGCCGCCCTTGGCGTAGGGAGCCAGCAGGTCGATGACCTTGATGCCGGTGATCAGCACTTCGGCGTCCGTCGACTGCTCGACGAAGTCCGGGGCCGCACGGTGGATCGGCAGGGTGCGCTCGGCGCCGACGTCGCCGCGCTCGTCGATCGGCTCGCCGATCACGTTGATGATGCGGCCGAGGGTGGCCGGGCCGACCGGCACGGCGATCGGGGCGCCGGTGTCGGTCACTTCGGCGCCGCGGACCAGACCGTCGGTGCTGTCCATGGCGATGGCGCGGACGGTGCTCTCGCCGAGGTGCTGGGCAACCTCGAGCACGAGGACCTTGCCGTCGTTCTGGGTGTGCAGAGCGTTCAGAATGGCCGGCAGCTCGCCGTCGAACTGGACGTCGACAACGGCGCCCGTGACCTGCGTGATCTTGCCGACGGCGTTCGTCGCCTGGGTGGTGGTGGCCATGGAGTAAAGCTCCCTCGGAACTCGATAATTGTCGGATGTGCCGTCGTATCGACCGCGAACGCTGCGCCGTTAAACCGCCTCGGCGCCGGAGATGATCTCGATCAGCTCCTTGGTGATGTAGGCCTGGCGCGTGCGGTTGTAGGTGATCGTCAGCTTGTTGATCATGTCGCCGGCGTTGCGCGTCGCGTTGTCCATCGCGGTCATGCGGGCGCCCTGTTCGGACGCGGCACTCTCCAGGAGGGCGCGATAAACCTGGATCGACAGGTTGCGCGGCAGCAGCTCGGCGAGGATCTGCTCCTCGTCGGGCTCGAACTCGTAGATCGCCTTGACCTCGGCGCCCGCGGCCTCCTCGTCGGCCTGCGCCTCGACGGCGAAGGGAACGAGCTGCTGGACGGTCACGATCTGGGAGATCGCCGACTTGAACTTGTTGAAGATCACCGAGCAGACGTCGAACTCGCCCGCGTCGTACATCGCCAGAACCTTCTGCGCGACGACATCGGCGTCGGCGAAGGACAGCTTGCGGCGACCCACATCCTCGTAGGTCTCGACGATCAGCGAGCCGAACTCGCGGCGCAGCTGGTCGCGGGCCTTGCGGCCGACGGTGAGCAGCTTGACCGTCTTGCCTTCCGACTGGAGGCGCAGGATCTGGCGGCGGGACTCACGGACGATGGCGCCGTTGAAGGCGCCGCACAGGCCGCGGTCGGAGCTGATGATGACGAGGAGATGCACCTGATCGGAACCGGTGCCGGTCATCAGCTTCGGGCCGTTGCCCGAGTCCTGCACGTTGGCCGCGAGAGAGGCCAGCATGCGGCCCATGCGCTCGGCGTAGGGACGACCGGCTTCCGCCTGCTCCTGCGCACGGCGGAGCTTGGAGGCGGCGACCATCTTCATCGCCGAGGTGATCTTCCGCGTCGATTGGACGCTGGCGATCCGGTTCTTTAGGTCCTTGAGGTTAGGCATGCCGGCCCTTCATTCCGCTCGGGGTCGTTCGGGTTGACGGACGGGGCGCAGGAACTGCGCCCCCGCCGTCGATCAGACGAACACCTTGGAGAAGTTGTCGAGGAAGGCCTTCAGGCGCTCCTCGGTCGCAGAGGTGATCTGCTTCTCGTTGCGGATCGTCGCCAGGATGTCGGCCCCCTTGGAGCGGACCTCGGCGAGGAACTTCTGCTCGAAGCGGTTGACGTCCTCGACCTTGATCTTGTCGAGATAGCCCTTCACGCCCGAGAAGATCGACACGACCTGCTCTTCGACCGGCAGCGGCTGGAACTGCGGCTGCTTCAGCAGCTCGGTCAGACGGGCGCCGCGGGCCAGCAGGCGCTGGGTGGCGGCGTCGAGGTCCGAGGCGAACTGCGCGAAGGCGGCCATCTCGCGGTACTGGGCCAGCTCCATCTTGATGGTGCCCGCGACCTGCTTCATCGCCTTGATCTGGGCGGCGGAGCCGACGCGCGACACCGACAGGCCGACGTTGATGGCCGGACGGATGCCCTTATAGAACAGGCCGGTCTCGAGGAAGATCTGGCCGTCGGTGATCGAGATCACGTTCGTCGGGATGTAAGCCGACACGTCGCCGGCCTGGGTCTCGATGACCGGCAGGGCGGTCAGCGAGCCGTTGCCGTGGGCGTCGCCCATCTTGGCGGCGCGCTCGAGCAGGCGGCTGTGGAGGTAGAACACGTCGCCCGGGTAGGCTTCGCGGCCCGGCGGACGGCGGAGCAGCAGCGACATCTGACGGTAGGCGACGGCCTGCTTGGACAGGTCATCGTACACGATCAGGGCGTGCATGCCGTTGTCGCGGAAGTACTCGCCCATCGTGCAGCCGGTGTAGGGCGCCAGGAACTGCAGCGGGGCCGGCTCCGACGCGGTGGCCGCGACGACGATGGAGTATTCCAGGGCGCCGGCGTCTTCCAGGGTCTTGACGATCTGGGCGACGGTGGAGCGCTTCTGACCGACGGCGACGTAGATGCAGTAGAGCTTCTTGCTCTCGTCGTCGCCCTGGTTGATCGGCTTCTGGTTCAGGAAAGTGTCGATGACGACGGCGGTCTTGCCGGTCTGGCGGTCACCGATGATCAGCTCGCGCTGGCCGCGGCCGATCGGAACCAGGCTGTCGACGGCCTTCAGGCCGGTCTGCATCGGCTCGTGCACCGACTTGCGCGGGATGATGCCGGGGGCCTTGACCTCGACGCGGGTGCGGGTGACGTCCACCAGCGGGCCCTTGCCGTCGATCGGGTTGCCCAGGCCGTCCACGACGCGGCCCAGCAGACCCTTGCCGACCGGCACGTCCACGATGGTGCCCGTGCGCTTGACGGTGTCGCCTTCCTTGATCTCGCTGTCGGTGCCGAAGATCACGACACCGACGTTGTCGGTCTCGAGGTTCAGCGCCATGCCCTTGATGCCACCGGGGAACTCGACCATCTCGCCGGCGCGCACGTTGTCCAGGCCGTGCACGCGGGCGACGCCGTCACCCACGGAGAGGACCTGACCGACCTCGGCGACGTCCGCCTCGGTCCCGAAATTCGCGATCTGCTGCTTGAGGATCGCAGAGATTTCTGCGGCGCGGATATCCATCAGACTGATCCCCCTGAGGCCTTCATGGCGAGTTGCAATTTGTTCAGCTTCGTGCGCACCGAGGTGTCGACCATGCGCGAGCCGAACTTAACGATCATGCCCCCGATCAGCGCGGGATCGACCGTGGTGTTGATCAACACCTTGGAGCCGATCGACGCCTTCAGCGCGTCGGTGACCGCGGCCAGCTGGGCGTCGCTCAGCGGCTGGGCCGAGGTGACCTGGGCGGTCACTTCGCCACGACGGCGGGCCAGTTCGGCGAGATAGCCTTCGATCATGCCTTCCAGCGCGAACAGGCGGCGGTTCTTGGCCACCAGCCCGATGAAGCGCTTGGTCAGATCGGACACTTCGGCGCGGTCCAGAACCGCGGCCATCGCCCGGCCTTGGTCGGCGCGGCTGATCACGGGACTGCGGACGAGGCGGCGAAGGTCGGCGCTCTCAGCCAGGATTTGCTTCAGCGCAACCAGATCGCTCGCGACCTGATCCAACGCTTTGTTCTCGTCCGCAAGCTCGAACAGCGCGATGGAGTAGCGCGTAGCGAGTTCGGAAACGCCTGTACCTTCGATTGCCACCTGATCCCTCGAATTGAGTTCGGTAGACGGTGAATTTTCAGGGCCTTAAATAGGGCAAAACCCACATCGCGGCGGCCCAGCCCGCGAAAGCGAGCGGTCCAATATCACAGGATTAGGCCCTGCGCAACGGGGTCTGGACAATTTGCGCGCGGGGTGAGTGCGGCGTTTTGCGCCCCTGCGGCGTGGGGTCGGTTCTTGGCGGCGGGGGCTGGAAATGGGCATACCACTTCACAACCGCAACGGATCACCTTGGCATCTGAAGGACCTGCCCTCCCCAAGGCCCTCCCCGGAGCCGGATTTCCGGAGGCCCGCCAGAGACCAGACTGTGACCTAACGCCCCGCTTAACACCCGTTTAACCATTCACGCGCACGGTCGCCTCACAGCCCGTCTGACAGGACAAACCCAGGCCAATCATGACCGTCGTCGCCTTCTCCTGCGCCCGCTTCACCCCCGCCGACCTCAACGAGTTCGAGGCGGTGGCCGATCCGAAGCTGCGCCTTGGCCATTGGGCCGGGGTCATCCGTGAAACGGGCCGGGAGCATGACCGGCTCCTCGTCCTCCTGCCCGGCGTTGACCGTCCCGTCTTCCGGTTCGAGCGCGACGGGCGGGGACGTTACAGCCTGTCCTTCAACGACCGCTCCGGCTGGTACGGCATCGGCTCGGGAAGCAGCGCGTCCGAATGCCTGTCGATCTGGCGCCCCCGCCCGCGGGCCGACCGCTCCGTCTCGGTGCTGTAAGCGCCTTTTTCACCCTTCGGAAAAGTCCGAGTCGACCGTCAGCGGTACACGCCGACCGACAGCAGATAGGGCGCGCCGCCCAGGACGATGCGGCGCACGATCATCGTCTTCGGCGCGATCTGGCCGGACAGCGGGTCCGTCCATTTGTAGCTGACGGCGCCCGACTCCCGCTCCGCCACGATGTCCAGCGCCTCCTGGATGAAGGGCTTGCCGTCGACGTCCTTCAGATCCCTGAGGTTCGCGCCGTTCAGCGACGGCGTCCAGCCATGGGCCACCATCACGCCGTCGCGGTCGATCAGCATCGGGTAGAGGTCGCGGTCGATCAGCGCGCCGTCCCGCTGGGCGAAGGCGTCCGGCGCGCCCTCCGCGCCGTGCTGGCGCAGATAGCCGCTGGTCTTGTCGAGCAGCGCCTTGGCGTCCGATTCCGTCCCGCGCGTCTGGGCGGGCACGCCCGCCGCCAGAGCGATGATCGCCAGCAGAGCGAGAACCGGAAGAACCGTCAGCAAGGTGGGGAGGTGGAAACGACCGCGCAGCCTGGACATGAGATCGCTCGGCGAAAGATGACTTCCATACTCTGGTAATACCATGACCCGCCGGCCGCAACGGACCAAACGTCACAGGTGCCTTGCGGAGCGCGCAGGGACAATCGGTCGCAGCCCCCCTTTACAGGAGTGCGGTATTTCTTAGCCGACACCGCCCCTCTACAGGAAGCTGTAGGGATCGACGTCCACTTGCACGCGCACGTTGGGCGGAATGTCCACCTGCTCCAGCCAATGCGCGATCAGGGGTTGCACCTGGACGGTGCGCGGCGCCTTCAGCAGCAGACGCCGCCGGTGCCGCCCCCGCAGCAGGGCGAGCGGCGCCGGGGCGGGGCCCAGCACGGCGACGGTGTCGCTGCGCGGCGCGGCGCGGCCCAGGGCGATGGACAGTTTCTCCACCGCCGCCGCGTCCTCCCCCGACACGATCAGGGCGGCCAGCCGTCCGAAGGGCGGCATCCCGGCCTCCAGCCGCATCTCCGCCTCCAGCTGGTAGAAGCCGTCGCGGTCCCCGGCGGCCAGCGCCTGCATCACCGGATGTTCGGGCATATAGGTCTGCAGCATCACCCGTCCCGGCCGCTCGCCGCGCCCGGCGCGCCCGGCCACCTGATGAAGGAGCTGGTAGGTCCGCTCCCCCGCCCGCAGGTCGCCGCCGGCCAGCCCGAGGTCCGCGTCGACCACCCCGACCAGGGTCAGCATGGGGAAATGGTGGCCCTTCGCCATCACCTGGGTGCCGATCAGAATGTCCAGCTCGTGGTCGGCGATGCGGCGGACCATCTCCTGGATGGCGCGGGGACCGAACAGCGTGTCGGACGCCATGATGGCGGCGCGGGCGTCGGGAAACAGCTCCGCCACCTCCTCGGCGATCCGCTCCACGCCGGGACCGCAGGCCGCCAGCGTCCCTTCCTCGCCGCACTCCGGGCAGGTCGGGGAGAGCGGCTGCGACAGGCCGCAATGGTGGCACTGGAGCTTGCGGGCCAGCCGGTGCTCGACCAGCCACGCCGTGCAGTTGGGGCATTGCAGCCGGTGCCCGCAGGCCCGGCACAGAGTCAGCGGGGCGTAGCCGCGGCGGTTGAGGAACAGCATCACCTGCTCCTTCTCCGCCAGCGTCTGCTCGATAGCTTTCTTCAGCGACGGGGCCAGCCAGTGGCGGGCCGGCGGCCGGTCCTTGCGCAGGTCCACCAGCTCGACGTCGGGCAGCACGGCGCCGCCGTGGCGGCCCGGCAGCTCGATGCGGGCGTAGCGGTTGCTGTCGGCGTTGACCTTGGTCTCCAGAGACGGCGTGGCGGAGACCAGCACGGTGGGGATGCCGCCGATGTGCGCCCGCGCGACGGCCATGTCGCGGGCGTGGTAGATCGATCCCTCCTCCTGCTTGTAGGCGGAGTCGTGCTCCTCGTCGATGATGATGACGCCGAGGTTCTTGTAGGGCAGGAACAGGGCGGAGCGGGCGCCGACCACCACCGGTACCTCGCCGTTGGCCACGGCCCTCCAGGTGTCGCGGCGCTGCGCCCCGGTCAGCTCCGAATGCCATTCCGCCGGCGGCGCGCCGAAGCGGCGGGCGAAGCGCTCCAGCCACTGCGCCGACAGAGCGATTTCCGGCAGCAGCACCAGCGCCTGCTTGCCGGCCTTCAGGGCGGCTGCGATGGCCTCGTAATAGACCTCCGTCTTGCCGGAGCCGGTGACCCCGTCGAGCAGCACGGTGGAATAGACGCCGGACTCGACCCGGGCGCGCAGGTCCGCCGCCGCGGCCTCCTGGTCGGCGGACAGGGTGGGGCCGGGACGGTGGCAATCGGGCCGCCCGAGCTTGGTCGGCTGCAGCAGCACCGGCTCCAGCAGCCCGGCCTCGGCCAGCCCGCGCACCACGGTGACGCCGCAGCCGGCCTCCTCCGCCAGTTCCGCCGGGGTGCGCGGCGGGCCGTCGTCCAGCAGGGCGAGCACGCGCCGCCGCGGCTCGGTCATCTTGAAACCGGGCGGCGGCTCCGCGTCGGGCTTGCGCAGGTAGGCGAGCATGGCCTTCGCCGGCTCCAGCGCCGACGGCACGCTGATCGCCATGCGCAGCACATGGCCCGGCGGCGTCATGGTGTAGGCGGCGACCCACTCCACGAACTTGCGCTCGACCTCCGGCATCGGCGGCACGTCGAAGCGGCGGACCACCGGCTTCAGCCGGGCGGCCGCCACGACTCCGGCGCCGTCGCCCCACACCACCCCGAGCACGCGGCGCGGCCCGAGCGGAACCTCCACATAGTCGCCGGGGACGAGGGTCATCCCGGCCGGCACGCGGTAATCGTAGGCCTCGCGCAGCGGCAGCGGCAGGAGCACGCGGACGCGCGGGTCCGCGTCCGCCGGCACCGTGCCCGGCAGAAGAGCCTGCGCGGAATCTTCGGAACCGGCCCCGGGTTTGGCCCCGGATCTGGCGGAATTTTCACGCATCGGCTAGAGTGCCCCCTGGCCGCGACGCCGGGCAGCGAATCCCGGGAAACAGGGCACGGTCTTCCTCAGCAAGTATGGATTCCAGGTCATGAAGTTCTTCGTTGACACCGCCGACATCGCCGAGATCCGCGATCTGGCCGACACGGGCCTGCTGGACGGTGTTACCACCAACCCCTCCCTCGTCGCCAAGACCGGTCGCAGCTTCCTCGACCTCGTGGCCGAAATTTGTGACGTGGTGGACGGCCCGGTCAGCGCCGAGGTGGCCTCCACCGACTTCGAGACCATGCTGGCGGAAGGGAAGAAGCTTGCCAAGATCGCCGACAACGTCACGGTCAAGGTTCCGCTGACCCCGGCCGGCCTGAAGACCTGCAAGGCGCTGTCCTCCGAAGGCACGATGGTCAACGTCACGCTGTGCTTCTCCCCGGCCCAGGCGATCCTGGCCGCCAAGGCCGGCGCCAGCTTCGTGTCGCCCTTCGTCGGCCGCCTGGACGACATCGGGCAGGACGGCATGGGCCTGATCGCCGACATCGTGGAGATTTACAGCAACTACGATTACTTCAAGACCGAAGTGCTGGTCGCCTCGATCCGCAACCCGATCCACATCGTCGACTCCGCCCGCCTGGGCGCCCATGTCGTCACCGCCCCGCCGTCGGTGCTGAAGCAGCTCTTCAACCATCCGCTGACCGACAAGGGCCTCGCCCAGTTCGTCGCCGACTGGCAGAAGACCGGCCAGTCCATCCTCTGAGGACGGCAGCATGGGCCGGGAGCCGGGACACACCCCCCACCGGAAGGACGCGCCGACCGCCGAGGAGGTGCACGCCTACCTGCGGGACCATCCCGACTTCCTGGTCCATCACGGCGATCTGGTCCACCATCTGACCCCGCCGTCCCAGGACCGCGGGCGCGGGGTGGTGGACCTGCAGGCCTACATGGTCGAGCGGCTGCGCGGCGAGGTCCGCCTGCTGAAGGACCAGCAGCGCGAGCTGATCGGCACCTCGCGCGCCAACATGAACAGCCAGAACCGCATCCACGCGGCGGTGCTGTTCCTCCTCGACGCGCAGAGCTTCGAGCAGCTCATCCAGACCATCACCACCGATCTGGCGGTGCTGCTCGACCTGGACGTCGCCTGCCTGATCGTCGAATCGAACGGCCGCGACACCCCGCATGTCCAGACCTCCGGCGTGCGGGTGGTCGAGCCGGGGACCGTCGACCGCTGGCTGGGCAAGGCCGACGTGGCGCTGAACGCCGACATCCAGGGCGACCCGGAGCTGTACGGCCCCGGCGCCGGGCTGGTGCGGTCGGAAATCCTGATCCGCCTCCAAGTGTCCAGCGAGACCCCCGACGGCATGCTGGCTTTCGGCAGCCGCGAGCCGGACAGCTTCCACGGCGGCCAGGGAACGGAGCTGGTCGGCTTCCTCGCCCGCGTGGTCGAGCGGGTGATCCGCGGCTGGCTCGAACTGCCGGCCTGACCCCAGGGAACGCATGACCGGAAAGCAGAACCCCGTCCTCGGCTTCGCCGCCCAGCCCGACGTGCAGGACGTGCTGGTCCACTGGCGCCGCTGGATGGAGAGCGAGCGCAACGTCTCGCCCCACACGCTGACCGCCTACATCGGCGACGTCGCGACCTTCCTGGAGTTCATCACCGGCTATCAGGCCAAGCCGCCGTCGATGAACGACCTCGCCGCGCTGACCGTCACCGACTTCCGCTCCTGGCTGTCCCATCTCGCCATGAAGGGGATCGGCTCCAACAGCCGGTCGCGCGCCCTGTCGTCGGTGCGCAACCTGTTCCGCTGGCTGGACCGCGACGGACGGCTGCACAACCCGGCGATCAACACCTTCTCCGGCCCGCGCATCAAGCGCCCGGCGCCGAAGCCGCTGACCGTGCTGGACGCCGACCGGCTGCTGGAGGAATCGGAGAAGGAGCCGGACGAGCCGTGGGTCGGCAAGCGCGACCGGGCGCTGTTCACGCTGCTCTACGGCTGCGGCCTGCGCATTTCGGAGGCGCTGAACCTGACGCGCCGCGAAGCACCGCTGGGCGAGACGCTGCGAGTCACCGGCAAGGGCAACAAGGAGCGGATCGTCCCGGTGCTGCCGGCGGTGACCGAGGCGGTGCGCGCCTACATGGACGCCTGCCCTTACAAACAGGGTCCGGACGCGCCGTTGTTCGTCGGGGTGCGCGGCGGGCAGCTCGCCCCGGCCATCGCGCAACGGCGGATGCGCGACCTGCGCCGCCTGATGGGGCTTCCGGAGACCGCGACGCCGCACGCGCTGCGGCACAGCTTCGCCACGCATCTGCTGGCGGACGGCGGCGATCTGCGGGCGATCCAGGATCTGCTGGGCCACGCCTCGCTGTCGACCACGCAGCGCTACACGGATGTGGAGAGCGAGCAGCTGATGCAGGTGTACCGCTCGGCGCACCCGCGGGCGAAGAAGACGCCGTAGGGTTGGAGTCCCCTCTCCCCTCTGGGGAGAGGGTCAGGGTGAGGGGGCTGCGCGTGGCGGTGCGTCCGGCAAAAGCGCACCCCCCTCACCGCCCGCTTCGCGGGCACCCTCTCCCCAGAGGGGAGAGGGTTATGAGAGAGAGACGCCCCTTAGATGTGCAGGGCGCGGCCGTCCACGGCGAGGGCGGCTTCCTTGGTCACTTCCGACAGGGTCGGGTGGGCGTGGCAGGTGCGGGCAATGTCCTCGGCGGACGCGCTGAACTCCATCGCCACGGCCAGCTCGCCGACCATCTCCGACACGTTCGGGCCGACCATGTGGACGCCCAGCACCTTGTCGGTGCGCGCGTCGGCCAGGATCTTCACGAAGCCGTCGGTCGTGCCGCTGGCGCGGGCGCGGCCGTTGGCGGTGAAGGGGAACTTGCCCGCCTTGTAGGCGATGCCGGCGGCCTTCAGCTCCTCCTCGGTCTTGCCGACCGCGGCCACTTCCGGCCACGTGTAAACGACGCCGGGGACGAGGTCGTGGTTGACGTGGCCCGCCTGGCCGGCCAGCAGCTCGGCCAGCGCGACGCCCTCCTCCTCGGCCTTGTGGGCCAGCATCGGGCCTTCGACCACGTCGCCGATGGCGTAGATGCCCGGCACGTTGGTCTCGAAATGCTTGCCGATCTTCACGCGGCCGCGGTTGTCCATCTCCACGCCGACGGCGTCGAGGCCCAGGCCGTTGGTGAAAGCGCGGCGGCCGATGGCGACCAGCACCACGTCGGCCTCGATCTCCTCGGCGGTGCCGCCGGCGGCGGGCTCGACCGACAGGGTGACGCCGGTGTTGGTGACCTTGGCGCCGGTGACCTTGGAGCCGAGCTTGAAGGTCATGCCCTGCTTGCCGAGGATGCGCTGCATCTGCTTGGACACCTCGCCGTCCATGGTCGGCAGGATGCGGTCCAGGAACTCGACCACGGTGACCTGCGCGCCGAGGCGGCCCCAGACCGAGCCCAGCTCAAGCCCGATCACGCCGCCGCCGATGACGACGAGGCGCTTCGGCACCTCCGGCAGCTCCAGGGCGCCGGTGGAGGAGACGATCTTCTGCTCATCGATCTCGATGCCCGGCAGCGGGGTGACTTCCGAGCCGGTGGCGATGACGATGGCCTTCGACGCCGTGACGGTGCCCACACCCTCGACCTCGACGGTGTTCGGGGCGGTGATGCGGCCGGCACCCTTCAGCCAGGCGATCTTGTTCTTCTTGAACAGGAACTCGATGCCGCCGGTGTTCTCTTTGACGACCTTGTCCTTGTGGGACAGCATGCCCGGCAGGTCCAGCTCGACGCCGCCGACCTTGATGCCGAACTTGGCGAGGCCGTGCTTGGCCTCCTCGTACTTCTCCGACGCGGCGAGCAGCGCCTTGGACGGGATGCAGCCGACGTTCAGGCAGGTGCCGCCCAGCGCGCTGCGCTTCTCGACGCAGGCGACCTTGAAACCGAGCTGCGCCGCACGGATCGCGCAGACATACCCGCCGGGACCGCCGCCGACCACGACGACGTCGAAAGTGCTTTCAGCCATTGGGGCTTTCCTTCCGCCATTTTTGTGTTTGCCAAAAGCCGTCCCGTCCAGCGGGGAGGGCCGCGCGCCGATTTATGCCGCCGCTCACGCCAACTGGCAACGGGACAGTTCGTCCGGGGGGAGGGATGCCGGGTTGAAAGACGGGCATGGGACCAGCCGGAACCCATGCCGAAACGATGGGAGCCGGGGTTTCCGCCCCGGCCGCATCACACCGAAACGGCGACGAGGAACAGCCGCGGCGCGCCGCCCTGGGCGACGTTCGCCAGGGTGGTGACCTGATTGTTGGCCATGTCGTACACGTAGGCGGTGCGCCCGCCCGCCCAGTACCAGCCGAGGCCCGGATTGGGACCCGCCACGTCGGCCGCCTGGAAGGTGCCGAAGGTTGCCAGAATGGAAACGTAATTCAGCCCGGCGTTGCCGCCACGCAGCGTCTGCTGCTTGACCACGTCGGCGTTAAAACGGTTCCAGGCGTCCTGAAGGGGCATGGCGTGGTTGGGGTTGATGCACTTCAGTTCGATGTAGCTGTCGTCGGTCGGGGCCGCGTTGCGGTGAAGGTAGAAATCGGCGCGGGCGGCGGCGTTGATGTTGTTGGTCACCCCCCATGCCGGCCCCCCCGCCGCGTAGGTCAGATAGGGATTCGCGGCGTTGGTGGAGGGATAGGGCCGCTCCCTCTCGCAGGTCCAGTTGCCTTGGATGTTCAGGAAGCCGTGGGCGATCTCAAGCTGCAGCCAGACCTCCCAGCCGCCGCGGATGTTGACGTTCTGGGCGAAGACGGCGGCGCGCGCGCCGTTGGTGGTGCCGTTGGCGATGCACCCCTGGATGGTGTTCAGAAGCTGCTGGCAACGCATGGCGATGTCCCTTTCCTTCATGCCGGGCCGGAACGGGGGTCCGGGCCTCGGCACAGGGACGGTTCCGCGATGCGCGGCGTGAGGATCAGCCGGGGAAGAAATCCAGCAGCGCCCGCGCCGTCTCCTCCGGCGCCTCCTCGGGGATGAAATGGCCGGCGGGCATCACCTGCCCCCCGATGGCCGGGGCGTAGCCGCGCCAGATGCCCAGCGGGTCGTCGTAGAGGCGCCCGACCGCGCTGTTGCGGCCCCACAGGAACAGGGCCGGGCACGTCACCTTGCGGCCCGCCGCGCGGTCCTCCCGGTCGTGCTCCAGGTCGATGCTCGCCGCGGCGCGGTAGTCCTCGCACATGGCGTGGACGGTGGCGGGGTCGCGGAAGGCGGCGCGGTAGGCCTCCATCGCCTCCGGCTCGAAGATGTCGGCGCTGCTGCCGATGGAGCCGAGCACCTGCCCCAGGTAGAAGTCCGGGTCCGACCCGATCAGCCGTTCCGCCAGATTGTTGGGCTGGATCAGGAAGAACCAGTGGTAGTAGGCGGTCGCCATGCGCTGGTCGATGCGGGCGAAGACCTCCAGCGTCGGCACCACGTCGAGGAAGGCGACGCGCTCGACCCGGTCGGGATGGTCGAGGACGAGCCGGTGGGCCACCCGCGCACCGCGGTCGTGCCCGGCCAGCCGGAAGCGGTCGAAGCCCAGCGCGGCCATCACCGCCACCTGATCGCGCGCGTTGGTGCGTTTGCAGTAGGTCTCGTGCGCGGAATCGCCCGGCGGCTTCGACGATTGGCCGTACCCCCGCAGGTCGGTCAGCACCACGGTGAAGCGCTCGGCCAGCCGGGGCGCGACCCGGTTCCACAGGGCGTGGCACTGCGGAAACCCATGAAGCAGAAGGAGCGGCGGCCCCTCGCCCCCGACCAGCGTGTGGATCTCGGCGCCGTCGGTGGCGATGCGGTGGCGGGTGAACCCTTCGAACATGCGCGTCTCCCCCTATCCGTTTGAGTGTGGAGAACTGTCCTTCCGCATCGCGGGTCTTCGGAAACCTTGGGCGGGTTTCTCGCGTTTTTCAGGCGATTGTTTTTGACCTCAAGAGGAAAAATGCCATGCGCAGCCTGAAGAAGCTCGTCCTTTTCGCCGCCCTGGGTGCCGCCCTGACCACCAGCCTCGCCGCCTGCAACACCGTCGAAGGCATGGGCCAGGACGTGCAGGCGGGCGGCCGCGCCATGGAGCGCTCGTCGGACAGCGTCCAGAAGAAGATGTGATCGCGCGGCGCGGACGCCCCGGAGCTTCGGCTCCGGGGTCTCGGCGCCCCGATGACCGCATCGCGGCGTTCAGCGCTGCATGCGCTTGATGGTGTTGGTCGTGCTCTGGCCGTCCACGAGGTCGGCCAGCACGACCTTGCCGCCATAGCTCTGAACGAATCCGGCGCCGACCACCGTGGCGACGGTGTAGTCCGCCCCCTTGACCAGCACGTCGGGGCGCAGGGCGCGGATCAGCTCCTCCGGCGTGTCCTCGCCGAAGACCACCACCAGATCGACGCAGGCCAGCGAGGCGAGCACTGTCGCCCGCGCCGTCTCGGTCTGCACCGGGCGCGTCTCGCCCTTCAGCCGCTTCACCGAGGCGTCGCTGTTCAGCCCGACCACCAGCACGTCGCAGGCCGCCTTCGCCTGGTTCAGCAGCGAAATGTGGCCGGGGTGCAGCAGGTCGAAACAGCCGTTGGTGAAGCCCACCCGCTTGCCACGGGCGCGCCAGCGCGCCGCCCGCTCCACAGCCTGCTCCAGCGTGTCGACCTTCTCCTCGCCGCTGCGCCATTCCTGCTCGTGCAGGGCGGACAGCAGCTCCGGCGCGCGGACCACCGCGGTGCCGACCTTCCCAACCACGATCCCGGCGGCCAGATTGGCCAGCCGCGCCGCGTCGGCCAGATCCACCCCCACCGACAGGGCGGAGGTCAGGGTCGCCACCACCGTGTCGCCGGCGCCCGAGACGTCGAACACCTCGCGCGCGTTGGCCGGCAGATGGGTGGCCCCATCGCGGGTCACCACGGACATGCCGCGCTCGCTGCGCGTGGCGACCACCGCGTCGATGCCGCAGGTCTCCAGCAGGAAGCGGCAGGCGGCCTCGACCTCGGCGTCGCTGTCGGCGGGCATCCCCGTCGCCTGGATCAGCTCCTTACGGTTGGGGGTGATGACGCTGGCGCCGCGGTAGCGCCCGAAATCGTCGCCCTTGGGATCGACCACCACCGGCACACCGGCCTCCCGCGCCGCCTGGATGAGCTGCGCCACCAGAGCGTCGGTCAGCACGCCCTTGCCGTAGTCGGACAGGATCACCGCGCCCACCGTCAGCAGGCCGGTGCGGGCGGCGACCATCACCTCCTCCTCCGACGCGATGGCGGCGATGGTCTCGGCGTCGGCGCGCAGGAGCTGCTGGCGGCCGGCGATGAAGCGCGTCTTGACGGTGGTCTGGCGCCCCGGCTCGGCGACCAGCCCGCCGCCGTCGCCCGTTTCCTTCGCCACGAGGCGGACCAGTTCCAGCCCCGCGGCGTCCTCGCCCACCACCGACACGAAGCGGCAGCCGGCGCCCAGCGCCATGAGGTTGGCGGCCACGTTGCCGGCACCGCCGAGCATGGCCGTCTCGCGCTCGATCCGCAGAACGGGGATCGGCGCCTCAGGGGACACGCGGTCGACCGACCCGTAGATGAATCGGTCGAGCATGACGTCGCCGACGCACAGCACGCTGGCGCGGGACAGGGAGTCGATGTGACGGGCAAGGTCGCTCATGCCGGTTCTACTACCAATCTTGGAAGTGCCGCGCCAGAGGAGAGCGCGGACCCGGAACGAGCGCGGCGGTCATTTGAAGGCGTCATTCGAAAGCCGGGACCTCGTGCCGCAGGTCGCCGGTGCCCTTGGCGAAGGTCAGGGTCAACTGCCCCTGCAGCTCCCGCTCCGCCGCCTCGCCGGTCCCCGGAACGGAGGGCGGCAGCGGCGGGCTGACCAGGATGCCGGCGGCGGCCAGCGCCTCGCCCAGCGCCGTCGTGCGGTTGGCGGGGACGCAGAAGGCGATGACCGCCATCACGTCGGAGAACAGCGTGTGGTCGACGATCCAGCCGCCGTTGCCGGTGATCCCGTCCGCCGCCGCCATCAGCGCGGCGGTCCGGTCGGTCTGCAAAACCGCTTCGAATCTCAGGATGGACATGGCCTGCCCTCCTTTTCGGGCTGCTCGGAGAATCCAGTATGGACCGGCGCCGCCGCCCCCTCAACCGGACAAAACCCCGCACCGGCCCGGCACCGGCTGGGCAATCGCGGCGGCCTGCCCTATCCTCCGGCATCCCCCGCCACTGGAATTCGGACCGGACGCCGCCCATGCCCCTGCCCTCCGTGACGCGCAGCCTGTCGGCCAAGCTGCTGGTGCTGACCGTGCTGTTCGTCCTGCTGGCCGAGGTGCTGATCTACACGCCGTCCATCGCGCGCTACCGCCTGACTTATCTGGAGGAGCGGCTGGCCGCCGCCCATCTCGCCGCCCTGTCGGTGGAGGCGACGCCGGACATGATGGTGGCGATGGAGCTTCAGAACGAGCTGCTCGCCCATGTCGGCGCCCACGCGGTGGAGCTGATCCGGCCGGACAGCCGGGTCTACATGCTGTCCCGCTCCATGCCGCCGACGGTGGACGCCGTCTTCGACCTGCGCGCCACCATGGCGCCCCGGCTGGCCGCCGACGCCTTCATGGCGCTGGCCCAGCGGCGCGACCGGGTGATCCGGGTGATCGGGCCGTCGCCCAAGGACCCCGCCTTCCAGGTCGAGATGGTGATCGACGAGCGGCCGATGATCCGGGCGATGATCGATTTCTCGGGCCGCATCCTGGCGCTGTCGGTGGCGATCTCGCTGATCGCGGCGGTGCTGGTCTTCGTCTCGCTGACCCGGCTGCTGGTGCGGCCGATGCGCCGCCTGACCGAGGGGCTGGTCGCCATCCGCCGCGACCCCGACGGCACGCCGCCCTTCCAGCCGAGCGCCCGCACCGACGAGATCGGCGTGGCGGAGCGCGAGCTGGCCGACATGCAGGCCACCATCGGCAGCGCGCTGCGCCAGCGCGAGCGGCTGGCCGCTCTGGGCACCGCGGTCGCCAAGATCAACCACGACCTGCGCGCCATCCTGTCCACCGCCGCCCTGCTGTCGGAGCGGCTGGCCGAGAGCGCCGATCCGGAGGTGCGGCGGGTCACGCCGCGGCTGATGGCCTCCATCGACCGGGCGGTGGAGCTGTGCGGCCAGACCATGACCTACACCCGCGACGGCCTGCTGCCCCTGGCGCGGACCGAGCTGCCGCTGCGACCGCTGGTCGAGGAGGCCGGGGGCGCGGCGCTGTCTGCCCTGCGCCCGGATGGGGAGCGCGTGGAGCTGCGCTGGGACAACCGGGTGCCGGAGGGGCTGACCGTCCGCGCCGACGCCGCCCAGCTCTCCCGCGCGCTGGTCAATCTGGGACGCAACGCGGCGCAGGCGGGGGCCGGAGCGGTGACGGTGACGGCGCGGGAACGGCCCGGCGGCGGGCTGGTGCTGCTGGTGGCCGACGACGGGCCGGGCCTGCCGCCGCGGGCGCGGGACAACCTGTTCCAGCCCTTCGCCGGCTCCGCGCGGGCGGGCGGCGTCGGGCTGGGCCTCGCCATCGCGCGGGAGGTGCTGCGCGCCCATGGCGGCGAGCTGCGGCTGGTGGAGAGCACCGCGGCGGGCACCGTCTTCGCGCTGGAGCTTCCCCCAGGGATCGTCATGGAGGAAGCCGCCCGGTTGGGCGAAATGCCCACATCGGATTCGCCCATCCCGGATTGATTTCCGGCGCCCGCTCCACCAGAATTCGCGGCACGGTCAACCCGTCGGCATCCCGCCGGGCGCACGCCCCGCGCGGGACCGGCAGCGAAGGAAGGGAACGGGACTTTGGAAGGCACGGGCAAGTGGATCACCGGGGGGATCCTGGGCTTCATGGCGTTCATCGGCCTGCTGGCGGCGTCGCGCGCGGCGGACACGGCGTTCTATTACGGCGGCTGGCTGCTGGCCATCGGCTGCATCGGAACGATCTTCATGATGGTGACGAAGCACTACAACCAGATGGACGAGCGGATCGCCCGCCAGCGCGAGCAGGAATAACCCGCAACCCCTTTCAACCGGTGGAGGCCGGGCATGCCGTGGGACCCCGAACAATACGCACGGTTCGAGTCCTGGCGCCGCCGCCCGGCCCACGACCTCGTGGCGGCGCTGCCCTCCCTGACCCCACGGACGGTGGTCGATCTCGGCTGCGGGGCCGGGCAGCTCGCCCGCCTGCTGGCCGAACGCTGGCCGGAGGCCGAGGCGCTGGGGGTGGACAACTCCCCCGCCATGCTGGAGCGCGCGCGGGCCACGCCGTCCGGCGTGCGCTGGCTCCAGGCCGATCTGAGGGTCTGGCGCCCCGACCGGCCGGTCGATCTGCTGGTCTCCAACGCCGCCCTGCAATGGCTGGACGGGCACGACCGGCTGTTCCCCGACCTGCTGCAAGCGCTGGCCCCCGGCGGGGTTCTGGCCGTGCAGATGCCGCGCAACTTCGACGCGCCCTCGCACCGCCTGTTGTACGAGACGGCGGCGGACGGTCCCTGGGCCGAGCGGCTGGCGCCGGTCCTGCGCACCGCCCCGGTGCACGCGCCCGACGTCTATTACGGCTGGCTGGCCCCGCTCGCCCAGCGCCTGGACCTCTGGGAGACCGAGTATCTCCAGGTTCTGGAGGGTGAGGACCCGGTGCTGGAATGGACGCGCGGCACGACGCTGCTGCCCGTCCTCGACACGCTGGCGGGCGCGGAGCTGGACGCCTTCCTGGCGGCCTACCGCGCCCGGCTGAACGCCGCCTATCCCCGGCGCCCCGACGGCCGCACGCTGTTTCCCTTCAAGCGGCTGTTCCTGGTGGCGCGGGTCTGAGGCGAAGCCTTACGACGCTGGCCCAGTTGACGCCGGCTTGGCCTGCTTGGCGGCGGTGAGGATGTTCGCCACGCCCACCGCGTTCATCCCGGCGCGGCTGCCGATGGCCGACAGCGATTCGCCGTGCTGCGCCTCGATGTTGGCGGCCTTGAGCGCCTGGATGGCCTTGTCGGGGTCCAGCCCGAAGACCGGCGCCACCGTCTCCAGCGGGGCGTTCGCCACCGCCCGCATCATCGCGCCGGGGCCGCCGGTGGAGGCCGGCGTCCCGGTCATCGCGGTGAAGACCAGCGAGCCGGCGACGCTGACCACGAAGGCCGACAGCGCCACGTTGCGCTTGAAATACTGAAGGAAGGCCGTCCAGTTGCGCGCCAGATGCCACAGGCCGATGGCGGAGAAGCCAACGCTGAGCCACTCGTGGGAGAAGCGCACCAGATTGCCGTTCCAGTGCAGCAGAAGCATGATCCCGGTGACGGTGGAGACCACGAACAGGACGATGGTCACCGGCGTGACGATCTGCCGGGTGATTGTGGAGGAGAGGGAGGGCATGGGGGATGGCTCGCGGGTTGAACGGAATGCGGCCAAAATGGGGCCGGATTGTAACCGCTTGATGTCCCGCGCCGCCGCCGAACGTAACAGAGTGTAACGGCGCCTTTCCGGCTCACGCCTTCTCGATGTAGGCCAGCAGCGGCTCCCAGTCGGCGCGGTGCTCGGCGGCGCGCTTGCCGGTGAGGTCGAACAGGCTGAGGCCGGAGGCCGCGGCGTCGGCGTAGATCTGGCTGTCGCGCAGGCGGGTCACCACGCTGTGCCCGACCCCGCCGAGGAACTGGTCCAGCCGGTCCGCCGCCTTGGTGCGGGGGCGCAGGCGGTTGCCGACCACCGCCACCGACTTGCGGTTCTTGGCGATCGACTTCAGCTCCTCCAGCTTGCCGAGGAAGCGCTGCGTCGCCTGCTCGTCGAAGGCGCTGGGCAGCACCGGCAGCACGACGACGTCGGCCATCCGCACCAGATCCTCGATCTGCTTGGTCTTCAGCGCGGCCGGCGCGTCGATGACGAGGCGCTGGATGCCCTTCGGCGCGTCGGACAGGTCCTTGGCCCAGTCCAGCCCGACCAGGGCGGCGGCCGTGACCGGGCGGCGGGCCAGCCAGCCCAGCGAGGAGCGCTGGCGGTCCACGTCGGCCAGCGCCGTGCTGTGCCCCGCGGCGGCGCAGGCCGCGGCGAGGTGGGTGGCGATCGTGGTCTTGCCGCAACCGCCCTTGATGTTGGCGACGAGGATGGTCCGCATGGGCGCGAAGATTACCCCTCCCGGTCGGGCTTTGACCAGAAGGCTTTGGCGTCGGCGAACTCCTTCCACAGGTCGCGGAGCGCCGGTTCGGACTCCGCGACGCCGCGGGCGTGCCAGCCGATGACGATGCCGGCGGCGCGCGGCTCGCCCGGCTCGGGGCGGCTGCCGTCGTCGTGCAGCTCGTGCAGCAGGCGGGTCGCCGTCGCCACGTCGTTCAGGTGGCCCAGCGCGTCCTGGAAGGCCGACAGGTCCTGGATGTAGCGGCGGGCCGGCTTGTCGTCGTAGAGGCTGCGGAAGAACTCCGCCGCGTAGCGCAGCTTCTTCAGGGCGATGCGCAGCTCGTGCCGCTCGGTCACCGACAGGTTCGCGAAGCCGTGGCCGGCGCGGCGGGCCTTCTTGGCGCGGCGCGACAGCAGATGGTCGGCCAGATCCTCCACCGGATCGAACAGCCGGGCGGAATGCTCGCTGACCGGCTGGTCGCGCCAGCCCCGCGACTCGACCCAGGCGCCGAACTTCAGCAGGAAGCGGGTGTAGCGCTCCGACCGGATGGCCTCACGCACCCCCTCGTAGGCACGGTCGCGCCGCGCGCGCGCCGCGGCGGCGAGCGCGTCGATGTCCTCCTGGAGCGGCTTGCCGTGGCCGTCGGCGCGGTGGAAGGAGTCCTTCACCGGCTCCAGCAGCTCGGCCAGGAAGACGTCCCAGTCGCGCGCCGGGCCAAGGCTGCCGCCCAGCCACTTCACCTCGCCGACCAGCCAGGCGTAGGAGTCGGCGGGAATGAAGTCCTTGAACAGGGCGAGCGCCGAACGCAGGCGGCGCAGCGCCACGCGCATCTGGTGGACGCCCTCCGCGTCCTCACCGACCAGCGTGACCGCCTCGTTCGCCAGCATGTGGCCGATGCAGGAGCGCAGGATGCGGGCCAGCGCGCCTTCCACCGTGGTGTCGCGGTCCAGTTCCAGCTTGCCCGCCTTCACCACCTTGTCCACCGTCCCGTCGGCGAGCGCGTAGCCGCGCTCCGCCTTGGTGCGCGGGTCGAGCCGCAGCGGGGCGGCCTGGGCCAGCTCCAGCGCCAGTTCGTAGAGGGCGGCGGCGGAGCCTTCGAGAAGCTCCAGCTCCACCTCCGACACGGGGATGGAGGCGCCGTCGGGGCCACGGATCTCGCCGCTGTCGAAGGCGACCTCGATGCGGCTGGCACTTTCGCCCTCGCCCATCGTCACCACGCGCACGGTGCGCTGGATGAGCGTGGTGAAGAGCGGCTGCAACTCCGCCGCGCCGACCGGGCCCAGCAGGTCCAGCGCCTCCGGCGACTCGATGGCCGACAGGTCGGGGGCCGGTCCGGCGACCGGATGCTCCCACTCCGCCCGGCCAAGCTCGCCGCTCTCCGGCGCGCCCTTGACGGTCTGGAGATATTGGTTGCCGACCTTGCGCACACGCAACGTCACCAGCCGCCCGGCCAGACGGCGGTCGGCGGTGTCGTAATAGGTGCTTTCCAGGGTCTTGGTGCCGGCTTTTCCCTTGGCGCGGGATGCGACCGCCGGGCAGGACCGGAGCTTCGCCATGTCTTCGGCCCTGACGGCCAGCTTCAGCTCGGTTTCCCGGTTGGACTCCGCTTCGACCACCATTCGTGCCCCGTCGTTTCCGGTGGGTTCCCGTGTTGCACAGGCCCCAGCCACGGTCAAGTTACAGAACCATGACGCTTTTGTTGCAACCGTCCGTGATCAGGGCTCCGGCTTTTCCAAAAGCAGGAGCTTGGACATGTAGGCCAGCGACGTGTCGCGCAGCCGCAGCCCGGCGGCAGCGAACAGGGCGGGCAGGTCGTCGCGGGCGTAATGGGCGTAGAAGGGCTCGTGAAAGGACTGCGGGAAGCGGTCGATCAGCCCGTCCATCATCGAGTTGTCGCCGTACTGCACGCTGTCCATGAAGACCAGGATGCCGCCGGGCTTCAGCACGCGGGCCATCTCGGCGGCGGCCTGGGCGCGGATCTTCGGCGGCAACTCGTGGAACAGGTAGATGCAGGTCACGATGTCCTGCGACCCGCCGGCCAGCGGGATCGCCTCGGCCGCCGCCTGGACCAGCGCGCTGCTGCGCGCCCAGGGGGCGAGGTTGCGCCGCGCCTCGCGCAGATAGGCCGGGGAGAGGTCGAGCGCGGTGACCGGCAGGCGCGGGTGGTTGTCCTTCACGAAGGTCAGGAAGCGCCCCGTCCCGGCGGCCACGTCGAGCAGGCGGCAGTCCGCGCTCCGGCGCGTCCTCAGATGCTCAAAGATCGGCACCAGGACCTGGCGGCGCATGGCGTCGGCGCCGCCGCCGAACAGCACCTCCACCTGATGGTCGTAGAGCCGGGCGCTCTCCTCCGTCAGGTAGCCGCCGCTCTGGTAATGGAAGTTCTGGCGGTAATAGGCGGGCAACCCCCCGCTGCCGGGCGGCGGGTTGGCGCGCACCTCCACCGCCGCGTGGTCGCGCCGCCGCCGCGACACCTCCGGCACGTCGCGGAAGAAGGCCGCGGCGTCGGTCAGCAGCCGGCGCGGGTCGGGCAGCAGGTCGTGCGGCAGGCGGTAGTAGCCCGCCTCGATGTTGGCGAGGTCGCGGGCCAGCAGGGCGCGAAGCTCCTCCAAAATCGCGCGGGTGCCGGGCACCGGACGCCCGCCGGGCGGGGTGGTCCGCGGCGGTCCGGTGATCCGCCGGCCGATCCGCGCGGCCATCATGTACTGGCCGAGGAACCAGGCGACACGGGCGGACTGGCTGGCCGCGTAAGCAAGCCGGGGGGCCAGCCTCGCGGAGGGGGGCGGGGCGATCCTGTTCATGGACATAGAGATGGGATCGGCGGTCCCGCCCGCCCATAGGCCCTGTCTTTTCGCCGCATGGGGCAACCGGTCGCCCACGCGGGCCGTTGCAAAGCGGGCGCCCCTGTGCTGGATTGCCGGGCAAAAGTTCAACCCGCAGGGACAGCAACCATGACCGAGTTCAACACCATCGACGACCTCGACGTGAACGGTAAGACGGTGCTGGTGCGTGCCGACCTCAACGTCCCGATGCAGGACGGCAAGGTCTCCGACACGACCCGCATCGACCGTCTGGCGCCGACTCTGACCGAGCTGGCGAAGAAGGGTGCGAAGGTCGTGGTTCTGTCGCACTTCGGCCGCCCGAAGAACGGACCGGACGCCAAGAACTCGCTGCGCAACGTGCTGGACGCGCTGAGCGCCGCCGTCGGCCAGACCGTCTCCTTCGGCGAGGATTGCGTCGGCGACAAGGCCAAGGCCGCCATCGACGGCGTCCAGCCGGGCGCCATCGTGCTGCTGGAGAACACCCGCTTCCACGCGGAAGAGGAAAAGAACGATCCGGCCTTCGCCAAGCAGATTGCGGAACTGGGCGACCTCTACGTCAACGACGCCTTCTCCGCCGCGCACCGCGCCCACGCCTCGACCGAGGGCGTCGCCCGGTACCTGCCGGCCGCCGCCGGCCGCCTGATGCAGGCCGAGCTTGAGGCGCTGACCAAGGCGCTGGAGAAGCCGGAGCGCCCGGTGGCCGCCGTCGTCGGCGGCGCCAAGATCTCCACCAAGCTGGACCTGCTCGGCAACCTCGTGAAGAAGGTCGACATGCTGGCGCTGGGCGGCGGCATGGCCAACACCTTCCTCTTCGCCCAGGGCGTGGATGTCGGGGCCTCGCTCTGCGAGAAGGACATGGCCGATCAGGCCCGCGCCATCATGGAGACCGCCAAGGCGTCCAACTGCGAGCTTCTGCTGCCCAAGGACTTCATCGTCGCCAAGGAGTTCAAGGCCGGTGCGGCCAACCGCGCCGTCCCGGCGGACGGCATCGGCGCCGACGAGATGGCGCTGGACGTCGGCCCCAAGACGGTCGAGTTCCTGGGCCTGAAGCTCCAGGGCGCGAAGACGGTGGTGTGGAACGGCCCGTTGGGCGCCTTCGAGATCCAGCCCTTCGACGGCGGCACCAACGCCGTCGCCGGCCTCGTCGCCGAGCGCACGTCGGAAGGCGGCCTGCTGTCGGTGGCCGGCGGCGGCGACACCGTGGCGGCGCTGGCCCACGCCGGCGTGGAGGAGAAGTTCACCTACATCTCCGCCGCCGGCGGCGCCTTCCTGGAGTGGCTGGAAGGCAAGGATCTGCCGGGCGTCGCCGCGCTGAAGAAGAAGTAAGGTTTGTGGGAATGGGTGGGTGGTCGGGACGGGCCCCCACCCTTCCCACGGCTTTGCCGCGGGCCCCTTCCCTCCCCCGCTTCGCAGGAGAGGGAGCGATATCCCCTCCCCTGCGATAGCGGGGGAGGGCTAGGGAGGGGGCAATGCTTCCCTCACAAAAACACGTATCTCACAAAGGCCGCCGCGCCTTCAGCGCCGCGGTCAGCGTCCCGTCGTCCAGATAGTCCAGTTCCCCGCCCACCGGCACGCCGTGGGCCAGACGGGACACGGAGACCCCGCTGCCGGACAGGCGGTCGGTCACCACATGGGCGGTGGTCTGCCCGTCCACCGTGGCGTTCAGCGCCAGGATGACCTCGGTCACCGCCGGGTCCTTCGCGCGCTCCACCAGGGACGGGATGTTCAGATCGTCCGGCCCCACCCCCTGCAAGGCCGACAGCGTGCCGCCCAGCACATGGTAGGTGCCGTGGAAGGCGCGCGTGCGCTCCAGCGCCCAGAGGTCGCCGGCGTCCTCCACCACGCAGATGGTCGAGCGGTCGCGGCTGTGGTCGGAACAAACGGAACAGGGGTCGCGGCTGTCCAGGTTGCCGCAGACCGAGCAGTTGCGGATGGCCTCCGCGGCGAGCGCCATGGATTCGGACAGTGGCACCAGCAGACTGTCGCGGCGCTTCATCAGATGCAGCGCCGCCCGCCGCGCCGACCGCGGCCCCAGCCCCGGCAGCTTGGACAGGAGCTGGATCAGGCGCTCGATTTCAGGTCCGATCATTCAAGGCTTCGCTGGCACGGCTTCGTTTTTTAAAGGGTGGCCGGACCGCGACTGCGGCGGCCCGGCCATGACAACTCAGAACGGCAGCTTCATGCCCGGCGGCAGCTTCATCCCGCCCATCAGGTTCTGGGTCTCGTTGGCGACGTGCTGCTCCACCTTGGCCTTGGCGTCGTTGAAGGCGGCGATGATCAGGTCCTCCAGGACCTCGATGTCCTCCGGATCGACGATCGACTTGTCGAGCTTGATCTTCTTCATCTCGCCCTTGCCGTTCACCGTCACGTTGACCATGCCGGCGCCCGACTGGCCGGTCATCTCGACCTCGCCCAGGCGGGCCTGCATCTCCTGCATCTTGGCCTGCATCTGCTGGGCCTGCTTCATCATCTGGCCGAGGTTCTTCATGGGTCAGAAATCTCCTTCATCGTCGAGCGGGTAATAAACCCCGTCGTCCTGCTGCATGACCATAAGGTCGGGATTCTCCCCGTCATCCGCAACCTGGGGCTCGGCCTCGACCGCCGCCTTGAGGTCGCGGACATCGGTGATCTTCGCGCCGGGAAAGGCGTTCAGAACGGCGCGCACCACCGGATGCGCCTCCGCCTCCTCCAACGCGCGCCTCTGTGCGGCCTGCTCCTGCTGGATCAGCGTCGGCTCGCCCGGCGCGTCCGAGACAATGACGACCCAGCGCTGGCCGGTCCATTCCGTCAACAGCTGGCCGACGCGATTCGGCAGGGTCGACGGGGCCAGGGTCGTCAGGCGCAACTCCAGCCGCCCCGGCTCCAGGCGCACCAGATGGACGCTGCCGGTCAGGTGGCCGTAGAGCGCGCCCTCGCGCTTCTCCGCGAAGACCTGGACCAGCGTGCGGAAGTCGCGCGGCATCGCCACGCGCTCCTCGTCGGCCACGGCAACGGCAACGGTCTGCGCGGGCTGCGGGCTGGATTGCTGGCTCGGCTGGGCCTGGGCGACGGCGCGCACGGCGGAGCCGCCCACCGCCACCGGCCCGCCACCGGGGCCGCGCGGGGCCGGATTGCCACCCTGGCCAGACCCGCCGCCGTTCTGCAAATTCTGGAACTGGCGGATCAAATCGCCGGGAGTCGGCATGTCGGCGGCGTAGGACAGCCGCACGATGACCATTTCCAGCGCCTGCTGCGGCACCGGGGCCGCCTGCACCTCACCCAGCCCCTTCAGCAGGAGCTGCCACGCGCGGGTCAGCGCCGGCATGCCGAGCTTGGCCGACAGGGCGGCGCCGCGGGTGCGCTCCGCCTCCGGCAGGCCGGGGTCGTTGGCGCTGTCCGGCACCACCTTCAGCCGCGTCAGATTGTGCACGAGGTCGAGAAGGTCCTGGAGAATCACCACCGGATCGGCGCCGACGCGGTGCAGGTCGGACAGCAGGTCCATCGCCTCCGCCGGCCTGGCCGAGACGGCCGCCTCGAACAGGTCGATCACCTTGCTGCGGTCGGCCAGCCCCAGCATGTCGCGCACCTGCTGCGCGGTCACCGTGCCGGCGGCCAGCGCGATGGCCTGGTCGAGCAGCGACAACCCGTCGCGCACCGACCCGTCGGCGGCCCGCGCGATCAGAGATGCTGCGTCCGGCTCGATCCCCGCCCCTTCCAGGCCGGTGATGCGGGTGAAATGCTCCTTCAGCACCTGGGCGTCGACGCGCCGCAGATCGAAGCGCTGGCAGCGCGAGAGCACCGTCACCGGCACCTTGCGGATCTCGGTGGTGGCGAAGACGAACTTCACATGGGCCGGCGGTTCCTCCAGCGTCTTCAGGAGCGCGTTGAACGCGCTCTTGGAGAGCATGTGGACCTCGTCGATGATGTAGAGCTTGTAGCGCGCCGAGACGGGGGCGTAGCGCACGCCGTCGATGATCTCGCGGATGTCGTCCACGCCGGTGTGGCTGGCGGCGTCCATCTCCATCACGTCGACGTGGCGGTCCTCGGCGATGGCCCGGCAGTTGTCGCAGACGCCGCAGGGCGTCACCGTCGGCCCGCCGGCGCCGTCCGGCCCGGTGCAGTTCAGCGCGCGGGCGATGATGCGGGCGGTGGTCGTCTTGCCCACGCCGCGCACGCCGGTCAGCATGAAGGCCTGGGCGATGCGGCCCGAATGGATGGCGTTGGTCAGGGTGCGGACGAGCGCGTCCTGCCCGATCAGCTCGGCAAAGCTCTTCGGACGGTATTTCCGCGCCAGAACCCGGTAGGCAAGGCCCCCGGACGTCCCGGAAACGGAAGAGGATGCATCGGCAACGGTGGTATCGGTCACGCGGCTGGCCCGGTAATCGGCTTCACGACGGAGCGCAGAATAGCGTCACGGCACGGGGCTGTCGCCGTTTGAATTCGCTGCCGGATTTTATGGGGAAGGGTGGGAGACTGGACGAACGACCCGAGCCGAAACTCGTTACGGCTGCTTCCTTCCGGACCTGACCGGGTTGGCGAGGGACTCGTCCGCCGCCAGCCTCCCGCGCCCTATATCGGCGATAGGGCCGTCATATGCAAGGCCAATCTGCGGGCTTTCCGTTTGAGGCGGAACGAAAAAGCCCCGCGTCCGATGGACGGCGGGGCTTTCGCCTGTTTCCCAGATGGAACCGCCGCGCGTTACTGCGGCAGCGGCGCCGGGCTGTCGGACAGCGAGCGCAGATAGGCGATGATGTTCGCGCGGTCCTGGTCCTTCTTGACGCCGGCGAAGGTCATCTTGGTGCCCGGCGCGTAGGCCTTCGGGTCGTAGAGGAAGTGGTTCAGCTCGTCGTAGTTCCAGGGGCCGGCCTTGCCCTTGATGGCGTCGGAATAGGCGAAGCCGTCCAGATGACCGTGCGGAGCGCCGACGATACCGTAGAGGTTCGGGCCGACCTTGTTCGGGCCGCCCTTGTCGAAGCTGTGGCAGGCGGCGCAGGCCTTGGCCGCGGACTGGCCGGCGGCGGCGTCGGCCTTGGCGAGCAGCGGGGCGATCTCGGCGGGGCCGGACGGGGCGGCGCCACCGCTGGGGGCCGGAGCGGCGCCCTCCGGCATGGCCACGACATAGCCGGGTTTCTCAGGCGTCTTCGGGTGCACCAGAACTTCCGCGGCGAAGCCCGCCAGCATGGCGATCAGGCCCGCCAGCAGCACGGCGCCGAAAATCTTGTTCCACTCCATGCTCATAACGTCTTGTTCCCCTTTTTTGTCGTGCCGCGGGTCCGTCGCCAGGGCTGGCTGGTTCTCCGCCGCACGATAGCGTGACCGCGGCGGCTTGTCACCGCTTCGGCCCCCTCCCTTGCCACAGGAATAACGGTTCTCAGACTGTTGGCCAGTTGAATATTGGAGTGACGCCGCTTGACGCAAAGGGCGATCCATGGTTCACCCGCGCCACCTTTCCGACGCGACAGGGGGCCGTTCCATCATGAACGCCGACATGAACGCCAGCGCAGATATCCAGAGCACGGCGAACCCGCCGCCCTCAAATCCCATCGTGGTCATTCCCGCCCGCATGGCCTCCACCCGCCTGCCGGGCAAGCCGCTGGCCGACATCGGCGGCGCGCCGATGATCGTGCAGGTGTGGCGCCGCGCCATGGAGGCGGAGATCGGCCCGGTGGTGGTCGCCTGCGCCGAGCCGGAGATCGCCGCGGCGGTGGAGGCGGCGGGCGGCACCGCCGTGCTGACCCGGCCCGACCATCCCTCGGGCTCCGACCGCATCTTCGAGGCGGTCGGCCTGCTCGACCCGGAAGGAAAATACGACGCGGTGGTGAATGTGCAGGGCGACCTGCCGACCATCGAGCCCGCCGTTGTGCGCACCGCCTTCGCCCCGCTGTCCGACCCGCAGGTGGACATCGCCACGCTGGTGGTCGAGATCACGCGGGAGGAGGAGCGCACCGACCCCAACGTGGTCAAGGCCATCCTGGAGCTGCCGCCCGGCGCCCGGCGGGGCCGCGCCCTCTATTTCAGCCGCGCCACCGCCCCGTGGGGCGACGGTCCGCTGTTCCACCACATCGGGCTGTACGCCTACCGCCGCGCCGCTCTGGAGCGCTACGTCCGGCTGCCGCCCTCGGCGCTGGAGCAGCGGGAGCGGCTGGAGCAGCTGCGCGCGCTGGCCTTCGGGATGCGCATCGACGCCGCCGTCGTTGACGCGGTTCCGCTCGGCGTCGATACTCCCGCCGACCTGGAGCGCGCCCGCGCGATCCTCGCCAAGCGCGCGCCCCTCTAAAAAGCGCACCTCCCTTTAAAAAGAAGACCTCCCGATGACGACCTCGAACGTGATCGCCTTCCAGGGCCTGCCCGGCGCCTATTCGGACCTGTCCTGCCGGACGGTCTTTCCGGAGATGACGACGCTGCCCTGCGCCACGTTCGACGACGCCTTCGCCGCCGTGCGCGAGGGGCGCGCGGCGCTCGCCATGATCCCGGTGGAGAACTCCATCGCCGGGCGTGTGGCCGACAACCACCATCTGCTGCCCGAAGGCGGCCTGCACATCATCGGCGAGCATTTCCAGCGGGTGAACCACCAGCTCCTCGCCCCGAAGGGCGCGACGCTGGCCGGGCTGAAGACGGTGCGCAGCCACATCCAGGCGCTGTCCCAGTGCCGCAACATGACGCGGGAACTCGGGCTGACGGCGATCTCCCACGCCGACACCGCGGGCGCCGCCGCCGAGATCGCCAAGCTGGGCGACCCGCAGCACGCGGCCATCGCCTCCTCGCTGGCCGCGGACATCTACGGGCTGGACATCCTGAAGGGCGGCATCGAGGACGCGGAGCACAACACCACCCGCTTCCTGATCCTGTCGCGCGAGCCGAAGACCCCGCCGCTGCCCGCCGAGGGGACCGGGGCCAAGATCATCACCACCTTCGTCTTCCGCGTGCGCAGCGTGCCGGCGGCCCTCTACAAGGCGCTTGGCGGCTTCGCCACCAACGGCATCAACATGACGAAGCTGGAAAGCTACATGGTCGGCGGGCACTTCACCCAGACCCAGTTCTACGCCGACGTGGAGGGCCATCCGGAGGAGCGCTCCCTGCGTCTGGCGCTGGAGGAGCTGGCCTTCTTCGCCCGCGCCGGCGAGGTGAAGATCCTGGGCGTCTACCCGGCCAACCCCTTCCGCTATCAGGAAAGCCAGCGCATCGGCGAGGATTGAGGGGCGGGGCGGGCCACGTCTGCCCCCACCCTTCCCACGGCTTACGCCGTGGGAAGGGTGGGGG
>NZ_QLKQ01000080.1 GCF_003349955.1 Azospirillum brasilense
CAGAGAGAATCACGACCGGCAGGCCGGGCATAGCCTTTTTCCGCGGCCTGCTAACCCTCCCCCTCTTCGAGGTGGAGGGGACGGGCGTCGCTTCGCCTAAGGCACCCTCTCCCTCGCAGAGGGGGAGGGCCGGGGTGGGGGCATGCCGTCGCGATGGTTAACGGCGCTGATTTATAAAATGTTCCGCTTATTGCGTTTATTCTTGCACGGTCATTCGAACATTCGAGATCCATAGACATTCCAAACATTGCCCAAGTACTTCGAAAGATCGGAGTGGTTTACCAAGTCGCCGCTATGCCGTTGCGCCAAACGGCACAGAAAGTCCCATGACCTTGCGCCAAACGGGTCTTTCCACCGGGCTAGGGCCATTTTTCCGCCCCCACTAAGTTGCTGAAAAGCCTTGCGAACAGATAGCATCGACCGCTGTTGGGGAATCATCTTCTTGCGATTCCCGTCCACTGCGGTTATTCGAATACCATGTTCCGGATATTGTGCAGCGCAGCAAACACCGTCTCGCTGCGGCGGAAGGTTCTGGGAATGGCGGGGGTGGCGCTGGCGCTGTGCGCGGCACCCGACCCGACGGGCGGCTATCGTCCGGCCCAGGCCGGCCTTGTGATTCACGCCCCGGATGGACGACCCGTCGTCCCTCCGGGATTCGATCGTGCCGAGCAGACCCTGCTTCTGGCGACGGACGCCGACGCGCGCGCCGTCCAGTTGACGGAAGAGGACGCCCGCCACTACCGGCGCATCTTCGCGCTCCAGGAGCGGGGCGAGTGGGAAGGCGCCGACTGGGAAATCCGCCTGCTGCGCGACCGCCGCCTGATGGGCCATGTGCTGCGCCAGCGCTATCTGCACCCCGACCGCAAGGCCAGCTACGACGAGTTGGCCGGCTGGCTCCAGCGCTACGGCGACCTGCCGGGCGCCGAGCGCATCCACGCCCTGGCCCAGCGCCGCGCCCCCGCCGGCCAGCAGCGCGCCCTGAAGCCGCCGCGCGCCGGCGACGGGGAGCGGCTGACCGGATCGCTGGAGCGGCTGGGCGGACTGCGCCCCGAACCGCTGCCGGAGGCCGTCTCCGACGACGACCCGTCCGACCCGGACAAGAGCGCCGAGGCCGCCGAGGACAAAGGCGAGGACAAGACCAGGCTCACCGTCGCCCCGCGCAGCCGCACCGCAAGCCGCACCACCCACACCACCCCGTCCCGCGTGACCGACCTGCTGCGCGCCGGCAAGCCGGGGGCGGCGCTCGCCCTGCTCAACCAGGACGACTTCGGGCGCAGCCTCGACCCGGTGCAGTACGACCAGGCGCGGGCGCGCATCGCCGCCTCGCTCTATTATTCCGGCGACGTGACGCAGGCGCTGTCACTGGCCTCGGCCAGCGCCGCCCGTTCCGGCCCGGCGCTGACGGAGGCGCATTGGATCGCCGGCCTCGCCGCCTGGCGGCTGAAGCAGTACGACCGCGCCGCCCGCCACTTCACCAATCTGGCCGAGGCTGGACCGCGATCGCCCTGGCTGGCCTCCGCCGCCGATTTCTGGGCCGCCCGCGCCCACGCCCGCCGGGGCCGCGAGGAGCAGGCCCGCGCCCATCTGGCCGCCGCGGCGCGCTACCCGCACACTTTCTATGGGCTTCTCGCCCACCGCAAGCTGGGCGGCTCGGGCGACCTCAACTGGCGCACGCCGGAGCTGACGGGGGACCATCTGAAGGCGCTGGCCGCCCTGCCCGGCGGCACCCGCGCGATCGCCCTGATCCAGGCCGGCCAGCGCGAGGCGGCGGAGCTGGAGCTGCGCCGCATCCACCCGCGCGGCGACGCGCTGGCCGAGCAGGCGCTGGTGGCGCTGGCCGACCGCGCCGGATTGCCGGGGCTGGCGCTCCAGGTCGGCAACGCGGTGGCCGGACCGGACGGCGCGCCCTACACGGCGGCCCTCTACCCGGTGCCGCACTGGAAGCCGCGCGACGGCTTCGCCGTGGACCGCGCGCTGGTCTTCGCGGTGATGCGGCAGGAATCGCGCTTCGACCCGAAGCTGGTCAGCTCCGCCGGGGCCACCGGCCTGATGCAGATCATGCCCGCCACCGCCCAGCACGTGCAGGAGCGCAACGCCGACATCGGCGAGGCCGAGGCCGGCCGCACCGGCCTGTTCGATCCCTCCACCAACATGGAGCTGGGGCAGCGCTACATGGCGGAACTGCTGAACAGCCAGGACATCGGCAACAACCTGTTCCTGCTGGCCGCCGCCTACAACGCCGGCCCCGGCACGCTGGCGCGCTGGCGCCGCGACCTGTCGGACATCGGCAACGACCCGCTGCTCTTCATCGAGAGCCTGCCCTACGCCGAGACGCGGAACTACGTCGAGAAGGTCGTCGCCAACTTCTGGATCTACCGGCTGCGGCTGGGGCAGGAAATCGAATCGCTGGACGCCGTTGCGGCGGGCGGCTGGCCGGTCTATATGCCGGTGGATGTCTTCCCGGCGGCCCGGTCCACCCAGGTCGCGCAACACGGCGAAGCCCCCTGACCGAAGCCCCGCCATGCCGAAGATCGATGAATCCCGCCCGTTCCTGCCCGTCAACATCGCCGTCATGACCGTGTCCGACACACGCACGCTGGCCGACGACCGCTCGGGCGACGCGCTGGCGGAGCGGCTGGCCGGCGCCGGCCACCGGCTGGGCGCCCGCGCCATCGTGAAGGACGACGTCGCCGCCATCCGCGCCCAGGTCCAGGCCTGGATCGCCGATCCGGAGATCGACGTGGTGCTGACCACCGGCGGCACCGGCGTGACCGGCCGCGACGTCACGCCGGAGGCGGTGGAGGCCCTGTTCGACAAGGCGATCCCCGGCTTCGGGGAGCTGTTCCGCCAGCTCAGCTACGCCAAGGTCGGCACCTCGACGATCCAGAGCCGGGCGACCGGCGGGGTCGCCAACGGCACCTACATCTTCGCCCTGCCGGGTTCGCCCAGCGCCTGCCGCGACGCCTGGGACGACATCCTGGTCTTCCAGCTCGACAACCGGCACCGCCCCTGCAACCTCGTCGAACTGATGCCGCGCCTGCGCGAGCATCAGGTGTGACCGATACCGCCGGTCTGTTCGGCGCGCTGACGCGGCTGCCGGCCCTCGCCGATCTGCCCTCGGAAGCGCTGGAACCGATGCCGCGCCGGGGCGTGGCGCACGACCATGTGAGGCTGTCGGGACAGGGTCTGGTCGCCCGCGTCCCGCGCTGGAGCCAGCTCGGGCTCGACCCCTTCGCCAATCTGGAGCAGCAGGCCACCGCCTTCCGCCGCGCCGCCCCCGGCGGACACACGCCGGAGCTGGCCGCCGTCCTGCCGCCGGGGCCTGAGCTGCCCATGGGCGCCCTGGTGGTCACGGAGATCGTCGGCCGCCCGCCGCGCCTGCCGGGCGACATGCCGGCCATCGCGCGGGCGCTCGCCGCCCTGCACGACCTGCCCCTGCCGCCGGACGGCGAGCGCGCCCCACTGCCCGCCCCCGCCGACCCGGTGGCGGCGACCCTGGCCCAGGTGGAGCGGCAGGCCGTCTGGTTCGAGCGCGCCGGGCTGGCGCCGGACGCCTTGGCGCTGCTTGAAAAGGAACTGGAGACCGCCCGCGCCTTCCGCTGCGCGGCGCCGATTCCCATCACGCTGGTCGGCAGCGACGTCCATCCCGGCAACTTCCTGATCGACGACGCCGGCAAGGCGTGGTTCACCGACCTGGAGAAGGCCCAGTACGGCCACCCGGCCATCGACCTCGCCCACGCCAGCCTCTACACCTCCACCAAATGGGAGCGGGAGGTCGCCGCCGTGCTGGCCCCCGACGAGGTCGCGGCGTTCTACGAAGCCTGGGAGGCGGCGGTGCCGCCCGCGCTGGCCGAGGCGGTGCGCCCATGGCGCCGGCCCTTGCGCCGGCTGACCTGGCTGCGCACCTTGTCCTGGATGGCCCGCTGGCGGGTCGAGGGCGCCGCCCTGTCGCCGGACATGCCGGACTCGCTGGCCGCCCATATGGACGCCCACGCGATCGACGTTCTCCGTCCGGAGGTCATCGGGCGGGTCGCCGCGGAATGGCGTTAGAGGCGGAGGGCGGCCGGGACATGCGATGGATCGGGGTTCAGCGCGGTTAACCCTTGCCAGCGGTTGGTGTTAGACTGGGGACTCGAGTTTCAGGCTTTCCTGATCCGGACTCCGTAGGCGTGCAGGTGGACGCGGCATGATGACATTCCGATTTGGGCGGACCCGGTTGGGTCGGACGGCGCTCGGTGCCTTGTTCCTTTCCACGGCGGGCCTGCTGCCGGCCGGCCATGCCGCCGCCGCGGCCCCGGCGGTGACGGAACGCCCGTCGCTGACCTCGGCGACCGGCAGCTATCTGGCCGGGCGCTTCGCCCAGCGCCAGGATGATTGGGCCGCCGCCGCCCTGTTCATGGCGCACGCCCTGTCCGCCGACCCCGGCGACCTGACGCTGCTGCGCCGCACCTACCTGCTGAAGCTGGGCGAGGGGCAGTTCGACGCCGCCATCGACCTGGCCAAGCGGCTGCTGGAGCAGGACAACGACCCGCAGATGGCCATCGCCCTGCTGGCCTCCGACAATCTGGCCCGCGGCAAGCTGAAGGAAGCCAAGGCCATGGCCGCGCGCATGCCCAAGGAGGGCATGGCGAAATACATCGGCCCGCTGATCGACGCCTGGCTGGCCGCCGCGGAGGGCAAGACCGACGCGGCACTGAAGGCGCTGGAGCCGCTCTCCGCCGCCAGCGGCTTCGCCGCCCTGCACGACCTGCACGCCGGTCTGGTGCTGGAACTGGGGGGGCGCAAGGACGCCGCCGCGGAGCGCTTCGCCCGCGTGATCGACCAGGAGGCGCCGCTGCGCGTCATCCAGATCGTCGGCAGCTTCTACGAGCGCACCGGCCGCAAGGACGAGGCCCGCAAGCTCTACCAGGCCTTTCGCACCGGCAATCCCGACAGCCTGATGGCCGAGCCGGCGCTGAAGGCGCTGGACGAGGGCAAGACCGCCGCCCCGGTGGTGTCCGACGCCAAGCAGGGGCTGGCGGAGGCCCTGTTCGACCTAGGCAGCGCCATCCACCATGAAGGCGCCGAGGAAACCGCCCTGCTGTTCGGGCGGATCGCCCTTCATCTGCGCCCGGACCTGTCGCTGGCGCGGCTGATGATCGGCGACATCATGGAGAACCGCGACCACCACGCCGACGCGCTGGTCGAGTTCCAGGCGCTGGAGAAGGACCCGGTGCTGGGCTGGACCGCCCGGCTGCGCGCCGCCGAGAGCCTCGCCCGGCTGGAGCGCACCGACGAGGCCATCGCCGCCTTCTCCGCCCTGTCCGCCGAACGCCCCGAGCGGACGGATGCGCTGATCCGGCTGGGCGACCTGTACCGCGTCGCCAAGCGCTACGGCGAGGCCGCCGACAGCTACAGCAAGGCGCTGGAGCGCATCGGCACGCCGGAGGAGCGGCATTGGGCGGTGCTCTACGCCCGCGCCATGTCCTACGACAAGATCGACCGCTGGCCGGACGCCGAGCGCGACCTGCGGGCGGCGCTGGCGCTGAAGCCGGAGGAGGCCTTCCTGCTGAACTATCTGGGCTACAGCTACGTCGACCGCGGGCTGAAGCTGGAGGAGGCCAAGACAATGATCGAGAAGGCCGTCGCCCTGCGCCCCAAGGACGGCTACATCGTCGACAGCCTGGGCTGGGCGCTCTACCGCACCGGCGATTTCGAAGGGGCGGTGGAGAAGCTGGAGCGCGCGGTGGAGTTGAAGCCGACCGACGCCACCATCAACGACCATCTGGGCGACGCCTACTGGCGCGTCGGGCGCCGCAACGAGGCCCGCTTCCAATGGACCCGCGCGCTCCGCACCGCGGAGGAGGAGCCGCTGAAGCAGGACATCCAGGCCAAGCTGGACAAGGGGCTGGTGGATCCCAAGGCCGCCGAGGCGGCGCCGCCGAAGGTCCAGTAAGGCCCGATCCGGCCATCACCCCGGGCGACGGGCCATCGTTCTCTTTACGTTCCGCTTTGCCGCGGCTATCCTGTCCCCATGGACGAGATTCCGCGGCAAGCGTTGAAAGGACGGGGGGCGATCGGCAACCTGACCTCCCGTTACGAGCGGGAGACGCGGGTGCTGGCCGACGACGGTTGGGGCGGGAACGAGGCGGTGACGGAAACCGTCCCGACCCAGGTCTTCGACGACACCGCCCGCTCGATCCTGTCGAAGAACACATCGCCCGACGTGATCTTCGAACGGTCGGTGAACCCCTACCGGGGCTGCGAGCACGCCTGCATCTACTGCTTCGCCCGCCCGACCCACGCCTATCTCGGCCTGTCGCCGGGGCTGGATTTCGAGACGAAGATCTTCCGCAAGGCCCGGGCGGCGGAGCTTCTCGCGGCGGAGCTGAGGGCCAAATCCTACCGCTGCCAGCCGCTGGCGCTCGGCGCCAACACCGATCCCTACCAGCCCGTCGAGCGGGAGCAGCGCATCACCCGCGCCGTGCTGGAGGTCTGCCGCGACTTCAACCAGCCGGTGATGATCATCACCAAGTCGGCGCTGGTCCTGCGCGACCTCGACATCCTGGCGCCGATGGCGGCCAAGGGGTTGGTCAACGTCGCGCTGTCGGTCACCACGCTCGACCGCGACCTCGCCCGCCGGATGGAGCCGCGGGCCAGCACGCCCGCCCGGCGCCTCGCCGCCATGCGCGACCTGACGGCGGCCGGCGTGCCGGTGGCCGTGCTGGCCAGCCCGATGATCCCCGGTCTCACCGACCATGAGCTGGAAGCCATCCTGACCGCGGCGGCGGAGGCCGGGGCGACGCAGGCCAATTACATCCTCCTGCGCCTGCCGCTGGAGATCGCCGGTCTGTTCGAGGAATGGCTGCGCGAGCACGCGCCCAACCGCGCCGACCGCGTGCTCAGCCTGATCCGCCAGTGCCGCGAGGGGGAACTGTACCAATCCCAGTTCGGCAGCCGCATGAAAGGCTCCGGCCCGGTGGCGGAGCTGCTGGCGAAGCGGTTCAAGCTGGCTTGCCGGCGCCTCGGCCTCAACGCCCGCGACGCCGCCCTCAACTGCGCCGACTTCAAGCCCCCTCCGGCGCGGGGCGACCAGTTGACGATGTTTTGACCGCTCCGTCTCGCGCGGACACGATCCGGCCCGCTCAGCGTTGATCGGCCGGCCGTCGCTGGGCTACCCTCCGCCGCCCGAACAGGCCCGGACGGGCATCGGACATCCGGGTTGCGGTTTCAAGGTCGAGGGAGACGGGAGGTGATGGCCACGATCGGTGAAGTCCTGGCCGCCGCGTTCGCCGAGCATCGCGCCGGCCGCGTTCCCCAGGCGGCCGTTCTCTATCGCCGGATTCTGGAGACCGACCCGGCGAATCCCAACGCCGTGTATCTGCTCGGCATGGCCGAGTGGCAGTCCGGCCGGCCGGCCGCGGGACTGATCCTGGTCGGGCGGGCGCTTCGGCTCAACCCCGGCTGGATCGAGGCGCGCGCCAACCGGGCCATCATCCTGGACAAGGCCGGCCGCCCCGCGGAGGCCACCGCCGACTGGCGGCGGCTGACCCTGTTCGATCCGGGCCATACGCCGGCCTGGCGCAATCTCGGCGATGCCTTCCAGGCCCAGGGCGATGCCGGGACGCCGCAAGCCGTTCAAGCGCTGCGCCATGCCGCCCGCCTCGATCCCGGTTTGGCCGAGGTCCATCACGATCTGGGGGTGGTGCTCCGCCGCGCCGGCCAAATCGACGAGGCGGCGGACAGCCTGCGCCGAGCCATCGCGGTCAAGGCCGATCTGGCGCCCGCCCACATGAATCTGGGCAACACCCTGCTCGAACGCGGCGACGACGACGCGGCACGGGAGAGCCTGCGGCGCGCGCTGGCGCTCAGCCCGGCCAGCCCGGATTACTGGTACAATGTCGGCAACGCCCTGTACGCCCATGGCGATCCGCAACGGGCGCTGGACGCCTACCGGCGGTCGGCGCGGCTCGGGCTCGGGCTCGCCCATGTGCGGGTGGCGGCGGCGCTGAACGATCTGGGCCGCTCGGCCGAGGCCGAGGCCGAGCTGATCGGAAGCCTGCCGGTCCCCGGCGCCGACGTCCCCCTCGGCATCGAGCTGCTGACCAACGCCTTCCTGCGGCGCGGCGGGCTGGCCGAGGGGCGGGCGTTCTTCACCCGGCTGGCCTCGACGCCGCTCGGCGGCGTGATCTATCGCGGGGAATGCCTGACCGCGCTGGCCGCGCTCGACCTGCGGGACGGCGCCCCGCGGGCCGCCCGCGACCGGCTGGCGGCGGTGCGCGGGGACAACGGCTGGTTCTTCACCGTGAAGTCGCTCGCCGCCCTGCGCGCGACCCTGGCCGACCAAGGGCTCCAACTGCTCCGCCCCGCCGCCGTGGGGGCGGACGGCGGGCACCGGCCGCCGCGCGTGACTTCCTCGTCCCTGGCCACCCGGGGCCGCTTCGCCCACACCGTTTTGGAATACATCCTGGTCCGGCTCTACGCCGAGAAGCACGGCTTCCTGCTGGAAACTCCCGACTGGGTGGGCGGCGCCTTCTTCGAGCTGAACGACCCGCCGCCGAGCGGCCCGCTGCCGCCGCTGCTGTTCGCCCGCCGCACCCTCAACGATCTGATGACCGGCGCCACGGAGCGGGCGCCGATCGCCGACCGCGACATCCTCTCGCCCTTGTTCCTGTTCGAGCACAAGCGGGAATACCGGCAGCGGGTCCAGTCCTGGCTGAGGCCGCGCCGGGTCTGGGACCCGCACCTCGCCCCGGCGGTCGAGCGGTTGCGCGCGGCGGGGAACACGGTGGTCGCGCTCCACATCCGGCGCGGCGACTTCGTGACGTCCAACTACCCGATCACCGAGACCGCCTGGTACGTCGACTGGCTGCGCGACTGGTGGCCGCGTCTCGACCGGCCGGTGCTCTATCTGGCCAGCGACGACGTCCCGGCGGTCCGCCACGCCTTCGCGGAGTTCCATCCCCTGACCCGGGCCGACGTCGTGGAGGAGTGGGCGGGGCTGGACTTCCTTCAGGACTTCCACGTGCTGATGCACGCCGACGTGGTCGGCATCAGCGCCGCCAGCGGCTTCAGCGTCCTGGCCGCCCGCCTCAACAGCCGCGCCCGCCTGTTCGTCGAGCCGGACGTCGCCGCCCGCCGCATCCGGCCCTTCGAGCCCTGGACTCCCTGAGGCACGGCAACGCGGGGGTTACGGGCGGGACCGCGCGAGGGCCTGGAGTGCGGCGCGGACGCGGCCGACGACGGGCGCCCAGTCGCCGCGCCGGTCCTGGCGGAACAGGCGCATGGTCGGGTACCACGGCGTGCACATCCCCTGGTCCAGCCAGCGCCAGTCGGGGGCGAAGGGCAGCACCGTCCAGACCGGACGGCCGAGCGCCCCGGCCAGATGGGCCGGCGCCGTGCAGGAGCTGATGACGAGGTCCAAATTCTCCATGATCGCCGCGGTGTCGGCGAAGTCCGAAATCTCCGCACCGAGGTCGGTAAAGGACGATGGCAGCGGCCCGCAGGTCTCCAGGTCCTGCCGCCCCGCCCCCTTCTGCAGGCCGAAGACCGTGACGCCCGGAACGTCCAGCAGCGGAAGGAACGCCTTCAGGCGGGGCGAACGGATGTGATCCGCCTTGAAGCCGGGATTTCCCGCCCACACCAGCCCCACCCGCAGCCTTTCCCGCGGCCCCAGGCGCGTCGCCCAGGCCGTCACCAGTTCCGGCTCGGCGCGCAGATAGGGGGTGTCGGCGGGGATCGTGTAGAGCATGGTGCCGAGCCGGTGCGGCAGGCTGGCCAGGGCGTCGTGCGCGTCGTGCGGCGGCGGCGGGTCGAAGCGGCTGACCACGCCCTCGATGCCCGGCATGGCCGAGAGCAGGCGGGCGAGCTGGCTGTTGCACTCGATGACGACGCGCACGCCCCGCGCCTGAAGCCGCGCGGCGAAACGGGCGAACATGATGGTGTCGCCCACCCCCTGCTCGTCATGGACCAGCAGGGTCCGGCCGGTGAGGTCGGAGCCGTCCCAGGCGGGCGAGGCGAAGCGGCGCCGGGGCGACGGGAAGTCGGCCATGCGCGAGCGCCATTCATACTCGGCGAACCCCTCCTCCAGCTCGCCCTTGATCAGCAGCCCGAAGCTCAGCGCGGTGTGCGCCTCCGCCAGGGCCGGGTCGAGCCGGACGGCGGCCCGCGACAAGGCGATCATTTCGTCGACCCGCATCAGGTCGCGGGCCGCCAGCCCGAGGTTGAGGTGGGTGTGCGCGGCGCCCGGCTGCAGCGCGATGGATTGCCGGAAGCAGGCCACCGCCTCGTCGAGCCGACCGAGATCCTGAAGCGTGACGCCCAGATTGTTGAGGATGCCGGGATCGCCCGGCGCGAAACCGAGCGCGCAGCGGTAGTAGCAGACCGCCTCCCCGGTCCGGCCGAGACGGCGGTGGGCCATGCCCAGATTGGCGTAGGCGGCCGCCGACGACGGCGTCATGCCGAGGAGCACCATCAACTCCTCGATCGCCTCCTCGGCGCGGCCGTCCAGGATGAGCGCCTGCGCCAGCAGCAGCCGCTGGTCGGTCAGCCGCGGCTTGAGGCGGATCAGCCGGCGCAGCGCGGTCGCGGCCTCGCCGTGCCGGCCCTGATCCGACAGCACGTTCGCGACGTTGTTGAGCGCGTCGGCGGAGCCGGCGTCCAGCGCCAGGGCGCGCCGGCAGCAGGCCACCGCCTCGTCGCGCCGGCCGAGCCGCCGCAGCGCGCCGGCGAGGTTGGAGAAGCAGGCCGCGTTGTCCGGGGCGGAGCGGATGGCCTGGGTCATCCAGTCCACGGCCTCCGCCGGCCGGCCGGCCTGGAGCGCCAGCGCGCCCAGGAGGTGCAGGGCGTCCGGATGGCGGGGGTGGTCGGCGAGAACGCGGCGGTACGCGCTCTCCGCCTCGGCCAGCCGGCCCGCCCCGTGATGGGCGAGGCCCGCCGCGACGAGCGCCGCGGGGTCGGGTCGATCCAGGGTGATTTTGCCGGGGAGGGCCATGCGCGCGTGCTCTGTCCGTGCTTTCGAATCGTCGATCAGATCAGGACCGGGGATGCCCAGGGGTCGTAGGGGAGCAGGGCCCGGCGCGCCGGGTCCGGCCGAAGGAAATCACTGGCGTTGCGGTTCAGCATGGTGGCCACGAAGGAGAAGGAGCTGTTGGAAATGGCGACCCGGTCGGCGTGGCAGAGGACATGGAAATCGGTGAAGAACTCCGCGCCGGCGATCGGTTCGGCCAGGTCGCGGGCGGTGACGGGGTGGTAAGCGGCGAACTCCCGCAGCTGGACGGGATCGTCCGTCGCGATGTACAGGAGCGGCCGGTCGAGCGTCGGCCAGACGGTCTCCAGCCAATGCCGATACCAGGACGTCGGGGCGATCCAGAACCGCCCCCAGCCGAAATCCCCGCGCCGGAGGTGCAGCGCCACGACCGTCCGTCCGGCGGCGCGCAGACGGCCGAGCAGCGCATCCGCGTGGGGCTGGAGGTGGCGGCCCGGCGTGAACAGCGCGCGGAACTCCTCCTTGAACGGCGCGAGGGGTGTGGTGTCGCCGCAAAAATAGCCGGACACGTCGCGGTCCGCCAACACGGTGGTGGGTTCCCCGCGGAGGGAAGCGGTCACGACGGCCTCCCCCTCCGCCTCCGCCACGCGCGGCAGCGCCGGACCGGGCAGAGGGTCGTCGTGGTCGTACAGGTGTCGGCCGGGCCAGGGAGGAACCTCCAGCGTGAGACCGTGCCGGGCGGCGTAGAGACGCAGGGCGCCGTACTGGAGAAGCTGGTTGCCGAACCGTCCTTTGTGTCCGAGGGCGGTCGAGGCGAGGCGGCGGCCCGGCGGACCAGCCAGGGCGGGAACCGGCGGCGGCCCCCACCGGCGCGTCAGCAACGACAGGGCGCGGCGGGTGAAGGCCTCGCCGAACCCGGGGTTGCAGCGGATCGCCCGCTCCCAGGCCACCAGAGCCGCGTCGGGGCGGCCGAGCGCGTCCAGGGCCCCGGCCAGCGCCGCATGGCCGGCGTACAGCTCCGGGCTGAGCCGCAGCGCCCGGCGGGCATGCGCCGCCGCCGCCGCCGCATCGCCGGCGGCCAGGGCGGCGTCCGCGCAGTCCGCGTTGAGGTCGGAGCGCAGAGGGTCCAGCCGCAGCGCCCGGCCCAGATCCCGCCGCCCGTGCCCGCCCTGCCCGAGCCGGCGGTTCGCGCGGCCCAGCAGACACCGGGCGTTGGTGTGGTCCGGCTGGAGCACCAGGGCGCGGCGCAGCCGGGGGATGGCCTGGGCATCGGCGTCGGAGTCGACCAGCATCGACCCGAGATTGCACCACGCGCCGGCCGCGCCGGGGTGAAGGCACGCCACCGCCCGGAAGGCCGTCAGGGCGAGCCGGTTGCGCTGAAGCCGGTGCGCCAGAAACCCCAATTCGAACCAGGCTTCGGTGCGGCCGGGGTCCTCGGCGGCGGCGCGGGTCAGCGCGGCGAGGGCGCGGGCGGGCTGTTCGGCCTTGATCGCGTCCCGTCCCAGGGCGACGAGGTCGACGGCCTGCGGGGCGTTCCGCCTTTCCGGGGGGGCCGCCGTCGGGGCGGGGGGCGGAGCCTCGGGTTGCCCCTTGGCCGCGAGGAACGGCGGCCCGGTCCAGCCGCCGGCGCGCAGCAGCGCGTCCTTCCTGGCTTTCAGCGCGTGGAGGCGGCGCTGGGTCAGGATCTCGATCGCGACGAAGCGGGGTTCGAACGAGACCTGCTCCGTCGGTTTGGCGCCGCTGGTCATCGTCTCGCGCTGCCGCGCCAGGGCGTTGTCCGCCCGCATCGTGTAATGGACCGTCTTCTCCGCGATCCGGACTCCGCCGAACAGGCTGTGGAGCGCCCGGCCATAGGCCACGTCGTCGGCCACGGCCGGGTGGAACGGCGCCTCCTCCGGGAAGCCGCCGATCAGGTCGTGGCAGGCGCGCCGTACACACAGGTTGCAGGGGTAGCTCAGCTCCGACGCCTCGCGCCACGCGGGGGTGATTTCATGGTCGATGCTGTCGAAATGCATCCCGGTGCGGACGAAAGCGGCGTCGGGGGTGTGGTCCAGAACCGTCGCCGTCAGCACGAAATGCCGCTCGAAGAAATAATCGTCGGCGTCGAGGAACCACAGGTAGCGGCCAAGCCCCGCGGCGGCGCCGATGTTGCGCGACCGGCCCGCCCCCTGGTTGCGGTTGTTCGCGATCAGCGCAACGCTCTGCTCCGGATGTTCCCGCGCCCAGCGCAGGACCCGCGACGCCGTCCCGTCGGGGGAGGCGTCGTCCACCACGCAGACATGGACCTGCGCCCGCGGGTCCCGCAATGCCTCACGATAGGCGCGGGCCGCCGCCGCGACGCTGTCGAGCGCCCGCTCGATGGTGTCCTCCATGCGGTGCGCGGGGATCACCACGGTGCCGACAAAGTCGGTGTCGGCCTTGTGGCGCGCGATTCCCCGTAGGGCGACCCCCAACCCGCAATCGCCGGTGTCCGCGGCCGCGTGCAGCCGTTGGGCCTCCGCGTCGCGGCCCTGGACCAGCCGGACGATGCCCAGGGCGCGGGCGAGATCACCCTGCGGCGGCACGATGCGCGCCAGCGGTTCCAGCAACGCCGCCGCCTCGTCGGCCGCCCCCGCCTGCAAGCGCGCCAGGGCCTGGCTGGAGGCGAGGCCCAGAAGCTCGCCGATCTGGCGGCCGAGCGCCTCGTGGTCGCCGTGCAGGCGGGCGGCCCGGACGAACAGCGTGACCGCCCCAAGACCGTCTCCCGCCTTGCGGGCGGCATGCGCCGCGTGCTGCCACGCCACCGCATCGCCCGGATCGACCGCGAGCGCCCTCCGGTGTGGCGCCCCCCCGTCGGAGCCCTCCGCGTCCCGTGTCATCCTTCGGCCACCGCCGTCACGAAGGTCTCGGCGAAGGCGCGCCACGTCCGCTCGCCGCGCAGGAAGGCCCGCGCCCTGTCGGCGCGGGCGCGGGCGGCGGCGCGGTCGGCGTAGAGGGATTCGAGATGGGCGACGGCCTCCTCGACCGAGGATTCGCCCCAGCCGCGACGCCGGCCAGCCGGATCGGCCACCGGGTCCTGGCGGCTCAGCGGCAGGCAGTTGCCATCACGGATCAGGTCGAGATGGCCGGTGTTGGCCGACAGGATGACCGGCACGCCGCAGGCCATCGCCTCCATGGCGACGAGGTTGGTCGCCCCTTCGCAGCGGTTGGGGAAGAGGGCGGCGTGGCAGTCCGCCAGGATGGCGGCGATCTGGCCACGCCCGAGGAAGCCCATGTCGACGAAGCCCTCCGGCGGCAGGCCGCAGTCCATCGCCCATTCCACGATGCGCAGCTTGCCGTTGTCGCCGACGGCGGGGGCGGAGGGCACCAGCGGGGACTCGGCGATGTCGGCGGAGGTGTGCGGCCAGGGGTTGTGCCACGCGGTGACCAGCAGCGCGTCGGGATGGCGCTCGTGGAACCGGCGGAAGGCGGCGAGCACGATGTCCTGTCCCTTGCGGAACTCGATCTTCCCACCCGAGAAGACGACGAAGCGGTCGCCGAAGCGCCCGGCCGGCGGGACCGGCTCCAGCTCGTCCGGGTCCACGCCCTGGAAGGCGCAACCGACGTCGGCGATGCCCTGTTCGGCCAGCAGCGCCCTGTTGTACTCGGAATGGACCACGAGCTTGTCGTAGCTCCGCGCGCGGCCCAGCGTGTCCTCGTCGAACAGGGTGTCCTCGAAGGCGATGACCCCGACGTTGCGGCTGCCGCGGAACCGGGCGGAGAACGGTCCCGCGATGAAGCCGTTGCCGAGCGCGTGCAGGACGGTGCAGTCGTTGAGGCCGAGCATCCGGTCGCCCGCCCGCTCGGCGATGGCGGTGATCTGCCGATGGCCGTCCATCAGGCTTTCCAGCTTTTCCCGGTTCTCCGGCCGCAGGGTGGACAGAAGCGGCTTTTCCAGCAGGAGCGGCGGCCGTCCCCGCTCGATCAGATGCAGCGCCGTGTGAACACCGACCAGACCCCAGCCGTGAATCTCCGAAAGCTGCCACGTCAACGCCAGATTCTGCGCCGGATTCTGCGCCAAGTTCCGCTCCACGCGCGGGGCCCCGCCATCCACCGCTACCGACTCCGTCACGCGCCGCACATCCTTTTTGCCCGTCCTTCTTGCCCATGGCCTTGAATGGTAGGATAGCAGAACGCCGGCGCCGATCCACAGCGTGAGCCGCTGGTCCGCGCCAGCCATCACGTGCGAGCGAACCAGCCCCAACCAGCATGCCCGAGCCAGCATGACCGTCAAGATCGCCTTTCTCGACCCGGCGGGTGGGGACTACACGCCGGACACGCCGCGCCTCTGCCCGCTCGGCGGTTCGCAGTCGGCCCTGTGCTACCTCGCGGAGGCGCTGGCCGCCGCCGGGCAGGAGGTCACGCTGGTCAACGGCACCCGGACCCCCGGCCTGGTGCGCGGGGTGCGCTGCCTGCCTGCCGGCGCGGTGTCCTGGGAGGGCCTGCGCGCCTTCGACGTCGTGGTGCTGCTCAACGGCTGCCCGACGGAGGCGCTGGTCCGGCTGCGCGCGGCCCTGGACGGCGGCCGGAAGCTGATCCTGTGGATGCAGCACGCCATCGACCAGCCCGCCGCGCAATGCGTCGCGGAGCCGGAGGCGCGCGCCTGCTGGGACGGCTTCGCCTTCGTCAGCCGCTGGCAGATGGACGGCTACCTCGCGGCCTTCGGCCTCGACCCCGGACGCTGCCGCATCCTGCGCAACGGCATCGCCCCGGCCTTCTCCGGCCTGTTTGCGCCGGGGGCCGACATCGGGGCGGCGAAGCCCTGGCCGCCGGTCCTGGCCTACACCAGCACGCCCTTCCGCGGCCTCGACGTGCTGCTCGACAGCGTTCCCCTGCTCCGCGCGGCGATCCCCGGAACCACCGTCCGGGTGTACTCCAGCCTGGACGGCTATCAGGTTTCCGCCGACCGGGACCCCTACGACGCCCTCTACCGGCGCTGCCGCGAGACCGAGGGGGTGGAGTATGTGGGGGCGGTCTCCCAGGACGCCCTGGCCGAGGCGTTGCGCGGCGCGACCGGCCTCGCCTACCCCAACCGCTTCGCCGAGACCTCCTGCATCGCCGTCATGGAGGCGCTGGCCGCCGGCTGCCTCGTCGTGTCCAGCGCGCTGGGGGCGCTGCCGGAAACCACGGCCGGCTTCGCCCGGCTGATCCCCGTCCCGGAGGACCCGGCGGAGCACGCGGTCCGCTTCGCCGAGACCGCCCGGACGGCCCTGCTCGCGTGGCGCGACGACCGCCCGGCGACCGAACGCCGGCTGCGCGAACAGGTCGGCCACGTCACCGCCGCGATGAACTGGGCTGGCCGGGCCGGGGACTGGCTGGCGTGGCTCGGCGAGCTGCGCAGCGGGACGGCGGCAGGCACGGCGGCAGGCACGGCGGCAGGCACGGCGGCTGCCATCATCGCCGATCTGGCCGAGGCGCAGCAGCGCCTGCTCGGCGCGCTGGGCACCCATCTGAACGCCCGCCCCCCGGCCGAGGGGGAACAGGCCTGGCGGGCGGAGGCGCGGGCGCTGATCGCGCTCGTCGAGCGGTCCCTGCGGCTCGACCACAACACGGAGGAGAACCGGTCCGCCGTCTGGACGACGCTGCGCGGGTTCGACGCCTGGTTCGCCTATGTCACGACACTGACGGACGCGCCGCCGCCCGCGGCCCCGCCACCCGCGGCCCCGCCACCCGGCGGGCGGCGGGTCTACGACTGCTTCCAATTCTACAACGAGCTGGACCTCCTGGAGGTGCGGCTGGCCGAGCTGGACGCGGTGGTCGACCGCTTCGTCCTGGTCGAGGCGACCTTCACCCACGCCGGCGATCCCAAGCCCCTCCATTACGCGGAGAACCGCGCGCGCTTCGCGGCCTACGCCGACAAGATCATCCACGTCGTCGTCGACGACGACCCCGGCGGCTTCGCGTGGCAGCGCGAGGCCCACCAGCGCGACGCGATCACTCGCGGCCTCGACGGCTGCGACCCGACGGACATGATCGTCGTGTCGGACGCCGACGAGATCCTCCGCCCCTGGGTGATGGAGCGGCTGCGCCGGGAACCGGACGACGGACGCGCGCTGTTCGCGCCGCACCTCGACATCTTCCTCTATTTCCTCGACCTCAAATCGCCCGACCCCTGGGTGTCGGTGGCCGCCGCCCCGTGGGAGCTGATCCGCCGGATCGGCGCCAACCGCGCCCGCTACCTGACCAAGCTGGGGCACGGGCGGGTCGTCCCGGACGCCGGCTGGCACTTCACCTGGATGGGCGGGATCGAGCGCTTCCGCGCCAAGCTGCAGGCCTTCGCGCACCGCGAGATGATCGCCGCGTTCGAGCAGGACCCGGCGGCGAACCGGGAGCGGCTGGACCGCTTCTACGCCACCGGGCGCTTCGACGGCGGCGCCGTTCCCGGCATGTGGACCTCCCTGGCGCCCGTCCCCATCGACGCCGGCTTCCCCCGGCTGATCCGCGAGCGGATCGGTCATTTCCGGGCGCTCGGCTGGATCTCGCCGGACGCCCCACCGCCGGACCCGGACCCGGCTCCGGAAAAGCCGACGCCGGAGCCCGGATCGGAGCATCGTCGCGCCCTGGCCCTCGACCCCGCGTCCATCGACGCCTTCCACGCCCTGGCGATGGAGCCGCTCGGCCGCGACGCGCCGGAGGACGCGGTCGGGCCGCTGCGCCGCTGCGCCGTCCTCGACCCCTCGGGCACCTTCCACCGCTTCCATCTCGCCCACGCGCTGCTGATGCGCCAGCGTTACGGCGAGGCGGAGGGCGTGCTGCGGGAGCTGGTCCGCCTCGCCCCCGACGACCATCGCGCCCGCGCCAACCTGGGCATCGCGCTGAAGAATCTCGGCCGCCACGACGCGGCGGTCGGCGCCGGACGCCGGGCGCTGGCGCTGGCCCCCGCCGAGCCCGGCGTGCTCAGCAACCTGGGGCTTGCGCTCTCCCTGCGGACCGGCGGGGACGAAGAGGCGGCCCGCGTCCTGCACCGGGCGGTGGCGGTCGCCCCGGACTTCCCGTCGGCCCGTCTGAATCTCGGGTTGGTGTTCAGCAAGCTGCGGCGCATCGCAGAGGCGGAGGCCCAGTGCCGCCGCGTCCTCGACCGCGACCCGAACCACGCCGAGGCGCACACCCTGCTCGGCACCTGCCTGCTGCTGCGCGGCGAGCTGGAGGCGGGGTTCCGGGAATACGAGTGGCGCACCCGTCTGGCCGACCGTCAGGTCACCCCGCGCGGCCTGCCGACTCCCGTCTGGGACGGCGGGAACCCGGAGGGCCTGACGATCCTGCTGCACGACGAGCAGGGGCTCGGCGACGGCATCCAGTTCGTCCGTTACGCGCCCCTGCTGCGCCGCCGGGGCGCCCGCGTGATCGTCGAGTGCAACGACCGTCTCGTCCGTCTGTTCGCCACGCTCCCCGGTGTGGACGGGATCGTCGGCCGATCCGACGCAACGCCGCCGCACGACGCCCACGCCGCTCTGCTCAGCCTGCCGCACCGGCTCGGCACCACGCTGGCGACCGTTCCGGCCGACGTTCCCTACCTGCGCGCCGAACCGGCGCTGGCGGCGGCCTGGGCGACACGCATGGGGGCGCCGCCCGGGCTGCGGACGGAGCTGCGAGTGGGTCTGGTCTGGGCCGGCAACCCCGAGTTCAAGGACGACCGCCGGCGCTCGCCGGGGCTGGCCGCCCTGCGCCCGCTGCTCGACGTTCCGGGCGTCGCCTTCTTCGGCCTGCAGAAGGGGGCGGGACGGCGGGACCTGGAGACCTGCGGGCCGCTGCCGCCGTCCTTCACCGACCTCGGCGCGGAGATCGCCGACTTCGCCGACACCGCGGCGATCATGGAAAATTTGGACCTCGTCATCAGCTCCTGTACGGCGCCGGCCCATCTGGCCGGGGCGCTCGGCCGCCCGGTCTGGACCCTGCTGCCGGACAATGCCGACTGGCGCTGGCTGGAGCGCGGCGACACCACCCCCTGGTACCCGACCATGCGCCTGTTCCGGCAGGCGGCGCCGGGCGACTGGGCGTCCGTCGTCGCCGCCGTTCGCGCGGCGTTGGCTCAGGCTACAGGGGCGGCACCGTGAAGGACTCGGGCGGCAGACCGGCGGCGTGGCGGTCCCACATCGTCCGGTAGGCGCTCTCCAGATGGCGGGTGAAGCGGGGGCTGTCGAACAGCGGGGCCGTCGCCCGCCCGGCGTCGAGACGGCGGCGGTAGCCGGCGAGCGTCGCCGGATCGCCGGCCAGCCGCACCGCCAGCGCCTCGTAGCCGTCGAAGCTTGCGGTGACCGTCTCGGGCAGGCCGGCGGCGTTCAGCAGGCCGGCGGCGACGCGCGACGCGAAGGTGTCGCCCATCCGCGTCACCACCGGCAGGCCCATCCACAGGGCGTCCGAAACGGTGGTGTGGCCGGTGTAGGGAAAGCTGTCGAGGAACAGATCGGCCAGACGGTAGCGGGCGAGGTGCCCGGCCTGCGGCCTGTGGGGGGCGAAGACCAGACGGCCGGGATCGACACCGCGCCGCGCCGCCTCGCGCCGCAGGTTGTCCGCACCGTCGCCGCCGGGCTGCTGCAGCCACAGCACGCTCCCCGGCACCCGCGCCAGCACGCGCATCCACAGCCCGAACAGCGACGGGGTGATCTTGAACGGCGCGTTGAACGCGCAGAAGACGAAACCGTCCGGCGGCAGGCCGCAGGCGGCGCGGTCCGGCACGGGCGCGTCCAGCGGCCGGCGCCGGTCGTTGACCTGATAGGAGTGCGGCAGGATCGCCAGGCGCTCCCGGTAATGGGGCTGATGCTCCGGCGGCGTGACGAAGCGGTCGCCGATGACGTAGTCCACGCCGTCGCCGCCCAGCGTCCCCGGATAGCCGAGATAGGCGACCTGGACCGGCGCCAGCCGGCGCGCCAGAAGGTCGAAGCGGACGTGCCGCGTGTAGCCCTTGAGATCCACCAGGATGTGGACGCCCTCGGCCGCGAACAGCGCCCGCACCGCCTCCGCATCGCAGCCGCGGATGTCGTGGAAGGCGTCGAAGGCGGCCTTCAGCCGGCGCCGCATCGGGCTGCCGTCGTCGGGACCGTAGGAACAGGCGACGACGCGGAAGCGGTTGCGGTCGTGCAGCTCGAACAGCTCGGCCGCCAGATAGGCGGTGGCGTGCTCGTGGAAGTCGGCGGAGAGGTAGGCGACGGTGAGCCGCCCGCCGCCGGGGGGAGGCGCCGCCGGAACGGCGGCTTGCGGAAGCGCCAACGGTTGCACCACCGCGCGGTGGAAGTGGCGGGCGGCGCGGTCCTGCCGCGCCGGGCCGGTGTCGATCATCAGGGTGAGCAGCGGCAGGGCGATCCCCCGGCCGCTGTCGATGACCGCCAGCATCTCCCGGCACAGATCGTCGTAACCAGCCCAGTCGCAGTGCGAGAGGGCGGCATGAAGCTGGTCGCCGAGGGATTCGGTGCGGCCGGGGTCGAGCCGGTACGCCCGCCCATAGGCCGTGGCCGCCGCGCCCGGCTCGCCCGCGTCGCGCAGCGCGTGGCCGGACTCGCGCCACGCTTCGGCGTCGTCCGGCGCCAGCGCGGCCGCCCGGCGCAGAACGGCGCGGGACGCCGTGGGCCGGCCCGACTCGCGCAGCATCGCGCCAAGGGCGATGACCGGCCCGGCGTCGGCCAGTCCAGGGGCCAGCCGGACCGCCCGCGCCTGAAGCGCCGCCGCTTCGGCAAGACGGCCCCGGCGCCGCAGCAGCAGCGCCAGATTGAAACAGGCGTCGGCCAGATCCGGCTTCAGCGCGATGGTGAGGGCGAGGCAGCGCTGCGACTCCTCGGCCCGGCCCAGCGCGAAGGCGGTGACGCCCAGCAGGAAGGACGCGCCGTGATGGTCCGGCTGGACGGCCAGGATGGCGCGGCACACCGCGCCGCATTCGGCGTGCCGGCCGTTCTGATGCAGCGTCAGGGCGTAGCCCAGCGCTTCGGCGGGGGACGCGAAATGCCGGGCCGTGCTCATGCTTTCCCTCGGCGCCACCGCCCCTCCCGGACCGTCGAGGAGGCGTGCGGAGCGTGAAATCATCGGGAAAAGGGTTACCATCGGGCGCGGCAATTCAAAACCCATTTGCCGGGCCCATTTGCCGGGCCAACCGATTGGATGGAGAGGGTGGGTGATCGAGGCGACGTTCGACGGGGCCGGCGAAGCGTTCGACCGGTGCTTCGGCGCCGGGCTGCGTCGTGTCGAAGCCGAATCGCTGGACGAGGCGGTGCGCTGCTTCCGAACGGCGGCGGCGATCCGGCCGGAGCATCCGGCGGTCTGGTTCGTCCTGGGGCTGGTGCTGCGCGGTCTGGGGCGGCTGGACGGCGCGGCGGTGGCGCTGCGGGCCGCCCTCCATCTGCGGCCGGACGACGCCGACACGCTGTTCCAGTGGGCATCGCTGCTGATCGAGCGTCGCCGGACCGGCGAGGCGGTGGCGCCGCTTCTCCGTCTCGTGGCGCTGCGGCCCGGTCACCCGGACGCGGCGTTCAACCTCGGCAACGCGCTGATGGCCGTGGACGAACCCGAACGGGCCGAGGCCGCCTACCGGCTGGCCGTGCTTCTGGAACCGGGCGCGGCGGCGGCCAACAACAACCGGGGCGCGGCCTTCCTGGCGCAAGGACGGCCGGAAGACGCCGCCGTGAGCTACCGACGGGCCGTCCGGCTTGAGCCGGACTGCGCCGAGCATCGCAAGAATCTCGGCGTCAGCCTGCTCACCGCCGGAAATTTCGCGGAGGGCACGGCCGAGTACGAATGGCGCACCCGCCAGGCCGTCTGGCAGTGGAACCGCGACCGTCCCGGCACGCCGCTGTGGGACGGCGGCCCGCTGGACGGCAAGACCATCCTGGTCCATTTCGAGCAGGGGCTCGGCGACACCGTGCAGTTCATCCGCTACATGGCGCTGCTCAAGGCCATGGGCGCCCGCACGGTCTTCGAATGCCAGCCGCCGCTCAAGCGCCTCCTCGCCGGCGTTCCGGGCATCGACCGGCTGGTGGCGCGCGGCGAGCCGCTGCCCGAGGCCGACTGCCTCGTTCCGCTGATGAGCCTGCCCCACCGCTGCCGGACGACGGCGGCGACGATTCCCGGCGGCGTCCCGTATCTGCGGGCCGATCCCGACCGCGCGGCCATCTGGCGGCGACGGATCGCCGAGGCGGGACCACGGGACGCGCTCCGTGTGGGCATCCAGTGGCGCGCCGCGGGGGCCGACCGCTCGATTCCGCTGGAACGCTTCGCGCGCCTGTCGCACCTTTCCGGGGTGCGGCTCTACAGCCTGCAGAAGGCGGACGGACCCGGCCGGTGGGAGCGGCCCGACGACCGGCTGGGGATCGTTTCGCTGCCGGGCAGGGACGGGAAGGACGAGGATGAAGGGTTTGTCGACACCGCCGCGATCATCGAGGCCATGGACCTGATCGTCGCCTGCGATTCCGTGGTCGGCCACATCGCCGGCGCCATGGGGCGTCCGGTGTTCCTGGCCCTGCCCTGGCTGGGGGACTGGCGCTGGATGCGCCATCCCGACCGCACGCCCTGGTACCCGCAGACCCGGCTGTTCCGCATGGCGCGCCGCAACGACTGGGACGGCGTGATGGTCCGGATCGCCGCCGAAATTGACGCCACGATCGCCCGGCGCGCCGCGGGGGTGTCATGACGGGCGGGATCGACGCGGCGTCCCGGCTGTACGGCGCCGGGCGGCTGACCGAGGCCATCGACGCCTGCCGGGCCGTTCTGGCGGCGGAGCCGGGGCAGCCGGACGCGCTCAACCTGCTCGGCGCCGCGCTGTTCTCGGCCGGCCAGGACGGCGCGGCCAGGAAGGCCCTGAGCGACGCCGTCCGCAGCGCTCCGGGGCACGCCGCCGCGCTGACCAACTTCGGCATCGTCCTGCAACACCACGGGGAGTGGCCGGCCGCCGCGCGCGCCCTGCGTGCGCTGGCGGCCCTGCAGCCGGAATCCGCGCCCCTCTTCAGCCGGTTGGGCACGGTGTTTCAGGAAATGGGGGACCTGGACGGGGCCGTCCGGTTCCTGCTGCGCGCCGCCCGGCTCGCTCCCGGCCCGAGCGTGCATTGGTACAATGTCGGCCTGATCGGGGTGCTCGCCGGCGACTTCACGGCCGCGGTCCACAGCCTGCGCCGGGCGATCGCGATCGCTCCCGAGGGCGCGCTCGCTCACGTCCAGCTCGGCGAGACGTTGCTTCGGCTCGGCCGGCAGGACGAGGCCGCCGGGCTTTTCCACCGGGCGCTCCGGCTCGACCCGACCCTTTCCGAGGCGATCAACGGGCTGGCGCGCTGCGGGCGCTACCGGACCGCCGCAGCCGCGGCGGTCTCCGGATCGGAACCGGCAACGCCGAGGGGGCTGGCCGTCCGCGGCGCCCTGGAAAGCGCCACGGGCTACGGCTATTTCTGCCAGCGCTTCATCCGGACGTTGCGCCGGCGGGCCGTGCCCCTCCAGGCCATCGGGATCGGCGGCCCCGAATCCTGGCGGGAGGAGGACCTCGACCCGCCGGTTCCCGCCAAGGCCCTGGTGAACTTCCTCATCCCCCTGGCGGTCGAGCGGGTGCCCGGCCTGGCCACGGTGATCTTCTCGATGTTCGAGGGAACCCGCATACCCCCGGCCTGGCGGCGCCAGTGCGAGCACAGCGATCTCGTCATCGTGCCCACGGAATCGTCCCGCATGGCCTGGGCGGCGCAGGGCTATCCGGAGGATCGCCTGCGGGTCTGCCCCCTGGGCGTCGATCCGGAGGAGTCCGAGGGCGCCGCCCCCGCGCCGACCATGGTCGATCCGCGCGGGCGGCTGGTCTCCAGCTACCGGCACCGCTTCATCAACGTCTCGGATTTCATTGCCCGCAAGAACATCGACGGTCTGCTGCGGGTCTGGCTGCGCAGCACGGCGCGCACCGACGACGCGGTGCTGATCCTGAAGCTGGGCAAGGGGAACAACCCGGCCTTCGGCGCGGAACTCGGCGATCTGGTCCGGCACACCGAGGCCGCCGTGGGGAAGCGGATGGCCGACGCGGCGCCGGTGGTGCTGGTCAACCAGCTCCTGTCGGACGCCGACATGACCGGGCTGCTGCGCGCGGCGACCCATTACTGGAGCATGTCGCACGGCGAGGGCTGGGACCTTCCCCTCTCCAAGGCCGGCGCCATGGGCCTGGACCTGATCGCGCCGCGCCACTCGTCCTATGTGGATTATCTCGACGACCGGGTGGCCCGGCTGATCCCGGCGGCCGTCCGCCCCGCCCGCCTGCCCTACAGCGACCAGGCCTACCCGCCGTTCCACGGGCTCGACTGGTGGGACCCGGACGAGGACGCCGCGGCGGACATCCTGACCGCCATCATCCGCGGCGGCGACACCGGCCACCGTTCGGCCCGCGACCATCTGGTGCAAGGCTTCACCTGGGGCCGCGCGGCGGACCGGCTGCTCGCCATCCTCGACGGCGCGGGCCTGCGGTGATGAACGACACGGCCGACACGGCGGCGGTGCGGAGCTTCGCCGCCGCCCTGGAGCATCACCGGGCGGGCCGGCTCGACGCCGCCGAGGCCGGCTACCGGGCGATCCTGCGCGACGATCCCGGGCACGCCCACGCCAACAACAATCTGGCCATCCTGCTGCGCGGCGCGGGGCGGTGGGAGGACGCCGCCGCCTGCTACCGCCGGGCCGTCGCCGCGCTGCCCGACGACGCGCCGATCCGCAGCAACCTCTCCTGCGCTCTGGCCGACCTCGACCGGCCGGCGGAGGCGCTGGCGGCGGTCCGCGTGGCGCTGGCCCTGTCTCCGGACTACGCCGACGCCTGGTTCAACGCCGGCAACCTCCTGAAGACCGCGCGGGAGCACCACCGGGCGATCGCCGCCTACCGCCGGGCGCTGCGGCTGAAGCCCGGCATGGGCGGGGCCCACAGCAACATGGGCGACGTGTACCGCGACCTCGGGGAATCGAGCCGCGCCGTGGACTGCTACCGGGCGGCGATGCAGGCGCAGCCCGACCTGCCGCAACCCGTCGTCAATCTCGGCGAGACGCTGAAGGAGCAGGGACGGATCGCCGAGGCCATCGCGGTCTTCCAAAGCGGGATCGAACGCCACCCCGACCTGGCCCTGCTGCACTCCAACCTGCTGTTCGCCCTGCACTACACGCCCTGGGTTCCGCCGGAGGTCATCGCCCGCGCCCACACCCACTGGAACGAGCGGCACGCCCGGCCGCTGATGCCGCGGAACCGGCAATTCTCCAATGACCGGACCCCCGGCCGGCGGCTGCGGGTGGGCTATGTCTCGCCCGACTTCCGCGCCCACGCCTGCGCCCACTTCATCGAGCCCCTGCTGCGCGAGCACGACCGCGGCGCGGTCGAGATTTTCTGCTACGCCGCCTCGGACCAGCAGGACGCGATCACCGAACGCATGAGGAGTCTGGCCGACGGGTGGCGGTCCTTGACCAGCCTGGACGATGCGGCGGCCGCCGCGCTGGTCGAGCGCGACCGCATCGACATCCTGGTCGATCTGGCCGGCCACACGGCGCAAAGCCGGCCGCTGCTGTTCGCCCGCAAGCCGGCCCCGATCCAGGTCTCCTGGCTGGGCTATCCCGACACCAGCGGCATGACGGCCATCGACCACCGCCTGACCGACGCGGTCGCCGACCCGCCGGGCCTCACCGACGCCTGGCACGCCGAGCGGCTGGTCCGCCTGCCCAGGGGGTTCCTCGCCTTCCAGCCGTTGCGCGTCGCCGTGCCGCGCGAGGAGCCGCCGGCGCTGGTCAACGGCTTCGTGACCTTCGGCTCCTTCAACAACGCCGCCAAGGTGACGCCGGAGGTGCTGCGGGTCTGGTCGGCCATCCTGGCGCGCGTGCCGTCCGCCCGCCTGATCCTCAAGAGCCGCGCCTTCACGGACGCGCCGACGCGCGCGCGCTGTCTCCAGCGGTTCGCCGCCGACGGCGTGGACCCCGGCCGTGTCGACCTGCTTGCCCCGATGGACGCGATCGACGCCCATCTGCGGGCCTACGACCGCATCGACATCGGCCTCGACCCCTTCCCCTACACCGGCACGACCACCACCTGCGAAGCGCTGTGGATGGGTGTGCCGGTGATCACGCTCGCCGGCCGTCACCACGTCGCGCGGGTGGGCGCCAGCCTGCTGACCCACTGCGGGCTGGCCGAGCTCATCGCCACGGACGAGGCCGGCTACATTGAGACAGCCGTCGCCCTGGCCGGCGACACGACGCGTCTGGCCGCGCTGCGCCGCGGCATGACGGACCGGATGGAGCGCTCGGCGCTCAGCGACCATCGCGGCTTCGCCGCGGCGGTCGAGACGGCCTACCGCGCCATGTGGCGCTCGTGGCTCGCGGGCGAGCGGAAGAAAACGGTGGCGGACCGCTGAGCGCCGGGCGGCCTATCGGCCGGTGCGGCGGCGAACCTCCTCGCGCAGGGCGTCCGCCGCCCGGGCGAACACCGGCTCCCAATCCTGGTCAGGACCTTGGCGGAACAGCCGCATCGTCGGGTACCAGGGCGTGCGGTCGCCGGAAAAGCCATAGATCCAGTAGGGGACATGCTGCACGAGGTTCCAGACCGGCTTGCCGAGGGACCCGGCGAGGTGCGCCACCGAACTGTCGGTCATGATGACGAGGTCGAGCTGTTCCAGCATCGCCGCCGTGTCGGCGAAATCCTCCAGGTCGGGGCCGAGCGGCGCCACCAGATGGCCAGCGACGCCGCTGTCCGCGAGTTCGGCCTCGGGCGGGCCCTTCTGAAGGCTGTAGAGCCGCACGCCCGGCACCTCGGCGAAGCGCAGGAAGCGGGCGAGGCTGGTGGCGCGCCGGCCGTTGTCGGCGAAGGTCACCCGCCCCGACCACACGATCCCGACGCGCAGCGTGCCCGGCTCCCGCGCGCCGAGCCGGCGGGCGGCCATTTCGCGGGACGAGTCCGGAACGGTCAGGGTCACCGGCGGCGGGACCGAGGCCAGCGTGGTGCCGAACAGGCCCGGCAGGCTCATCTGCGACGCCTCGACGTCGAAGGCCGGCGGTGGGTCTCCCGGTTGCAGGACGGCGTCGGCACCCAGTCCCGACAGCACCCGGCGCAGTTCCGGATGGCATTCGTACAGCACCCGGCCGCCCCGCCCCCTGACCAGCGGCATGTAGCGCGCGGCCAGGATGGCGTCGCCGAATCCCTGCTCGGTGAACAGGAACAACGTGCGCCCGTCCAGCGATCCGCCGTTCCAGGTCCGGTCCGAGGGTGGCCGGCCATGGTAGGCGGCGAGCCCGCGCCGGGCCTCGTAATCGGTGAAGCCGTGGACATAGTCGCCGATCTGCAGCCGGGCGAGCGCCCGCTCCCACCGCAACTCGGGCGTGGCGGTCCCGTCCGCCGCCGCCCGCTCGATCATCGCGAGCGTGTCCTTGAAGCGCCCCGCCTTGCGCAGGGCCACGGCGCTGTTGAAGAGGAGGGTCGGGGCTTGCGGTTCGAGCCGCCGGGCCTCCCCATGCGCGGCCAAAGCCTCGTCGAACCGGCCGGCCTCCACCAGGGCGTTGCCCAGATTGCTCCAGATGCTGGCGTTCTCCGGTGCGAACTCCAAGCCCCGCCGGTGGCAGGCGATGGCGCCGTCCAGCTTTCCGGCGCGGCGCAGAAGGTGGCCGAGCGTGCTCCAGGCGGCGCCGTCACGGGGATTGGCCGCGAGAAGGGCCTCCAGACTGGTCGTGGCCTGCGCATGATCCATCCTCGTCCCCCGGCTGGCCGTGGCCGGACCGCCGGACCACGCGGCGACCATAGACTCGTTTGGTCGCGCGGCTGTCAACCATCCGTCCCGGCGGGCAACACCGTGGCCGGGCAGGCAATCGCAATCATTGGATTCATATTGTTGCATTTTATAACCAATAACCATTTTTCCCCACACATCGCCACGAATAGAATTGATTGCTTTCAGAAACCATCAACCACTGCGCGATGAAAATGGATAAACTCAGCAGAGGGGCATGGTGTTTCGCAATTCAATCCCGTTTGGCTGACGTTGCGTGGGATCAATGCGTCTTCACCGTTTTCGCCAACGGGATCAATGCCACCACAATGATTCGGGTTTTCGGCCAACGGGCGCAGACCGAACATTAACTTTATTTACCCGCCCTTAAGAGGTAGTGGCCAGTCTGTGGAAAGTGCCACGCTCCTGCCTCCATGGCTGGGGAGCCAAAAAAGCCGACGCGAGAGGGATGAGATGGCTGCTGGTGGAACACTGACGCTGACGGGCGGCTCGGACTACGTCTTCTCCTCGACGGAGGCCTGGTCGGGAATCGTCGGCAACGGCAGCACCCAGGGCGCGAGGCTCAACACCCAGGGCCAGACCCTGACCGTGTCCAACCTCGATCGCCTCATCGGCGGCACATCGGCCCAGAGGAAGGATGTCGTGACGCTGGCCGGCACGGCCGGCAACACGATCACGGTCCAGGCCCTGGAGACGCTGATCGGCGGTTCCGGCAACGACCGGGTCCTGTTGACGAGCACCGGCACCACCATGGTGGTGGAATCCCTCGAAACGATCATCGGCGCGACCACCGGCACCGCCCTCATCACGCTGGCCGGCACCACCGGCAACACCATGTCGGTCGGGTATCTGAAGTCGCTGGTCGGCAGCGCCGGCAAGGACGTCATCAATCTCAACGCCGCCGGCTCCGTCGGCAACACCATCGCGGTGTCCCTGATCGAGACGCTGATCGGGACCAGCGGCTTCGACATGGTCGCCATATCGTCGGCCGGCAGCACGTTGTCCGTGGAGAACGTCGAGATCATTCTCGGCCGGTCCGGCTCCAGCGGCGATATTGCCTATCTGGGCAGCGGCGGCAACACGATGGCCGTCGCCTTCATGGAAACCCTCATCGGCGGCAGCGGCAACGATGTCGTGGGGATGGCCTTCAAGACCGGCACGGCCCAGCTTCAGACCGGCGTCGGCACCCTTGCCGTCTCGTCGATCGAGACGATCGTCGGCGGAACCGGCAGCCGGACCGCCGCCATCCTCCTCGACATCGGCAACACCGTCACGGTGGCGAGCCTCACGACCCTGATCGGCGGCGGCGGCAAGGATGTCGTCAATGTCACGCTCCGGGACGGGACGGGAATCGTCGGCGACGCCATCGCCTGGGACACCACCGGCAGCACGATGCTGGTGTCGCTGATCGAGACGATGATCGGCAGCACCGGCGACGATGTGGTCGTCGCGCTCAACAGCGACGGCATGACCCTCTCGGTGTCGGCGATCGAATCGGTCGTCGGCAAGGCCGGCGACGACGTCGTCGTCCTCGGCGCCGGCGGCAACACCATCCAGGTGGAGGCGCTGGAAACCCTGATCGGCAGTGCCGGCAACGACGTGGTGACGGTGCGCACCTCCAGGGGCGCCACCATGACGGTGTCCGCCGTCGAATCCATCGTCGGCAATGCGGGCACCGACGTCATCTACCTCGGCGCCGGTGGCAACACGGTCCAGGTCGAGGGGCTGGAAACCGTGATCGGCGGCACCGGCAACGATGTGGTGACCATCACCGACACCGCCGGCACCGTCTTCGTGTCCGGTGTCGAAACCATCTACACACCCTACCAGACACTGACACTGAGCGGTACGGACACCTACATCTCCCTGCCGCCGGCTCCCACCGACACGACGCCGCCGTCGATCACCGCGGTGTCGATCCCCGACGCCGTGATGAAGATCGGCGACACGGTGACGGTGACGATCACCGTGGCGTCGGACAGCGACACCTACACGCTGGGCAACGGCAGCACGGTCGGCGGCTTCACGCTGGGCAACCTGACCAAGGTCGACGCGACCACCTACACCGCCACCTTCACGGTGACCAGCGGCGGCATCGACGTCGCGGCGGGCTCGGACATCCCGGTCAACATCGTTCTGACCGACACCGCCGGCAACTCCAACACCCCCTACACCACGGCGATCAGCCAGGGCGCCGACCGCATCGACGCCAACCGGCCGACCATCACCTCGGCGGCGGTGAACGGCACGACGCTGACGGTCACCTTCGCCGAAGCCATGTCGGCGAGCAGCGCCGCCGGCCTGACCGTCACGGTCGCCGGCCAGAGCCGCGTCGCCACCTACGCCAGCGGCTCCGGCACCGCCACGCTGACCTTCACCCTGGCCTCGGCGGTCGCCCACGGTGAAACGGTCACGCTCGACTACAACCCGGGCACCGGCACCCTGACCGACACCGCGAGCAACGCTCCGGACGCCGTCACCAACCAATCGGTGACGAACAGCACCGCGGCGCCCGACACGACGCCGCCGTCGATCACAACGGTGTCGATCCCGGACGCCGTGATGAAGATCGGCGACACGGTGACGGTGACGATCACCGTGGCGTCGGACAGCGACACCTACAC
>NZ_QLKQ01000081.1 GCF_003349955.1 Azospirillum brasilense
AGCGCTGGCTTTCAGCCAGCGCGAGAGGCCCTTCGGGCCACCCTCTCCCCAGAGGAGAGAGGGCTATTTTGCCGCAAGCGAGGGACCCGCCTCAGGGCCGCGCGCTGGACAGCGGCTGTGCGGCCTCGGCCACCACCGCCTTGCGGACGGGCAGGCCGGCGCCGCGCAGGGCTTCGGTGATGCGGTCGCCGTGGCCCTCGTCCTCCACCTCGATCAGCAGGGCGACCTCGGCGGACTTGACGGAGAAGGCGCCGAACAGGCGCTGATGCTGCACGTCGATGATGTTGCCGCCGCATTCCGCGACGATGCGGGCCACCTGGGCCAGCGCGCCGGGCTGGTCGGCCACGTCGATGTCCAGGTTGATCAGACGCCCGTCGCGGGCGAAGCCGCGCATCAGCACGTTGGCGAGCGTGCGCGTGTCGATGTTGCCGCCCGACACGATCAGGCCGACCCGCTTGCCGCGGAAGCGCTCTGGGTGGAAGAGCAGGGCGGCCAGCCCGGCGGCCCCGGCGCCCTCCGCCACGGTCTTTTCCACCTCGATCAGCATGGCGATGGCGCGCTCGATCACCGCCTCGGGCACCAGCACCACGTCGCAGCCGTTCTGCTTCAGGATGTCCATGGGCCGGTCGCCGACGTCGCGCACGGCGATGCCCTCGGCCACGGTCGGGCCGCCGACCTTGACCGGCTGCCCGGCGAGGCGCTGCGCCGCGGCAGGGTAGGTCTCCACCTCCACCCCGACGACCTCAAGGCCGGGCCGCAACGCGCGGGCGGCGACCGCGGCCCCGGCGGCTAGCCCGCCGCCGCCCACCGGGATGGCCAGCGCGTCGAGGTCCGGAACCTCGGCCAGCATCTCCAGCACGACGGTGCCCTGGCCGGCGATCACCGCGTCGTCGTCGTAGGGATGGACGAAGACCAGCCCGTCCCGCTTGGCGAGGTCATGGGCGAAGGCCGCGGCCTCGGCCAGGGAGTCGCCCTCCAGGATGACGGTGGCGCCGTGGTAGCGCGTGCGCTTGACCTTCACGAAGGGTGTGAAGCGCGGCATGACGATGGTCGCCGCGATGCCCAGCCGCTTCGCGTGGTAGGCCACGGCCTGGGCGTGGTTGCCGGCCGACATGGCGATCACCCCGGCGCGCCGCTCCTCCGGCGTCAGGTGGAGCAACCGGTTGGCCGCCCCGCGCTCCTTGAAGGAGGCGGTGAACTGGAGATTCTCCAGCTTGACCCAGACCTCGGCGCCGGTGATCTGCGACAGGGTTTCCGAGCGCAGGAAGGGCGTGCGGCTGATGCGTCCGGCCAGCCGTTCGGCGGCGGCGTGAATGTCGTCGATGGTGACCGGCATGTCCTGTTCTTCCTCTACGAACCGCCCTTCCCAGGCGCGCTGGAGACCGCACCGTACAGGTCCGGGCGGCGGTCCGCCAGATGCGTGCCGACCCGGCGCAGCGCGGGGTCGAGATCGACGGTCAGCAGCGTCTCCCCGTCGCCGGCCCGCGCCAGCACGCTCCCGTCCGGCGCCGCCACGCTGCTGAGCCCGCAATAATGGAGTTTTCCCTCTTGCCCGCAGCGGTTGGCGTAGGCGACGAAGATCCCGTTCTCGAAAGCGCGGGCCGGGATGATGGTGGTGGCGACGACCTCGTAGGGCGCCATCAGCGCGGTCGGCACCAGCAACACGTCGACCCCGGCCAGCGCGTGGCGGCGCACCAGCTCGGGGAATTCCACGTCGTAGCAGATGGCCACGCCCACACGCACCCCGCCGACCTCTGCGGTCGGGAAGGCGTCGCCGCCCGGCGCGAAGGAGCCGCGGTCGAGGTTGCCGTAAAGGTGCGCCTTGCGCTGGTTCAGCCGGGACCGTCCGTCCGACCCGATCAGTTGCGCGGCGTTGTAGACGGCGCCGTTCGCCCCGCGCTCCGGATAGCCGTAGAGGAGGGCGATGCCGTGGTGCCGGGCCATCTCGGCGACCCGCGCGGCCATCGGCCCGTCCGCCGGCTCGGCCAGGGCGCGCACCGCCTCCGCGCCGATGGCGTAGCCGGTCAGGCCCATTTCCGGCCCGACCAGCAGGACGGAGCCGCGCCCTGTCGCCGCCGCCGCCGCCCGCTCCAGACGGTCGAGGTTGCGGTGCGGCGCACCGGGCTCCGCGTCCGCCTGGAACAGGCTCAGCCGCATGGCGTCAGCCCCGGCCCTGGCGGTTGGCGAGGGCGCGCACCGACAGGCAGAGGATTTCGAACAGCATCTGCGCGCCGGCGTGGGCGGTGTTGGTCGTGGCGTCGTACTGCGGCGCCACCTCCACCACGTCGCCGCCGATGATGTCCAGCCCGTCGAGCCCGCGCAGGATCGCCAGCGCTTCCCGCGTGGTCAGGCCGCCGACCTCCGGGGTGCCGGTGCCGGGGGCGAAGACCGGGTCCAGGCAATCCACGTCGAAGGAGACGTAGACCGGCCCGTCGCCCACCACCGTGCGCGCCGTCTCGATGACGCTGGCGATGCCGCGCTCCGGAATGTCCTCCGCGTGGATCACGGTCATGCCGCTGTCGTAGGAGAACTCCCACAGATACTCGGTGCTGCCGCGGATGCCGATCTGCACCGTGCGCTCCGGGTCCAGCACACCGTCCAGCACCGCCTGCCGGAAGGGGCCGCCATGGTGGAACTTGGCGCCCTCGTAGGGGCCGCCGGTGTCGCAATGGGCGTCGAAGTGGATCATGCCCACCGGACACTCGCGGCCCAGCGCCTTGAGGATCGAATAGGTGATGGAATGGTCGCCGCCGACCGACAGCGGGATGACGCCGGCGTCCATCACGCGGTTGTAGAAAGCCAGGATGTCAGCGTGGCAGGACTCCAGGCTGAAGCGGCTGGACAGCGGCACGTCGCCGACGTCGGCCAGCTTGCAGGAGGCCGCCGGGACCATGCGCAGGGCGTGCTCGTAGGGGCCGATGCGCTCCATCCCGCGCACGGCGCGGGGCCCGAGGCGGGCGCCGGCCCGGTTGGTGACGCCCAGGTCCATCGGCACGCCGATCAGCGCGATGTCCAGCCCGCCGAAGTCCGCGGCGTCCGCCGCGTCGGGGCGGTAGGGGGCGTCGAGCAGGGTGGACACCCCGGCGAAGGGCTGCACCCGCTTGCCGCCGGAGAACTGGAGGGCGGCCACCCGCTGGAACTCCGGATCGTGGAAGTCGTCGCCGCCGGAGCCGCTGTACTTCGTACGCAAACGATCAAGCTTCTGAGGGTCGATCATCGTCCGGATCTCTTTGAAAAAGGGAAAGGGTTATCAGTCGTTTTTGGACGTCAGTCGTTCTTGGCCCAGGCGCCGAGCAGGCGGGGCAGGTCGCCGAACCACGCGATCAGCCCGAAGACCACCGCCGTCAGCGACACGAACAGCACCGTCACGGCGGCCATGGTCGGGGTGTAGCCGTAGCGGAGCGCGTTGAAGATCTTGATGGGCAGCGTTTCCAGCGTGAAGCCGACCACCATGTAGGCCACGATGTACTCGTTCAGCGACAGCACGAAGGCGAAGGCGAAGCCGGAGATCACGTAGGGCCGCACCAGCGGCATCACCACCGTGCGCAGCACCGTCCGGTCGTCCGCCCCCATGGTCGCCGCCGCCTCCACGTAGGAGCGGTCCACCGCGCCGAAGCCCAGCGACAGCGTGACCAGCGGAAGCGTGACGAAGAACACCGCGTGGCTGACCACCACCGTCCAGGGCGATCCGTACTCGCCGACCGCCGCCCAGAAGCTGAGGAAGCCCAGCGCGGTGATGACCGGCGGCAGGATGAAGGGCGTCATGCCCAGCACCTCGAACGCCCGCGCCCAGGGCGCGCGCCAGCGCCACAGGAACCAGGCCAGCGGGAAGGCGATCAGCACCGCCAGCGCCGCCGACAGGGTGGCGACGACGAGGCTGGTGATCAGCGCGCCGCGCCAGCCGGGATCGGTGAAGACTTCCGCGTACCAGGCGAGCGAGAAGCCCTGCGGCGGGAAGGTCAGCGACTTCTTCTCGTTCACCGAGACCCCGGCCACCACCAGGATGGGGGCGGCGAGGACCAGGGCGATCAGGCCGGCGGCCAGGGAATTCAGCGTACGCATCAGCATCAGGCCGTCTCCTCCCGCCGTCCGGCGAGCAAAGCCAGCCCGACAAGGGCGAGGCTGACCAGCACCAGGAAGACGGCCATCGCCGCCGCGAAGGGCATGTTGGACTGGTAGATCGCCTGGTCGGTGATCAGCACCGACAGCGTCCAGTGCTGGGGCCGCCCGAGAAGCTGCGGCAGCAGGTAGGAGCCGAGCGCGAAGACGAACACCATGATCGTGGTCGCCACGATGGTGTTGCGCAGCGCGGGCACCACCACCGTGAAGAAGGCGCGCAGCGGCGAGGAGCCGAGCGTGCGCGCCGCCTCCTCCAGATAGGGGTCGAGGCGGGCGAGCGCCGGGTAAAGCACCAGCACCGTGTAGGGGAAGGCCTGATAGACCAGCCCGGCCAACAGCGCGCCGAAGCTCGGGCTGAGCGATTGCGGCTCGGCCATCAGGCCCAGCGCCACGAACAGGTTGGTGATTCCCGCGGTGCGCGACAGCAGGGTGGACCAGGCGAAGCCGATGATGACTTCCGACAACGACAGGATCGACAGCAGGAAGACCAACCAGCGGATCTGCGCCCCGCGCGGCAGCTTGACCAGCCGGTAGGTGAAGGGGAAGGCGATGCCCACCGACAGCGCCGCCACCAGCGCCGCCAGCCCCAGCGAGAAGGACATCACCCCGCCGAAGAAGGCGGTCAGGAACCGCTCGTAGTTGGCGAAGACGAGGTCCGGCTCGTAGAAGCCGCCGGGCACGCGCCGGAAGACGCTGACCGCGATCATCAGGCTGAAGGGGATGACGAAGAAGACGACCAGCATCAGCGCCGGGAAGAGGATCGGCGCGTGCTCGGCCAGACCGCGGGGGGCGCGGCGGATCATCGGGCGTGCTCCGCGGCGGGCGGCAGCACGACGCAGGCCGCCGGCGGGAACTCCACCGTCAGGGCGCCGCCGGGGGCGACCGGCGGGCGGTCCTGCGGGCGCGACAGCGCGACGATCTCGCGCCCGGCCACGTCGATGCGGAACTCCACGCTGGCGCCGAGATCGCGCATGAAGGACAGCGTGCCGGTCAGCCGGTTCGGCCCGTCCGTTCCGGCGGGATGGACGACCACGTCCTCCGGCCGGACGGACAGCAGGACGCGGCCCGCCGGCGGCAGGTCGGGCAGATGCAGGGTGCCGCCGGGCACGGCGGCGGTGCCGGGGGCGGTGACCTCGCCCTCCAGCAGGTTGGTCATGCCGATGAAGTCGGCGACGAAGGCGTCGGCGGGCTGGCGGTAGACCTCCATCGGCGGGGCGGCCTGATGGATGCGGCCCTGCGACATCACCACCACGAGGTCGGCCATGGTCATCGCCTCGCGCTGGTCGTGAGTGACGACGATGGTGGTGATGCCCAGCCGCTGCTGAAGCTGCTTCAGCTCGATCTGCATGGCCTCGCGCAGCTTGGCGTCGAGCGCCGACAGCGGCTCGTCGAGCAGGAACAGCTTGGGTGACAGCGCCAGCGCGCGGGCGATGGCGACGCGCTGGCGCTGCCCGCCCGACAGCTTGGAGACCGGCCGGTCGGCGACGCCGGGCAGGCGGACCAGCTCCAGCAGCTCGTCGGCGCGCTTGCGCTGCTCGGCCTTCGGGACGCCGCGGATGCGCAGGGGGTAGGCGATGTTCTCGCCCGCCGTCAGGTGCGGGAAGAGGGCCAGCGACTGGAACACCATGCCGAATTCCCGCGTGTGGGCGGGGGCCGTGGTGATGTCGCGCCCGTCGATGACCAGCCGACCGCCGGAGGGGTCCTCCAGCCCGGCGATCATGCGCAGCAGCGTCGTCTTCCCGCAGCCGGACGGGCCGAGCAGGCAGACGAATTGCCCATGCGGGATGCGCAGCGATGCGCCGTGCACCGCGGTCACGGGACCGTATCGTTTGGTGAGACCGTCGAGGACAAGGGCTGACATGGGATGGCTTTTCGACTGTCGTTCACAACGGGCTTTTTCCCCTCGCCCCTCTGGGGAGAGGGTCAGGGTGAGGGGGCGGCCGCAGGCCGACCACGCACTGCAAGGAGGCTGCGTGGACGCCCTGACGGGCACCCCCTCATCCCATACCCTTCTCTCCAGAGGGGAGAAGGGCTGTCACTCACCCGACGATCATTTCCGTCCACTTCTGGTTCAGCCAGTCGGACTTGCTCGTGTAGAGGTCGTAGCGCGGGATGATCGGCGCGATGTCCGAGGACACGGCGGCGAACTCCTGGTCGGTCAGGTCGGTCATCTTGCGGTCGATGGTCGGGGCGGTGCCGACCTTGCGCGACAGCAGGGCCTGGATCGACGGCTGGCACATGTAGTCCACGAAGACATGCGCGAGGTCGCCGGCCTTGGAGGCGCGGGTGACCGCCCAGCTGCCGGAGTCGAGGATGCCGCCCTCCTTCGGGAAGGTCGAGCGCACCGGCTGGCCGTCCGCGGCGGCGAGGCCGGTCACGTCGTGGTAATACTGGCCCATCGGAATCTCGCCGGACTTCAGCGAGGCCTCGAACTGCGCCTCGTCGCGGTACCAGAGCTTCACGTTGGACTTCAGCTCCGCCAGCTTCTTGAAGCAGTCGAGCTGCCCCTGCTCGCTGTCGAGATGCTTGGTGCCGCCGAAGAAGGTCGCCGCCGTGACCTCCAGCAGGAAGCTGTTGCTGACCAGCGCCAGCAGGCCGAGCTTGTCCTTGTTCGCCGGGTCCCACAGCGCCGCCCAGCTGTCCGGGGCCTGCGGATAGCTCTTGGTGTTGGTGACCAGCGTGATGTACCAGGACACCGCGCCGATGCCGCTGACCTTGCCGTCCGGGTACTTGTTGACGAGGTGCGGGACGACCTTGGCGGCGTTGGGGATCTTCGACAGGTCGAAGGGCGCCCACAGCTCCGCCGAGGCCCCCTTCAGCATCGCCACCTGCGACATCATCGAAACGTCGGCGGGCGCCTGACGGGCGCGGGCCGCCTGTTCGAGCTGGACCAGCCACGCCTCGCCGGTCGGCTCGGCGATGGCCTCCACCGTGATGCCGGTGGCCTTGGAGAAGTCCGGGAAGATGTGCTTTTCGAAGGATTCCTTGAAGTAGCCGCCGTAGACGCCGACCTTCAGCGTCTTCGACTGGGCGCGGACGATGTTCGGAAAACCGATGGCGGCCACCGTGGCCAGAGTGCCCGCTCCGGCCAGGACAGCGCGGCGGCCGATGCCGCCGGTCAAAGCGACGTGAAGTCCCTGCTTACCCGTCGTCTCGTTCATGGATGCGACCTTTCCTTGCGGACGAGCTTATCTGTTCGTGAGGCCAGCATTATGGCCTGCGATCATTAGACCCCTGGCGCCGTTGCCCGAAAATCAGAAAGTTTTGTATCTTACTTCGATCCGGGTCGAAGTATCGGGCGTGCCGGACCCGGCTGGTGGGGCAGGGGAGGGTGGGCGTCGTGGCGATGATTCAGCTGGAAACCGTGGATCTGCGCTTGTTGCGGTTGTTCATGACCATCGTCGAGGCCGGCGGATTCAGTGCGGCGCAGAGCGAACTGAACCTGTCGCTGTCCACCATCTCCACCCATTTCGCCGATCTGGAGACCCGGCTGGGCCTGCGGCTGTGCCGGCGGGGACGGTCGGGATTCCAGCTCACCCCGGAAGGGCAGGCGGTCTATGACGAGGCGCGGCGCGTGTTCGATACGCTTGAGCGGTTCCGCGGCCGGGTGCGCGGCCTGCGCGAGCGGCTGACCGGCACGCTGGCGGTCGGGCTGGTCGACAACACGCTGACCGACCCGCGCGCCCCGCTGGAGCGTGTCTTCGCGCGCTTCACCGAGGCGGCGCCGGAGGTTTCGCTGATCATCAACGTGCGCCCGCCGAACGAGCTGCTTCGCGACGTCATTGGCGGGCAGTTGCAACTCGCCATCGCCAGCTTTCCGCGCATCGTGCCGAGCCTGTCCTATCAGGATCTCTACAACGAGACGATTCACTTCTGCGTGGCGGACGGGCACCCGCTGTTCACCCTGCCGGACGAGGCCATCGACCTGGACGAGATCCGCCGCTACCGGCTGGTCGCGCGCAGCTATTGGGGATCGCGCGACCTGAAGATCTTCGCCATATCAACGCCCAAGGCGACGGTCAGCGACATGGAGGGGGCGGCGCGACTGATCCTGTCCGGCGCATACGCCGGCTATCTGCCGGACCATTACGCGGCCCCCTACATCAAGGCCGGGCGGCTGCGGATTCTGCTGCCGAAGGTGCTGTCCTATCAGGCGCCCTTCCAAGTGGCCTTCGACGCCAACCGCTCCAAAAGCCCGGTGGTGGACCTGTTCATCGCCCTGACCCGCGAGGAGATGACCGCGCCGGAGTTCCGGAGCGCTCCCGTTGTCCGACCGGCCTGATCGTGGCCCGGTGTGGCGCGATGTAAAGCACGCTTGACAGTGACGAGGCGTCGTATGTAAAGCTTCCTTGTCATTGGGCGGCATGGAAGGGGCGGGGGGATGTTCAGCATCAAGCGCTACGGCGTCGAATTGTCCGGGGCTCTGGCTCTCTACGCGGCGCTTCTGCTCGGTGCCAACGCGGCGGACCGGTTGCTCCAACCGGAAGGCGCGATGAAAATGGCGCTCGCGCTTCTGCCGATCCTCGGCACGGTCGCCGTCGCCTGGACGGTCTTGCGGGGGCTGCGGCGAATGGACGAGCTTCAGCGCCGCATCCAGTTCGACGCGATCGCCCTGTCCTTCACGGGCACGGCGTTGGCGACCTTCGCCTGGGGGTTTGCGGAAGGTGTCGGCGCGCCGGAACTGCGCGCCTTCCATGTCTGGCCGCTCATGGCGGTGCTGTGGGGCGTCGGGGTGTGCGTCGCCCAGTGGCGCTACCGATGAGAAACGCGGTGAAAGACATCCGCACAGCCCGCGGCTGGAGCCAGAGTGAGCTGGCGGAGCGCCTTCAGGTGTCCCGCCAGACCGTCAATTCGATCGAGAACGGGCGCTATGACCCCAGCCTTCCGCTGGCCTTCGCCATCGCCCGGGCGTTCGGCCTGACCATCGAGGATATCTTTTTCCCCTGAGGGTTTCAGCCGTCAGATGTGATACTCCGGCTCCGGCACCGTCTGGTCCATGGCGAGCGCCGGCACCGTGTCGCGGCACCAGCCGACGATCCGCGCCGGGACGCCGACCACGGTGGCGCAGGGCGGCACGTCCTTCAGCACCACGCTGCCGGCCCCGACCTTGGCGCGGCTGCCGATCTCGATGTTGCCCAGAATTTTGGCCCCGGCCGACAGCAGGACGCCGTCGCGCACCTTCGGGTGACGGTCGCCATGCTCCTTGCCGGTGCCGCCGAGCGTGACCTCCTGAAGGATCGAGACGTCGTTGCCGACCACCGCGGTCTCGCCGATCACCACGCCGGTGCCGTGGTCGATGAAGACGCCGCGCCCGACCGGGACCGCCGGGTGGATGTCCACCGCGAAGACCTCCGACACCCGGCTCTGCAGGAAGTGGGCGAGGTCGCGCCGCTCGCGCCGCCACAGCCAATGGCCGATGCGGTGCCATTCCAGCGCGTGGAAGCCCTTGTAGTAGAGGAAGGGCGTCAGGCAGTTGTCCGCCGCCGGGTCGCGCGTGCAGATGGCTTGCAGGTCGGAGCAGGCTTCCTCGACGATGCAGGGCGCGTCGGCGACCGCCGAGCGGACGAGCATGGCGAGCTGGTCGGCGGAAATGTAGGAGTCGCCCAGCTTGCGGGCCAGCAGGCTTCCCAGCGCCGACGGGAAGTCGTGGTGCAGCAGGATGGCGGTGTCGATGAAGGGGCGCAGCCACGGCTCCTTGACGACGACGTTCTCCGCCTCGGCGCGCAGCATCGCCCACATGCCGTCGACGCCTTCCAGAAGGGGCGATTCCGGGCGGTCCCGTTCCGTGAGGCTCTGGTCCTTGAAGCCCTGTTCCTTGAGGCAGGGGGCGACGATGTGATTCATGGCGCGCTTGTCCTGGTGTTCCCGACCGGTCCGGACGCCGGTCCGGTCATGGGGCCTTCAACAGACCGGACGGAAGCCTAGCACGCCGCTTTCCGGAAGGGGAGCCATGTCGTGGGAAATGAAGGGCCACCACGAATTTTTACACATTTTCACGCTGTGAAAATTACCTGCCCACTCGGACTGTTCCATCCGCGCCGGCGGGCGGGTTTACCACGTGATCACATAGTCGCCGGTGTAGGGGCTCTTTCCAGCGCGCGCTGCATGACGCTGGAAACCATCGCCCCGTTCGGCAATAATGCCTAATCATAATGAATGCTTCGGCTCATACATAACGCTTTGGGAAACGACCCATGAGACGAATTTTCAAGCTCGCAAGTCTTCTTGTTGTTTCACTTGTCATCGCGGTCATTGCTTACGGCGGAAAAGGATATTGGGATGCTCTATCGGATGCTCCGCAATTGCGTCAGCGCGCCGACGACCTGATAGCTCAGGGTCTGGGAGGAGATTCGCTCGGTGCTGACCATCTGGCGATGTTGCTGAAAGTTGAAGACCCAAATTTCGTCGATCACGCCGGAGTGGATTTTTCGACCCCTGGCGCTGGAGCGACGACAATCACGCAATCGGCTTCCAAGCGCCTCGCTTTCGAAAAATTCCAACCGGGCGTCGGAAAGATACGACAAACCGGGTACGCGATGGGCCTGGAAAGCCGACTCTCCAAGGATCAGATTCTGGCCCTTTGGCTCGATACACTGGAAATGGGTGACGGTCCGGAAGGCTGGGTGACGGGCTTTCATAAGGCAAGTTCAGCAATCTATGGGCGGCCGCCGGCTGAGTTAAACAGCACGGAGTTTGCTCGATTGGTGGCCGTTCTCATCTCACCAGCATCCTTCAAGCTTCGTGACAATGACCCTGCGCTCGACGAGCGTGTCAGGCGGATCGAACGCTTGGCGGCAGGAGCGTGTGTTCCCGAAGGGCATGGTGACGTTTGGCTCGAAGGGTGCCGACAGCCTTCCGATAGCTGAGCGGCCCCCAGCCATTTCATCCTGCGGGCAACGGCGTGCCGCGCAAGTCTCACCCAGTTATTTTCCATAAGACACCTTATGGGATTTATGCGCGCCGCCGGGTGGGTTCTGTCCCGAAGTCCAACTCGTGTGTCCGTGCAATGGCTCATCGGCTCACGGGGTCAAATTCACCCCTTTCCCGGTCACTTGGGAGAATGCTCGGCGCTCAGGACGGCCCGCCGGAGCGGCTGGCGGTCGGTTCGGAGCGGTCACGGCGCGCCATGGCGTCCACGAAATGGCCCATCGCCAGCTTCATGTCGTTGAAGACCGTGCCCGGCGAAACGCCCAGATGGGCGGCGATCTGGGGATAGGACAGGCCTTCGACCCGGTTCAGAAGCCACACCTGACGGGCCCGCGCCGGCAGACGGTCCAGGGCGTCCATGAAGCACGACAGCCGCTCGCGGTGCAGCAGACGCTCTTCCGCAGAAGGGGTTTCCGATGCGATGCCCAGCGCTTCGACGGTGTCCGCCGGCCCGGCTTCGAACCGCTCCTGGGTCCGGCAGCGCCGGAGATGGTCCAGCGCGAGGTTGTGGACCGTCCGGTGGAGGAAGGCCCCGATGTTGTCGATGGGTCCCCTCTCCACCGCCTTGCAGGCGCGCAGATAGCTTTCCTGCAGCAGATCCTCGGCAATCTGAAAATCGCGAACGATCTTCATCGCGCACCCCAACAGCGAGCGGCGGTGATCGAGATAGATCGCAATCAGGCTTGCGGACATGATAGCCCTGTCGGTACGACGGCGGAGGGGACACCACCGCGGTCGGTGCGACATCGGCGGCCTTGCAACATCGAAATTGATAATGATTCTCAATTTCAGATGTCAAGCCGGTTGGACGGGTGCGGGAGCGCTCACCATCTGGGGGCTGCGGTTTGCGGATTGTGGCTCGGCGGGCGACGAAACGTCTCAACTGTACGTGAGTCCGGTCACAGGAAGAGTGGAAGGCCAGCGTGGAGAAGGACGAGGCAGGCGGCGGACAGGATGCCGAGGCCTATCGGCATGCGGACCCGGTCATGGACGAGGCGCTCACCTGGTTCGTGACGCTCCTCGATGCGCCCGCGGACCCGGTCACCCGAGCCGCCTATCAGGCATGGCGGAACCGTGACCCGCGCCACGCCGCGGCGTTCGACCGTCTGTCGTCGCTTGGGGGCATGCCCGAATTGCAGGCGGCGACGCTCGCCCATCACCCGCAGACGGCCCCCTCGCCGGCAGCCGCCCGGTCCGCTCCCCGGCGGCGGTCCCGGTGGTCCGGCGGGTGGCGGGCTTCGCTGACCGCCGCCGCGCTGCTGCTGGCCATCGGCGTGCATCTCCAGCCCACATTGGCGCTCCGCCTGACCGCCGACCACCGCACCGCCGTGGGGGAGCGGCGGGAGATCGCCCTGCCCGACCGGTCGCGGCTGATCCTGGACACCAACTCCGCGGTCGCGCTCGATTTCGCCGAGGGCCGGCGCCACGTCCGGCTGCTGCGCGGGCAGGCCTACTTCGACGTGGTCAGCGACCCCGCCCACCCCTTCCACGTCACCGCCGGCTTCAGCACGGTGGAGGTGACCGGCACCGCCTTCACCGTGCGGTCGGACGGCGGGCGGGACGCCGTCTTCCTGGAGCGCGGGCGGGTGTCGGTCAGCCGGCGGGAACCGCCGGGCCAGACGGTATCCCTCGTTCCGGGTGACCGGGTGACGGCCACGGCGGACGGCCTGTCGGCGCCCAGCCGCCCCGATCCGGCGGTTGCGCTTGCCTGGAGGGACGGGCGCTACGTATTCCACGACCAGCCCTTCGCCGCGGTCGTCGACGCCATCCGGCGCTACCATGGCGCGCCGGTCATCCTGATCGGCGACCGGCTGGCCGGCGCGCGGGTCAGCGGAAACTACCGGCTGGACGATCCCATCGCGGCGCTCCGCTCGCTGGCCGACGTCGTGGGCGCTCGCGTGACCGAGCTCCCTGCCGGGATCATCCTGCTTCGATAGGCTTTGTCCTTCTTTCAGGATTTTTTTGTGAGACGCCACGCCCCCGCGCGTCTGCCGAAAAGAGGGGGCACGGTTCATACACCGGTAATCACGCCCCCGCCACCAGCGCAGACGGGAGTTGTGAGGCATGGAAGGCCGGACGGTTTCGACAGGCAAGTTCTTGGTGTGCGCGCGGGAAACCGCCGCCCGGCATCTGGTCATGGCCCTGATGGCGACCACCGCGCTCGGCGGCGTCCTGGCCCTCCCCTCGCCGTCCCTGGCCCAGCAGGCCGCATCCACCGCGCAGACGATGACCTTCGCGCTGCCGGCGCAGCCCCTGCCCGCGGCGCTCGACGCCTTCGCTCGCCAGACCGGCTGGCAAATCGGCTATTCCGCCGATCTGGCCGCCGGGCGCAACTCCCGCCCGGTGTCGGGCAGCATGACCCCCGCCCAGGCGCTCGATACGCTGCTGTCCGGAACGGGCGTCGGCTACCGCACGACCGGCACCGGCTCCGCGACGCTGGTTCCGGCCCCGACCGGCGACGTCACGATGCTGGCGCCGGTGTCGGTCACCGCCTCAACCGGCGCCGGCAGCAGAAGCGGCACCGTCACCATCACCAAGGAGGATCTGGAGCGCAAGAACCCCAGCGACCTCCGCGACGTCTTCTCCGGTGAGCCGACGATCCGCGTGGGCAGCGCCGTGCCGATGTCGCAGAAGGTCTATGTCAACGGCGTCGAGGAAACCAATCTGGCGGTCACCATCGACGGCAGCCGCCAGAACAACAAGGTCTTCCACCACAACGGCACCACGCTGATCGACCCGGCGCTGCTGAAGGTGGCGCGGGTGGACGCCGGCGTCGCCCCCGCCGACGCCGGGCCGGGCGCGCTCGCCGGCTCCATCGCCTATGAGACCAAGGACGCCGGCGATTTCCTGGCGAGCGACGGCGTCGGCGGCTTCGGCAAGACCAGCTTCAACACCAACGGCTCCGGCCTGACCACCAACCTCGCCGGCTTCGGACGCCACCAGGGGCTGGAGGCGCTGGGCACCGTGACCTACGGCAAGGGCGGCAAATACACCGCGGGCAACGGGCGCAAGGTGGACGGCACCGAGACGGACGTGGTCAGCGGCCTCGGCAAGGCGGCGGTGCAGACGGAAAGCGGCCACCGTTTCCAGGCCAGCTACGAGCGGGTCTACGACGACGCGCCGCGGCCCTTCCGCGCGAACATCGGCTCGCTGGCCGGGCGCCCGGCCTGGGAGCCGCGCGTGCGCGACTACACGCTCGACCGCCAGAACATGGTCTTCACCTACACCGACGCCCTGCCGACGGAGTTGTGGAACCCCAAGCTGGTGCTCGCCTACGGCCGCACCGATGTGGAGACGCCGATCTTCACCCGCCCGGTCGGCAGCAGCACCGTGCCGGGGAGCTACCCGGGCAAGGGCGCGACCAGCTCCTTCAATGGCAAACTGGAAAACAGCTTCGGCTTCCGGATCGGCACCATCACGGCGGGCACCGACTTCTATGTGGACCGCGCCAACTACCGGGACCGGACGATGACCGCGACCGAGCGGGCGCGCAACAACGGCCTGTACGGCCAGGCCCGGCTGGAGCCCATGGAGCGTCTGCGCCTGTCCTTCGGCCTGCGCGGCGACCGCCAGACCTTCGAGGGGACGACCGGACGGGAGTGGACCAACCACGGCCTCAGCCACAACATCTCGGGCGAGTTCGACCTGCTTCCCCGTTTCCTGACCGCCAAGGCCGGCGTGTCCCGCGGCTGGGGCGGCGTCCAGCTGGCCGAGAACTACATCATGAACCCGGCCTGGAATTACGGCGCCGGCCCGCGCCCGGTGACGGCCTACAACAGCACCGCCGGGCTGGAGGCCCGCTACGAGGGCTTCACCGCGGAAGGCCGGATCTTCCGCACCAAGCTCGACGATGCCCGCGCCGCGCGCTTCGCCGCCACGAGCGCCACCCTCGCCCGCGACGTGCGGTCGGAAGGCTATGAGCTGGGTCTCGGCTACGCCTGGACGAACGGCTTCATCCGCGCCAAATACGCCGACATCGACGTGAAGATCGACGGGCTGCCCGCCGACTCCGACACCGGCACCTACCTCGCCACGCCGATCGGGCAGGTCTTCACCGTGGGCGGCGCCCACACCGTGCAATCCTGGAACCTGACCCTGGGCGCCGACCTGGAGTTCGTGCTCGACTACGACAAGGTCCAGGCCGGACAGCGGCCACTGAAGGGCTATCAGACGGCCAATCTGTTCGTGGAGCACCGGCTGCCCGAGCACGCCAACCTGGCGTTGCGCCTCGACGTCCGCAACCTCTTCGACGAGACCTACGCCGACCGCGCCACCTACGGGCAGGAGTTCGGCACCGTCACCCCGCTCTATCAGCCGGGCCGTGCCTTCCTGCTGAGCGCCTCGGCGCAGTTCTGATCCCGGCACCGACAGCATCGGTTCCATCAGCGCGAAGGGTCCGCTGCGGCGGCGGTCCATCGCGTGGGAGGCGTGGGCCTGACCTCCCGCGTCAGGCGCCATTCCTCTCCCGCGCGGCCGGGGGCAGACGCACGACAAAGCGGGCCCCGCCCGTCCTGTCCTCCCCCTCCTCCAGAGCAATCGTGCCGCCGAGCTGGCTGACCGCGTTGTGGACGATGTGCAGGCCGAGCCCGGCGTGGCCCCGGTCGCGCCGCGTGGTGAAGAAGGGATCGAAGATCCGCGTCCGCAACTCCGCCGGAATGCCCCGCCCGTCGTCGGCAACGACCATTTCGATCACCTCCGCCGCCGCCTTGCGGGCGTGGATGGTCACGGTGCCGCGCCGCCGGCCATCCGCGTTCCCATCCGCGCCCCCTTCCGTCTCCGCGATCCCGTCGCCCGTGAAGCCGTGGTTGACCGCGTTCAACAGCAGATGCGAGACGATCTGCGCGATGGCCTGCGGATAGCCATCCACCACCAGCCCCGGCGGGCAGTCCACGATGACCCGATGCTCCGGCGCTCCCCAGAAGGGCTCCAGCGCCTCGACCGCCTGCATCAGACAGAGGCGGAGGTCGAAGCGGCCGCGCTTCTCGACCGCCGGGTCGACCGCCAGCTCCTTGAAGCGCTGCACCAGTTCCGCCGCGCGGACGGTGTTGCTGACCAGCAGGTCGGACACGTCGCCCATGTCGGTCAGAAACCGCTCCAGCTCGCGGCGGCGCAACTGACCGGACTCGAGAAGCTGCCTCATCTTCGGCACCTTCTCGCGGATCAGGGTGGAGGTGGTGAGTGTGATGCCGAGCGGCGTGTTGATCTCGTGCGCCACGCCGGCCACCACCTGACCCAGCGCGGCCAGCTTCTCCGCCTGCACCAGATGGGCCTGGGTCCGCCGCAGCTCCGCCAGGGTCGAATCCGCCTGCTCCTTGGCGCGGCGCAGTTCGTCCTCGCGGCGGTTGATCTCGGCGGCGAAGTGATGGACGGCGCGGGCCATGTCGCCCAGCTCGTCCCGCCGCTCCAGGTCGGTCACCAGGCCGTCGCGCGGGTCGCGGGCCAGCCGCCGCGTGGCGCCCTGCAGACGGCGCAGGGGCCGGGTGATGCCGCCGGCCACCAGGAGCGCCGCCCCGGCGGCGAACAGCAGGCCGATGGTCGCCCCGATCACCAGGGTGGAGCGCAGCAGATCGGCGCTGCGCACCGCGCTGTCCTGGAAGAGGTCGTTCAGGCGGCGGGCGGTGTTCATCACCGCGGCGGCGTCCATGTCCATCGCGGCGATGGCGCCGTTCTGGCGGGCCAGCCCATCGGTGGCGCGGTCCAGCCCGTCGCGCCAACTGGTGATGGCGGCCAGCATCCCGTCCTGGATCAGCGGGGAGATGGGCAGCCCGGCCACCCGGTCGAGCAGCCGCCCGCTGTCGGTGGCGACGTCGCGCAGGCTGCGGGGGTCGCGCCGCTCCAACGCCCGCAGGGTCCGCCCGCTGAGGGTCAGGGCGGTCATGGCGAGCGTCTGGGTCTCCTGCTCCATGGCGTGGGCCGACACGGCCTGATGCAAAAGCTCCGCCACCTCGTCCTGGACGGCGCTGTAGCCGGTGTCGGCGGCTTTCAGCACCCGCTCGGCGAGCGCGTCGTAGCGAGGCCCCAGGTCCGGGAGCGTCGTCCGGTCCAGCCGTTCGGCCAGCAACCGGGTCAGCTCGGCCAGGGCCGTTCCGTGGACGGGGTCGGTGGCGAGCGACGCGGCAAGACCCCCGGCGGCTTCCTCCACCCGGTCCAGCCAGAAGGCCAGGGCACCGGACCGGACCGCTGCACCGGGTGGCGAGTCGGGTGGCTGGACGCTGGCGGCCCCGTCCTTCGCGGCCAGCCGGGCGTTCAGAATCGCTTCCCGCAACCGGTGCAGGCCGTCCACAAGGACGCGGCCGGCGCGCATCCGCCGGTCGGTCTCGGCCAGGGAGGCGACGAGCGCCGCGTTGACGGCGTGCTGCCGCTGGCGCGCCTGTTCGGCCAGAGCGAGCAGCCGCGCCTCCTGCTCCGCCATGCCGCGGGCGCGGGCGTCGCTGAAGGCGATGGCGTCGACCAGCTCCTCCAGCCGGGCGGCGTGACGGTCGGACGCGCGGCGGGCGGTCTCCACGGCGTCGGCCTGGATGCCCTGGGCCGCCAGCCCGCCCAGCGCGTCCAGCGCCTCCCGCGCGCCGTGGGTGGCGCGGCGGAAGGTGACCTCGTGGGGAAGGCGGCCTTCGGGGGCGGAGTGGATGAAGTCGTTGCGGGCCGCGGTGGCGGCGATCATCTCGCGGTAGACGGTGCCGGCCAGGACCGCCGCCTCGCGCGAGCGGCCGGCGCGCTCCAGCAGGATCCAGGCCGACACCGCGATCAGCGCCGCGATGACCACCGGGATTCCACCCACCGTCGCTATGCGATACGAGATCCTCATCACGCTCCGCCGGCTGCCGTTCCTCCAGGGGACTGCGGAACAGACCGACAGCGGAACAACGCAAAGCTAGCGATAGCACTCTGGAGTTGTCGAGTTCTTTCAATTTTGGCGAAAATTAAAACTAATTTGCGGTAGAGCCGGCAATCAGCGGCTGTGACGGTCCCGCCCTCTCAGCGCCCTGCCCCGCTGGGCGCGGGGCTGGTCGGGGTCGGCGCGGCGCTGCCGAGCGTCGGCGCCGCGGTCGGGTCCGCCTCGATGCGGCGCTTCAGGATCATCAGGCCGAGCGTCGTGACGATGGTCCCGGCGACGATGGCCAGAACATAGGGGCCGAGCGGCGCCACCGCGTTGGGAATCGCCAGCACGAAGACGCCGCCGTGTGGCGCCCGCAGGCCGCAGCCGAACCACATCGACAGGGCGCCGGCCACCGCCGATCCGGCCATCGCCGCGGGGATGACGCGCAGCGGGTCCTTGGCCGCGAAGGGAATCGCCCCTTCCGTGATGAAGGCGAGGCCGAGCACGCCGGCGGCCTTGCCCGCCTCGCGCTCCTGCATCGTGAAGCGGCTGGGCACGACCATGGTGGCGAGCGCCAGCCCGAGCGGCGGCGTCATGCCGGCCGCCATAACCGCGGCCATCGGCGTGTAGGTGCTGGACGCCAGCAGCCCGACCGCGAAGGTGTAGGCCGCCTTGTTGACCGGACCGCCCATGTCCAGCGCCATCATGGCGCCGAGCAGCGCGCCGAGCGCCACCGCGTTGGCGCCGGTCATGCCCTGGAGGAAGGCGGTCAGCCCGTTCATGATCGCGGCGACCGGCGTGCCGATGACGTAGATCATCAGCAGACCGACCGCCAGCGTGCCGAGGAGCGGGATGATCAGCACCGGCTTCAGCCCCTCCAGATTTTGCGGCAGCCGGATGGTGTCGCGCAGCCAGCGGGCGATGTAGCCGGCCAGAAAGCCCGCCACGATGCCGCCGAGGAAGCCGGCCCCGATCTTGGCGGCCAGCATGCCGCCGATGAATCCGGGGGCAAGGCCGGGCCGGTCGGCGATCGAATAGGCGATGTAGCCGGCCAGCACCGGCACCATCAGCCCGAAGGCCGCCTCCCCGCCGATCTGCATCAGCGCCGCCGGCAGGGTCCCCGGCTCCTTGAAGGCCTCGATGCCGAAGACGAAGGAGAGGGCGATGATCAGGCCGCCCGCCACCACGAGCGGCAGCATGAAGGACACGCCGGTCAGCAGATGCTTGTACGGGCCGGACGGCACCTCCTTCGGACGCGCCTTGGCGCCCGACACCGCGTCGGCGTAAGCGGGTGCGGCGGCGCTCCCCGTCGCGGCGCCCCCTGTCGAGGTCGGAGCCGGCAGGGCGAGCGCCTCGTCGATCACGCGGGCGGGCTGCTTCAGCGCCTCCCCCACCGAGGTCTTGAGCAGGCGCTTGCCGGCGAAGCGGTCGGTGGCGACGTGGGTGTCGGCACCGATGATGACGGCCTCGGCCTCGGCGATTTCCTCCTCCGTCAGGGCGTTCTTCGCGCCGACCGAGCCCTGCGTCTCGACCTTGATGCGGTAGCCCTTGGCCTGGGCGGCCTGCTTCAGCGCCTCGGCCGCCATGAAGGTGTGGGCGATGCCGGTCGGACAGGCGGTGATGGCGACCAGCAGGCCGGGGCTGCGCACCGCGGTCGGTGTCGGTTTTGGGGTGGGCTGCGGAGCGGCGGTTTCGGGTTGCGCGCCGGGAGCATGGCCCAGAGCGTTGCCGATCACCGATTTGGTGTCGCGGATCGCGGCGGCGGTCGAGGTGCGCAGGATCGGCTTGCCGGCGAAGCGGGAATCGTCCACGGCGATGTCCGTGGCCAGGATCACCGCGTCGGCCGCCGCGATGTCGGCGGCGGAGAGCGGAGTCTGCACGCCGTTCGACCCCTGGGTCTCCACCGCAATGGCGTGGCCCATCAGCGCGGCGGTGCGGCGCAGCGCCTCGGCCGCCATGACGGTGTGGGCGATCCCCGTCGGGCAGGCGGTCACAGCCACGAGCTTTGCCATCGCGATCCCTCCGGCGCTGAAACCTTTACAGCTCTTCTGTTCGAACGGCCCGCATCAGCTCGGCAAGCCGCTCAGGCGGCGGCAGTTCGGGGCCGAGGCGGGACAGCGTGCCGGCGGCGAAGGCGGTGCCGCGCCGCGCGCAGTCCTCCAGCCCCAGCCCCTCCAGCCGGGCGGCGACGACTCCGGCCACCATGGCGTCCCCGGCGCCGACCGTGCTGGCCACCTCGACGGACGGCGGCACGGCGAGCAGGGCACGGCCGCCCTCCACGAAGACGGCGCCCTCGGCGCCCAGCGACACGACGACGAGCGCGATGCCAGACTCCGACAGCTCGCGCGCCGCGCGCACCACCTCGGCCCGGTCCTTCAGCGGGCGGCCCAGCAGCTCGGCCAGCTCCGCCGCGTTCGGCTTCACCATGTCGGGGCGGGCGGCCACGGCGTGGCGCAGCGGCGGACCGCTGGCGTCCACCACCACGAAGGCGCCGCGCCGGTGCAGGGCCGTGACCATCTCGGCGTAGGCGGTGTCCGGAACGCCCGCCGGGACGCTGCCCGACAGGACGAAGGTCCGGTTGATGATGGCGAGGTCGTCCACCACGGTCAGCAGCCCGCGCCAGCTCTCCGCCGGAACATGCAGGCCCGGCAGGTTGATGTCGGTGACGGAGCGCCCCTCGCGGTCCACCAGCTTGATGTTCACCCGGCTGCGGCCCGGCAGGCGCAGGCAGCGGTCGCGGATGCCACGGCGGCGGAACAGCGCGTCGAACACGGCGGTGTTCTCCTCGCCGAGGAAGCCGGTGGCGGTGACGGGTGTGGTGGCGCCAGACAGAAAGGCGGCGACGTTGATGCCCTTGCCGCCGGCCGTCCGCGTCTCGGCGACCGCCCGGTTGACCGCTCCGGCGGCGAACCCCGGCACGTCGAGCGTCTGGTCGATGGCGGCGTTCAGCGTCACGGTGACGACGCCGGGGCGTGGGGTGGACGGTGCGCTCATGATACGCCTCCGGTGTCGGCGAAACGGTGACGGACCAGCGCCCGAACCTCCGCCGCGTCGGCGCAGTCCAGCGCCTCGCGGGCGGCGCGCTCGGCGTCGGCCATGGCGATGGCGCGCAGCCGCGCCTTGACGGAGGGAACGGCGGGAATGGCCACGCTCAGCTCGGCGACGCCCAGCCCGGACAGCAGCACCGCCCCCGCCGGATCGCCAGCCACGCCGCCGCAGGCGCCGACCCAGATTCCGGCGCGGCGGGCGGCGTCCACCGTCCGCTCCACCATGCGCAGCACGGCGGGGTGCAGCCCGTCGGCCTGCGGGGCCAGCACCGGGTGCAGCCGGTCCATCGCCAGCACATATTGGGTCAGGTCGTTGGTGCCGATGGAGAAGAAGGACACTTCCCGCGCCAGCCGGTCGGCCATCATCACGGCGGACGGCACCTCGATCATGATGCCGAGCTCCACCGGCGGCACGTCCAGCTCCCGCCGCACCGCCTCGGTGATCGCCTTGGCCCGTTCCAGCTCCGCCGGGGCGGCGATCATCGGGTACATGATGCGCACCGGCCCCTCGGCGGACGCGCGCAGCATGGCGCGGAGCTGGGTGCGGAACAGGTCCTCCCGCTCGAAGCACAGGCGGATGCCGCGCACGCCCAGGAAGGGGTTGCCCTCCGCCGGCATGCGCAGATAGGGAACGGTCTTGTCGCCGCCGATGTCCAGCGTGCGCAGAATGATCGGCAGCCCGTTCATCGCCCGCACCATGGTCCGGTAGGCGGCGAACTGCTCCTCCTCGTCCGGCGGCAGGTCGCGCTGGAGGAACAGGAACTCCGTGCGCATCAGCCCGACGCCCTCGCCGCCCGCCTCCACGGCCTGCACCGCCTCCGCCGGGTCGGAGATGTTGGCGGCGACCTCGACGCGCCGTCCGTCCGTGGTGATGGCCGGCTTGTAGCGGTCGAGCCGTTCGGCCTCGCGCCGCTCGCCCACCTTGATTCGGGCCTCGGCGGCGCGACCGCGGTCGCGCTCGCTGGGGTCGGCGACCAGCACCCCGCCGTCGCCGTCGAGGATCGCCGCCCGCCCGTTCTCCAGGTCCAGCACCGACGGCCCGGCGGCGACCACCGCGGGAATGTCCAGCGAGCGCGCGATGATCGCCGTGTGGGAGGTGGCGCCGCCCCCCGCCGTGCACAGCCCCAGCACCCTGGCCGGGTCGAGCTTCGCCGTGTCGGACGGCTCCAGATCCTCGGCGAGCAGGATGACGGGATGGTCCGGCAGGGCCGCCACGCTCTCCGTCACCACCGCCAGCAGACGCAGCACGCGGCGCCCGACGTCGCTGAGGTCGGCGGCCCGCCCGGCGAGCAGCGGGTCGGCGAGCTGGGCCAGCGTGCCGGCGCGTTCCTCGTAGACCGCGCGCCACGCCCAGCCGGCGCTCTTTCCCCCGTCGATCAGGGCGTGGGCCTCGGCGACCATTTCGGGGTCGTCGAGAAGCTCCTGATGCGCCTTGAAGATGGCCGCCTTGGCGGCGCCGGCCTTCTTCCAGAATTCCTCATGCAGGTTGCGCAGGTCGGCGGCGGCGGCGGCGAGCGCCTGGTCGAGCCGGCGGTGCTCGGCCTGAGGATCGGGGGCGGTCTCGGCGACCGTCAGCTCCTCGCGCTGGAACTTCCAGACCGGGCCGGTGGAGACGCCGGGCGAGGCGGAAATGCCGGCGATCACCCGCCCGTCATAGTCGAGATCGGCCGGCGAGACCCGTGGTGCCGGTTCCTCCGCGGGCGTCGCCGCAGCAACAGGCTCGTCCAGTCCCGCCTCGAAGGCGGCGCGGATGGCCTGGAGCGCGGCCGCCGCGTCCTCGCCCGATGCGGTGACGGTCAGCGGCTGGCCACCGGACGCGCCAAGCCGCAGCAGGGAAATCAGGCTCTTGGCGTTGGCGGTGGTGCTGCCGTGCCGGACGGCGATCTCGGCGCGGAAGCGTTTGGCGACCTCGACCAGCGCCGTCGCCGGGCGGGCGTGCAGCCCGTGGGGCGACGGGGCGGTGACCGCCATGCTGTCCCCCTCGATGGGAACCGCGACCGGCTCGCTCACGGGCGCGGCGGGCGCCTCGCCGTTCAGCACGGCCATGATGGCGCGCGGGTCGCTCGTATTGCCCAACCGCGCGGCCTCCGCGGGATCACCCAGCACGCCGGTCAGCCGTTGCAGGACGGCGATGTGCTCGTCCGACTTGGCGGCGATGCCGACGACCAGCCGCGCCGGCTCCCCGCCGCCCCAATCGACGCCCTGCGGAAACTGGACGACCACCACGCCGGTCCGCCGCACCAGATCGCGCGCCTCGGGAAGCCCGTGCGGGATGGCGATGCCGCTGCCGAGATAGGTGCCGGACACCGCCTCGCGGCCCAGCATGCTGTCGATGTAGCCGGGGTCGATCAGGCCGCTGTCGACCATCGCCCGCCCGGCGATGCGGATGGCCTCCGTCTTGTCCGGGGCCGAGAGCCCAAGGCGCACCTGCGATTCGGAGACCTGAAGCATCGCCCGTCCTCCCCCCGCGCGGAGTCCGTGCGCGGGGCCGGACTCGTCCTTGGAGGAGAATAACGCATCAATCGCAGTGGCGTTCCGGGACAGATTCACGCAGGGCGCCCCCGCCGCCGCCCCCGCCGGCATTGCCACCGCCCCGCGTGTGGGCCAGCATACCGGTGACGCGGGCGACCAGGGCCGTCGTCTCGAAGGGCTTCTGGAGCACCTCGCAGCCCGGCTCCAGGATGCCGGTGCCGAGCGTCGCGTCGTAGGCGTAGCCGGTCATGAACAGCACGCCCAATTCGGGTCGCCGCTCATGCACCGCCTCGGCCAGTTGCCGCCCGTTCATGCCGGGAAGCCCGACGTCGGTCACCACCAGATCGGCGCGCAATCCGCCGTCCAGCAACTCCAGCGCCTCCGTGCCGTCCGACGCCTCGACCACGTCCAGACCGGCGTCCTCCAACGCCTGAACCGCGACCATGCGGACCAGCGCCTCGTCCTCCACCAGCAGAACGGTTCCGGCGGTGTTGTCCGCGACCCCATCCACCGCCGCGTCGGCGGCGGGCGCGGCGGCGGCCCCCGGCGGAAGACCGGCGCCCTCCTCCCCGTCGCAGCGCGGCAGGTAGAGGCGAACGGCGGTGCCCCGCCCGGCCTCGCTGTCGATGCGCACCAGCCCGTGCGACTGGCTGACGAAGCCATAGACCTGCGACAGGCCCAGCCCGGTCCCCTGCCCGATCGGCTTGGTGGTGAAGAAGGGATCGAAGGCGCGCTTGATGATGTCGGGCGGCATCCCCATGCCGGTGTCGGCGACGGTCAGGACCACATAATCGCCGGGTGCCGCGCCGGAGGCATCGCCCGCCACGTCGGCCGCCGTCAGATGGGCGTTGGCCGCGGTGATGGTGATGAGCCCGCCGTCCGGCATGGCGTCGCGGGCGTTCACCACCAGATTCAGCAGGGCGATCTCCAGCTGGTTGGAATCGCACCAGGCCGCCCAAGCGTCCGGCGGGCAATCCGTCGCGATGGACACCTGCTCGCCCACCGTGCGGCGCAGCAGGTCCTCCATCCCCTGGACCAGCACACAGGGTTCCGTCGCGTCGGGGCGCAGCGGCTGCCGCCGGGCGAAGGCGAGGAGGCGTTGCGTCAGCCCGGCGGCGCGGGTCGCCCCGACCTTGGCGTGGCCGGCGTAGTCGCGCAGATCCGCCCGCTCCGCCGTGTCCAGCCGGGACAGCAGCAGGTCCAGATTGCCGGAAATCGCCGTCAGCAGGTTGTTGAAGTCGTGGGCGATGCCGCCGGTGAGCTGGCCCAGCGCGTCCATCTTCTGAGAGTGGCGCAGGGCCTCCTCGGCCCGCTCGCGCTCCGCCTCGGCGCGCAGGCGGGCGGACACGTCGACCACGGCGGCCATGGTGCGCAGGAAGCTCCCCCACCCGTCGCGCTCGATCCGGGCGGAGACCAGAACGTCGGCGATCTCCCCCGACCGTTTGACCAGCCGGTAGGGTATGTCCTGGAACGCGCCGAGACGCAGCAACTCCGGCCAGCGGTGCTCCCGATGCTCCCGCGCGACATCGGGCGGCATGAACTCCGTGATGTTGCGGCCGAGCACCTGGCCCCGGCTCTCGTAACCCATGAACTCCAGCCAGCGGTCGCTGACGCTCAGCAGCCTGCCCTCGGCGTCCAGGGAGTGCAGCGGCACCGGCGTCTTGGTGTAGAGCGCGCTGAGGTCGGCCTGGGCGCGCTGCCGCTCCGCCACCTCGCCCAGCAGGCGGCGGTTGGCGGCCACCAGTTCCGCCGTGCGCTCGGCCACCTGCCTTTCCAGATCCTCGCGGGCGTCGGCCTGGGCGGCGCGGGCCTTCACCGCGTCGTCGATGTCGGTGCAGGTGCCGAACCAGCGGGTGATCCGCCCGTCGCCCTCGCGCAGCGGCACCGCCCGCCCGAGGAACCAGCGGTACCGCCCCCCGGCCTCGCGCAGCCGGTACTCGACCTCGTAGAAATCGCCCGACCGCACCGCGGCGGTCCACAGGGCGGCGGTTCGCGCCCGGTCGTCGGGATGGACCACCTCCATCCAGGCGGCGCCGGTCATCGCCTCCGGCCGGGTTCCGGTGTAGGCGAACCAATGCAGGTTGTAATAATCGGGGAGGCCGTCCGGCGGGGCCGACCAGACGAGCTGCGGCATGCTTTCCGCGATGGCGCGGAACTTGGCCTCGCTGTCGCGCAGCGCGATCTCCGAGGCGCGCCGGTCGGTGATGTCGCGCACCACCACCGAATAGGCGGCCGGCGCGCCGGTGGGGTCGCGCGCCACGGTCAGCACGGTGGAGCCGAAGAAACGCCGCCCGTCGCGCGCGGCGTGGGTCCATTCGACCTCGCAGCGCTCCTTCTCCGCCACCCCGGCCAGCAGGCCGCGGATGTTCTCCGCGCAGCGCTCCTCCGGCGCGAAGAGCAGGGACAGCGGGCGGCCGAGCGCCTCCTCCTCGCTGTGGCCGAACAGGCGGCGGCTGCCCTCGTTCCACGAGGTGATGCGGCCCTCCAGGTCCAGCGTGACGATGGCGTAATCGCGGATATCGTCGATGGCCTGCCGCAACCGGCGCAGATTCTCCTCGGCCAGCCGCCGCTCGGCCAGGGTGCGGGCCTCGACCACCGCCCGCTCCACCGCGGCGGGCAGATGGGCCAGCCGCTGCTTCAGCACATAGTCGCGCGCCCCCATCTTCAGCGCCGACACCGCCGTCTCCTCCCCCATGCGGCCCGACAGGAACAGGAAGGGGGTTTCCGGAGCGCGGGCCTTGGCGATGCCCAGCGCCTCCAGCCCGTCGAAGTCGGGCAGCGAGAAGTCGGCCAGGATCAGGTCGAAGCGCCGCCCGTCTGCCGCCGCCCCGACCAGCGCCGCCTCGAAGGCCGCGCGGGTGTCCACGCGGGTCACGTCGCAGGCGATTCCCGCCTTCCGCAGGCGTGCGCAGGCCAGTTCGCAGTCGAGCGGGCTGTCTTCCAGATGCAGGATGGTCACCACGGAGGGCATTCCCGAGGGCATTCCTTCAGACGCCTTTTCCCGTGGGCGGGGTTCCCGCCGGACGGCGGGCGCAGCCGACCGGAGGTTCGTTCAGGATCGCCCAGAAGGCGCCCAGGTCGCGGATCGCCTGGAAGAAGGCCTTGAAGTCCACCGGCTTCACCACGAAGGCGTTCACCCCCAGCTTGTAGCTGCGCACGAGGTCGCTTTCCTCGCGCGACGCGGTGAGCATCACGATGGGGACATGCCGGGTCTCGGGGTCGTTCTTCACCCGCTCCAGCACCTCCAGCCCGTCGATCTTCGGCAGCTTGAGGTCGAGCAGGACGACGGCGGGAAGCTGGGTCGGCTTGCCCGTCTCCGGGTCGCGCCGGGTCAGCATGCCCAGAGCCTCCTCGCCGTCGCGGGCGACGATCACATCGTTGGCGAGCTGGCATTTCTCCAGCGCCGCCAGGGTCAGCTCCAGATCCCGCGGGTTGTCTTCGACCAGCAGGATGGGTTTCAGGTCACTCATCGAAGTCTCGCAGATCGGGTTTCGCCGCCCCGGCCTTCGGCAGCGTGAAGTAGAAGATGGCCCCCTTGTCGAGCCGTCCGTCGGCCCAGGTCCGTCCGCCATGGCGGTCCACGGCGCGGCGCACGTTGGCCAGACCGATGCCGATGCCTTCGAACTCCTCGTTGCGGTGCAGCCGTTGAAAGACTCCGAACAGCTTCTTCTCGTAAGCCTGATTGAAGCCGACCCCGTTGTCCCTGACGAAGAAGAGGGTTTCGGTGGGCCGGTCTTCGCAACCCACGGCGATGCGCGCCGGTTCCCGGTCGCGGGAATATTTGATGGCGTTCGACAAAAGATTTTGCAGAACCAGCCGAATCATCACGGGATCGCCGCGCACCGTGGGCAGCGGGGCGATGTCCCACTCGATGGCCCGCCCGGCGGTGTCGGGGGCCAGCGTCTCCCGCACCTCCGCCACCAGGGCGTTCATGTCCATGGAGACGGGGGTCAGCTCGCTGCGCCCCATCTGCGAGAAGTGCAGCAGATTGTCCACCAGCGTGCCGGCGCTGTTGGCCGCGTCCACGATGACGTTCAGATAGCGCTTTCCGGTGTCGCTCAACCGGTCCGCCTCCAGCTCCTGCAACAGCTCGGCGTAGCCGACGATGTGGCGGAACGGAGCGCGCAGGTCGTGGGAGACCGAGTAGGAGAAGGACTCCAACTCCTTGTTGGAGCGCGCCAGCTCCCGCGACAGGGCGGCCAGCTCCTCCGCCTTGCGCAGGACGATGCCGATGACGGCGTGGCGCAGCGCCGCGGCGGTGTCGCGCTCGGCCGCGGTCCAGGGCAGCGCGCGGTGGCGCACCGTCTCCTTCCAGGTCTCGAAGGAGGCGCGCGGGCTGAGACCCCGCCCGTCGCGGTCGAGCGGTTTGCGCGGGTCGCCGCCCCAGCGGACGGTGCGCACCACCTCGGGCCGGAACCACAGAACGTAGCTGGCGTGCAGCTTCGACACGGCGATGGCCAGCAGCCCAGCCGCCTTGCCTTCGAAGCCCGCCGCGGGCGGGTAGAGGGCGGGCAGGCTGTCCGTCTCGAACTGCTCCGGCTCGCCCTGGGCGGCCAGCCAGTCGACGAGGCCGCGCACCTGCTCCTCCGTCGGGGTGTCGCCGACCAGCGTGCAGCGCCGCTCGAAGACGACGGCGGCGCCGCTGGCGTTGGCGAAGCGCAGCAGGTCGTCGGGATGCTCGGTCAGCCCGGCGATGAAGGGGTCGGTCTGGGCCATGGCGGCGAGCAGCCGCGCCTGGATGCCCTGCAAGGCGATGCGGTGCTCGGCGTCGCGCCGGTCCTCCACCGCGGCGATGCGCACCGACAGGATCTGGGCGATCAGGTCGCAGGCCGAGCGGACGGCGTAGGACACCGCCTTCGGCGCGTGGTGATGGCAGGAGACCAGCCCCCACAGCGCCCCATGCAGCAGGATCGACACCGACATGGAGGAGGCGGTTTCCATGTTCCGCATGTATTGCACATGCACCGGCGACACGCTGCGCAGGACGGAAAAGCTGAGATCGAGCGGCGGTGTCCCGGCGGCGGCCGACGGCGGCGCGACCAGCGGCACCGGGGTGTAGCCGGCGTCGGGGATCAGCCGCTGGCGGTTCAGCCGGTACAGCTCGCGCGCCTGGGTGGGGATGTCGGAGGCGGGAAAGCGCAGGTCCATATAGGAGGGCAGCCGCCCGTTCCCGTCCTCCGCCACCACCGTGCCGTGCCAGTCGGCGTCGAAGCGGTAGATCAGCACGCGGTCGAAGCCGGTCAGCGCGCGGACCTCCTGCGCGGCGCAGCTCAGAAGGTCCGTCGGCGCGTTCAGCGCGTCCAGCCGCTCCAGCGCCTCGCGCATGCGCGGATAGACGTGGTCGAGGAGGTCGGTCTCCAGCCCGTCCAGCCGTTCCAGCTCCAGGATCACCACGCTGCCGCCCGCCGCGTCACCGACGGTGTGGGCAAGCAGCTGGTGACGGCCGGCACCGGGCAGTTCGGTCACGGCGACCGGCACCGGGCGGGAGGGAACCGGACCGGCGGCGAGGAAGGAGCGGACGGCGGTGGCGATCCGCGGGTGCAGCGCCCGTTCCAACGGCTGACCCAACGCCTGCGCCAGCGGCAGGGACAGCGCCGGCGCGGCGTTGGCGCTGGCTTGGATCAGGGTGTCGCCGGCGTCGCTTCCGGAGAAGGCCAACAGCATGCCGTGGGGCTGGATGCTGCCGGGGCGATGGATCGGTTCCCGGCTGCAGGCGTCGAGGTCCAAATCACCAACGGTCATGGCGCTGATCCTCGCCGCAGCGTTCACTCCGAAAACAAAGACAATCCAATAGGTCGCTCCTTAATGCCCTGCTCGCCGTCCGGTCTATTCGATGATTTCAGATAATGTCGAATGTTTGACGGGGCGGGCATCTCTTTGGTTATCAACGGTAGGGGGCTGAGACAATACCACTTCAGAACAAGGGCATAAGCGATTGGTCATATGGATTGCCTTTCGCTGCGCGCAACTTGGGAAGAGGGGGTAGGACACGATACGGGATATCGCCCGGGACGGATCCACGCGGTTGGAACTTTTCGACCGGATCGCGTAAAATCCGCTCCGGAGCTTCGGGCGGAACCGGAACGGGTCCGGCGGACGGAAGGCGGGCAGGGGTGCATCGGAATGGAATCGACGCCGCGCGGCTGGGCGCCGCGCGCTGCAGCAGCTGCGCCATCCGGGACCTCGTCCTGTTCGGCGACCTGCGCGACCAGGATTTCGACCTGATCCACATCCCCATCGACGAGCTGCGCTTCCAGCCCGGCGCCACGCTCTACAGCGCCGGGGACGAGGGCGGTTCCCTCTACACGATCCGCAGCGGGCTGGTGAAGCTGGTCCAGTTCCTCCCCGACGGCACGCAGCGCATCGTCCGGCTGCTCCGCCGGGGCGCCGTGGCCGGGCTGGAGGTGCTGGTCGGCAAGCCCTACGAGCACACCGCCGTCGTGCTTCAGGAGGCCGAAACCTGCCGCCTGCCGCGGGCCGTGGTCGAGCGGCTGAGCAAGGAGACGCCGCGCCTGCACGCCCGCCTGATGGAGCGCTGGTACCAGTCCCTGCATCAGGCCGACGAGTGGCTGACCGAGCTGTCCACCGGCAGCGCCCGGCGGCGGCTGGCCCGGCTGTTCCTGAAGCTCGCCGCCGATGCCCCGAACGAGCCGGTCCTGCTGTCGGGCCGCGAGGATCTGGGCGCCATGCTCGGCGTCGGCATGGAGACGGCCAGCCGCACCGTCGCCGAGTTCAAGCGCGCGGGCCTGGTGGTCGAGCAGGCGCCGAACGTCTTCGTCTGCGACCTGTCCGCGCTGGAGGCGGTGGCGCTGGACGGGTAGAAGACCCGTTCTCGTCCCTGCCCCCACCCCGGGCCTCCGGCAAAAATCGCCACCAACC